>JBEKBH010000038.1:0-24378 GCA_050015495.1 Verrucomicrobiia bacterium
GTCCTGGGCCAGCTGATCCGCCTCGGCCGAATCCACCGCCAGCGGAAAAAACCCCAGCTTGGCCAGCTCGGCCAATGCCGCGCGTCGGTCGCCGGCGTCGAGAGACCCGCTCACCAGTTCGCCAGCGCGCGTCTTGGCTTTGTATTGGAACATCGGCATTGTGATGGTCGTTAGTTCGACACCGAACAGGATACTTTGTTCCACGCGGTGCTCAATCCCAAAAACACGGGTTGCACCACGTTCCACCCCACATCGGGCGATGGCGGCTGACTCACGTGCCGGTCAGTTCTTCGTCTTCCTGCGTGACCCGCGCGATTTCTTCCACCGTCGTCACGCCGAGGCGGACCTTGTCCCACCCGTCATCGCGGAGCGTCTTCATCCCGTGGCTGATCGCCATTTGCTTGATGGCGCTGGACGAGGCGCGTTCAATGATCAGGGGCCGCAACGCCTCCGACATCACGAGGATTTCGTAAATGGCCGAGCGCCCCTTGAACCCCGTAAACCGGCACTCTTCGCAGCCGCGCCCGCGATAGAACTTCACCTTGCCAATATCCTGGGCGGGAAACCCGACTTCCTGGAGAAATTCAAGTCCGGGTTTGTACTCCTCCTTGCACGCCTTGCAATTCGTGCGGATCAGGCGCTGGGCAATCAATGCCTCGACCGAGGAACTCACCAGGAACGGCTCGATGCCCATATCGATCAACCGCGTGATCGCGCCGGGCGCGTCGTTCGTGTGGAGCGTGGAGAACACCAGATGCCCCGTCAGCGCCGCGCGAATGGCGATCTCCGCCGTTTCCAGGTCGCGCACTTCGCCGACCATGATCACGTCGGGGTCCTGCCGCAAAATGTGGCGCAGTCCACTGGCAAACGTCAGCCCGATTTCCGACTTCACCGAAATCTGGTTGACGCCCGGCAGTTCGTATTCGACGGGTTCCTCGATGGTGATGATCCGTTGGTCAATCGAGTTGATCGTGCTGAGAAACGCGTACAACGACGTGGATTTGCCCGAGCCAGTCGGCCCGGTAACGAGGATGATTCCATGCGGCAAATCAATCAGTTTGCGGACGATCTTTTCCTCTTCTTTGTTCAGGCCCAAACTTTCGAGCCCGAGAAAGATGCTGCTGCGCGTCAGCAGCCGCAAGCTGACGCTTTCCCCGTAGGCGGTCGGAATGGTTGAAACACGCACATCGATTTCCGCGCCGCTGCTGCGGACGTTGATGCGCCCGTCCTGCGGGAGGCGGCGTTCGGCAATGTCCATGTTGGACATGACCTTGATGCGGGAAATGATCGCGGCCTGGAACCGTTTCAGGTGTGGCGGCACGGGCGTCTGGTGCAGCACGCCATCCACGCGGTAGCGGATGCGCAGGTCGTTCTCCATCGGTTCCATGTGAATGTCCGTCGCCCGCTCCTTGTACGCCTCCCCGATGATCTGGTTTACAAACTTGACCACGCTCGCCTCCTGGTCGCCGCTTTCCAGATCGTCCTTCGTCACTTCGGCGATCTCGTCGATGTCCAGCACGTTCTTCTGCAACAGCTCGTCGAGCGTCTCCGCGCCCACCCCGTAATACCGTTTCAGGGCCTTGGCGATGTCGGCCTGCGTGCACAAGGCCAGTTGGACGCGCGATTTGGTGACGAGCCGGACGGCTTCGAGCATGGTGAGGTTGAATGGGTCGTGAGCGGCCACCAGCAACGTCCCGTTCTCGGCGCGCATCGGCATGACGTTGTGTTGGAACACCACCTTGGTCGGGACCTTCTGGCGCGCAACCGCATCGATCTCTTTGTCGGTGATCCTCGTGAATGGCAGGTGCAGCGCTTGGGCCAGAGCTTGGAGCAACTTGTCTTCCGGTGCGACTCCCGATTTCACCAGCGTCGTAATGAGCGGTTGCGCGGCGGCTTGCGGGCTCGACAGCGCCTCGGAAATTTGCTTGTCCGTGAACAGTCCCGTCTGCTGAAGCAGTTGCCGCAGATCCACCGGTATTGTGTCGACAGTCGCTACCATCACATTTTCACCGCTACGATATGAGACACCACAATCCTTGTCAATGGCACAGGGAACTTGCGATTTGTCCAAATAAAGACGGATTCGCTGTCCGGAACTGCGTCAAAGCAATCCCTCGTACGCCGCGTGGCAGCCAATTCGCGTAGCCGTGCCGGTCCCGTTACCTCACACCCGCTTGTGTTACAGCGAACGTCTCGCCGCCGATGGTGATGGAACCGGTCAACGCCGTGGTGTTGGTGTTGGCCGGGACGGTGTAACTGACTGTCCCCTTACCGGTGCCGCTGACGCCGCTCGTGATGGTGATCCAGCTATCCGTGGTGCTGGCGGTCCAGTCGCAGTCGCCGAAGTTTGGGGTCACGCTCACGGTGGCCGAACCGCTTGTCGACTTGAGTTTCCCGTCCTTCGGGCTCAGCTTGAACGTGCATCCACCAGCCGCCTGATTGACCGTAAACGTCTCACCCGCAATCGTCATCGTGCCGCTCAGAGTCGTTTTGTTCGTGTTGCCAGGGACGCTGTAAAAAACCTTACCGGCGCCGGTACCGCTGCTGGTAGTGATCGTAATCCAACTATTCGTGGTGCTGGCCGTCCACGACGCGCAGTCGGTACCCTTGACTTTCACGCCCACGTTTTTCGAGCCGCCTTTCGCGGGCAATGTGACGCTCGTCGCGCTCAGGGTGTAGATGCATGAAGCGGCAGGGGTGAAACTCGCCGTGTAGGTTCCGCCGTCCGCAGGCACGATGATGTCGTGCGTTTGCGCACCACTATCGCTCCAGCCGGTGAACGTCCAGCCGCTGTTTGCAGTCGCCGAGATTTGCACCGAAGAACCAACGGCGTAGGTTCCGCCTCCCGTAACCGTGCCGCCGTCCGTCGGATTGGCCAACACGGTGATGGTGGCTGTCGATGAATTCGTCGACTCCGAGACAAAATCGGCGATGTAGTTGGTCTGGCCCGCCGGGACTGTGACCGTCCGCGGATTCTGAGTACTGCCGTCGCTCCAAGCGGTAAACGTCCAGCCTGGATTGGCGGTCGCGCCAATCTGCACACTCGTGCCCTCGGTATAGGCTCCTTCGCCGGTCACAGTCGCTGCGTCGGATGGACTGGCTTCCACGGCGACCGATGGCGTCGACGCGAGAGCGTAGAATGAGGTATACGAACCGCCTGTGCCACCGAATTCAATGTAATTGGGGATTTGGATAAACTCGTAGGTGTAATACGACAGGTCGTGGGCATCGCCAGCGTCCACGGCCACGTACCGGTTGCCGTCGGACGTCACACCAAAATCGTACGCGTAGGTGCCGGTCGGATCATTGGTGTTACCGTCGGTCGGATCGGCGACGATCCACTCCGTGCCCGGCAAGTGAAATTCGACGCGGACATGTGGGATCTGCTCGCCCTGGCGAAACCCGGATATACAGCGCGCGGGAATGCCGACGTTACGCAACGAGGCGACGAGCAGGGCCGAGAATCCGCCACAATCCCCTATCCCTTCTTCCAGCACGCCGACCGCGTCAATCGCCGGCGGTGGTTCCTCGTATCTCAGCGCTTTCATCACCGCTTTATGCAGCGTGCGGGCGGTGTCGTACGGGGTCAACGTTGAAAGGTAATTGGTTGGCAGGGATGTCTGGACGAAACTGGTAATCAGCGGGTTGGTCGATTCGCAGCGGGCATCGGGGGCGAGCCACACCGTCCAATTGCTCGCGAGCGAGCTCATGTCGGCCCAGGTGTTCGTGCGGAGAACGGTGGGGTTCACGCGTGTCCGGCTCACTTGCACCACGAAGTTGTTCGTGTCGGAGAACGTACTGGCGGACGAGTTCGAGAAGACGGTTTGAAAGATCGGCAGACTGTAAGGCGCGGTCACGATGAGTTCCGCGTCGGCCGGGCCGTTGACGGAAAGAACGGTTTGCGCGCCGTGCGTGGTGGGGTTGCCGAACACGACATACAGCAACGTGGGGTTACTGATGAAGGTCAGGAGGTAGGACTCGTAGCCGTTCCACACTATCGGATCAAACAGGTCGGTCGCGGTGATTGGCGGGGTCGGTGTGAATGTGCCGCTGGCCGTATTGGTCGGGTTGGTATTGCCGCTGACGCCGGCGGGATCGAGGACGACACTCCAAGGAATCGGATCATCCAAATCCAGGAGGTAATCGTAGTACAACGTCCAGTTGCCGGCGCCGTGGGTGAAGGTGTTCGTGTACGAGATATTGGCCATCGTAAACACGATATCGAAGGACTGCGAGGGCGTGCCGGTAATCTTGAGTGCCAGCTTAAGGCCGTACTCGTCACCCACGCTGGGGTTGCCCGTCGTGCCGTCCGCCAGGCAGGGGCCGGCACTGACAATGTTCAAACTGCACGCGGCCCTGGCGAATTGTGCAGCCCCCAGGAGCAACGCAACAATTGAGATGTGAATGAGAATGTGTTCATACCTTTTCATGCTGATTTGCCCTTATTGAATTGTGCTCGCGACTAGTCCCGACACATTCCAGTGATCGCCAACGCACCCTGCGATTCTGGAAAGACGGGAGAGGAAAACGCAACCGAGACGCCAGCCTCTTCGCTTCTCCAACGGGGCAAAGTATAGCAGCACAAATCAGCCAAGTCCAACAAATTTTGGTTTTCCGAGCCTACGTCGCCAGTTCCACACCATATCGAGCGGTCTCGGCGTGCCATCCTTATCTCAGCCGTCCGGATGGAACCGAACTCAACTGACGTGCTCCGTCAGCCGGGTCCGGTTGTTTACCAATGTCCGCCCTGATTGCGCAGGGAGAATTCCTGGTAGTGGGTCTTGGGCAGTTCGGCGATAAAGCGGGACGGACGCTGGAAGCCGCCCGTATCGCCGCCGGTCAGGCGAAAGACCGGGTACGTGAGATACAACTCGTCCTTCGCCCGCGTCACGGCGACGTAAAACAACCGACGTTCTTCCTCCTCGCCTTCCAGGTTGTCAAGCGAACGCGCGAGCGGGAACATGCCGTCGCACAGCCCGATCACGAATACGGCCCGCCATTCCTGGCCTTTCGCTTGGTGGACGGTGCTGAGCCGCACGAACTCCTGCTCGTTCGATGCCCGTAACGACGCATCCTCGGCTTCGAGGTTCGTCAACAACGCGAGCTGACTGAGGAAATCGTCAATCGTTTCAAACTGCATCGCGAACGAGGCCAATTGATGCAAATCCTCCTCACGCGACCGCGCGTTCGGAAATTTCACTTTCAAGTAGCTGGCGTAGAAACCCTCGATCACCTGCTCGATCATCTCCGCCGCGCGCTTGGGTTCCATCCGCCGCAATTGATTTAATACCTGCGCGGCCTTCTTCCACTCATCGACCGCCTTCTTCGGGATCGCCTCGCTTGTGAGCAGCAACGGTTTGCCCTCGGCCAGGACCGGATGGAACTTCGCCCAGAGCTTGTCGGCGATTTTCGCGCCGATGCCGGGCAGCAATTTCAAGATGCGCTTGAACGCCATCTCGTCGTGTGGGTTGACGGCGATTTTCAGGAAACAACTGACGTCCTTCACATGCGCCTGCTCGAAGAACCGCAGTCCGCTGGTGATGACGTACGGGATGTTGCGCCGTGTCAGTTCCATCTGCAATTCCATGGCGTGGTAGTGCGCGCGATACAGCACGGCCACGTCGTTGAGCGGCACGCCCTCGTCGCGCAATTCCAGAATGCGTTGGGCGACAAATGCCGATTGCTGGTTGCTGTCGGGGCACGGGATGAGCCACGGTTTTGCGCCGCCGGAGCGGACGGCCACAAGGTTCTTGGCAAACTGGCGGATGTTGCCCTTGATGGCGTCGTTGGCCAGCGCGAGGATGCCTGGTACGCTGCGGTAGTTGACCTCGATCTTGAACGTCCGCGCGCTCGGGTACCGCTTCGGGAATTCGAGGATGTTGCGATAGTTCGCCCCGCGCCACGAATAGATCGATTGCGCGTCGTCGCCGACGACCATCAGGTTGCGATGCACCATCGCGATGGAGTCGATCAGCTCCGCCTGAATCTTGTTGGTGTCCTGATACTCGTCGACCAACACGTGCAAGAACTGTTCGCGATAGCGCGCGGCGATCTCGCCGTGCTCCTGAAACAGCCGCAGCGTATTGACGAGCAGATCGTCGTAGTCCATCGC
Source organism: Verrucomicrobiia bacterium (assembly GCA_050015495.1). Classification (GTDB taxonomy): domain Bacteria; phylum Verrucomicrobiota; class Verrucomicrobiia; order Palsa-1439; family Palsa-1439; genus Palsa-1439. The sequence continues at coordinate 6,113 of JBEKBH010000038.1, forward strand.
GTTGGCCTTGAGCTTGCGTTCGCGGTACACCTCGCGCAACGTCTTGATCGGCCCCGCCAGATGCGAGAAATAATCGTATTGTTCGGCCAACACCTGTTCGACAGTGCGCTCCGTGTTCACCGCCAGCGAGTAGATATCCGCCAGCACGTCGCCTTTCGGAAACCGCTCCTGCTTGGTGTCGATCCCCGCCTCCGTTACGCACGCATCCAGCATGTCCTTCGCGTCTTCGCGGTCGAGGATGGTGAAATCATTGCCGAAGCCGAGCAGCTTCGCATGGTGGCGCAGCATCCGATTGCACATGTGATGGAAAGTGCCACTCCAGATGTGGGTAATATCCGGCTCAATGAGTTTCTGGGCACGGACGAGCATCTCTTTGGCGGCTTTGTTGGTGAACGTCAGGAGCAGGATCCGCCCCGGCGGCACACCGTGCTCGATCAACCACGCCACGCGATACGTGAGCGTGCGCGTCTTGCCGCTGCCTGCGCCCGCAATGACCAGCATCGGCCCGGAATTCGCCGTGTCATCCGCGCCCGTGGCCGTGACCGCGGCGAACTGTTGGTCGTTGAGTTCCGCGCGGTAGTCGATGTGAAGGTCCCGCGCCCCATGCGCGGGCTTCAAAATGTACTCGGGAGCCATCGAGATAATACTCAGCCATTACCACTTCAACGCCCGCGCGAACATCACGGCTGCCACCAGGCTGAGGATCGCAAGCATCCCCGCCGGCATAAACCGCCGCTTCTTGGCGTAGCGAATGGCGAACAACACCACCAACAGAAGGGCAATAACCTCCGCCGCCATGAGATTGGTCTGGGAGCCGCCCCATACGCCGACCCCGGTGACCAGCAGTACCAACCCGAAACCAACTCCCGAGATCAGTGACGCTTTGCTGCCCACCCTGACGAATCCCGCGATGCCGCCCAAAATCATGATCACGCCGTAAACCCACACCTCAATTGCCGTATTTTCCATGGTTCCCACCTTAACCGATGGGCAGCGTCTTTGTCCAGAGTACGGGCAAACCGGTCGCGAGCTACTTTACGGGCATGAAAAAATGAACAGATTGTTGCCGTGCGTTTGCAGGGCGTTATGCCGTCGTCCGCCTCTGAATTTCTCTCCGTTTGAATCAGGGCAGACCAAGTTCCGTGCCACCGGCTCGTTTGGGGAGGTGCTCCTCCCTCTCGCCGCCACGAAATATCCTCGACATTCCCGCCGGGAAAATGGTTTGCTCGACGCCGAGTATTCAAGGAAGACATCAATGACCAGTTTCCGGATTCTAGCGACCGTTGTCCTCATCGGGTTTCTCAGTTGCCGCTGCGACGCCATCACGAACTTCGTCGTGTGGACCCGGCTCTACGGCTTCACCGGAGGCGCCGATGGCGGGCTCCCGGAATCCTGGCTCATTCAGGCCAGCGACGGGAATTTCTACGGGACAACGTCCCAAGGAGGTGCCAACAACACCGGCACCGTGTTCCGGCTGACCGTGGGCGTGACAAATATCGTCGGGACGATAACGAACCTTGCGACGGTGACGACCTTGTACAGCTTCACGGGCGGCGATGACGGAGCCACCCCGATCGCCGGGCTCTTTCAGGGAAGCGACAGCAATTTCTACGGAATGACGACGCGCGGCGGCGTCAATGACACGGGCACGGTGTTTCAGATCACCACCGCAGGAACATTGACGACACTGCACGGTTTCACTGGCGGCGCCGACGGCGGCTATCCGTTGGGTGGCGTGATTCAGGGCAGCGACGGGAATTTGTACGGGACAACGTCCCAAGGCGGCGCCAACAGCAGCGGCACCGTTTTCCAGATCACCTCGGACGGGACCTTCACCACCCTGTACTCCTTTCCCGGCGGCACCAATGGCGCCATCCCGAAAGCCGGGCTGGTTCAGGCCACCGACGGTAACTTTTATGGAACAACCTCGATCGGCGGCTCCAACACCTACGGCACGGTGTTTTCGATAAGCTCCAACGGCGCGTTCACGTCGATCTATCAGTTCACCAGGGCCGACGGCAGATACCCCGCGGCAGCGCTCATCCAAAGCTTCTCCGACGGATACTTCTACGGAACAACTCCCTTCGGCGGGGATCGTGGCTATGGGACGGCATTCAAGGTCAGTTCGCAAGGGACGTTTACCACACTGTTCGACTTTGGCGGGGGGGACGGCGAGAGGCCCGGCTCGTCTCTCCTGCAAGCCAAAGACGGTTTGTTTTACGGCACGACCTTCCTCGGGGGGTACGGCTACGGCACGCTGTTCCAGATGAACTCGAATGGCGTGTTCAACACCAGCGGACTCAACACCTTGGGCCGTTTCCTCGGTGACGTCGTTGGCGGCATCCCCTATGCGGGCCTCGTCCAGGGCGTCGATAACTATTTCTATGGAACGACGGGTTTCGGCGGGCCCGGCCTCCATGGCACGGTGTTCCGATTCACGGCGTTTCCGGGGGGAACCTATACCGGTCTCGCCACGCAAACCAACGCCCTCACTACGGCCAGTTCTGGCTTTCTCAATCTCAACCTGCGGTTCACAGGATATTTCACGGGCAAGCTCAAGATGGGCAATACGTCGTCGGCGATCAGGGGAACACTTGATCCTTCGGGCACCACAACAAACGTCGTTCCTCCCCGGGGCCCGAACCCACTCCAGATTATATTCCAATTGAATAACGTCGGCGGTGGGACCAATGAAATCGACGGCACCATCTCGAATGGGGTGTTTACGTCCGAGTTTCTGACGGATGCCGCGGGAGTGTTCGTCAACACGAATCCCTGTCCTCAGTTCGGCAGATTTACCTTCATCATCGCCCCGGCCAACACCAATGATACGACCGTCCCCCAGGGATTCGGCTACGGAACGCTGACCGTCGCGAAGCTCGGCAGGCTGCACATGCGGGGCGTCCTCGGCGACGGCACGTCGTTCCAGGCCAACGGTCCCATCTCCGGCATCGGCACCTTCCCGATCTACGATCTCCTCTACGACGGAAAACTCGGCTCCGTGCTCGGACGAATCACCTTCCCTGCCACCAATGCGTTTGGCGCCACCTTGGATTGGTTCAAACCCCCCACGCACGGCGACCACTTCTACCGCGACGGGTTCACGACCAGCCCGACCTTGCAGGGCGCCGCCTACATCACGCCGTCGAAGAAGAACGGCCTGACCGTGGCCGGCACCGCCCAGGTCACCCTCGCCGGTGGCAACCTGTCGAGCAACCTCGTCAAAGACGTGGTCATCGACTCCAATGGAGTCGCCACCGTCACCAATCCCGGCCCCGACAACTTGTCCTTTAGCATCACGCCATCGACAGGCCTGCTCAGCGGCGGGTTCACCAACCTGGACATCAACAAGATCGTGTTCTTCACCGGCTACCTGCTTCAGACCAATCAACTTCAGACCAGCCAGATTGGTGCCGGCCTCTTCTTCGGAACCAATCAAACCGGCTACGTCCTCATCCAACCCGCTCCCTGAGCGAAGTCGAAGGGTTGTCCCTCTTCTTGGCTCGCCCTTACCCTTCCAACTGCTTCAAATCAATCCGCCCGTCGTACAGCGCCTTGCCGATGACGACGCCCGCGAGGTTGGGAAGGTGTTCCGCGAGGTGTCGCAGACGGACAACATCGTCGATGCCGCTGATCCCGCCACTGGCGATCACGTTGCAGGTGACCACGCCGCATACCGAGGCAATGGCGGTGTAATTCGGCCCCGCCAGCATCCCATCCGTTGACACGTCGGTGAACACGATGTTCTGAACGCCGAGCCGGGTCACCTGCTGGGCAAATTCATTCGCCGTGAGCGTCGTTTTCTCCGTCCAGCCCTTTACGGCGACGAGGCCGTCGCGCGCGTCGATGCCCACGACGATCCGTGTATGAAAATCCTGGATCAGCGCGCTGACAAAATCCAGCGAGTCGCACGCCTTGGTGCCCAGCACCACCCGGGTGACGCCCATTTCCAGCGCCTCCTCGACTTGCGAGCGGCGACGCAGACCCCCGCCGAGTTGAATCGGAATCTGCACGGCCCGGAGGATCGCCCGGACCCCGTCCCAGTTGCGCGGCTCGCCTTCGAACGCGCCGTCCAGATCGACGACGTGCAGATACCGCGCCCCGTCGTCCTCCCAGCGCTTTGCCACTGCACCCGGGTCGTCGCTGTACACCGTGGCCGCCTCGGCGCGTCCCTGTTGCAAACGCACCACCTTGCCCCCCTTCAAATCAATGGCGGGAAAAATCAGAAAAGGTCGCGTTGTCATTCGCGGTTACGCTTCTTCTTCGCCCCGCTCAGGCTGACGAAATTCTCCAACATTTTCAATCCAACGGCCTGCGATTTCTCCGGGTGAAACTGCGTCGCGTACACGTTGTCCGTCCACAGCATCGAGCAGAATTCGATGCCATACTCCGTTGTGCCACAAACGACCGCTGCTTCTTTCGGCTTGCAGTAGTAGCTGTGCACGAAATACACGCGGCTGCCATCGGCCACGCCTTCGAGCAACGGGCAGCCCGGTTTTCGGATTTGGAGCTCGTTCCAGCCCATGTGCGGCACCTTCAGACCGTTGGCCCCGATTCCGAATCGGGGCACCGTGCCGGGGAACACCGCCAATCCTCGCACCCCCGCCGTCTCCTCGCTCGACTCGAACAACGCTTGAAACCCGAGGCAAATCCCGAGGAACGGTCGCTTCGTCCCGATAAAATCGCGGATCGCGCTGGTCAACCCCGCCTTCTCCAGATTCGCCATGCAATCCCCGAACGCGCCGACGCCCGGCAGCACCACGGCGTCCGCCGCCAGCACCGACGGAGCGTCGCTGACGATGCGCACGTCGGCCCCGACCCGCGCCAGCGCTTTCTCCACGCTCCGCAGGTTGCCCATTCCGTAATCAACAAGTGCGATCATCCCCTTGGACACAATAGGAACAATCTCTCACAGGGGCAAGCCCAGCGTCACGGCACCGGACGGCGCGACAGCAGGCGGCTGATCGCCCGGCTGGGCGTTTTCACCAGCAGTTCGCGCAGGAACGCATCGGTCGTCATTGCGTGGGCTTCCGAGACACGACTGCGCAGCGCCAGGGCGACCGTCATGCCGACCGCCATCGCCGCGTACAACAGGCTGTACTGGTTCCATTGCCATCGCGACCACGAACCGCCCCAACCGGCCAGCGCATCGAGCAGGATCCCCCAGAAGATTGGGAAGATACCCGATATCAGGCTCGTCACCACGGTGTACAACGCGAAGAAGTGGCTTCGCCCCATCTGCGGCACCGACGCCATCACCAGCCGCGTGTTCGCGAGGTTGAACGCCGCCATGCCAATGGCCGACGTGGACTGAATCAGGATGATCGCCGGCAGGCGGAACGGCAACACGCGCGCCGCCACCGAACACCACAAAGTCAAGTGCACCACCATCGTCATCGTCGCCAGTCCCAGCAGCGGACGGCTCCCGACCCGGTCCACCAGACGGCCGAATCCCCACAGGCACGCCGCGCTCACGAAGCTCCACAACACCATCATTCCCAGAATCAGGGAATCGGTTGCCGCAAAGGAGTCGCGCAACAACGGAATCCAGATGACGCCCGCGCCCGCTATGGAAAACAGCAGCGCCGCGTTGTAGACCATCAACCGGAAAAACGGCGGATGAAACAGCATCTCCTTGTAGGGCACGTTCTCCGGGCTGGCCGCTGTCGGCAGAACCGGCACGTCCGGAATGCGCTGCAGGAACCATAGGCTCAGAAGAATCGCCACAAATCCCCCAACAAACAGCAGTCCGTAGGCGTACTTCGCTTCCGGTGCCTTCAGGTAGATCGTCGAGACGATCATCGTGCCCAACGTCGCCAGCGCGGCTGACGTTTGATCACCCGAGACGTACCGACCGCGCACTTTTTCGGGAACCAATTGGGTCATCCACGGCAGATATCCGCACAGCGAGATGCCGCGCGAGGCGTTGAACGCGAACAACAGAAACAGCAACAGCGAAATCCGCGTCATCGGGTCGATCTTCCCCGGCAGCATCGCCACGCCCGCAATGCCGAGTATGAACGCGCTCCGTAGCGTCCACCCCCGGACCACAAACGCCCGATAGCCCATCTTCTCCACGAACTGCGCGGCGGGAATTTGAAGGATGTTCATCAGCGACGGCAGCGCCACGACAATTCCCAACACCGTGGCCGACGCGCCCAGCTTCTTGAAATACAGAAGCATCGGCGTGCTCGTCATGATCGTGAATGACGCCGTGTTGAACACCTGGAACAGGTACGCATTCCACACCCCCTCGGGCATGTGCGGCGCTTTCCGGTTGTCACCCTGAGCTTGTCGAAGGGTCTCTGTTGTCACGGCAGTATGTGATGGAGAACTTTGGATGCATGGTCAATACAATACAAACATTCGACCGGTGGAGGGCCACGCTCCGTCGTGGCCGCTCATCGCCTCTCCCCGTTCGTCCCCCTGAGCTTGTCGAAGAGTCTCTCGTTGTAGGCCGCGTGCCCTCACGCGGCGGTCCAGTGCTGTCCACAGGTCACGACCGCCGTGCGCGCCGAATTCTGTACACATACGGCCAACGCCCGCCCGTCCCGCCGAGTCATCGGAAAATCGGCACAATCGCGTCATTCGCAGCTACCACGAAATGCCTTGCTCTCCGACAAAAGCCCACCGTATAAAGGCGTTCGTTCACCCGTTTGGAGGCCAGCCCTATGGCCTGAGAAAGCGTCCTGTCTGCGTCGAGGTGTTGCGATGTGCGGAATCAATCGGATGCAACCGTGAATGCGAACAATCCAAGAACAAATCCCCTTGTGTGGATTGCCTTTATCATGCTTGGGCTTGAACCAACACAGCATGCTTCCGCAGTAGAGAGACAGATGCTGCAAGGTCATGTGCCAGCGGTCGTGGCAAAACTGAGCTTACAGCCCGTGGATAGGCTTCCAACTTCAATGACTTTGGATTTGGTCATCGGGCTACCCTTACGCAATCGCGAAGCATTTGCCAACCTGCTGCAACAACAATACACCCCATCAAGCCCTGAGTATCACCGATGGCTCAAGCCCGAACAATTTGCAGGGAGATTTGGGCCAACCGAGCAAGACTACCAAGCGGTCGTCGAGTTCGTTAAAGCGAACGGGTTCACTGTAACCGGGACCCACTCAAATCGAACCCTGCTGGACGTGCGTGCATCGGTTGCCGACATCGAACGGGTTTTTCACGTCAGCATGCACCTTTACCAGCACCCGACGGAAAACCGTCAGTTCTATGCACCTGATACCGAGCCATCCCTCGATCTGACCGTCCCGATCTTCCACATCACCGGCCTAGACAATTATATCGTGCCACATCGGTTAAGCGCTCCAGTACCTGCTCAACGCAAGGCGGCAAATGCAACACCGGCCAGTGGTTCAGGGCCAAGCGGAAACTACATGGGCTATGACTTCAGAGCTGCATACGTTCCGGGTGTTTCTCTCACTGGCACCGGACAGGCGGTCGGTCTGTTTCAGTTGGACGGCTATTACGCAAATGACATTACTTCTTACGAGAGCCAGGCTGGGTTGCCAGACGTGCCGCTCGTAAATGTCGCGGTCGATGGCGGGGTTTCGATCCCAGGCGATGGTGATGACGAGGTGTCATTAGATATTGAGATGGCAATTTCCATGGCGCCAGGCCTTTCGAAGGTGATTGTATATGAGGCCCCCTTCGGCAGTAACGCCAACGACATTTTGAACAAAATGGCCACCGACGACCTGGCAAGCCAGCTCAGTGCTTCATGGACTTACCCTATTGACGCTACAACAGAGCAAATCTATCAGCAGTTTGCTGCCCAAGGGCAATCGTTCTTCCAGGCATCGGGTGACAATGGCGCGTATACCGACCTGTGGCCCGACCAGCAGCAAATGGATAGCTCAAATGTCACACTGGTTGGGGGAACGACGTTGGCAACGACGGGCGCAGGCGGCTCTTGGGTCGCGGAGACGGTTTGGAACGATAACGTGGGCACCGGATACGGCGAGACCAACGATGCAAGCGGTGGCGGCATCAGCACCACATGCACAATTCCAAGTTGGCAACAAGAGGTGAGTATGTCTCTTAATGGCGGATCGACCTTGATGCGTAACGTTCCAGACGTCGCCATGGTTGCAGACAATATTTGGGTCATCCACGGCAACGGCAGATCAGGCGCGTACGTCGGCACCAGTTGCGCAACGCCGCTGTGGGCGGGCTTTATGGCGCTGGTTAATCAGCAGGCTTCGATGAACGGGCAGCCCAGTGCCGGTTTGATCAATCCGGCCATCTACGCGGTCGGCAAAGGGACGGCGTATGCTTCTTGCTTCCACGACATCACAGTGGGTAACAACAAAACATATTATAGCCCGTTTCAGTTTCTCGCCGCTCCGGGCTACGATCTTTGCACCGGGTGGGGCACACCCGCCGGAAGCAATCTTGTCAATGCCCTCGCCCCGACACCTGAGTCTGACTTAACGAGGGACACCGATTCCCTAGATAATATGAGTCCGCCCGCAGGCACCACAGTCACGGTTTCTATCACGATTACTAACGAAGCTTGTTCGAGTGGCAGTGCCGTAGCGGGTACATTTCATGTCGGCTTCTATTGGTCAACCGATTCCAGTTTCGCTGGTGTTTCACCCTTTCGCGAAACACCTGTGAACGGGTGCCCGGACGGTGGAAGCGTGTCCATAACCCAACCCGTCACCATTCCGGCGGCAACCACACCGAGAACCTACTACCTCGGCTACAACATTGACGACTCCAACGAGGTGGCGGAGTGTACCGAGACCGACAAGGGCGTCTTTTATTGGACTGTGACGGTTCAGCCCGAGTCTGGCTCAAAGCATTACGTCTTCACGAGCCCACCGCTGTGGGACGTAAGCGGCAGCTACACCAACGTCGACACCACCAGCGGCACAGACACCGTGATCGAGACCATTCAACAGCAGGCAAGCGGGCTTATCACCGGCACCAGAACCGAAACCTATGTCAATGGCTCGGATTCCGTTGAGGGAAGCGGCCCGATAGCAGGGAAGACAGTCCCGTCACCCGGCATGGTCCGCGCCAGCTTGAAAGAAAACGAAAGCCTTTCCGGTGTGCGCGGCGGCATCGCCTACTCAGCGACCGCTAGCATAAGGGAGACCGCGGCGTTCATTCCGCCGACCCTTTACGTGAGCGGCTCAGCCCGCCTCTGTCCCGTTGGCGGGAAGTGCTCGGCCGGGACCGAGTCCTTCACAGTGCCTCTGTCCGCTGACGTCAGTGGTGGCTGGACCCTGACCATAAACCCCATTCTGTCTGCAAATACAATCTCCGGCTCCGGCACCGTAACGCTGTCAAACGGCCGGCAACTAGAATACCAAATCACCGGCACGTACAGCCCCAAAACCCAGCTATCTAAACTGAAGTTGGTCGGCTTGGGCGATGCTGTCGGAACCAGCTTCTCCCTCACCACGGAGGGTACTGACATGACCTTGCTGAACCTGAAAGGCAAGGTCTTGGGCCAGAAACCGACGTACCCATAAGCGCCTCGGCTTCAAATCTGACTGTTTCAACATCCCCGCCTCCCTTTCCGTTCGAATCGGACTGGGAATTGGTATCAACTCTTTGGTCTGTAGTTGTTCGTTGATGTAGTACCATCCGAAAGTATAGCTGGGGTTACCTCACGAAGCATCATTTGTGATCCGCGTCGTTCTGGGGAGATGCCTGCCACTGACAGGTATCGCTCCGCCCTCTCACAATCTCTCCGCCCGTCATGCCGCCCGGGCGCTACCTTATCCTGGCCGCCCCCCTCGATACATTGTACTACAATGTATCAGCCTGTCCGCACCTATGGACACTGCTATCCATAAAACACCCCTCAGTCTTCTATCGGCGGCGATCCGTGTGCGAATCTGTGGTAGGAACGGGGCGACAAGATTGGAAACGCAATCGAGATCCCTCGACAAGCTCGGGATGACAACTGCGAGTAGATGCTCCGCTACGCCGCGTCTTTCGACTGCTTCTTGCGGATGAGGGGTTCGCGTTTGCCGTCGACGACGCCGCGGTTGATGGTGACTTCGGCGATATCGTCGCGCGACGGGATCTCGTACATCAAATCGAGCATGAGCTTCTCCAGCAGCGATCGCAGCGCGCGCGCGCCCGTCCCCTTCTTCAACGCCGCCTCGGCCAACGCCTGTAGCGCGTCCTTGGTGAAATTCAGGTGGACGCCTTCCATCGCGAAAAGCTTGCTGTACTGCTTGATCATCGCGTTCTTCGTCTCGGTGAGAATGGCGATCAACTCGGGCTCGGTCAGCTCGCGGAGCACCGATACCACCGGCAGCCGGCCGACAAACTCGGGGATCATCCCGTATTTTAGCAGGTCTTCCGGCTCGACGCGTTCATTGACGTTGCCCCGCTCCGACACGGCCATGGTCTCGTCCTCTTTCCCAAACCCCAACGCGTGCCCGCCAATGCGGCGCTGGACGATCTTGTCCAAGCCGATAAACGCGCCGCCGCAGATGAACAAAATGTGTTCGGTGTTGACCTGGATATATTCCTGATGCGGGTGCTTGCGACCGCCCTGCGGCGGGACGTTGCACGTGGTGCCTTCGAGGATTTTGAGCAGCGCCTGTTGCACGCCTTCGCCGGAAACATCGCGCGTGATGCTGGCGGAATCGCTCTTCCGCCCGATCTTGTCGATCTCATCGATATACACGATGCCCAGCTCGGCGCGTTTCACGTCGTAATCGGCGTTCTGCAGCAACCGCAGGATGATGTTCTCGACGTCTTCGCCGACGTAGCCCGCCTCGGTCAGTGTGGTCGCATCGGCGATGCAAAACGGCACGTCGAGCACGCGCGCCAGCGTCCGCGCCAGCAGCGTCTTGCCGGAACCGGTCGGGCCGATCAATAAAATGTTGCTCTTCTCGATCTCGACGTCCCGATGCTCATCGAGCTTGACCGACTTCTCCGAATTCCCGCCGTCCTGCTGGATGCGCTTGTAATGGTTGTGAACGGCCACCGCAATGCTCTTCTTGGCGCCTTCCTGCCCGACGACATACTGGTCCAACTCGCGACGGATCTCGGCCGGCTTGGGGACACTGAGCTTGAAACCAGACGCGTGCTTGGCTTTCGAATTGCCGAGTTCCTTGTCGAGGATGCTCTTGCAGACGGTGATGCAGTTGTCGCAGATGTACACGCCCGGACCGGCAATGAGCTTGCGCACCTCCCCGTGGGTCTTCCCACAGAAGCTGCACATCGTCAGGTTGGTCGGTCGAGCCATGGAATTTCCTACGCGGCTTTCTCCGGTTTCTTCTCGGTATCGCGCCGCGATTTGACGACATCGTCGACGAGTCCGTAATCGCGCGATTCGGCCGCGGACATGAAGAAGTCGCGGTCCGTATCCTTGGCGATGGTCTCAATCGGTTTGCCGGTATGCAACGAGAGAATCTCATTCAGCCGGTCGCGCATCCGCAAAATTTCCCTCGCTTGGATGCTGATGTCGGAAGCCTGGCCTTGTACGCCGCCCCAGGGTTGATGGATCATGATGCGCGCGTTGGGCAGCGCGAACCGTTTGCCCTTCGAGCCGGCGGCCAGCAGCACCGCCGCCATGCTCGCCGCCTGGCCGACGCAATAAGTCGTCACGTCGCACTTCACGAACTGGATGGTGTCGTAAATCGCCAGCCCGGATGTGACCGAGCCGCCCGGCGAGTTCACGTAAAGATTGATGTCCTTGCCCGGGTCCTCGGACTGGAGGTAGAGCATCTGCGCGATGATGACGTTGGCGACATTGTCGTCAATCGGCGTCCCGATGAACACAATGCGGTCTTTCAGCAACCGCGAATAGATGTCGTAACCGCGTTCACCACGACCGGTCTGCTCCACCACCATCGGCACTAGAATCTGGGCTTTGTCCATTTGCGTTCCTTTAGCGTTGAATAGTAGCACTTCTCTTGCCGTCTGCAACCGGCTTCCGCTCGGCCTACGTCACGAATTGGTGACGACCTCGACCGTGGCGTTGTCCACCAGGAAATCCAAGGTCTTGCCGACCAGGATCTGCTCTTCGACCTCGCCCAGACCGCCTTTTTCGGCCAGTTGGGCTTTCAGGCGCGCTGGCGTTGTGCGGGAACGTTGCGCCATTTGCCGAATGCGCTCCTCGACTTCGGCCTCCTCGACCTTGATCTTCTCCGCGGCGGCAATCGCGTCGAGGATGAACGACGTGCGCAACCGGTCCTGGGCGCTCTTGGCTGCGAACCCGAATATTTCGTTCTTCTTTTCTTCGAGTTGTTCCTTGGTCGCCCCGCGCAGGCTGTTCTCGCGGACGACATCGTAAATGATGCTGCGGGTTTCCTGCTGGACGAGCGATTCGGGAAGCTCAAACTCGACCCTGGACAACAGGTGCTCGATCACCTGGCGGCGCGCGTCGGACTCCTGCTGTTCTTCCACCTCACTTTCGAGGCTTTTGCGGACGTTCTCTTTGAGCTTGGCGAGGCTGTCCATGCCGAGCTTCTTGGCGAACTCGTCACTGAGTTCCGGCAGCTTCTTCTCCTTGATCGCGACAATATCGACAAAGTACGTCGCTTTCTTGCCCGCCAGCGGTTGTTGCGGGAAGTCCTTGGCAAAATCGATGAGCACCTGGCGCTTCTCGCCGGCGTTGGCGCCAACGAGCTGATCGCAAAACCCCGGTAGAAACGAATCCGAGGAGATCAGCAACCAGAAGTCCTTGTTCTCCCCCAGCCCCTTGGCGTCCGGTGACAGTTCGCCTATGGGTTTGCCGTCCGCGACACCGGTGTAATTGACCACCGCGAAATCGCCGGTCTTGAGGCTGCGGCCCTGCACGTCGACAAAGTCCGCCTGCTGATCGCGCAGGGTGTTGAGCGATTTGTCAACGTCCTCCTCCTTCACCGCGATCGTCTTCTTCTTCACCGCGATTCCCTTGTACTCCGGCAACGCGAATTCCGGGGCCGTGTCGACTGTGGCCGTGTACACCAGCGAGCGACCGGGTTGGTATTCGACCCCATCGATTTTGGGGTAGCCAACGACCTTGAGATTCTGATCGTGCAGGGCCTCGCGATAGCTCTCGGGGATCAGCCGCTTGCGCAGTTCCTCGTCAATCTGGCCCGCATAGCGTTTCTCGACCATCGGCTCCGGCGCTTTGCCCGGACGAAAGCCGGGAATGGAAGCCGCCTTGCGGAATTCCTGTAAGATTTCCGCACGGGTGCCCGCCACGCGCTCGGCGGCAATCTCGACTCGGAGCGTTTTCTTGCACGGCGCGGCATTCTCGATCGTAACAGCCATTGGTCTTTAATCTCCCCCCATCGTTAGGTAATCCACGGTATAGAATCGCGGCGAAGCGCGCAAGTCGCAAAGTTGCGCCGTCCCGGGCGCTGGTTTGTGGGCAATTTTGAGACCCCAAAAGGAAACACGCCAACTTTTTTGTCCATTTCGGCGAAAATCGGCCCCATGAACCCTCGATTTGGCGGTTTTGGCGCCGTTGGCACCGACCCTGCTAACCTAACATTCACCCTATACCACACCATACCTCGTCGAAGGCGCTTCTCCACGCCAGTCGACAAAAGAGGCCGAGGCCCCAAACCTCGGCCTCACCCTTTTCGGGGATCGGCTCCACGGACAATTTACCCGCGTGACCGGTCCCTCGCTGATCTCCACCCTTGCCGCAAGCTCCCGACCATTACACCCATGCTTTCCGAACCAGCCACATCTTGATCACTTGTGTCAATCCGACGTAGCACAGCAGTGTCAGGAACAACAGCGGCCAGAACAGCAGCGGCAGCGGCACGAACCCCAACGGCGCGCCCACCGGCGAAAATGGCAGGTAGGCGCCCACGGCCATGATCAGCAGCGATGTCATCGTGAGCTGCCAACTCGCTCGGGATTGGACAAACGGGATCAAGTTGGTGCGGATGACGTGGATAATGAGCGTTTGGGTCATCAGCGATTCGACAAACCAGCCGGTATGGAACAACGAAGCCGCGTATGTTTCATCCGGCGTGGTCGCATGCGCAAACCGCGCGGCCAATTCCGCTGGCGGCACAAGGTTCAGCTTGTTGCATTTGAACAGAAACCACATCATCGCATACGTCGTGTAGTCAAAGATCGAACTGATCGGCCCGATGAACAGAATGAAGCGCGCGATTTCGCCGATCTGCCAGGGGCGCGGCTTGGCAATCTGTTGCGGCCCGACATTGTCGGTGGGAATCGGCACCTGCGAGAAATCGTAGAGCAGTGTGTTCGTCAACACCTGGATCGGCGCCATGGGCAAATACGGCAGCCACGCGCTGGCGCCGATGACACTAAACATGTTGCCGAAATTCGAACTCGCGCCCATGCGAATGTACTTGAGGATGTTCACGAAGACCTTGCGGCCTTCCAACACGCCCTCCTCCAGCACCATCAAACTTTTTTCGAGCAGAATCACGTCGGCGGATTCCTTGGCGATGTCCACGGCGTTGTCCACGGACACACCGACATCGGCGGCCTTCAGCGCCGGCGCGTCGTTGATGCCGTCACCCATGAAGCCGACGACGTGGCCTTTGCCTTGCAGCGCCTTCACGATGCGTTGCTTGTGCGCCGGCGACAGCCGGGCAAACACATCGGTTGTCTCCACCGCGTCCGTCAGCTGCGGGTCGGTCATGGTCTCGACGTCACGACCCAGAACGATTTTCTCCGCATCAATGCCCACTTCACGGCAGACCTTGCGGGTGACAAGGTCGTTGTCGCCGGTCAGGACCTTGACGGTGATGCCGTGTTGTCGCAGCGCGGTGATGGCTTTGGCCGCCGTGTCCTTCGGCGGATCGAGAAACGCCAGGTAGCCCGTCAACACCAGGTCAGATTCATCGGCCTTGGAGTACGCGTCGCGTTTGTCCAGTTTCTTGGTCGCGACGGCCAGGACGCGGAAGCCGTCCGAATTCAGGTCGTTGACCTCGGCCATCAGATCGTCGGCCAAAATCGGCTCCATCGGGAAAATCTCGCCCTCGTACTCGAAGTGCGTACACTTGACAAAAACCGCCTCCGGCGCGCCCTTGGTCAGCAATTGCCGCGCGCCATCCGATCCCTCAACCGCAACGGACATCATGCGTCGTGAGAAATCAAACGGAAGCTCGTCCACCTTGGTGTACGCATCGAGCGAGAGCTCGCCGCGGAGCTCCTTGTGTTGCAGGACGGCGCGGTCGAGGACGTTCTTCAGACCGGATTGAAAATGGCTGATGAGATAGGCATCGCGCAGCACTTCCTCGTTTTCCTTCTTGAACACGTCGCAATACACTTCGAGAATGACGTGATCCATTGTCAGCGTGCCGGTCTTGTCCGTGCACAGCACGTCCATTGCCCCGAAGTTCTGGATGGAGTTGAGCCGCTTGACGATGACCTTCTTCTTGGACATCGCCAGACCGCCCTTGGACAGGCACACCGACACGATCATCGGCAGCATTTCCGGCGTCAGTCCGACGGCGACGGTCAACGCAAAGAAGAACGCCTCCTTCCAGTCGTGTTTGGTAATGCCGTTGATCAAGAACACCAGCGGCACCATCACGGCCATGAACCGGATCATCAGCCAGGTGAATTTCTTCACGCCCTTGTCGAACGCCGTTTCCACCGGCTGGCCGACGAGGCTGCGCGCCATGGTTCCGAAATAAGTGTGCGCGCCGGTGGCGACAATGACCGCCGTGGCCGAGCCGCTCTCGACGCTCGTGCCGAGGAAACAGAGGTTCGTGCGCTCGATGGGAGATACCTTGTCGCGCGTGTCGCGCGCGTCGGTCTTCTCCACCGGCAACGATTCGCCGGTCAACGTGGCCTGGATGAGAAACAGGTCCTTGGCCGAAATGAGGCGGACATCGCCGGGAATCATGTCGCCGGCGGACAGCTTCACCACGTCACCCGGCACGATCTCCCGCAGCGGGATTTCTTTCGGCTGCCCGTCACGGATGACGGTGGCGGTGACCTTGATCATCGCCTTGAGCGCGGCGGCGGCGTTGTCGGCCTTCGTTTCCTGGATGAACCGCAGCGACAATCCCAACAGCACCATGACCAGCATCACCACGCCGCCAATGTAGTCGCTGGAAGACTCCGCCGTCGCAAAGGTCAGGATGGCGAGAATCGTGAGCAGGATGACGAGGGGGTTGATCGCGGCGGTATACAGCCGGTCCAGCCAGCCGTGCCGCTTCTCACGCGCGACTTCGTTCGGGCCGAAGACTTCCAGCCGCTCCGCCGCTTCTTCTTCGCTCAAACCTGCTGGCGACGTGCCGAGACGCGCCAGAATTTCGGCGCTCTCCTTCGTCGCCGCATCATGCAGCAAATCGGAGGCGCCCGCGCCTTCAGAAGTTTTCGCGGCTGCCATAACAGGCGTTTTAGACGACGTACCGTTCCAAGACCGTGAGCAGCGCCCGCACACTTTGGCGGCTTTCCGATCGATTCATCGAACCTTCGATGCAGACGCGCATGTGAGCCTCGATGACTTCTTCGCTAAACGATTTGAGCGCGCGCCGGGCTGCCACCACCTGCATCAGGACATCCGACGAATCGGCATCCCCTTCCACCATGGTCTCGATGGCCTCGATCTGGCCCTTGATTTTTCGCAACCGAACCACCAACGCTTTTTTGTCCAATCCGCGACGCACCTGTTTCATGGTGGCAAGCCTGCCCGTTTCACACGTCGCGTGCAAGAAAAAAGGAGTTGACGCCTTATAGGGGGTGGGGGTATGCAGCAAGCCACGCTGTGCAGGAGCAACAGTATGAGCCTGATGATTTCCAAAGACACGAGAGCGGAGAGGGAATCCATGACTCCGGAGATTCAACCGCCGTCGGGGACCTCCGGCATGAATCTCGTTTCCAGATTGTTTTACGCTTTTCGCAGGTCTTCCAAGGCCCTGCGCTTGTTCTGCGCCATTGCGGGGCCGGGGATCATCGTGATGGTGGCGGACAACGACGCGGGCGGGATCACGACGTACGCCGTCACGGGCGCCAAGTACGGGTTTCACCTGCTCTGGTTCCTCATCCTGCTGGGGCCGGTGGCGTATTACGTGCAAGAGATGACGGTGCGGCTGGGGGCGGTGACGAAGCGTGGTCACGCCGAGGCGATCTTTGCGTCGTTTGGGCGGTTCTGGGGGTGGTTCTCGCTCTTGGACCTAGTGTTGACGGATTGGCTAACGATGATCACGGAGTTCATCGGCATGACTTTGGCGATGAGCATTTTCGGACTACCGCCGTGGGTGACCGTCATCGGCTGCTGGCTGATCATGGGCTCCATGATTATGTCAGGGCGGTATTGGACATGGGAGAAGATCACGCTCCTGCTCTGCGTCCTCAACCTCATCTATGTCCCGGCGGCGTTTATGGTGAATCCGTCGGTCGGAGACATTCTGAAGAACAGTGTCCTCCCGCACTTGCCGCCCGGTGGCCTGACCAATGATCTGTTTTTCATGTTGATGGCCAACATCGGAACCACCATTGCGCCCTGGATGCTCTTCTTCCAGCAAAGCTCGGTGGTGGACAAGGCCCTCAAAGAAAAGGACATCAACTTCGGAAAACTCGACACCTTGATCGGCTCCGTCCTGACGGTCGTATGCGCGGTGGTCGTGATTGTTGTCTGCGGTCTTTTACTCAAGGGCGTAACGCTGACCGATGATTTCAGCGCGGCCGATGCGGCCAGGGCCATCATGCCGCAGAGCAAGCTCATCGGCACCTTCATGGCCATCGGGTTCTTCGACGCAGGACTGTTGGGGGCGGTATGCATCTCCTTGGCCAGCTCGTGGGCGTTTGGCGAGGTGTTCGGGTGGGCCCACTCCCTGAACCACAAGATCAAGGAAGCGCCGTGGTTCTATGCTTATTACTTTTTCGACCTGCTGCTGGCCGGGACAGTGGTGTTGATCCCGCGCGCGCCGCTGGGACTGATCACGCTGTTCGTGCAGGTGATCGCGACGACCCTCATGCCTGCGGCGCTGGTGTTCCTGATCCTGCTGCTCAACGACCGGAAGACGATGGGCCAGTACGCCAATAGTACTTGGGAGAACTTCGCCAACATCACGATTGTCGTCGCGGTGATCGTGACGTCCACGCTCTATGGCGTCAGCGCAATTTTCCCGGCGATCCTCAACGATCCGCTGTCGGCGTGGCAGGGCGTTGTGATCTATTTCCAGCAGATGGCTTGGAGCACCCGGATTGGTGGCGGCTTCCTGGCGGCCCTGATTCTGGGCGTCGGCCTGCTGGCCTGCCTGGGACGGCTTCCGATGGGCAAACTCACCAGACCGTTGGCGGCCCTGCTGGCCAAGATGCGCAGGGTTCCGGTCGACGGCTCAGTGGTC
>JBEKBH010000039.1:0-23748 GCA_050015495.1 Verrucomicrobiia bacterium
CTCCCCCGCCTGCTTCATCACCGGCCAATCCGAATCACTCCCCATCAAAATCCCAACTAAGACTTTTTCAGTTTTGCTCACGCGTCTCCTTTCATCACAACCACAACTATGTCCCCGACCCAATCCGTCCGTCAAGCTACCGCTGCATTCTGCTATCTACCGGCCCCCACGTTTACCTTGAGCCTCGAAGGGCCCGGCTTGCACGCCTCAGGCGGATTGCTTGCCTACGGCGTTGTATCTTGCGTCGCAATCCACCCGCCTGCTACACTCGGCCCTGCGTGCCGTAGCGAGGCTACCAAACCGTGGCGAACGAAGCCGATACCTGCAGGAAATACGTCCTCCCCCGACTCTACAAGTCCGGCTGGACCGACGACCAAATCAACGAGCAACGCTACTTCACCGACGGTCGTATCGTCACGCTCGGCAAAGGTCACTACCGCAAACCGGGCAAAAAAGTCGATTACCTCCTCCGCTTCAAACCCCACTTCCCACTCGCCGTCGCCGAAATCCCCAAACCCTTCGGCGGCCCCGACAAACCGCGCAAGGCCTTGAACGAACCGCAAGAGATGCTGTACGAGGAATGAGGAATCATGTCGATACTCGCTGAGGAAATCGTGGAAGAATGGTTGAATCGGAATGGCTACTTCACGATTCGAGGGATCAAGCTCGGGGTTCACGAGATCGACCTTCTTGCCATTCGAATGGAAAAAGATGGCTCCGTCACGCGCCGGCATCTTGAAGTTCAAGCTTCCGTAAATCCGACCAGTTATGTCACTGGTCTGCCCAAACGGGTGCGCAAACAGACGGGTCGATCCTCAGCCAGTTCCAAGCATCGCGAAGATGCGGAGCTGATCGAAGGGGTCAAAGAATCGTGCGAGAAAAAATATAAACTACCGAAGAAAAGCAAACTGCGGCTGAGCTTGTCTTCCGGAGACTGGACCTTTGAGCTAGTGGTTCATCGGATCAAATACCCGCATGAACTTAAGCTCATACGGGCAGAGGGTGTCATTGTGCACCGGCTCTCCAAAATTGCCAAAGAACTTGCGCGAACAACCGGCCCCATCGCAAAGGCCGCAGGTGGCGACTTGGTCGATCTGCTAGTCGTCAAAACATAAGGCAAACAAGTGAAGACTAAAGTTCAAGCGCCACCGACCCCCGCCGCGCGCCTCTCCTCCGCCATCAAATCCTCGCGCGACATCATGCGCATCACCGAAATCATGGCGGGGATTCAGAAAGCTCTCGCGGAGAAGCCATGACTTCGGACCCGGGCATCATCCCGCCCCATGGCGGCTATCAGAAGCTCAAGAGCTTCCAAACCGCCGAACTGGTCTACGATGCCACGGTGAAGTTCTGCGACCGATTCATCGACAAAAAATCACGCACGCACGACCAGATGGTCCAGGCCGCCCGCAGTGGCCGTCAAAACATCGCCGAGGGCAGTCAGGCTTCGGGCACCTCCAAGAAAACCGAACTCAAGCTGGTCGGCGTGGCGCGCGCCAGCCTCGAGGAACTGCTCCTCGACTATCAGGATTTCCTCCGCCAGCGCGGGCTGGTGCTCTGGCCGAAAGATCACCCGCAAGCCCAGGCCGTCCGCAAGCTCGCCTACCTCCCAGATAGGTCTTATGCGTCTTATCGGTCCCATGTCGAGTCCTCTTCCCCGGAAATCGCCGCCAACACCCTGATCTGCCTCATCCACCAGACCAATTACCTCCTCGACCAGCAGCTCCGCCAATTGGAAAAAACCTTCCTCGCAGACGGCGGCTTCACCGAACGCCTCTACAACGCCCGCCGCCGAAAACTATGACCCCTCCGCCTCCCATTTCCGCTATTGGTCCTCCACCAGCATCGGTCCTATTGGTCTTATAGGTCTTATGCCCGCCATTGGTCCTATTCCGCCATGAAGCCACCCCCTAAACCCTGGCCAGCCGTCCCCCTCGGCGAGATCCTCACCAAGTCCGATGAGTGGATCGAGTTGCAGCCAGACAGGACGTACCGGCAAGTCACCGTAAGACTTTGGGGCAAAGGCGTGACGCTGCGCGGCGAGGTCACTGGTGCGGAAATCGCTGCGCCCAGGCAGTGCGTCGTTCATGCCCGCCAATTCATCGCCTCACGCATCGACGCCCGCAACGGGGCGTTCGGCCTCATTCCCGATTCGCTTGAGGGCGCAGTCGTCACCTCAGACTTCCCGGTGTTTTCCCTTAATGAGACGCGAATGTTGCCGGAGTACCTGCACTGGCTCAGTAAAACCGGCGGTTTTGTCGACCTTTGCAAGGCGGCAAGCGAAGGCACGACCAACCGCGTCCGCTTGAAGGAGGACCGGTTCCTCGCCCTTCAAATCCCCCTCCCGCCGCTGGCGGAGCAGCGGCGGATCGTGGCGCGAATCGAGCAACTCGCCGCTCAAATCAACGAGGTCCGAGGCATTCGCTCTCAGGTTGAAATCGAGCGCGACCAGCTACTGATGGCCGCGTACCGTCGTATCATTGATGGTGCGCCTCGAAAGCGAATGGGTGACGCCGCTCCGTTAACAAGGCGCCCCGTTACCGTAGACACAGAGAAGGAATATCCGCAGATAGCCGTGCGATCCTTTGGAAGAGGGGCCTTCCATAAACCACTCTTGGCGGGCAGCGAAGTGACTTGGCAGAAGCCGTATCTCGTAAGAGCCGGCGATATTCTCATCAGCAATATCAAAGCTTGGGAAGGAGCTATCGCGGTTGCGGGCACAGATGATAGTGAACGCGTGGCGTCACATCGTTATCTGACGTGTGTACCGACACCCGGCGTCGCTACTGCCCGATTTGTCTGTTTCCACCTGCTCACACCCGAGGGGCTCTATCATGTGGGAGAAGCATCGCCGGGGAGTGCCGACCGAAACCGGACACTCAGTGCGAAGGCTTTGCTCGAAATACCCATCCCAGTTCCTGCATATGAGAAGCAAGTTTGGTTCGACGGCTTGGTGGCACAGGTCACCGCGCTGACGCGCCTCCAGTCCGAAACCGCCGCCGAACTCGACGCCCTCCTCCCCTCCATCCTCGACCAAGCCTTCCACGGCCAGCTCTGATCCACCCGCGATAGGTCTTATCGGTCTTATCCGTCCTATTCCCGCCATTGGTCCCATCCGTCCTATTGGTCCTATCCGTCCTATTTTCTCCTCGCCTCCCGCCCCGCCCTGTGCTATCCTTCACCGATAACTGAAATGCCACGCTCAACAAAGCGCGATGAACCCCACACCACCAACCCCAAGGTAATATGCGGAAATCCCGAAGCCGCTTCGCCCTTCTCCCCCAACACCTCCGCGACCAACTCAACCGCAAGCTCGCCGACGGCTGGCAGTACGAACAAATCCGCCACTGGCTCTTCGCCGAGAAAGCCGACCGCGATATTCCCGCGCTCGACCTCCGCACCGGCGATTCCTACGCCCTCGCCTGGACTCGCACCATTCCCGACGAGAAACGACTCATCCGCAACTTCGGGATCGCCCTCTCCGGCTGGTATCACACCCACTTCCAACAATGGCGCGAAGAACAGGCCGACCACGACGACCCGCTCCGCCTCCTCCAAAACGTGGACCAACTCGCCACCGCCGCCACCGCTTCCGACCGCGCTGACGCCCGTCACGGCGGCAACCTCATCCTCCGCAGCCTCATCCTCGACGCCACCCGCCACGCCCGCAAAGGCGACAACTCCGTCACCGAACTCGTCCGTCTCGCCAACACCTGGATCCGCCTCAGCCAAAGCGATGAGCGCCCCGCGAAGCGCACCATCCGCATCTTCCCCGAAGATGTGAACGCCGCGTCCACGTCCCTGCCGACGAACTGAACCCCGAGTCGCTGAATTTACCCTGCCTGCGGTGAGCCTCGTCGTGGTAGCGCGAGCGTCCCCGTTTGCGGTCGTCGCCTCGGCCCATTCCCTTGCCGTTGTAGGCCGCGTCCCCCGACGCGGCGCTTGCCCGTTTACCCTGAGCTTGTCGAAGGGTCTGACCGCTCTCTCCAGATCACCCTATCCGTGTCAATCTGTGGCCAAGCTGCCGCTCCCTCAGGCATAAAATAAGGGCCGGGCTCTTTCGAACCCGGCCCTCGCGTTGTTTCGGCTGTCAGACCCGTCTCGCTATTGCGACGGCGGCTGCGCCGGCGTTTCCGACGGCGATGCTGACCGTGCCGCCGGTGGCGTCGCCGCTCCCGCTGGAGCTGATTGCGTTGCCGCTGGCGGCTGACTGCCGTTGTCTATCGCTTGAAACGTGAAGTGTTGTCCACCAATGCTCGCCTCGAACATCAGGCCCGACCGTTGCATCGTGTACACGAGCACTCCATGCTGGTATTTCGCCTCGGCGCCGGCACCATCCGCCGCGATGGCGCCGCTGACATCCGCGCTCAAGGCTGTCTTCCCGTCCCGAAAGTCATCCAATGCCTTCGGCGATTCGAAATAGATGACCTCCGAGTACGACTGGGCGCCCAGTTGCGCGCCGATCGTGGCCTGGGTCAACTTGGCCGTGCCGATCAACACTCCCTTTTCATACACCTGGCCCCGGCCTTCCGCCGCCCCGATACCGACCCCGCCCTTGCCTACGGACGGAAAGACGGCATACCCATACGCTGTATCGAACAGATGCTGCATCCTCTGGCCGGATGCCCGGAACATCTGCACCGTGTCACCGACATCCGTGCTCAACCGGTCCGCCTCCGCAGCCAGCGCCGCGACGGCGCCCACCAGCGTCAGCGTCACCATCAAACCTACTACGCGTATCGTCTTCATTTGTGTCCTCCATTCTCCTTTTTCCATCGGAACAACAGTGACCCCGGCCAACTGTCGCGCCGCCCAATCCATTTGCCGACGCCACCAGTCGAACCGCAAGCCTGCCATTGTTCTCCTGCAATTTCGATCCGGTGACAGCCCACCGCAATGGATCAAGAACCTGATCCGCGTATAGGAAATACTCCTGTCTCGTTCTCCCTGTTCCCCGACCTGTCCGCCGTAGCCTCCTCTCCCCGTGGCATTTGCGAAGGAGGACTTGTCCGCCGTGGCCTTAGTGGAGGCGGACCTGTCCGCCATAGCTTTAGCGGAGGCGGATCACCCCGCCAGCGTCTTCAGCACATTCTCCAGTTCCACGCGCTTCCCCTCAAGCTCCTCACCGCTCAACCCCGCCGCCACCATCATCGGCGCCCCGATCCGCAACGTCGCCCGCGCAAACGGTAGCGGCACGATGAAATTGTCCCAGCTGTTCACCACCACCTTCCGCGTCACGTCCCACGACACGGGAATAATCGGCGCCTGCGTCAACTCCGCCAGGCTGATCACCCCGCTCTGGCACACGTACTTCGGACCGCGCGGACCATCGGGCGTGATCCCCGCGTCATACCCCAGATTCACCATCTCCGTCATCTCCCGCAACGCCACCCGCCCCCGCCGACTGCTTGACCCCCGCACGCAAATCAAATTGAACTTCTCCAGCACCCCGGTCAGAAACTGCCCGTCCTTGCTCGCGCTCACCATCACCGCCACCCGGTCCCGCTGCCGCGAATGCCAGTGCTTCCGAAACAGGTACGGCAACAGAAAAATCCGATTATGCCAGAAGGCAAAGATGCACGACCGCTCCGGCGTGTTCGCGAGCAACCCCGACGGGTCCTCCACCCGCCAGCGCAACGTGCCGCCGATCCCCGATACCAAAATGCGCAGCACCCACCCGATCATGTCGCCCCATCTTCCCCAAAAATCACGCCGCCACAAACCATGTCAATCTCCCCCCACAATATCCAAAGTATGTCCCCGCCCCATTCCACCCGTCAAGCAACCGGTGGCAAAACTGCTCGTGATGCGACGGTCTCTCGACCCGCATCCTCCACTGTCCCGGTTCTCGTCCTTTTGCGCTTGCCAGAACGCGCGCCTCGGAGTACAAGAGCTTGTGTAGTCCTCGGCAGTTTGGCTGTCTGAATGTCTCTCGGGTGAGGAGGGGCGATGCGGGCAATGAATGCGACATTTGGCAGCCGATTAGTCACTGGTTTCGTTTGCGTTCTATCTGCGTTTGTCATCGGCGCAACCGGTGAGCACGTTACGCTGGCAGCCAATGCCTGCAACGAACCCACGGGCTCGCTGTCCCTCACGCTCCTGGCCAACTCCGACACATTCGTCTCGATCCCCTTCACCACAGCCCCGCTGTTCTGCGGGACAGTCCAGTCTGTTTCCGGCAATGCCGTCACGGTCCAGGGCGCTCCCGCCTGGGCAACCGGCCAGTGGTCCCAGATGACGGGAAACGGCTATTTCCCCAACTATGTCGTCCTCACCAGCGGCACCAAAGAGGGCGCCACTTTCAGCATCACCAACAATTCATCCGACACGCTCGTGCTGGTCGCGGGCTGCGATGATTTGAGTGGCGTGAATGCCGGCGACCAACTGGCCGTCCTCCCGTACTGGACATTGGGAACGACGTTCCCGGGTGGTTCCGGCATCACTCCCTCCACATCGCCTCTGGCCGCGGCACGCAAGACCCAGGTACTGCTTCCGCTTTCTTGCCCAACTTGCTCCGGCATACCTTCCGCAGGCGCGGATACCTATTTTTTCTATAACAGCCACTGGCGGAAAGTCGGTGCCCCGGCGGCTACGAGTTTCGACGATGTTGTGATTCTGCCCGACCAGTTTTTCATTGTTCGCCAGTCGAACAACTCGCCGACGACGATCCTTACGACGGGAGGAAACATCGTCCAGTACTCCACCCGCACGTGCTTGAATGCGAACTCCACCACGACGAATTGGGACAACTACGTGGCGAACTACCATTCGACCACCCAGACGCTCGATCAAGCCAGCCTCGCCGCCGCATTCACTGCGTCGAATCCCGGCGCCGCCAATCCCGCCATCAACGACCTGTTGCTCGTCTACGATAATACCGCAATGAAGATGAACAAGGCGCCCGCGCACGTGTACTTCTACGACATCGATCATTGGGCCGACTTGAACAATCCGCCGTACACCATCAATCGCGGCGCAGACCCAGTGTTTGTTCCCGGCACGGGAGTCACCGTCCGCAAGCGGCCCGGCAGCACACAGGTCTGGGTCATCTCGCCATGAACACCACGAACAGGCGAAGATTGGCGGCACTGGCGTTTGGCATCGCTTCGCTGGCCACTTACGCGGCCCGCGCTGACGTCGGCCTCATTGTGTCCGCGGCAAACCTGCAGGATGAAGGTGGCACGTCGGCGCCCCCATACAGCATCGCGTTGCTCGTTGCCGACACAACAGGCGAAGGATTTGCCACCCTCCTGGATCCGCTCTCGCCGTTAAGCCCCGGGTCGTGCCTCGTCAGCGACGGCGGGCCTGCAAATGACCTGATCATCGCCAAGTGGGACTTGAGCTCGCTCAACACACCGGGACAATTGTTGAACACCGCCACGGCCACTCTCGGCGCTACCGTGTCTTCCGGTATGCCGCTCGCCCTGTATTGGTTCCCCACGCGGACGACTGCCTCGACCATCGTGGGATACACACACTACGGGATCTATACGGACGCCGCCGGAATCGATGGCAGCGACCCATGGGTGCTTCCCGCCGACGGATCGCTGGTACAACTGAACTTCTACACGGCCAGCCGGGGCGGCTCGAATCCCGATAGTGCCGGCCTCGCGACCCTTGGCTTCTTGGAAACCTCCGATCCCTCCCAAAATACCTTCCTCACCATCAGCATCGGCGGGACCAACGTGTTTCTCACTTTCCTGGCTTCCCCGTTCGTGTTTTACGACGTGCTCACCACCACCGACCTTGTTTCCGGTTCCTGGAGCGACATTGCCTCTAATCTGTCCAGTGGAAGCACCTACAACACGATGATATTCACTAACACTGGTGCCGCGACAGTGCCGCAACGGTTCTACCGCCTCTTCGCACAGTGAGCATGCGAGGGTGAGAGGCCGCCGCGCTCACGTGCTGAACTGCAGGTCGTACAGCCGCTTGTACACCCGCCCGCGCGCCAGCAAATGCTCATGCGTCCCCTCTTCCACCACCCGCCCCTTCTCCAGCACGATGATCCGGTCCGCGTGCTGCACCGTCGATAGCCGATGCGCAATCACCAGCATCGTGTGCGCCTTCCGCTGACGCCCGCCCCACATCAATTCATCGAGCGCCGCCTGCACCACCCGCTCGCTCTCCGTGTCCAGCGCGCTCGTCGCTTCATCCAGCAACAGAATCGGCGGGTTCTTCAATACCGCCCGCGCAATCGCCAGCCGCTGGCGCTGCCCGCCCGACAACCTCATCCCCGCCTCGCCAATCACCGTGTCGTACCCCTGCGGCGTCTGCAGGATGAACTCGTGCGCGTGCGCCCGCTTGGCCGCGTTGATGATCTCCTCCTGCGTCGCGCCGGGTTTCCCGTACGCGATATTGACGCCCACCGTGTCGTTGAACAGAAACGTCTCCTGCGTCACCAGCCCGATCTGGTCCCGCAACGATTTAAACGTCCCCTCCCGAATGTCCACGCCGTCGATCTTGATCGCCCCGCTGGTCGGATCGTAAAACCGCGGCACCAAATTAAACAGCGTCGTCTTGCCCGCGCCGCTCGCGCCCACCACCGCCACCACCGTCCCCGCCAGCACCTCCACATTCACCGACTCCAGCGCCATGACGTTCTCCCCGTAGCGGAAACTCACGTTCTCGAACCGGATCGACTGCCGCAACGGCGCCAACGCCCGCGCCTGCGGTGATTCGACCACCGTCGGTTTCGTGTCCAGCACCTGGAAAATGCGTTGCGCCGCGCTCAGGCTCTCCTGCAATTGCATCTGCACCCCGCTCAGCTTCTTCACCGGCTCGTACAGGAAAAACAATCCCAGCGCCATGCTCACCAGCGTGCTCGGCGGCATCCCCGTCCGATACGCGTACAAAAACACAAACGCCGCGCCCACGCCCGAAATCATCTCGATTAACGGCGTCGAAATCGCCTTGGCCCGCACAATCCGCATCCGCTGGTTGAAAAACGACTGGCACAACTTCCGAAATTCCCCCGCCTCGCGCGCTTCCATCCCGAACGCCTTCACCACCCGCATCCCCACGAGCGCCTCGTGCAACACCGACACCAGCGACGCCTGGTGTTCCTGCATCGGCCGCGCCGCCCGGCGGATCCGCCGCCCGTACACCGTGATCGGCACCAGGCACAGCGGGAACAGGATCAGCGTGAACAGCGTCAACTTCCAATCCATCACCAGCAACGTCGCCAGCACGCCGATCAGCGTGCACGGCTGCTTCAAAATGTCCGCCACCACGATCGTGATCGAGTTCTGCACCGCGCCCACGTCGTTCGTCGCCCGCGAAATCAATTCCCCCGTCTGCGTGTCGGTAAAATAATCCAGCGACAGCGTCTGCAAATGCTCGAACAGCAGCGACCGCAAATCGTTCACCACCCGGCCGCCCACCCAGTTCATCAGGTACGTCGTCCCGAAATCGCACGCCCCGCGCACGATCATCACCAGCGGCAACAGACTCGCGTACGCCAGCGCCTGCGCCCACCCGAGCGTCTGGCCGTGCTCGAACACCCCCGACCACACCTTCTTCACCACGCCCAGCGTTGCCGCGTTGCTCGCGCTGTACGCCACCGCCAGCCCGATGCCTCCCGCCAGCCGCAGCCGGTACGGTTTCACGTACCCGAGCAGCCGCCGGTACAACGGCCAGATTTCCCGCGGTTTGTCCATCTGCCGCGCAGTATACCACCCGCCCCCGCGATGGTGAACGGGAATGTGACGCCGCAAATCTTTTTGGATTTGCGGTGTCACCCTGAGCCTGTCGAAGGGTCTCGTCCCGCCGAGCGAACCCGCAGCCGTAATGCTTGTTTGACACCACGACACGCGTCTTGCTACAAACGGCCCCGCCAGGCTTCAGTCCGAATACGAATCGAAAGCGGCTCACGGTGGCAAAAGTCCTCCTCGAAAACGTGTCCAAGGTCTACGCGGGCGGCGTCAAAGCCGTCGATAACGCCAGCCTCGAAATCGGCGACCAGGAATTCGTTGTGCTCGTCGGACCCTCCGGCTGCGGCAAATCCACCACGCTCCGCATGGTCGCCGGCCTCGAGGAAATCTCCAGCGGCAACATCTTCATCGACGGCAAACGCGTCAACGATGTCCCGCCCAAGGACCGCGACATCGCCATGGTCTTCCAGAATTACGCGCTCTATCCGCACATGACCGTTTACAAAAACATGGCGTTCGGCCTGATGCTCCGTAAATACCCAAAAACCGAGATCGACCAGCGCGTCCGCGACGCCGCCCAAATCCTCGGCATCACCGACGAACAGCTCCAGCGCAAACCCAAGGCGCTCTCGGGCGGCCAGCGCCAGCGCGTCGCCGTCGGCCGCGCCATCGTCCGCAAACCGAAAGCCTTCCTGTTCGACGAGCCGCTCTCGAACCTCGACGCCAAAATGCGCGTGCAAATGCGCGCGGAAATCTCCAGGCTCCACGACCGCCTCAAGTCAACCATGATCTACGTCACCCACGACCAGGTCGAAGCCATGACCATGGGCGACCGCATCGTGGTCATGAAAGACGGTGTCATCCAGCAGGTCGACGATCCCATCGCGCTCTACGACAAACCCAAAAACATGTTCGTCGCGGGCTTTATCGGCTCGCCCCCGATGAACTTCTTCAAGGGCGCCATCGCCCAACTCCAGGGCAGCCTCTGGTTCATCGAGCAGGCCCCGGCCGGGTCACCGCGATTCCAGGTTCGCATCAACGATGGTATGGCCGGGAAACTCACCGGGGGCGGTTACACCGGTAAGACCGTCGTCTTCGGCTCTCGTCCCGAGGACATCCAGGACCAGCAGCACGCGCCGTTCGCCAACCCCGACCAGACCGCCGTGGCCACCGTCGAAGTCGTCGAGCCGATGGGTGCCGAGATCTATCTCTACCTCAACACCGGCCACCACAGCTTCGTCGCCCGCGTCAACCCGCACCAGAAAGCCGATGTGGGCCAGAAACTCGATATGGCGTTCGATATGCGCAAGTGCCATTTCTTCGATGCCCAGACTGAGCAGGCCATCATATAATCGTTTATGGAGGGACGCGCTCCGTCGCGTCCGTTGCGAAACTATCTTTGGCGACCCCAAACCATGAACGCCAATCGTGACAAGCTGCCGCTCCCCCGCTGGCAAATCGCGCTCCGCATCGTCGGCGCGGTCCTGCTCACGCTGTGCGCGCTCATGGTCGTCCTCGGCTCGACCGTTCTCGCCCCGCAACTCCAGGGCCCGCGCTTCCTCCTCTACTGGACCTGGTGCACGCTCCTCACTTTCGCCGCCATCATCATCGCCCTCTGGGACATGCTCCTCGTCCGACGCGCCTCCAAACGCACCCAGCGCGAACTCTTCCGCCGCGAATTCATGTCCACCAACCTACGCGACAAACCGCGCCAACGCCCCGAGTAGTAAACACGGTCTCGTAACCCCACGCTGGCACACAAAGGCTTCCGTAGTTTACCACCTTTCACAGACCCTAGAGACGGATTGTTCCATTTGGAACGGGCTACTGCCCGAGATCGGTCGCGGGAACCGTTTCCTTAATGCTCACATTCGACAATGTGTCATCGTCCCCACTCTTGTCGGTGACGTCTTTCGTTGCCACTTCGGCAAGCACTGGCACAACATCACTGTACACGCTGAGGCTGCCCAAATCCATCTCGAACGATATGGTGTCCGGGTAAGACCCCGTGTCATTGCCATCGAAGTTGTCGGCATCAATGGCGTTCTCGAATGTATCTCCGTTGGCATCTGATCCCGTGGGCGCGGAGATGGAGATGGTGAGTTCCTTCGTGGTCCACGACAGCGTAATCGTCTCATTTATCGTCTTGCAGTTGTTGCCGTTAATGTCACACGCTTGGAACGGCACTAGGAACTCGATCTTCTTGTTCGTGTCAACGGAGGCGTCGCTAAGCGTGTCGCTGTACGAGTAGTCGCCCAGCGAGATATCAAAGTCCGTGTCCCCGGTAAACTGACTCGGATCAATGGCGGCCCCGAAATCGTTCGTGGTAATGACGGCTTTGATCGTGAACTTACCGAGCGAGTACTGGTTGCAATCGTATCCATCGCTGCTATCACCCGTGCACGCCACCTTGTCATTCCAGGTTTCGGAAAAGGTGAGTACCGTAGGTGCCTTTGAAGCGGCCCATCCTCTTGGGCATGAAAGGGCGAGTAATCCACCGACAATCATCATTACTTTGAATGCACTGTTGACCGTTTCGGATTTCATACACTTGTCTCCCGTTGAGTTGCGGAGCCTGCCGGCTCCGGTTCGATTTTTATTTTCGACTTCAATCGACATTTCCCATGTGACCTACGGCCCGCGACCATCGGGGGCCATTCAGAGAGATTCTCCTCCATCGATCGTCCCCCGTAGTGCCGCCTGACAACAAAGGTGGCGGAATGAAGCACGTTTCATGGATGGGCACAGGGATAACGTTGCGTATTTCTGAACCATTGCTTGGTGCCACTCGCGCGATGCGTTCATCGTCAATCTACCCCGCGATTCTGGGAAGAAAGGAACCGCAAACAAAACGCCCGGCCCTCTCGCTTCTCCAGCGCAGGAGTACAGCAAAAGATCGACCTAACGTCAAGTAAGTTCGCCCGCTTGGTTCTGATGTTGTACTCGGCGGCCAGCACGACCCGAATCATCATCAGCCGTCATTCCGTTGGCGCACACCGGGTCACTGGTAACCTCACCGCAGTGCCATCCTTGGTCCAAGCCCAAGTCGTCCGCCCCGGACGAAATGGGGTCACGTCTACTCCTTGGTACATTTGGCTCGAGGGGGTCGGCGAATCAGTAATTGTAATCGCACGACAACGCCACGGGCGTACTCACCTTCAACAGGCACCGCACCTTCGTAACCTTCTTCCTGGCCCGATACGTCTCCTTCACGTCACGAAAGTTTCCCCAAAAACTCACGTTCTCCGCCGTCGGATCCGTCGACGCGCTGATCAGCCCTTGCGGCCGGAGTTGCCCCGTCGACGGTTTCATGAATTCCACCGCCAACGTCGGCGCGCTGCTGTTCGCCGACCCGTTGTTCATCAGCCAGATCGTGTTCTGGCCAAGGCTCGGCGGTTTGTTGGTGATCACCAGGCTGTCCTCGTTCGCCAGCGCGTAACAAAACGATTTCCTCGTTGTCTCGCAATACTCCAGCACGCATATGTGACTCGTCACCCTCACGAACCGCGCCACGTCGTTCTCGTTCGTCTCCGGCGACAGATAGTTCGCCGCCATCCGCACCACCTCAAAATTGTCCTGGTTCGTGTGGATGATCTCATCGACGCAGAAATTCGTCGTCGCCGTCAGCGTATAGCTCACTTCCGCCTCCATCAACTGCGGCTTCCGTGGATTCGGCGCAAACACGATCAACTCGAAATCCTTCGCCGACATCGACACCGGATTGGAAATCTGGCCCTTCATCTCCACCACCGGCGTCCTCCCGCCCTTCAACCGAATGTCCAGATTGCTGATCGACATCGTCGGCACGTACCCCGCATCGCAATCCCAATAGCCCGTCAGGAAAAACGATCCGCCAAATGGACCGTACGGCACCGCCATTTGGATCTCCCCGCTCCCCTTGATCACGCCCACCGGTGCCACGTTGGTCCCGTCAATATTGTACGAAAACGCCAGCTCGGTAAACGCGCCCATCGCATGGCCGTTCACCGTCACCACGATGCTGCTCGCGTTCGTCGCCAAATCATCCGTGCCATTGATCACCCAGAATTTCTGGTTCACCAGGTTCGTATCGGCAAATGCCGTGTGCCTCGCCATCACACCGATTCCCACCAGCGCAATGACGACAACACGACGGAAGCTGCGGAAGTTACAATTCATAAAGGGCCTGCGCACAGTAATCGTGACCACCGGGCCTGTCAAAGCTTATCGGCGCCTTTCGCGTCAGCCCGCGCTCCGTGTTATCACTTCGCGGGCGAATCGGGCGATGACCGCCGCGCTTTCAAACTCGCCAATAACTGCACGGTCATCTGATTGTGCGGGTCAATACTCAGTGATTGTTCGTAAGCCGCTTGTGCCGCCGCCAGATCGCCCTGCCGTTCCCGGATTTGGCCCAACACGCCGTAGCTGATCGCCGGCTCGATGCCGGCGCGAATGTTGTTCTCGCATTGCGTGATGCCGTCCGCGTCGCGGACCAGTTCGAAGTACAATATCGCCAGATTCACACCCGTTACCGGCTCGTTCGGATTGATCTCCCGCGCGGTCTCGAACGCCGCGGCGGCGTTCTCCAACTGATGCCGCGCCAGAAACTCGAGTCCCTCCCGCACGTAACTCGCGCCGCTGTTGTACGCATCCGCGTACGCGGTGAATTGCCCCCCCTTCTGGCAGTCGTAAATGCCATAACCAGGAAACCGCGCATCCGCTGGCTGCCCAAAATGCGTGTCGGCATACCGCGCCAACGCCGGCGTGTAGCCGCGATAGTCCTGCGTGAAGATGGCGTACTTGACGCGATTGGCGGGATCACGCAACAGTTCCCAGTTTTCCCCGCCATTGGGAATCACGTGGCGAGATCGGTTCAGATCCAGCAACAACGGGTCGGTAAACGTGTACGCCGTGAACAGGATCTTGTCCTCGGGCGATGTGTGGGCCATCACCCACCGCGCCGCGTCGCGCGACGGCCATCCGCCCGGCCGGCCCAGCGCCGCGGTCGTGTAATCGCTTGCCGCCCGCGCCCGGCCCGGATCCGGCAACGGGACGCCAGACAACGAACCCGCCAACAGCAGGGCCATCACCACTCCCGCGCACCACCACGCCCGCGCCCCGCCCAGCGAGCGTAGCGCGACCGCCGCAAACAGGCACACGCTCGGAATCAGCCACAGCATCTCGACGCGTCCGGCTCGGAAAATCGGCGTCACCGCCAAACCGGCTGCCGGCAACAGCCAGACCCGCAGTTGACGGTCCGCCGCCGACCCCCGCGACGTGCGCCGGACCACACGCGTCACGCCGATGGCGGCCACCACCAACAGCGCCTCGTAGAAACCGACCAGATACCGAAATTCGAGCCACAATCTGTCCAGCGAAAACCCGAACGCCTCGGTCACCCCCGGCTCGTGAAAAAAACTCAATGTCCGGCTGCTCGCCATGATCGCGATTGTCACCGCCAACAGCGGCGCCGCCGCCAGCATCAGCGATTTGTAGAACCGGCCCCGCGCCGGCCGGTCGTCAAACAAAAACATCCCCGCCACCGCCATGAATCCCCAGCCATACAGCGCCGTCGCCTTCGTGAGCAGGGCCAGCGCCAGAAAAATTTCCATCCCGACGAAATCCGCGACCGACTTCGTTTCCCGCGCGCGCATCAGGAACACCAGCGCCCACAGGCCCAGAAACAGGGCGATCGTGTCGGGAGTTCCGTCCGCTGAGAAATACACGTGCACCGGCAGCACCGCGAGAAACGCCGCCCCGAACAGGCCGGCCACGCGGTCGTTCGTGATCCGGGAAATCAACGCGGCCAATGGGATCAGCGACAGCGATCCGGCCACCGCCGGCCACAGACGCAGCGCGAGTTCATTCGGCCCGAACACCTTGATCGTCGCTGAAACGAGGCAGGGAAACAACAGATCGGGCCGCGGATACGAATTGCGCAGCGGCTCGAACAGCAGTTGCTTGTCCAGCGCATACAACAGCCAGTGGCCTTCGTCATTGTTGACCACAAACCCGGGCAGATGATACATCCGTAGCGCTGCCGCCAGTCCCAGCAGCCCGACCCACGCGAGCGCGGCTGGCCATGAGTGTCTCCGACAAGAGTTCATTCGTGAGGAACCTGCCGACAGACTACGGAAAGACGACGACACTGTAAAGGTCTCGCCGCCGGTCTTCGGCCCCGGCGCGCCCGTTCACCGCCAGATGAATACGCTGAACACGCTCGCGTAATCGTCCGTCCACAATCGTGCCTGGAGATGGGATGGCGGATGTTGCCAGCGCGGGTCGCGAGTCAATCCCGCCAGTGTCTCCGGGCGCCGCGCCATGACCACCCACTTCGACGAAATCTTTCCCGTCGCCAACAATTCCGCTTCGCCGCCTCCCGATTCGTTCTGGATCACGCACGCCAGGCCCGCGTTCTGCGCCAGCACACCGAGCACGCGCTCCAGCCGCAGATGACGGTTCGAGATATGGAAAATCAGCACGCCATTCGGCGCGAGCTTGCGCAAATATAGCGCCAACGCCTCCCGCGTGATCAAATGCAGCGGGATTGTGTCCGACGTGTACGCGTCCAGCACCAGCACCCCGTATTGACCGTCCGCCGCCTGCTGCAACGACAGCCGCGCGTCGCCCATCACGACGTCCACATCCGCCGGACAATCATGCAAAAACGTGAAGTACCGCGGGTCGCGCGCGATCTCTTCCACCGCCGGATCGATCTCGTAGAACGTCCATCGCTCGCCGCGCCGGCCGTACCCCGCCAGCGATCCCGCGCCGAGCCCGATCACGCCCACGCGCTTTTTCAACGAATCGTCCACCGTCGCGAACGCCTGCCCAAACGGTCCCCGCGGCGTGAAATAGGCCAATGGCTCGTCGCGCCTGTGCCAGTCGACGTGTTGTATGCCGTGGATCGTGTTCCCGTGCATCAACCAATGATATCGCCCCGCCGGGTCCAGGCTGATGCGATGGATGCCGAAAAAGTTGCGTTCGACCATCAGCGTCCGATCCGCATATCCCGGCACGAACGCGCAGGCCACGAGCACGCCCGCCAGCGCCAACGCAAACCGCAATGGTCGTCGCGCAAACAACAGGCACAGCGCCGTCGGCACGCCGTACATCACCGCCATCGTGACGGATATCGGCCATGTCGTTCCCCCGCGCAACACTTCCAAAAGATTCGCCGCGAACAGCCCGATGACCAGCGGCAATGCGACATCGAACACGCGCTGCCGCCGCGTCGCCGGCCCGGTCGTCCAATTCGGCATCAGCGCGCACGCCAGCACGAGCGTCAGCGGATATTCCACCACCGTCGAAAAAATCGCCGGTGCCAGCATGGCATTGAACATTCCGCCGAGCACGCCGCCCACCGACAGCCACAGATAAAATTCCGTCAGGTGCGCCGTGGAGGGCCGGTCATCCGCCAGTTGTCCGAGGCACACCATCGAGACGATGAACAAACACGCCAGATGCAGCCCGATCAGCAACCCAATCGGGTGCACCAGCCGCGCGATCAGCGTGGCCACCACCGCCTCCACCGCCACCGGTAGCGCGCCCGCCATCCACCGACGCGGCAGCACTCGTCGCCGGGCAAACACGAGGACAAACGCCAGCAGATAGATCCCCAACGGAATCACCCACAGCAACGGGATCGGCGCGACCTCCGACGTGATGTACGTCGTCACGCTCAACATCAGGCTGCACGGCACGAACGCCAGCACCACCCATCGCCACCGCCGACGCGCCGTCAGTTTCTCGATGGAAACCTCCGCCGGCGCCTCCGCGGAAGAAGGTTCCGCTATGCCGGAAATCCGCAGTTGGCGTGTGATCCACAGTCCGCACACCGCCGTCAGGCCCGCCAACAAATCGTACCCGACCGCCCACCACTGGCTCTGCTGACTCAATCGCAGGTGCGGTTCGATCAACACGGGATAACCCACCAGCGCGAGCAAACTGCCGAGATTGCTCGCCGCGTACAAAAAGTACGGGTCGACCGCGTCGCGGTGTCCGCTCGCGGAAAACCAGCGTTGCAACAGCGGGCTTGTGGCCGACACGACAAAGAACGGCATGCCGACCGTCACGGCCAGCACCGCCAGCAACCACGGAATCGGATTGTGCGTCGTGGGAGGCGTCCAACCGTGCGGAATCACGACCGGCATCGCCAGGAACGGTAGCAACAGCAGCACGGCGTGCAGCGCGGCCTGTCGGCGCACGCCCAGCCAGCGGGTTGTGAAATGCGCGTAGGCGTATCCGGCCAGCAGCACGGCCTGATAGAACACCATCGCCGTGTTCCAGACCGCGGGCGAACCGCCCAGCAACGGCAGCACCATCCGCCCGACCATCGGCTGCACGACAAATAGCAGCGCGGCGCCGGTAAAGATGGTCATGCCATAAACGATCAACATCGGTTTACCCCCCAAAAACAGCCATTAAACAGCAGACTTTGTGCCCAAACAGCGGGTCTGGATCTGCTCAATGGCCCACGCCGCGTGCTCGCGCACCAGCGGCTCCGGGTCGGCCAACGCCCGCTCCAGCGCGGGCAGGATCGAGGCGTCGCCGGTGTTGCCCAGCACGACGCAGACGTTGCGGAGGAAACCGCGGCGCTTGACGCGGAAGATCGGGGTGCCACGGAAAAAATCACGAAACCGTTGTTCGTCCCACGCGAGAAACTCGGTCAACGGCGGCATCTCGCGCCGTTGAAACTCGCGCGCGGGCGAGAGCTTGGCGAACCGGTTCCAAGGACACACTTCGAGACAATCGTCGCAGCCGAACACGTGGTCGCCGATGAGCGGCCGCAACTCGACGGGGATCGCGCCCTTCAACTCGATCGTCAGGTAGCTGATGCACAGCCGCGCGTCGAGCTGGTACGGCGCGACGATCGCCCGCGTCGGACACACGTCGATGCAGCGCTGGCATGTGCCGCAGTAGTCGCGTTCGGATTCGTCCGCCGGCAATTCAAGGGTCGTCAACACCTCACCCACAAAAATCCAATTGCCCAGCCGACGGCTGATGAGGTTCGTATGTTTGCCGATGAATCCGATCCCCGCGCGCTGTGCCAGATCGCGTTCGAGAATCGGCCCGGTGTCCACGTACCACAGCGACCGCGTGCCCGGTCCGCCCCATTCATCGATGGCCGCCGCGAGTTGCTCGAGTTTTTCGGACATCACATCATGGTAGTCGCGCGCGCCCCACGCGTACCGCGCAATCCGCTGTAGTAATCTCCTCTCCCCTCGGGGGAGAGGACTAAGGTGAGGGGGTTTGTCATTATCACCCGTGAAATAATTCAGCCCGACCACCACCACGGACCGCACATCGGCCAGAATCCTGGATGGATCAACGCGCTTCTCCGCATTCTTGGCCATGTAACCCATCTCGCCGTGAAACCCCGATGCGAGCCACTGTTGGAATACCTGCGTGTGTTGGGGTGCCTCCGCGCTCGTGATCCCGACGAGATCGAAACCGATCGCGTGGGCCTTCTCTTCGATTTGCCGAGCGAACGCCGCGTTACAATCCCGTTTGCTGTTTGTACACGCGGACGATTTCATCGGCCTGATGCTCCACGGTCATCGCCGAGGTGTCGATTCGCAACGGAATCGCTTTGTACAGCAGTTCGCGGTCGCGCAACAGCTTCTCGACCTGGGCGCGGCGGTCGCCATCGGCTTCCAGCAACGGGCGGTGCTTCGCGTGTTTGGTCCGTTCATGGGCCACGCCCGCATCCACCCAACAGCAAATGACCACACCCGTGCGGCCGAAATCCCGAAGGTTGTTCGCATCCAGCACGATGCCGCCGCCGGTGGCGATGACCCGGTCTTTTTCCGCAGCCAGTTCCCGAACCAGCGCCCGTTCCTGCTGACGGAAGAACGCTTCACCCTTCGTCTCGAAAATGTGCGAGACCGTCTCGTTATGGCGCCGCTCGATAATCTCATCCATGTCCACAAACTTCATTCCGAGCCGTGCGGCGGCAAGTTTGCCTGCCGCCGTCTTGCCGCTGCCCATGAAACCCACCAGGATCAGGTTCTTCATCGTGGTTCAATGTAACAACAAATTCCTCTTCCGGCGAGCAAGGTGTTGCGCTATAACAGGGCCGTGAAACAATGCGCCTGGCAGGACCGCATCATCAACCGTGATTGCCGTACTATCCTCCGCGACATGCCGGACGAGTCCATCCATCTGGCCATCACGTCGCCGCCCTACAACGTCGGACTCGATTACGATGGCCACAATGACCGCATGTCGCACACCGAGTATCTCGCGTGGCTCTTGCCCGTGTGGCGCGAACTTCACCGCGTGCTCGTTAATGGCGGGCGGTTCGCGCTGAATATCGCGCCCACCAGCATCAAGGATTTCCAGCCGATTCATTACGACCTCGCCGCGCAACTCCGCGGCCTGGGGTTCATCATGCGCACGGAGATCATCTGGTACAAACAGACCATGCGCCGACGCACCGCCTGGGGCTCGTGGAAAAGCCCGCGCAATCCGCATATCATTCCCAGTTGGGAATACGTGCTCGTCTTTTCCAAGGGCTCGTGGACGCTCGAAGGTGACAAGAAACTCGCCGATATCGATGGCGGGGAATTCATCAAGTTCTCCGACGGTTTTTGGCCGATTGGACCGGAAACGAAAGGCCGCCAGCCGTTCTTGAAAAGCCTGTACCCGTCACGCCGGGGAAGGAAACCGGCCCAGGCGAAGCGAGACGGGCATCCGGCCCCATTCCCCGAAGAGTTGATCTACCGCCTCATCAAGTTTTACAGCTACCGCGGCAACGTCGTGCTCGATCCGTTTGGCGGGACGGGAACCGTGGCCGTCGTGGCGAAGAAAACGGGACGGCATTTCATCCACGTGGAC
Organism: Verrucomicrobiia bacterium; assembly: GCA_050015495.1. GTDB lineage: Bacteria > Verrucomicrobiota > Verrucomicrobiia > Palsa-1439 > Palsa-1439 > Palsa-1439. The sequence goes on from JBEKBH010000039.1 coordinate 20,472, forward strand.
GTTTCGAAGAAGTACTGCCAGATCGCGGCGCAACGGTTGGCGCGACCGTCCGCCTGACCCGCCATCATCCGTGCAACTGCCGCATTAGTTCGCGCGCGGACGCCTGGCCGGGCGCGATCGGGGTATCGAGGTAGCCGTACGTCAGACACGAACCGAGCTTCGGGAAATCAATGCGCGTCTGCGGCCCCATCGGGCCCATCCCGAGCACGCACAACGGCGTGTGCCGTCTCTCCGCGAGCAGCGCCCGCAAAATCGCGAGGTCGTCCTCGTTTCTGATCATCGTGGCGATCTTGGCCACCGTGCCGTAACGGGAGGCCTTGTCGACAATCACCCGCAGTTCCTCCAGCGGCGGCGTCCGTCCAAAATCGTGGTGCGACACGATCAGCGCGCGCCCGTGCTCGCGGGCCATGGCCGATACCGGTTCGAGGATCGGGCTGCGCAATTCGATGTCCGCCGCGGCGAGATGGCGCATCGCTTCCTCGAACAGCGGCAGGCGCAATTCATCCGGTTGCTTCCATTTCCCGCCCTCGGTCGCGAGACGGACGGTCACCACCACCGGCAGACCGCGCGCTTCAATGGCTTGCGCGTGCTTGAACCAGACCGGTTCCGCGCCCGCACGCGGGGAATGCGGCGCGTACGGCCCGATCAGGTCGACGCGCACCTCGACAATATCGCAATCACGCTCGGCGCGGGCCGCCAATCGCGCCAGCGTGCCCTCTTGCGAAACGCTGCCGACAACGCGCGGCGTGTCCCCGAGCGTAAACTTGCCCGGCTCTTTCTGCGCCCCACTCATGCCACATATGATACCCCGCCGGGGCCCGGAGGGGAAGCCCTTCCTCGCCCCGCGCGAAAGTTTTTCATTGGCATCGGGGGGCAAAGGTCTTACAGTCAGTTGTGATTGTCCGACAATCCAGTCCATCCATGAATAATATCTTGAACCAGTTGATCCAATTGCAGGAACTCAATTTCGCCAAGGAAGAACAGAAGGCGTCCAATTCGCAAATGCCGCTCGGGCAGTTGGAAAAATCCATCACCGAGATCCGCGCCCAGTTGCCACCCGAAGTGGCCGAACGCTACGATCGCCTCCAGAAACATTATCCGCTGGCGGTGGTCCCGATCGCGAACGGAAATTGCTCGCGGTGCGGCCTGGCCGTGCCCGTCTCGGTAGTGAACGGGGCCAAGGCCGGCGAGCAGTTGCAGTATTGCCCGCATTGCGGCCGGTTCCTCTTTTTCCCCGACACGGTGGCCCGCCAGCCGAAGAAGAAACTCGACACCAAACGGCCCGTGGAAGTCGGCATCGCGCGTTTCTCCGCGCCGACCCTGATGGTGCCCAAGCTGGCCGCGACGACGCGCGAAGAGGTCATCGGTGAACTGGCGAAGTTGCTCGGCGATGGCGGGTTCGTCGAGGAACCCGCGACCGTGACCGAGCTGGCCCTGCGCCGGGAAGCGATCGTCAGCACCGCGGTGGAACACGGACTCGCGTTCCCGCACGTGCGCGACGTGGAAGGCGGAGGTCTGACCTTCGCCGTTGGCATGAAGGAGAAAGGCATCCGATTCGGCGCGACGGACGAACATTTGAGCAAGATTTTCTTCTTTATCGTGATCCCGACGCCCGCCACCGCATTTTACCTGCGCTTGCTGGCCGGGCTGGTCCGCACCTTCGACTCGACGGATGCCCGCAAGGAATTGCTCGACTGCGACAAGCCCGACCAGATGTGGAAAACGCTCGTCAAGCTCACCAAGTCCACCGTGCCGTAAACGTCGCCTGTTCTTCGCGAGGTCTGCTGAGAAACATGCCACCGGTTTGCAGTGCGCGGCTTTCCCGACCCGTTCAGCGGAGACCCGCGCCGCCGGCCACTTCTCTGAGATCCGCTGGTCGGTAACTTGACGCGCCCACCTTCTCCCGCGTTCCTCCCATTTCATTCCGCGTGTTGAATTGACCTTGCTGGCGACTTCATGATATATCGCTAAGCGACATATCGTCGCACGCCATGGGAATGCTCGAACGCACAATGCTGCACGGGAACGCGGAGACGCTGGTGCTGGCGTTGTTGGCCCGGCAGCCGCAGCATGGCTACCAGATCCGCAAGGAGTTGGCGGTCCGATCGCACCACTACTTCCAAGTCGCATTCGGACGGCTTTACCCCCTGCTCAGCGCGTTGGAACAACGCGGCCTAGTCACATCACATTTGGTAAAAGCAGGCCAGTCACACGAGCGCCGGAACTACACGATCACCGCCAAAGGCCTGGCCGAACTCCGTGTCCGTAAGCGGAAATGGCGTCAGTTCTCGGAGGCAATGGATCGCGTTCTCCACCCGTAACGGCCGCATCCACTCTCCACCCATGGCCGCCCTTCTCGCGGCCCCACTCCAATCGCAATTCACTACGTCCTCCCACCACAACTCATGATATGTCGCTTAGCGATATATCATACATGCGACACGCTCGCTTTCTTTGGCCGCGGCAGTTAGAGCTCTACGGATAAGATGGTTTGGCCGGAGATCAATAAAAAGCCCGGTGGTGACATCCTCTCGCGCAACCGGGGCTCAATCGTGAGGGTGATTTCCTTCATCTCGCAAGAATAGCATTCCATCCGATGGGCAACCTCAAGCGTTGCCTCGCAGGCGATTAGAGACAAAAAGCCCGCATTCATTTCTGGATGCGGGCTTTTCGTTAAATTACCCCGGCAGCGACCTACTCTCGCGCAAGCTATACAGGCACTACCATCGGCCCTGCAGCGTTTCACGTCCGTGTTCGGAATGGGAACGGGTGGGACCACTGCGGCAAGACCACCGGGAAATCGGGGACAGAAGTCAGAATCCAGAATTCAGGAGTCAGAAGGAACAGCTTCCCGTTGTCAGGAGCCATCTACTGAATTCGGGCTCCTGAGTTCTGGCTTCTGTCGTTTGAAAGAACAATGTTCTCTGATAATTGCATACAGCAAGCGGGGCTACAACGGCTGAGGTTTGTTAAATCACTTTCTTCAAGCTCTCGGCCTTCCGCCATCAGTCCAGCTTGTGGCTGTCCTGACGCGGAAGACGTTGCGCTTGAAAATTTAAGTGATCAAGCCTCACGGCTGATTAGTACCGGTCAGCTCACGTGTTGCCACGTTTACACACCCGGCCTATCAACGGGGTAGTCTTCCCCGAGCCTTTAGGGTCTTGCGACCGTCAGACGTAATCTTGGGAGGCGCTTGGCGCTTAGATGCTTTCAGCGCTTATCGTTTCCGCACACAGCTACCCGGCGCTACTCTTGACAGAATAACCGGCATACTGGA
>JBEKBH010000040.1:0-22091 GCA_050015495.1 Verrucomicrobiia bacterium
GTACTGCGTGCGGCGGATGGTGTCGGGGAAATGGCTGTTGCCGCCGTCGATCAGGACATCGCCCTTTTCGAGGATCGGCACCAATTGCTCGATCAATTCGTCCACCGCGACGCCGGCTTTGACGAGCATGATGATTTTGCGGGGGCGTTTCAACGAGCCGACGAATTCCGGCAGGGTGTGCGCGCCGAAGAACTTCTTCCCCTTGCCGCGGCCGTTGATAAAGTTGTCCACCTTCGCGGTCGTGCGGTTGAACACGGAGATGGGGAAGCCTTTGCTTTCGATGTTGAGGGCGAGGTTCTCGCCCATGACGGCGAGGCCGATCAGGCCGATGTCAGATTGTGGTGCGTTCATTATTTGTTTCCTTGGTTGAGTATCTTATTTGGCCACAGATTCACGCGGATGCGTCCGGATAAAATCTGTGGAAATTTGTGTTCATCGGTGGCTTCACGTCTGCCACGGTGCGTCCTACACGCCGCTGAACGCGCTGAAGCCGCCGTCGATGGCGATGACCTGCCCAGTGACGAACCCGGACGCCTCATCACTGAGCAACCACAGCAGCGTGCCGATCAGGTCTTCCGGTGTCCCGTAATGGCCTTGCGGCGTATGCGAAATGATCGTGTTGCCGCGCGCCGTGGGCGAGCCATCGGGCTGCGTCAGCAAGGCGCGGTTCTGGTCGGTGAGAAAGAAACCGGGCGCCAGAGCATTGACGCGCACGCCGACCTTCGAGAAATGGACCGCGAGCCATTGGGTGAAATTGCTGACGCCCGCCTTGGCCGCGCTGTACGCCGGGATTTTCGTGAGCGGCTTGAACGCGTTCATCGAGGAAATATTGATGATGTTGCCGTGTTTCTTGAGCACCATGTCCTTGCTGAACACCTGCGTCGGCAGGAACGTGCCGAGGAAGTTCAGGTTGAAGACGAACTGGATGCCGTCGACCGTCAGATCGTAAAACGTCACGACGCCGTCCTTTTTCTGTGTAATATCTTCGACGGTGACGAACTCTTTCGAGGTGGTGCCCTTGGGGTGATTGCCGCCCGCGCCGTTGATGAGGATGTCCACCGGCCCGAGCGTCTTCTTGATTTGCTCGTGGGCCTGCTCGATGCTGGATTTTTCGAGCACGTTACAGGCAAACGCGCGCGCCACGCCGCCGGCCTTGGTGATTTCATCGGCGGCTTTTTGCGCCAACTCCGGTTTCAGATCCAGAATGGCAACCTTGGCACCGCACTCGGCCAACGCCTTGGCCATCACGCTGCAGAGGATGCCGCCGCCGCCGGTGATGACGGCGACCTGATTTTTCAAGTTCAAGTGAAATGGTACTGACATGGCTTATCGTCCTTTCAATTCGTGGAAACTCGCAGACGCGACTGTTACGGAATCAGCGGCGAAATGCAACAGCAATTCCCGTCGCTCCCCATCGCGAACCTTTGTCGAGAGTCACCAAAACTCGGCTTGCATTCAAGTCAATTTATTTGACCATTTGCCGGGGCGGCAGTTCAACAAACTTGAATTCTGTTTGCGTATGACGCAGGCGTAGAGCATAAATGATTGCCAGCAAATGAGTCCGCGATGACCAAAGCCAACAAGTCAAAGACGGTGCGCAAACGGAAGGTGAGAGCGAGATTCAGCCCGTGCTTTTTGTGCGGTGTCCCGGCCGCGTCCATGCCCTCGACCGTGCGGGAAGAAGCCGCCAGGCTGGTTGAAATTCTCAAACCGTACGGAGCCAGCCTGACCGAGGCCGTCGAACACTACGTCGAAACCGTTTTGAAATTCCGAAACACTCCGACGGTTCCGGAGATCGTCAAAGCACATCTGGAAGCGGCGACCAAGAACGGGCGTCGTACCCGTGCGCTGAAGGATTTGAAGTCCTGTCTCAGACGATTTTCGAAGGCGTTCCCGAACCGGACACTGAACAGCATCACCTTGGACGAATTGGAGAGTTTCATCGGCAACGAGAAGCTTTCGTTCCGTGCCCGCACTCAGAACAAAGAGCGAATCAGCCAACTGTACAACTTCGCCATTCGCAAGGGCTGGGCATCGGAGAACCTGACCAAACGCCTTCCGGCCATCACGCCCGATGACGCTCGGCGCATGAAAGCGTTTCTCGAAACCCTGGCCGGCACGATGGTATCCCGGTAGGAACATCTCCTCGGATCTATAAACGGCCCGGGATGTGGTGCGCGTGGTGCGACTGGCGTTTCTTCTTATTGGCCCCGCCTCAAAACCTTTTCGGGGCCGCGTTGCCGGCCTGTATGCGCGAGAAGCTGCATCTGGAATCAGTGTTTCGAACAGCCGTCATCTTGCCTGCTATTGGTTGGCACTTTACTTATCATTTCAGGAGCCCCTTCGCCTTCACTCTGCCATTCCGCAAGTCAACATCAACGACCATCCCGTTCCAGTTTCCAATTGTTACAGTGTCCTGATCGTGGGTCACGATGCCTAAATATCGGTCCTGTGGATTGAAGGATGTTTCGTTAATCCTCTCAATTTGCCAAAGGATCTGCCCGGTCTCGGAAATGGCAAATACGTTTTCCGTCAAAGTAGCTCCCTCCGGCACGTGCAAGATGACAATCAGTAGGTTCCCTATTTGGACCGTATCTTTGATATCATGAGCCAACGCCAAACTCTTGCCATTGGGTGCCTCAACGGCGCATCCTTGGATCGAAAACTTAGTCGAGGGTTTGGTCATAGAACGACATAGGGTCAGGTCTATTTATTATTCGATGTCTCCATCGCGCGTTCGACTGCTGCGGCCAGTTTCTTGTCGTGGCCCACGCGCACGGCAGACCGCAGTGTGGCGGCGGCCACACTCATAGCTGTTCGTCGTCGCGACGTTTTGATTGCAGTGCTTGTCCGTAATCTTTGCCAATCGGTTCAGCATATCATACTAACACCTTACCGAAGTTCCGTTGGCAGTGGAAGACTGAATGCTGGTCACGTTGCCCCTGGCGTCATACGTGTAGGTCGGTGCCCCGGCAGAGCCCCGACCTTCGGAGCAGGGGGCGGGGCGGCTACAACGGAACCGGAACCGCGATTAGCAGTCGCGGCTACAAGAGGACGGCAAGGCGGTCAGGTTGGTTTCTTCGACATGGCTTCGAGGGCGAGATACAACGCGTGGGTCCCGCTCCGGCCGTGTCCCTGTGCTTGAACGGCGCGGTAGAGTTGATGCACCAGTTTCAGGCCCGGCAGGGTGAGGTCCATGCGTTCGGCTTCGGCGAGGGCGATCTCCATGTCCTTGACGAAATGGTCGACGAGGAATCCGGGCGCGAAGTTGCGTTGCAGGATGCGCGGCGCGAGATTGTCGAGTGTCCAACAACCGGCGGCGCCGGGGCGGACGGATTGGAGCATGACTTCGAGGTTCAGCCCGGCTCTGGCGCCGTAGAGCAGGCTCTCGCACACGCCGATCATGGTGCCGGCGACAACGATCTGGTTGCACATCTTGGCGTGTTGACCCGCGCCCGCACCGCCCTGGTGGATGATGGTCTTGCCGAGAACTTCGAGAAGGGGCAGCGCGCGCCCGACGGCATCGGCGTCACCGCCGACCATGATCGAGAGCGTGGCATTGCGCGCGCCCACATCGCCGCCTGACACGGGCGCGTCAATGGCAAAAGCCCCTTTCGCTTTGGCGGCGGCGTAAATCTGTTTCGACAAAGCCGGGTTAGTGGTAGTCATGTCGATGATGAGGCTACCGGGTTTCACGCCGCCGAGCACGCCGTCGTCGCTGAAATAGGCTTCGCGCACGTCGCGCGGGTAGCCGACCATGGTGAAAATGACGTCCGATTGCGCGGCGACGGCGCGGGGCGAGTCGGTCCACGTTGCGCCCTTATCGAGCAGCGGTTGCGCCTTGGGTTTGGTCCGATTGTGAACGGTGATGGTGTAGCCCTTTTCCAAGAGATGCCCGCACATCGAGAGTCCCATCACACCGGTGCCAATCCAGCCGAGACGCGTTGTGGACGGGGAGATCGTTGTTGGCGTTTTTGCCGGCATCGCCCGGCACGCTAGGCGAACCCGCGCGAGGTTGTCAAACGGATTTGACTTGTGGCGAAGCGTGTTCGCGGCTGCGATGCTTTGTTAGCGTTCGGTCGAAAATCGGAGCCGAACGCATCTCCGCCGGGGTCGGGAAGCCGATCTTGGAGTCGCAAATAGTCTTGAAAGCGGTGTCCGAGGGGATAAAATGCTGTGCAATGAAACGGAATGGCCCCCCGAGGGTGACGGGCCATAGCTCATATGGATAAAGTCGTTCCAATTTCTGCCACGCCCGCCCCCAAATCCGTCGTCGAATCACGGTTGATCGAACTCTGGGAAGCGGCGTTCGGGCTGCATCCAATCCGTGCCGACCAGGATTTCTTTGAGCTGGGTGGAGATTCACTTCTCGCGGCGCGGTTATTCACGCAAATTGAAAAGGCCTTCAATACGAAGCTGCCCCTGATTGCGCTGGAGAAGTCGCCCACGATTGCGCAACTGGCGGAGATTCTTTGCGCTCCAAGAGCCGATTCGTCGACGTCCTGCTTGGTCGCGGTCCAGCCCGAGGGGACGCATCCTCCTCTGTTCTGTGTTCACGGGCACGGAGGTGAAATCTTTTTCTGTTGGAACCTGTCCCGGTACATGGGAACGGACCAACCCTTGTACGGGTTACGGTCCCAAGGTCTCAGCGGGAAAACCGCGCACTACACGGTCGAGGAGATGGCGGCCCATTACCTCAAGGAGATTCGCGCCGTGCAGCCACACGGGCCGTATTATTTGGGCGGCTTTTGCTTTGGCGGCATGGTGACCTACGAGATGGCCAGGTTGTTGAGCGCACAGGGCGAGAAAGTGGCGATGCTGGCCATGTTCAACACCCCCGCTCCGGGCTCCCTGGAAGGTTGGCCGCTGCGGCAGGGGTATCTCGCGAAGAGAATTACGCACGAGTTGCGGAAGCTCGCCGAACTCGGGTTCCGCGATAAACTGAAGGTTTTCCACACGAAGGCGAAGGGGCTCGGACGGCTTGTTCTGGGAAGCGTCCGGGGAGCCATTTGGAAGATTTCCGCCAAATTCCGGCTGGGCAGCGCCCAAAAATGGACACAGGGGATGTTGAGCGTTCCTGACATCAATGTCACAGCGGCCAAGGCTTACTCTCCCGGTCCGTATGCAGGACGAAGCATCCTTTTTATCACGGAAGAAGCGCCGTCACTTTACACCATCGACCCGAGGCGCGGCTGGACTTCCCTGATCCAAGGCGGAATCGAGGTGCACGACGTCGAAGGGGACAACCTTACCATGTATGACGCGCCCTACATCGAGGGCTTGGCCAAGAAATTGAAGTCCTGTCTCGACCGCGCCCAGAACGCCTAGCCGACGGAAAGGGTCAATCACGATGGCACCCCGATTCAGCGTGGTGGTTCCCACGTTTAACCGCGAAAAGCTTGTCGGTTCGACCATTGATTCCGTGCTGGCGCAGACGTTGACGGATTACGAATTGATCGTGGTCGACGACGGTTCGACGGACGCCACGCCCGAGGTGCTACGGTCCTACGGAACAAGGATCAAGGCCATTCGCCAGGCAAACCAGGGACCAGAAGTCGCCCGCGACCGGGGCATCGCGATGGCGGCGGGTGAATACGTGGCGCTGCTGGACAGCGACGATCTTCTCTGGCCCCGCGCGCTGGAGACGTACGAGTGGATCGTCCGAGCCTGTGATTCGCCCGCATTGATTCTGGGGGCCACGACATACTTTCGAGAGGGTCAGACGGTGATCCCGAACGACGACGGCACGAGCGCCATCGAGGTGTTCCAGTATCGCGATTATCTGGCGAAGGACGTAGAGGTTGGCCTGAATGGAAGCAATTTGTTGGTGAAGAAATCGGTTGTGGAGCGGGCGGGCGGTTTGCGCCAGAGCACGCCCACGACATTCCACATGGACCTGCTGGATACGATACTGCGCATCGGGGTTTATGGTCCATGCGTGGTGGTGAAGCAGCCGACAACGGTGTCCTACCGGATTCACCAGACGAACTCCGTCCGGGATATCGAGAGAGTGACAGGCGGCATCTATCCGATCATTCAGGCCGAGTGGCGTGGACAGTATCCGGGCGGAGTGTCACGACGGTTTGCGCGGTTCGCGTGCATCGGGGGCATCGCCTGGTACTGGTTCCAGTTGGCGCTGGCGGCTCGCCGACCCCGCATCGTGTGCAAGTACCTGGTGTACTGCACGCCGATGTTCATTGCCGGCGCGCTGAAAAAAATTTGGGGACGCGTCCGTGGGGCCAGCCGTCCCGTCCGCGTGCCTCGTGGGTAGGGAACGGAACGGAGGGAAACAGGATGAGCACAAACTTGCGATGATGAGCCCACAGGGAACAGACGAGGTGCTCATCAAGCAGCGAGTCCTGCCGTTTAATGATGGTGACAACGGGATCGTGTGGCGAGGAGGGGGCAGCAAAACTGTCGATGTTCAACAGATTCGAGAAAGATGCCATTAAGGCGCCAGCTCAGCGTGACAGGAATCGCGGAGAACGGCGCTAGCGGATCACGCCGTCGCAGGGGTCGGCCGGCGTCTTCGCAGTGGGGTGGCGATAAAGCAGGGGGGCGCGAAGGCAAGCGGTCATTTCCTGGCCTCTAGGTGTGTTGTTTTGCGCGGGCGTAACTTCCAATCGGAATAATATTGACAAGCGATATACGCGCGTGTATAGTTGGCGCGATTTGGGTTGTTCGATATAGAGGATTGGTTTTGCACTCGCTCGCGCCCGCTCGGCTCGCCCGAATGGGCCGCCTACGGCGTTGCGTTTGCGGCACAGGATACGACGTGGCCGCGTCTTCGCTTCGCTACGGCTCCGTCGCTCCCAGCGGCTCGGCTTTGATATAGGGGCGCGAATGGAGGATGGCCGATGGCCAAGGGGGAATGGGGGGCAAACCGGGGCAGAAACGACGGCAACCGGGACGGTCGCCCTACAACCGGAGATGCGGCGTGCGGGGTAGGCCCGCCCGAAAAGGGGGAAATTGCGAAACGAACCCAATTTTTTGCACGCCGGCTTGGGTTTCTAAAAAAATCGAACCCAAAACGAACCCAATTCAGGGGAGTAGTGGCGGGCAGAGATGGGTCCAATTGGGGCTGTCACGTTGCTTTTGGGGGAGGCGTTCGATACACTGGCGGCGATGAAAGCGGTTACGACGGAACAGATTCAGCAATTGGATCAACGCACCATCGCCGCCGGCACGCCCGGCGCGGAACTAATGGAGCGGGCGGGTTATGCCGTTGCCCGCACGACAATGGAATACCTGCGTCGGCACGATTCACGGTCGGTGCTGCTGTTTGCCGGGAAAGGCCATAACGGCGGCGATGCGATCGTGGCGGCGCGGCATCTGGCGGCGGCGGGTTGCCAGCCCGCGCTGGTGTTGCTTTGTCGCCGCAACGAATTGGGAGGTGACACGCTCGCGCATTTCCAGAAGCTCGGGAACGCGATGCGGGTGCTGGAACTGCCGACGCTCGACCAATTTGCCGAGCTTGTCGGGGAGACGGAACCGGCGGCGGTCGTGGACGGATTGTTGGGCACGGGGTTGACGGGCGAGGTGCGCGAGCCGTACGCCACGGCGATCAAGGTAATCAATGGCCTGCATCGGGCGGTGGTGGCGATCGATATTCCGTCGGGGCTCGACAGCGATACGGGTGAAGTCCGCGGCGTGTGCGTGCGCGCGGACACGACGGTCACGATGGGGCTGCCAAAGATCGGTTTGCTCAGGCCCGCCGCGGCGGAATTTGTGGGTCGGATCGAGACGGTGGACATCGGGTTCCCGCGAAAGCTCGTGGAGGAACTTCAGACCGACGTGGAACTGGTGACTGCGCGGGACATCGCAGCGCTGTTGCCGAAGCGTCCTCGGGCGGCGCACAAGGGAGATTTTGGACACCTGCTCGTCATTGCCGGTTCGGAAGGGTATACCGGAGCGCCGGTGCTGGCGGCGCAGGCGGCGGCGCGGGCCGGGGTCGGGTTGGTGACGTTGGCCGTGCCGCGGAGCGTTTATCGGATCGTCGCGGCGAAATGTCCGCCCGAGGTGATGCCGCGCCCGGCGGATTTCGACAAGCTCGACCCGACGGAGTTTGCCGGGTTTAACGCCGTGGCGCTCGGTCCGGGGTTGGGCCAGCAGGCCAGGACACAGAAGATGATTTGGAAGGTTGTCAGTGGATGGTTCCCGCCGATGGTGGCGGACGCGGATGCGCTGAACGCGATCGCGCAAGGGGTGGCCGTGTTGAAGAAGTTGAACAAGCCGATGGTGCTGACGCCGCACCCGGGAGAGATGGGGCGGCTCATCAGCAAGACGAGCAAGGAAGTGCAGGCGAACCGGTGGGATGTCGCGCGCGGCTTTGCGGACGAATACGGCGTGGTCACGGTGTTGAAGGGCGCGGGGACGGTGATCGCGGAGAAATCGAGACCGCTGTGGATCAATGCGACGGGCAATGCGGGCATGGCCAAGGGGGGGATGGGGGACGCGTTGACGGGGATCATCGGCGCATTTCTGGCACAGGGCATGGCGCCGGGGGATGCGGCGCGGGCGGGGGTATTCATTCACGGGCTGGCGGGCGATCTCGCGAGCGAGGCGGTCGGCGAACGCGCGATGTCGACCTCGGATTTGATCGGGCATTTGGGCGCGGCCTTCGCCGCGCTGGACTAAGCGCGCGGGCGATGGCATACTCCTGTCCGTCTTCGCGCCAGCGTAGCTCAGTTGGTAGAGCAGCGGTTTTGTAAACCGCAGGTCGTCGGTTCGAATCCGTCCGCTGGCTCCAGATTTTTTCGGTTCGCGATCCCCGTGATTCCCGGCGCGGCAGAAAAGCCGTTGAAGGTATGGAGAGGCGGAGCTAAGTTACTTCAGCGATGAATGAAACCACGCAACGTCGACAGGTGATGCGCCGCGTGTTGGTGGTGGACGATGATTACGACTTGGCGCAACTGTTGCGCGAGGTGCTGACGTTCGACAATTGCGAGGTCGACATCGCCACGAACGGCATGGAGGCGATGGACCGCCTGCGCGCGGAAGAATACGACGCGGTGATTTGCGATTTGATGATGCCGCGGGTCGACGGTGAGGTGCTGTACAACGACGTCGTCCGCGAATACCCGTTTCTGGCGCAGCGGTTTATTTTTGTGACGGGACAAGCCTCGCGGAAGGCCGGGTTCAGCGATTTTGTGGAACGGACCGGAAATTATTTGATCGAGAAGCCATTCGACCTGCCGGCGTTCCGCGCCGCTGTGCAAGATACAGTCAAGCGCTGAGGCGAGTGACGGCTGGACGTTTTTGTTCCGCGCTCCTTTTTGGACCGTGGAGACCGACATTCCCGTCCAAGCCTTGAATCGACAGACTTGATTTTACGTGAGTTGACGGGTTGGCAAGGCCGATGCTTAACGGAATCGGCGCTGGGCCGGGGGGATGCCCGGCAGTTCACGGAGGCAACCCTCGCCGTAACGCGGTTGTGGAACGATCTGCGACCGGCGCACGGAGGAAGGACCGCGCTGAGGAGCCGGTGTTGAACGATCGACGCCTGCGCGACGCAGTGAGCGGTTCGAGCAATATACGCGGGCCGATCCCGAATCCGTTCGGGGTCGGCCAACGTGTTTTTAGGTCGTGACCGCGCCCGCGCCGCCGCTATAATCCGCTCCGCGATGGCGAGTGGAAAATCCCAATCCCAACCCCGGAGTGATGGCGAACCGGCCGGTGACGGCCTGACGCCGATGATGCAGCAGTATCGGCGCGTCAAGCACCAGATTCCGCCGGATGCGCTGTTGTTGTTCCGCCTGGGCGATTTTTACGAGATGTTTTTCGATGACGCCAAGACCGGCTCGCAACTGCTCAATCTCGCGCTGACCAACCGCAACGGCGTCCCGATGTGCGGGATTCCGCATCACGCTGCCGAAACGTACATTGGCAAGCTCCTACGACTGGGCCGCAAGGTCGCCATTTGCGATCAACTGGAGGAGGCGACACCCGGCAAGCTGGTCAATCGCGACGTCACGCAAATCCTCAGCCCCGGCACGCACTTTGACGCCCATCTGCTGCACGCGGAGCGGAACAACTTTCTCGCGGCGATTTGTGGTGGCGACAAATTTGGGCTCGCGCTCGTCGACCTTACGACCGGGGATTTCAAGGTCACCGAGTTGCTGTCCGCCGAGCAACTCCACAACGAACTCACGCGCACGCGGCCCGCGGAGATCATCGTGCCCGCCGAATGGTTCGACGATGCGAAATTGCTGCTCGCGCCCCTCGCGCTGCCGGTCACGCCGCATGACGGCTGGACGTTCGAGCGCGAAACGGCGTTCTTCACCTTGCGCGACCATTTCAAGACGCAGTCACTGGACGGCTTTGGCGCGGGCGCGTTGAGCGCTGGCATCGGCGCGGCGGGCGCGGCGCTGCATTACCTGCAACAATCCCTGCGGCGCAGCACATCGCATATTCACCGTCTCACGGTATACAACGTCAGCGATTTCATGGTTCTCGATGCGACGACGCAGCGAAACCTCGAACTGCTCGAATCGGCGCGCTCCGACCGCCGGCACACGTTGATCGGCTGTATGGACCGGACGTTGACGCCGATGGGCGCGCGGCTGTTGCGGGAATGGTTGACCCGTCCGCTGAAGGACGTCGACCAGATCCGCTTGCGGCAGGGCGTCATCGCGACGTTCTGCGACGCGCCGAACGTTCTGGCGGATTTTCGCGAGCAACTTCATGGCGTGCGCGACATGGAGCGGACGCTGGCGCGGCTCAGCGTCGGCACCGGCAACGCGCGCGACCTCGTCGTGCTCAAGGAATCGCTCGTTGCCGTGCCGAAATTGAAGGGGACGTTGAACAGCGCTGCCGCGGGAACATCGCTTCTGCAGACACTCGATTCCCAAATTACCGAACTTCCTGACCTCGTCGATCTCATTACGCGGGCGATTGCCGACGCGCCGCCGCTGGCGTTGAAGGAAGGCGGACTGATCAAGGCGGGCTATCACGCAGAACTCGACGAACTGCGGCGGGCGGGGACCGATGGCAAGACGTGGATTGCGGCGTTGCAACAGAAGGAAATCGAGCGGACGGGCATCGCGTCGCTGAAGGTGCGATTCAATTCCGTATTTGGCTACTACATCGAGGTCACGAAGGCGAACCTCGAAAAAGTCCCCGCCGAGTACATCCGCAAACAGACCATCGCGAACGGGGAGCGGTTTTTCACGCCCGAGCTGAAGGAGATGGAGCACAAGATACTCGGGGCTGAGGAACGCGCGAACGCGCTCGAATACGAAATCTTCCAGCAGGTTCGTACGGCGGCGGTCGAGAAATCCGCCCCGATCCAGGAATCGGCGTCGGCCATCGCGGCGCTGGACGTGTTGGCGGGGTTAGCGGAGCTGGCGCGGCACCAGAACTACTGTCGGCCCACCGTGGATGACGGGGACCGGGTGGAGATTGTGGACGGTCGGCACCCGGTGCTGGAGCAGACGCTGGTTGAAGAGCGGTTTGTGCCCAACGACACGCTGCTCGACAACCTCGAACAGCAACTGCTGATCATTACAGGCCCGAACATGGCGGGCAAGAGCACGTACATCCGGCAGGTGGCGCTGCTGGTATTGATGGCGCAGGTCGGGTCGTTTATCCCGGCGACGCGGGCAACGGTCGGGTTGGTGGACCGGATTTTCACGCGCGTGGGCGCGGCCGACGACCTCGCGCGCGGCCAGAGCACGTTCATGGTCGAGATGAACGAGACGGCGAACATCCTGAACAACGCCACGCCGAAAAGCCTGATCGTGCTGGATGAAATCGGGCGCGGCACGAGCACATTCGACGGGTTGAGCATTGCCTGGGCGGTGGCCGAGCATTTGCACGGCGTGGTGGGGGCGAAGACGCTGTTCGCGACGCACTACCACGAACTCACCGAACTCGCCGCCGCGTTGCCGCGCGTGAAGAACTACAATGTTGCCGTCCGCGAATGGCACGACCAGGTGATTTTCCTCCACAAGATTCTGCCCGGCGGCACGGACAAGAGTTACGGCATCCAGGTCGCGCGTCTCGCGGGGTTGCCGAAAGAAGTGCTCGCCCGCGCGAAAGAGGTGCTCAACAACCTCGAAGAGGCGGAGCTATCCGCGGAAGGCAAACCGAAGCTGGCGGAGCGGAAGAAGAAGGGAGACGGAAGCCAGAAGCCGGAAGCGAAAGAGGCCCCGCAGATGTATCTGTTTGGGGGATCTAAAACAAAGGAGTAAGCACGACCTTCCTGCGGCGGTTGTCGAGGAAGATGTTGAACAGGTCGAAAAAGCCTTCGCGACCGAGCAGTAGCGGGTTCATCATCGACTCGACATACAGGCAGGGGATCGGCGGCAACTGGAGGTTGGCGATGCGCAGATCAACTGTGCCTCGATAAACCTCCACCGACTGACCAGCAATTCCTTTGACGCTCACTTTCGGCAGGGAGGCCACGTCCATCCCGGCCAATTCACCAAGTGCCCGGGAGAGCATGGTGCAATCGGCTCCCGAGTCCAAGAGTAGGCGAATCGGATACACGCCGCAGGGCGTTGGCAGTTCCGCCAGAATAACCGGAACAAGAAAGGCTGCGCCGCCTTCGAGGCGCGTTCGGTAGGGGAATTCAATAGATGGCGACGGCATCTCGCGGGCCAAATCTCTCCAAGATGGTCTTGCTCGGATCGATGCCGCGCCGGCGGATTTCCGCGAGCACTTTGCGAATCGAGCGCGAATGGGCAATCAGTTTCCCGCTCTTGCGATCCGTTACGACAAACTCGTCGGGATACTTCTTCTGCAACTGAATGTAATACTCACCGCTCATGTTGGTAATTTAGCCTCGGCAATGCTCGTTTGCAACCTGTCGCACCCTAGCTCTTCGGCCAGAGGAAGCCTTTGTAGACGAGGCCGGCGAGCGCGCCGCCGATCATCGGGCCGAGCCAGTAAACGTAATGCGCGTCCCAGAAGCTGACGGCGAGGGCGGGGCCGAACACGCGGGCGGGATTGATCGCGCCGCCGGTGAGCGGCCCGGCGAACAGGATGCCGATGGTGATGGTCAAACCGATGGCGAGTCCGCCGATTTTCGGCGCGCGCGGGTCGACGGCGGTCCCGTAGACGACGAACACGAGGAAGAAGGTGGTGATCGCTTCGATGACGATGCCCGCCAGCGGGGTGGTGGTGGGGCCGAGTTGCGGCGTGCCGGCGATGACGACGGCGCGGCTGAACAGTCCGTAGCAAATAAACCCGGCGAGCGTGGCGCCGGCGAGTTGCGAGACCCAGTAACTGATGGCGCCCTTGAGGTCAATCTTGCCGCCAACGAGCAGACCGAAGGTGACGGCGGGGTTGAGGTGACCGCCCGAGATGGCGCCGGTGGCCGAGACCATGACGGCAATGGTCAATCCATGGGCGAGGGCGACGCCGAGGAGTCCGGGATCGGCTTTAATGGCGCCGATGCCGACGAAAATGAGGGCGAACGTGCCGATGGCTTCCGCGATGCATGGCGACAGTTTATTCATAGTGAGCCTCCTGCGATTGTTCCCGAACGAGGTCGGGTACGTGGCGCAAGTAACCAAACTGGGGTAGGCGCGTCAAGGTTATTGTCGAGCGGGGTGGGGGTGTGGTATAGTCGCCAAGCTGGGAATGGAATTCTATGGCGATCCAGAACCGCATCATCAAAGTGCAGAAGCGCAACCGCGCGCTGGTGACGTTCGATGAGGACCGGATTTGCAAGGCGGTATTGCGGGCGTCGGAAACGATCAACGGGTTCCGGCAGGATTATCTTCCCGGGATCAACGACAAGATTTTCGAGGCGTACGATTCGGACGAACGCATTGCGGAATTCATCGCGGACGCCGTAGTGTTATGCCTGAACTCGCAGCCGCACCACCTGATTGCCAATTTCCCGCCCACGATCGAGATGATCCAGGACTACGTGTTGCACGCGTTGCGCAGTTACGGATTCCAGAACACGGCGGATGCGTATGAATGTTACCGCTGGGGCCGGCATTGGCTGCGCGAGGGCGCGATCAACGAGATGCAATTCGTCGGGAACGGTTTCCCGAAGAAGCGGATGGAGAAGACGCTGGAGTGGAACCGCCAACGTGGGTGCGACACGGTGGCGGGCCTGAACGAGATCGTGCGCCGGGGCAAATTGAAATCGCTCGTCGACGACTCGCTGGCGGCCTACGAAGGGTCGCTGGATGAGGCGGCGCGAAAAGTGATGGCGCGTCTCAACGCGGGCGACAACCTGCGGATGATGTGGGTGAGCGGGCCGAGTTCGTCGGGCAAGACGACGACGACGGTGAAACTGACCCAGCGGCTCCAAAAGCACGGGTTGAAGTTTTTGATGCTGAGCCTCGACGATTATTTCTGGGCGCTCATCGAGCATCCGTCCGACTGGATCAACGACCGCAATTTCGAAACCCCCGAGGCGCTGGACATCCAGTTGCTCAACCGTCATCTCCGGGAGTTACTCGATGGCAAGACGATTGAGAAGCCCGTGTACAGTTTCAAGGAGGGTCGGCGGGTTGCATCGAAGCCCGTGAAGCTGGAGAAGGGGCAGATCTTATTGCTGGATTGCCTGCATGGTTTCTACCCGCCGATCACGGAGGAGATCGACGCGTCGGCGCAGTTCCGCCTGTATATTGAGACCCTCAACGTGCTCTACGAGGGCGACGGCAGCACCAATCGCCTGACGAAGTTTACCGACGTGCGGTTGATCCGGCGGATGCTGCGCGACGTGCAGCACCGAAACCACAGTCCGCTTTCGACCATCCTGCACTGGCATTACGTGCGTTCGGGCGAGTTGTTCAGCATCATCCCGCTGATGGGGTTGGCCGATCACATCGTCAGCGGCGGTTTGCCATTCGATCTGGTGGCGCTGAAGCCGTTTTTCGACGGGACGGCCGGGTATTTGCCGAAGGCGGAAGATTTCGGGCCGTACCAGGGATTCCTCGATGCGCGTATCCGCTACGACCGGGTGAAGACGTTGCTTGAATCCGTCGAGGGGATCACGCGGGAACAAGCGGACTCGAACGACATCATACCCGGAGACGCGGTGATCCGCGAGTTCATCGGCAAGACCACGGTGAAAATTCCACATAACGAGTGAGGACCATGAAGACATTGATGATTGTGTTGGTTGGCACGGCATTGACGCAGGCCGCGGCGTTCGCGGCGGACGTGCCGAAGGTGGGGGACAGCGCGCCGGATTTTTCCGTGGCGGCGAGTAATGGGACGACGGTCCACCTGAAGGATTACATCGGCAAGGGCAATATCATTCTCTATTTCTACCCGAAGGACGATACACCCGGCTGCACGAAGGAAGCGTGCGGCATCCGCGACACGTTCGATGAGTTCAAGGGACTGAACGCGACGGTGTTGGGCGTGAGCTTCGATTCGGTGGCGTCGCACAAGGATTTCATCGCGAAATACCAACTGCCGTTCGTATTGTTGGCGGACACGGACAAATCGGTCGCGAAATTGTACGGCGTGGCCGACGACAGCAGCCATGTGGCTAGACGGGTGACGTTCGTTATCAACAAGGCCGGCAAGATCGTGTTCGTGGATCCGAAGGTTAATCCGGCGACACACGCGGCGGAACTGCGCACGGTCCTGAATACTTTGACGCAGTAGGTTGGCTCGACGACGAACCGGGGAATCAAGGCGTGGCTTTGCCGGTGGACGCACCTGTCTGCGGATGGGTTTTGCTCCAGGAAGCGTACTGCTCGAGCGCGCCGGCGGGCGTGTCCCGATACCATGCGTATCCATTCCGCCGCTCCCGCGAAAGATCCTCCACGTTGTCGTGGATCGTTTTGTCCCGATCGCCAAAGATGGGGCGGTCTGTACCGATTTCGTAATAGCGGGCCCAGATCGGTCCATGGCCGGGGTCAGCAACCAGGTGGCGGCCATCCTCACCAGTGCGCTCGTAGGCCCTGCCGAGGATTTTGGTTTTGTCGAACCACGCGGCGGCGGCGTGCACGGCGGCGACGACTTGTGGGGTGGGATTCGGTTGGTCCATCAGGAACGTCATGATGTCCGCGCTTTCGGCGGAGACGGCTGACGGCATCTCGTAGTTGCGGCCCGCGGCGGGCTGGAGCGTAAGCGGGTCGTGTTGCTGGCACCAGACCGTGCGGCAGCCATTGGCGACGATTTGCGTGGCGAGGAGACAATCCACCCCGCGTTGGACGGCGGTGGCGACGAGCGCGCGGGTCGCCCCGGGGACGAAGCCGAACTCGTTGGCGCCTGTGGAAACGTCGCGCAACCAGTTGAGAATATTGATCATCGCGTCGTCGTTGTACGTGATCGTGTCGTGGTAGCCGCCCTCGAGCGGCCAGACCTGGGGCCAGCCGCCATTGGGGTACTGGGCGGCGAGGCTGTAGTCGATCCCGCGCAGGAACGCGGCGCGATATGGCGCGCTGTTGTTGGTTCCCGCGGCGGTGATGACCTTGGCGAGATAGCGGAGTTCGGTGATGGTGGCATCGTTGTCGAACGTGCCGACGTAATTCCAGTGGGCGTCATGGGGCGCATCGAAATCAGCTTGGCCGAGGTACCGTGACACATTGTTGGGGGCGAAGCTCTCGCCGGGCGCGCGCGGGTGGCGGGTCATGTCGAGGTTCTTGCTCCAACCGCCGGCAGGCGTCTGGAACGAGACA
Organism: Verrucomicrobiia bacterium; assembly: GCA_050015495.1. GTDB lineage: Bacteria > Verrucomicrobiota > Verrucomicrobiia > Palsa-1439 > Palsa-1439 > Palsa-1439. The sequence continues at coordinate 16,599 of JBEKBH010000040.1, forward strand.
ATGATATCGGCAATGCGGCGCGCCTCGGCGCTGCCGTACCAAGCGGCGGATTCATCCATCGGAATGGACCGGGCGGAGTTGCTCGATGGCGGGATGACGGGTTCCTTGACGCCATGCTCGCGCACTTCGGCGTCGAAGAACGCGCGGTCGGCGCGCGATTGTTGCATCGAGTGCGACAGGTATTCCTTCCACGCCGGCTGTTGTGCCAGCGGCAGCGCCGCGATGCGCTCGGCGGTGAGTGATTGGGCGGGCGTGTTGGTACCGATGACGGCGGCGGATGCGAACTGGGGGAAACCGAGGTGGGACAACATCGAGGCGGCGAGAACAAGGTAGGATAGTGCCGCAATTCGTTTGTTCATTGGGACGCGTGTCCGAAATCCGTCGACGTTTGACCGTGCCGGCAACTCTAACAGGCGGGCAGATGGGGGTCAACACGCGCCGATTTTTCTTGCCAATACATAGGGGTTCGATGTATACTCTCATCATGAATTTTAAGGGCGGATTGCCGACGTTGATTTTGCAGAATCTGAGCCGGGGGCCGAACCACGGCTATCGCATCGCCCAGGAGATCAAGAAAAAGTCCAAGGGCGTGCTGGATTTCAAGGAAGGCACGCTGTATCCGGCGTTGCACGGGCTGGAGGCGAAGAAACTGATCTCGTCCTACACGCAGGAAGAGAACGGACGCGTCCGCTGTTACTACAAGCTGACTGAGAAAGGGAAGAAAGCGCTGGCCCGGCAGAAGGAAGAGTGGATGGACTTTGCCGGGGCCATCAGCTCGATCCTTCAGGAGGCATGATGATTCTGGGGCACAAGAAACGGGCACCCGAAGACCCGAAACCGGCGGGAGGTTACGTTTTGGAGTTTGAGGATTTGTGGTCTGAGGACCACAAACTTCGCGATTGGCTGAAAACCGCGACGACCGGGCTTGTCGCCCCGGCGAAGCAGCGTATCCGGACAGAGATCGAAGCACACTACCGGCAGGCCGTGGCGGCTCATGTCGCGGATGGCCTCTCGGAAGCTCGCGCGAAAACTGCAGCAGTGGCGGAATTGGGTGACTCGATAGCGGCGTGGAAACGATTTCGCAGGACTCATTTGACAACGGCGGATGCCATGCAGGCGGCACGCTGGCTGAAATGGGCGGGGAGCGTTTGGTGGCTGCTGAGTATGTACCTGATTTTCAGCTTCGTGCTGTATATGGAACGCGATTTGGCGCATGAAAAGCGTTACCTAGCTCCCAGCGTTTATTTTCCAGTCGGGTTTCTGGCGCTCGTCGTTGTCCCCACCGTTTGCTTCGTTCTGGCAAGACGTAGGAGTCCAAAGCCGAACACGCGCTTGATCGTCCTTATGCAGAGCGGGGCCTTTTATGCGTGGATGCTCTGTCTGTTCTTTAGCACTGACGGGCCGAGCTATTGGTTCTTGGTGATGTGTTTGTGGTTTGCGGGCTGCATGCTCTTTCGTCCGCTTCGCATCTGGTACAAGCTGCGGAGGGCAGGGGATGATTGGTCGGAAATGCCTCCGCGGAATGCCGCGTCACCCTGACAGGCGTCTAGCCCCACCATCTCGCCGGTTATTTCGGCTCGCCGGGAGGCTCGCCCTCCCAATATAATTCCGCTGTCATGAGTGAGCGGGAGAGATTGATCAGCGGATTGCGGCAGGCGTGGCGGGATGAAATGGCGAGCGCGCGCAATTACCGCGCGCTGGCGAAACGCGAGCCCAATCCCGAAAAGAGCGCCATCCTCGTACGCCTCGCCGAGGCGGAGGACAAACACGCGGTGAACTGGGCAGCGCGGTTGAAGGAGTTGGGGGCGGACCCGGGCGAATACCGCGAGACGGTCGTGGAGCAGGCGCGGCGGTGGGCGCTGGTGCAGAGCGGGACGGACACGGCGGTGGTGAAGCTCGAGGCGCTGGAGGACGGGGCGGACGCGATGTACGACGATTTGGCGAAGATCGCGCCGAGCGAAGAGGTGCGGCAGCAATTGATCGAGGCGCAGACCGAGGAACGGTCGCACAGCCGCGTATTGAGCGAGTTCACCGAGGGAAGCGTGCCGCCGGCGCAACGAAAGTTGAACAAGATCCTCGGGACCGAACGGTGGCACGTGACGGGCGCGGGCTGGATCGGGCAGGCGATTTACGGGGTGAACGACGGGCTCGGCGCGGCGTTTGGAGTGGTCAGCGGCGTGGCGGGCGCGACGGGCGTGAATGGGAAGTTTGTGATGTTGAGCGGCTTGGCGACGGCGATCGCGTCGGCATTGTCGATGGGTAGCGGCGCGTATCTGGCGACAAAATCCGAGCGCGAAGTATACGAGGCAGAAATCGAGCGCGAGCGGATGGAGATCGAGACGGAACCCGAGCAGGAACGCGAGGAGATGGAGTTGTTTTACCAGTTGAAGGGGTTTTCGCCCGAGGAAGCGAAGACGCTGGCGGCGAAACTGGCGGAGCAACCCGAACAATTGCTGAAGACGCTGGCGCATGAGGAACTGGGGCTGTCCGAGAAGGGGTTTCCGAATCCGTGGCGGTCGGCGGTGAGCGCGTCGTTGAGCACGGCGGCGGGGGCGATCGTGCCGGTGATTCCGTTTATGTTTTTGTCGGGGATAACGGCGCTGGTGTGGTCGTTTGCGATCAGCACGGCGGCACATTTTGCGGTGGGCGCGTCGAAGACGATCGTAACGGGCCGGTCGTGGCTGAAGAGCGGGGCGGAGATGACCATTGTCGGCGTGGGCGAGGCGGTGGTGACCTATTGCATCGGGTTGTTGATCGCGCCGGTGTTGCGGTAGTGGGCGGAGTGTCTTCAAATTAATCGCAGGCAGGGACGCCTACGCCACCAAACTCATAGGCAGCGGCCGCGCAGGAGCGCATCCCTCCAAAGTGGAGCCGCGGCTTGAACGGATGGGCGGCATGGGATAAGCTCGCCCCTGAATCATGCCTTTTATCCCGGGAAATAAGCCGGACGAACCCGTGGAGTACAAGCCGGTCTACGAGCGGATCCAGGACTGGATTTTCAGGCTTGACGTCGGCATTGGGATCGGACCGTATCGGCTGGCGATGTTTTGCCTGGTGGTGTTGATGTTGATTCTGCTGTACACCGGGACGCAATTCTACGGGTTGCGCGACCCGGAGGCGATGGACGCGGGTCAATTGGCGCGGAACCTCTGGCGCGGGCGCGGGTACGCGACACAGACGATTCGTCCGCTGGAAATCTGGTATCTGTCGTCGATTGGCCGTCGTCCGATCGAGCCGAACACGAACGTCCAGCCCGAGCTGTGGACGCCGCCCATGTACCCGATGGTGCTGGCGGCGGTGTTCCACATTTTGCCGCCGGATTTCGCGGTGGAGAACGGGGCGTGGACGGTCGAGGCGGACCGGGTGGTGATGTTGACGGGCTGGCTGTTTTATCTGGCGGGGATGTTTTTGATGTACGCGCTGGCGCGGGAGATGTTCGACCATCGGGTGGCGACGATGAGCGCGTTCATGTATCTCTTCTGCAATCCGCTGATGGAATCGGCGATCGCGGGCCTGCCGTGGGGATTGATGTCGGTATTTTTTCTGGCGACGGCGTACGCCGTGTTCAAAGCGGAGAAATGGCAGGCGGAAGGTCGGTCAGGATGGTGGGTGTACGGCGCGCTGGCGGTGAGCGCGGGGGCGGTGGCGCTGGGGACGCTGACGCAGTACGCGTTCGTGTCGGTGCTGGTGCCGCTGCTGATCTACGTGGCGGTGTCGTTCCCGAAGAACTGGCGGGCGAAATGCGGATTGTGTGTGGTCGTGTTTGCGGTGATGTTGACGCCGTGGATGATGCGGAACTGGCGGGCGTCGCAGACGTTGTTCGGGTTAAGCCGGTTCCAGTTGGTCGAAGGGCTGGGCGAGGGGACGGAGCGGGAAGTCAAGGTGGGGCAGGTGCAACGGATGTTGGGCGGGGCGTTGCCGGAGATCGGGTTGCGGGCGCAGGCGCAGCGGGCGTTGATCAACGCCCGGCAACTGTACGAGGTGGCGCTGAAGGACGTCGGGGCGAACTATCTGGTGGTGTTCTTTCTGGTGGGATTGATGCACCGGTATCGGCAGGAGGAAGTGTTTCGGCTGCGGCGGTTCGTCTTCTGGTCGGTGCTGATGGCGATGATCTGGATGAGCGTGGCGGGCCCCTCGCCGCTCGGGACAAGTCCGCCGAAGCGGAATTTTCTCACCGTGTTCGAGCCGCTGATCATCGTGTACGGCGTGGCGTTTTTTTATGTCATGTTCGAGCGGCTCCAATTTCGGACGCGTCTGGTGCGGACGGCGTTCATCGGCGGGTTTGCGGTGTTCAACTCGCTGCCGTTCGTGTTCATGCTGCTGCCGCCGGCGACGACGTTGCCGTATCCGCCGTATCGGGCGGACGTGGTGGCGCGGCTGGGCAAGGAGTTTGGCGAACGGGAATTGTTGTGCAGCGATATCCCGTGGGCGGTGGCCTGGTACGCCGACCGCGCCGCGGTGTGGAATCCGTTGGACGAACAGGCCTTTTACGCCATCAACGACAACGTCAAAACCATGTCGGGAATTTATCTGACGCAACAGACGTTGAGCTCCGAGGACGTCGTGCAGATGATCACGGGCTATCAATTCTTCTGGACCCAGATGTACGATCTGAAACATTTCCCGCCGAAAAATTTTCCGCTGCAGGTGGCGCGTCCGTGGACGCCGGATGGTCAGCAGGTGCTGATCACCAACCGAAAACTCTGAGTCCACCCCGACGCCTCGCCGTGCTGGCTGACGCGCGGCAGCCTCGCACGAAATGCACAACGCTCGCCGAATGTTCTCGCAGTTTGCCCCTCTTCCAGGCGCCCCAAAAGCCAGACGCGCCCGCCACCGCAAGCGGAATCCGCCTCGCACCCTGTGGAATTTTCCTGCGCGGGGCCAACAACGACGGTGTTTTGGACACGATATATCGCCTGCCGATATATCATGGCGGCGGAGGGGCCGGCAGCGGAAACGCTGATACATGGTACTGCTATGTGTCACGTCACCACCAGCATCATCCCGCACTCCCGCGGCAACAAGAGGAAAGTCGGGCCGGCGACGGGTGAGCCGCGGATGAACACGGATGGGCGTGGATGTTGTGGGGTGCTAAACTTTTAGCATAGCTCGAACGGTACGGAGTGCGCGAGGGAGACGGGAGACGGATTCTTTCACGCAGCCCCGACTCGCCCCGAAAAGAATTCGGGGTAAACAATCGGGGTAAAAGCCGCGGAGGGCACAGAGGGTGAGATGGCGGTGTCCAAGCGACGGTGCAGTGTGGGACCGATTGCGGGCGCCCGCCGAATCTGACTCATAGTCTATGGATTGCCAATGCGGGGGGACTAAGACTATGAGTCATGGCCAAAGGACATCCCGCCTGTCCGCCATCGCTTCAGCGAAGGCGGATCCTGACTGGATTCGGGCTCAATGTCCGGCAACAACGCCCCGACCTCGGAGTCGGGGTAAATTGCGACTAGGGCACAGCGAGGTCGCGTCTCCACTCCGTTTCGG
>JBEKBH010000041.1:0-21937 GCA_050015495.1 Verrucomicrobiia bacterium
TCGCCTTGTCGATGTTCAGCGTCCCGACCGCCGACCCGAACGCCACGACCAGATCGCGCGGCAGTTCGTCCGACGTGTACACGACCTTCAGTTTCCCGCCCGAGTCCGGGTCGTCCTTGAACAACGCCCATGCCCCCGTCTCGATCAGCACCGCGTCCGCCGCCGTCTTGGCCCCCTCGGCCAGGTCGAACACCGCGCCCTCCACGTCCGTCGTCGGCCTGAGTCGAATCTCCTCGCCGATCTTGTTTTGCAGGACCACCGCGACGACGTATCGCTGTTCGTCGGCCAACGGCGTGGCGATGGTCTTGCCTTCCAGTTTGGCGGGATCATCAGGGGAATCCTTCCGCGTGACGAGCACGTACCGCTCTTCCTTCACACCGGCTCGCTTCACTTCCAGCAACGGCTGTATCCCCAGCGGCTTCGCATAGGTCAGGTAAAATCCCGCCGTGACAATCCCCAGCGCCGGCTTGCTCTTGCCGCAATACTCCGCCGCTTTCACGGGATCGTTCATCACCCGCGCCGCGAACGCGTTGGTCGTTCCCGCCACCTTCTCGCCCACATACGCCGTCAATCCCGCGACCGTCGGCCCGGCGATCTCCTGCGTGGCGAATTTTTCTCCCGTCTTGAGAAACAGGAATGGCTGCGGATCGTCCGCCCGCGCCACCGATGCGGCGCACAGCGCAACCATCAGCGCCAAAGCCAGTGCCTTCATAATCGGTATCCCAGCCAGTTCTTGCCGACGATCCACAATTTCTCGGCGGTCGAGAGCCGAATCCGTTCTCGCAACACCGGAAAATTGCTGTCCTCGATCTTGTTCAGGATGCCCCCGTAAATCGCGATCATCACCGCCAGCGCGCCGCGGCTGTCGGCATCAATCATGTCCACCAGCGGGCGCGCCTTCTGGTAAAACTGCCGGTCGCGCGCCGCCTCGAATCTCATCAGTTCGAGAAACGCCGGCGTCTCGCGGGCGTTCAGGAGATCGTCGTCCGAAACCCCGAACCGCTTCAGATCTTCCTGCGGCAGATAAATCCGCCCCATCGCCGCGTCCTCTTTCACGTCACGAAGGATGTTGGTCAGTTGAAACGCGATCCCGCACGCCTCGGACGGCGCCAGCGCGGCCTCATCCTTGTATCCGAACACGGGCAACACCACCAAACCAACCGCCGACGCCACCCGATAACAGTATTTGTACAGTTCATCAAATGTCGCGTACCGCGTCGTCGTCTGGTCCATCTCCGTCCCGTCGAGCAATTCGTGAAAATAGCGGTGCGGAATGCGATACCGGCGGACCGTGTCCACCAACGCGGGCAGGATCGGCTCGCCGCTATCGCCGTTGGTCAACGCCGCGTCGACCTGTTCCCGCCAGCAGCCCAGGCCCTCGAGCGCGACCGCCGGATTGGCCGCACTGTCGGCGATGTCGTCGCTCCGCCGCATGAACGCGTAAATCGCGCACATGGCCGCGCGTTTCTTTCGCGGCATCACCAGGAACGAATAATAAAAGTTCTTCCCCGTCCGGCGCGCGATCTGCCCGCACAGCGCGTAGGATTCTTCCAAGCCAACGCTCATCGTCCGTGATTATGGCGGGCGACCGAATCAGAGGCAAGTTTGCTGTGGCGTTGGAATGTTTTCCGTCCGGCCCGCCAAACCAAAAGCCCTTGACTCGATACCCCCAATCTGCGACTAGTCCAGCGGTGATGGATCGGGTACGCAACGCTGTGCTGGTCGTCGTGCTGCTGGCGGGAACCAGCGCGCCTTGGGGTGCGCTACAATCCGTGGCGTGGACCCGGATGCTCGCCCAAAACCTCCGCACCACCTCGTTTGCCGACGCCATCTCGCGAACGTTTGACGGCCAGCACCCCTGCTCGCTTTGCAAAGTCATCGCCAGCGCGAAGAAATCCGAGAAGCAAACGGAATATCCCCAGCCGTTGACGAAACTCGAATTTCCTCTCGCGGCGCAATCGTTGTTGTTGGTTGCGCCCACACGTTTTCAACTCGTGCCCATCGGCAACGAACTTGCCGTGTCTCTCTCCCAACCGCCGCCAACGCCCCCGCCCCGCGCGACCTGCGCCTGAAACGTCGTCGTGTCGTCGCCTGTGGTGTCGCTTGGCCCAGGCATGGTTTCCAAATTTCCATTGAGGGCCGCGTGTCGCGGCATCTCGCAACTTTGAATGGAGTTAGAAATGAAAATGAAGAATACAAATGTTTCAACACTGCTTGGCCACGCATTGCTGTTGGCCGCAGTTCTGGCGCCCCGGGCTGTTTGGGCGTGCGCGTGTGGATGTGGCGTTTTCGACGTGGGCACGGGCTTGATGCTTCCCCAAGAGCCCGGGGGAATGGTCTATCTTGATTACGACTATCAGGATCAGAATCAAAATTGGCACGGAACCTCACCCGCGCCAGGAGGCGATAATGATGACAAGGAAATTCGCACCCACTTCGTCACCGCCGGCTTCCAGTACATGTTCGATCGCAGTTGGGGCTTGCAGGTCGAGGTGCCGTACGACGAGCGATATTTCAAAACGACCGGTGGCGCTTCCGGCAGCGACATCGTATCGCTCAACTGGGCTGCTCTCGGTGACATTCGAGTCGAGGGCATCTACACCGGCTTTTCACCGGATATGTCGACCGGTATCAACTTCGGTTTCAAACTGCCGACAGGTGACTATACCCGTAATGACGCGTACGACGATATCGACCGCGACTCAGAACTTGGAACAGGCAGCACCGATATTCTTCTCGGCGGCTATCATCAGGGGAATCTGCCAGGTGACATCGGTCTGACCTGGTTCGCACAGGCGTTGTTGGACCAGCCGATTATTACACGAAATCAGTACGCACCGGGAACCGAACTCGATGCTGCCGCTGGTCTCTACCCCAAAGGCTGGATGATCCGTACCGCGCATATCACGCCGTTGGCCCAGGTCATTGCGTCCGAACGCACCAGCGACCACGGCGCCGAGTCCGCCCACCCCGTGGCCTCCGGCTACCAGCGGATTCTGGTATCTCCAGGTATCGAGGTGGATGTTCATCCGATCAGCTTCTACACGGATGTCGAAGTGCCCGTGTTCATGGATTTCCGTGGCGACCAGATGGTGGCGCGGTGGCTCTTGAAAGCGTACATGAGCTATCACTTCTAGGCAGCGGGCCGGGCGCCCTTGTCCGAACTCGATGGAAAGGGTTCGATATGCATCGTCACATCGTGAACACGCGGCAGTTGTTCGCGAATCGCATCCTTGACGGTGTGCGACAACTGATGTGCCACGGCTACGGATAGTTCGCCGTCCACCTCGATGTGCATGTCGAGCCAGTATTCGTACCCCATCTTGCGGGCGAAACATTTCTCGACGCCCTTCACGCCATCGACCCGCAACGCGATCGCGCGCGCCAACCCGACGATGTCTTCTTTCGGGGCGGCGTCCATCAACTCATCCAGCGCGGGCCGCAGCAGTCGCAGGCCATTGAACGCAATGATCACCGCGGCGAACATGGCCGCCCAGTCGTCCGCCGAACGGTAATGGTCGCCGCCCACCAACGCAACACTGATGCCGAGGGCCGCCGCGGCGGATGTAATCGCGTCGCTACGGTGATGCCACGCATCGGCTTTCACGGCGCCGCTCTCGACCTCGTCGCCCACGCGTCCGACGATTCGAAAGAGCCCTTCCTTGATGAGCACGACACAGAGCAGCACGATCAATGTGTACGGGGCCGGCGCAGGACGCGGCGTCCGAATCGCCTGCACCGAACGGACAACGATCAACACGGCCGCGCCCACCAGCATCGCCGACACCGCTGCCGCGGCAATGGCTTCGGCTTTTCCGTGTCCGTACGGATGATCCGTATCCGCCGGTCTTTCGGCAACCACGACCGCGCGCCAGACGATGATCGAACTCGCGGCATCGGCCATGGATTCGATGGCGTCGGCGATCAACGCGTAGGACCGGCCGAAGATTCCGGCGAGCAGCTTGACAATCGCCAGTGCGACATTGACGGAAAGTCCCAGCACGGTCGCCCGGACGCTGCGCTGGAGGCGGGCGGATTTCACGATCTCCGGTCGAAATGCCCGACCGCCGGGTGCGCCGTTTTCTGTCGGGTTCTGCTCATTCGGCCGGCGGGCGTTGTGTTCTACCGTTGCTTCGCCAACAATGCCAGGATCGCTTTCTGGGCGTGCAACCGGTTCTCCGCCTCGTCGAAAATCGTCTTCTGATTCGCGTCAAACACATCCGCGGCAATTTCCTTGCCAACGTACGCCGGAAGACAATGCATCACCAACGCCCCCGGTTTGGCTTGCTTCAACACGGTTGCGTTGACCTGATACGGCGCGAGAATCTTCAGCCGCTCCGTCGCCTCGGCTTCCTTCCCCATCGACACCCAGACATCGGTATAGAGCACATCGGCGTTCTTCGCGGCTTCGTTGACGTTCTCCGTCACGTGAATATTGCCCCCGGCCCGTTTGACCCGCTCGGCGCCAGGCTGAAACTCCTTCGGGGCCGCGACCCAAATCTCCATCCCGGTTTTTGCCGCGCCAAAGAGCCAGGAATGGCACACGTTGCACGTGCCATCACCGAAGAACACCACCTTCTTTCCCTTTAGTGTGCCCAGTTTTTCTTCGACCGTAAGTAGGTCCCCTAAAATCTGGCAGGGATGCTCGTCGTCCGTGAGTGCGTTGATGACGGGAATCGTGCTCGCGTCCGCAAATTGCTCGATGTCGCGTTGCGCATACGTTCGAATCACGACGCCATGAACGTACCGTGACAATGTCCGCGCCGTGTCGGCGACCGTTTCGCCCCGGCCCATTTGAATGTCGTTCGTCGAAAGGTAGAGCGACGAACCGCCAAGCTCGCGAATGCCCACCTCGAAACTGACGCGCGTGCGGGTGCTGGCCTTGTTGAAAATGAGCGCCCAAGTTTGCCCTTTCAACGGCTGCTTCTGGCGGGGTTTGCCCCGGCCTTTCTTGAACTCCTTCGCCAGCTCGAGGATGTCCGCAATCTCGCGGCTGCTCAGTTGCTCCACTGTAAGTAAATGGTTCATGATGTACCGATCACCGCTCGTCTCACAAATGCCGGCCGCTGATCCCGCTGTGCCGATATTTCCCTTCCTCGACCTGTTGCAGCCACCGATTGAGCCGCGCCGCGATCTGCTCCGGCGTTTCCTTCATCAACGCCCAGCGCACCGTGACCGTGACACCTTCATCGCTGATGTCCTCCACGAAGATGCTGTTCGGCTCCATGTACTGGTTCCACACCATCAAAAAATGCTCCGACGGCTTCTGTTCCCACGCGAAGCGCAGCCGCTTCTCCTGCGACGTTCCAATGGGCAACACGCGCTCGACGTCCACCACCTCGACACAGTTGCCGACTTTGCCGTCCATATTACTAATTCGCTCCGCTACCATGGAATGCCTGCCCGAATTTCTCGACCGCTTCGTCCACGTCCGCGCGCGTAATATTCAGCGGCGGCAGGAAGCGCACCACGTTCTTCCCCGCCGCCACGCCGATCAGCCCGTGCTCCGCCAGTTTCAACACGGCTGGACGCGCCTCCAGCGTCACCTCGACGCCGATCATCAATCCGATCCCGCGCACCTCGCGAATGGCCGGGCATTGTGCTGCGAGTTCCCGCAACTTGCCAATGAAATACTTGCCCACATCGCGGGCATTTCGCAGCAGCCCGTCACGCTCCAGCGTGTCCAACACCGCCAGCGCCACCGAGCACGCCAGCGGGGTGCCGCCGAATGTCGTGCCGTGCGTGCCGGGACCCAGGACATCTCCATAAGGACCTCGGGCCCAAATCGCCGCAATCGGGAACCCTCCCCCAAGCCCCTTGGCCCACGAAATGGCATCGGGCTGAACGTCCGGCGCGATCGCCCGGCATCCCAAAAATTCACCCGTTCGTCCCATGCCGCATTGAACCTCGTCGAACATCAGCAGCAGTTGACGCTCGTCGCAGAGCCGTCGCAGTCCCTGTAAAAATTCCGCCGTTGCCGGCAGAATCCCGCTCTCACCCTGGATCGGCTCTAGCAGAATGGCCGCGGTCTTCGGCGTGACGGCTTTGGCAACCGCATCGAGATCGTTGAATGGCACATGGCGGAACCCATCGACGGGCGGCTCGAAGCCGTGTTTCACCTTTTCCTGGCCCGTCGCGCTGATTCCGGCCAGCGTGCGCCCGTGAAAACTGTCCTGAAACGTCAGAATCTCGTAGCGGCCTCCGTGTTCGTTGCCGAACTTGCGGGCGAGTTTGAACAACGCTTCGTTGGCCTCGCCGCCGCTGTTGCAGAAAAAGCACTTCCCCTCGACCCCAACCAGTTCGACGAGCCGTTTCGCCAGCAGGCCCTGCGGCTCCGTATAGTAAAGGTTCGAGGCGTGCACGAGAATGTTGGCCTGCTTCGCCAGAATCCCGGCCAGGGCCGAATGCCCAAGCAGATTCACGGCGATCCCGCCGCCGAAATCGAGGTACTCCTTGCCGTCGGCATCCCACACGCGCGCGCCCTTCCCGCGGACGAATACAAGCGGATACCGCGCATAACTCGGCACGACGTAGCGATCAAACAATCCAATAATTTCCGAACGATTCATTTGATAATCTCAGTTCCAATGCCCTTGTCCGTGAAAATCTCCAGAAGAATGGAATGCGGGATGCGGCCATCCACGAAGTGCACGCGACGCACCCCGGCTTGGACGGCTTCCACCGCGCTGTCCACTTTCGGAATCATTCCCTTCTCGATAACGCCTTCGCGTTTGAGATCGAGCGCTTCGCTGATGTGCAAACTCGATATCAACGTCCCGGGATTACCGGGGTCACGCATCAGGCCCGCCACGTCGCTCAGGAACACCAGCCGCCGCGCGCCGATGACCATCGCCAGCTTGGCCGCCGCCACGTCGGCATTGATGTTGTAGGCGTGGCCGTCCTCGCCGAGGCCGATCGGGCTGATCACGGGTGTCACCTGGGCTCGGAGGCATTTGCGCACGGCCTCCGTCGAAACGTCCGTAACCTCGCCGACGTATCCGAGATCCATGCCGTCCTTCACCAATTTATGGCACCGAAAGACGTCCTTGCCCGAGAAGCTGCGCGCTTTCCCGCCAAGCTTCTGGATCATCTCCACGATGTCGCGGTTGATGACGTTCGCGAGGACGTCTTCGACAATCTCCATCGATTTCGCGTCGGTCACGCGCAGGCCCTGGACGAACTGGGCGGCGAGGCCGGCCTTTTCCATCGCCTTGGTAATCGCCTTGCCCCCGCCGTGGACGACCACGGGGTTGATGCCCGCCGCTTCGAGGAACACAACGTCCGCCGCAACGCCCTCGCGCACTTTCGTGTCCGGCGAATCCATGAAGCTGCCGCCGTATTTGACGACGAACGTCGAACTGCGAAACCGTTGAATGTACGGCAGCGCCTCCAACAATACGTCGGCTTTCTTGATGAGATCGTCCATCGGCGTATCAGCCTATTCGCCCTTGTTCAGCTCGACGTACTTCTCCGTCAAATCGCAGGTGTGCATCGTGCACCGGCCGCGACCGAGGTGCAAATGGATATCAATGCTAAACGTCGGTTTCGCGACAATCTTCTTGAGCTTCGCGATTGGCGTGCGCGTCGGCAGCCCGCCCCGGACCGCGGGCACTCCTTCGTAGCCAACATCGACCAGGTCCGCGTTTACCCGGGCCAGCGAATATCCCAGCGCGTCCAGAATCCGGCCCCAATTCGGGTCGCCGCCGCACCAGCTCGTCTTGACCAGTACCGAGTTGGCGACGGCGCGCGCGGCGATTTCCGCGTCGCGCTCCGTGGCCGCGCCGCGAACGTTGATCGTGACAAACTTCGAGACCCCTTCGCCGTCCCGCACGATCATCTTGGCAAGTTCGAGGCACACAAAATCGAGCGCCGCCTGGAACTTTGTCAGCGGCGGCTTGCCGGCCACTCCGTTCGCCAGGACGATCACCGTGTCATTCGTGCTCGTGTCGCCATCGACGGTGATCCGATTAAACGATTGGTTTACCGCATGAGCGAGCGCCCGCTGCAAGGCCGCGCGCGGAATCGCGGCGTCAGTCGTAATGAAACCAAGCATCGTCGCCATGTTCGGCTGGATCATGCCCGCGCCCTTGGCGATGCCGCCAATGCGAAACGTCCGGCTGCCCGCTTTGAATTGCACGGCGACTTCCTTCGCAAACGTGTCGGTGGTCATGATCGCTTGCGCCGCAGCAGCACCGCCGAGCCGCGACAGGGCGCCGAGACATTGCTTGATGCCCCCTTCCACCTTGACGATGGGGAGATTCACGCCAATCCGGCCCGTCGAGCAGACCAGAACATGGTTTTCCGCGCACCCGAGCCGGCGCGCGACCGCGCAAGCCATGGCCCGGGCGTGAATCGGGCCGTCGCTCGTGCAGGCATTGGCGTTGCCGCTGTTGGCCACGATCGCGCAGGCCTTGCCGGATTTCACGTGCGCCATGCTGAGTTTCACCGGCGCGGCCTTGACCTGGTTCGTGGTAAACGTCGCCGCCGCCGTTGCCGGCGTGTCGGAAACGATCAGCGCCACGTCCTTCCTGCCGTTGGACTTGATGCCGGCAGCCACGCCCGCCGCGCGAAATCCACGCGGGGCCGTGACCGAACCGCCAATCCGGGTATAGAACGCCTTCATCAGAGGAGCCCTGTCGCTTCGTCGTAACCGCACACGAGGTTCAAACACTGCACGGCCTGGCCGGCCGCGCCCTTGGTGAGGTTGTCAATTACGCTGACGACGACGAGCCGGTTGGTGCGCGGATCGACGCGCACGGAGATGTCGCAGAAATTTGTCATCTCGACATTCTTCGTGTCGGGAAGCGTCGGCGTCACCCGCACGAAAGTCTCGCCCTTGTAAAAGTCCCGATACACGGCCAGCGTGTCCTCTGCTTTTTTCGCCAGCGACAGGTGGATCGTGCTGACAATGCCGCGATTGAGCGGAATCAGGTGCGGCGTGAACGAGATCGTCAGGCTCGTTCCCGCCAGCGACGAGAGTTCCTGTTCGATTTCGCTGAGATGCCGATGCTTCGGAACGCTGTAGGCGCGCGCGCTTTCATTGCACTCGGTGAACAGGTATTCGTCCGCGACCTTTCGTCCCGCGCCGCTGACACCACTGAGGCTATTGACGATAATTCCGTCCGATTTGACCAAGCCGCTCTTCAGCGCGGGCGCGACGCCGAGAATGATGCTCGTGGGGTAACACCCGGGGCAGGCCACGAGCTTGGCGCTCCGAATTTTGTCCCGATGGATCTCCGGCAAGCCATACACGGACCGCTTCAACAAATCCGGCGCGGGATGCTCGTGCTCGTAAAACTCCTTGTAAACGGATGCCGACTTCAGCCGGAAGTCCGCCGACAAATCCAGCACCTTGATTCCCTTCTGGAGAAGCGCCGGCGCAAACTCGGCGGCCACACCGTGCGGCAACGCGAGGAACACCACATCGGCCTCGATCCGGTTGACGTCCGGCTCGGTAAACGCGGCGCTGACCTGTCCTCGAAACCGCGGGAACACCTCCCCCACAGCCTTCCCGGCATATTGTCGGGAAGTAAACTGGGTGACCTCGACATGTGGATGGCGCAACAGCAATCGGATCAATTCCTGACCCGAATAGCCGCTGGCTCCGACAATGGCCGCTTTGGTTGTTTTCATGACATTGATAGTTGGCGCGTGGCCTTAAAAGCAACGAGCCCCGAATATGAAACCCGGGGCTCGTGCTTGCAAGTCGAGATTTGCTCGTCGATTAGCGCTTCGAGAACTGGAAGCGCTTGCGCGCACCGGGTTGACCGTACTTCTTGCGCTCCTTCATTCTGGAGTCGCGTGTGAGAAATCCTTTGTCGCGCAACGCGCCCTTGAGATCGGGTGAGGCCTTCAACAGCGCGCGGGCGATGCCGTGGCTGATCGCGCCCGCCTGGCCCGATACTCCGCCGCCATCGACGCTGATGAATACGTCGAACTTCTCGGCGTTCTGCGTCTCCGCCAAAGGTTGCAAGGCGATGGTTCGCTGATTGGGAACGGTCAGGTATTCTTCAAGCGTCCGGTCGTTGACGATGATCTTACCGGAGCCGGGCACGAGGCGCACACGCGCGACGCTGGTCTTGCGGCGGCCGGTTCCGATGAATGCATTGATTTGTGCAGATGCGGTTGCCATGGCAGTGAAAAGTTAAAGGGAAATGGGTTCGGGTTTCTGCGCGACGTGGGGATGCGCCGTGCCGGCGTACACTTTGAGCTTCGTGATCATCTGCCGGCCCAGCCGGGTCCGCGGAATCATGCCCTTGACCGCGTGCTCAATGAGCTTCTCCGGGTGACTGGCGCGCACCTGCTTGACCGTCCGATATTTCTCATTGCCCGGGTACTGCGAGTAGGTCATGTACGTCTTGGCGGTTTCCTTCTTGCCGGTAAGCACGACTTTTTCCGCGTTGACGACCACGACGAAATCGCCCGCGTCAACGTGTCGCGTAAACGTGGGTTTGACCTTGCCGCGCAAGACGTTAGCGGCTTTGACTGCCACCTTGCCAAGCACCTGATTGCTGGCATCGATGACGTACCACCGCGGCTTTTGCTCTTCTTTTTTGGCGAAAAACGTACTCATGAATATCCTGTTTTGGACTCGTGAAGCGGCGTAACGTAGCCGATGGTTCTCACCGCTGTCAATGCCTATTTTGCACCCTGCTTCCCATGTATTTGCGGCGTTCCGGTTGCAGTCCCGTTTCAATCGCGGTATACTAGGAAAAGCAGGACGCAAGGGTACGCAGTGGAGAAACGGCATGAGCGACCATTCAGGCTATAAAAAGCCCACACCTCCGGGAGGGCCGTTGGACTTCTCGGACAAATGGGCCGGACGCGAAGAGTCCACACCGATTGAACTGGTGGACAAGCTCTTGGCAACGCTGCCGGAGGGTGATCCGGCGCGGTTCGACCTGTTCCGTTTGCGCCAGCAAATCCAGGAGCACGAGTTGACCCTCGCGGAAGCCCGCTCGGCCATCGAGAAGATGGACGAAGTCATCAAGAAGGTGACTTCGCCCGCGAACCGCATCGGCACGTTCCTCGGTTTCCCCAAAAAGGACATCGCGCACGTGGCGGTCGCCGGCCATGATTACTATTCCAATGTTGATCCGCGGATCGAGTCCCAAAGCCTGAAGGTCGGCACGCGCGTGCTGGTCAATGAGGCGTACGTGGTCGTCGGCGACCTCGGCTACGATAATTCCGGCCCCGTCGGCAAAGTGGCCGACGTGTTGAAAGACGGCCGCCTCCGCGTCGGCCAGGAGCACGGGCTGCATTCGGTCATCCTGCAACGATCCAGTGACCTGCTGTCCGCCGAGATGAAGGTTGGCGATGAGATTCGCATCGATCCGTCGTTTCGCGTGGCGGTCGAGTTGCTCGCGTCCTCCGACAAACAGGAATTCTATCTCGAAGACGTTCCCGAATTACCGTGGTCGCGGGTGGGCGGACAAACCGTGGCCATCCAGGCCATCAAGGACGCCATCGAGTTGCCGCTATTGCACCCCGATCTGTTCAGCCGCTTCCACTACGCGCAACCGAAGGGATTTCTGCTGCATGGTCCGCCGGGCTGCGGCAAGACGCTCATCGGCAAGGCCACCGCATTCAACTTGACCGGCAAATTGCGCGAGCAGACCGGGCACGATATGAAGGAATGTTTCATGCACGTGAAAGGCCCCGAGATCCTCAATATGTGGGTGGGCGAATCCGAGCGGATCGTGCGCGAAATCTTCGCCATGGCCCGTGAAAAGCGGAAACAAGGTTTCATGCCATTCCTCTTCATTGACGAGGCCGAATCCATTCTCGGCACGCGGCGAGCGGGACGGTATGCGAATATTCTCTCGACGCTGGTGCCGATGTTCTGCTCCGAGATGGACGGCATCGAGTCGCTCAATGACGTGGTCATTATCCTCGCGTCGAATCGGGCGGACCTGATCGACCCGGCGATCCTGCGCCCCGGGCGCATCGACCGGAAGATCAAGGTCGACCGTCCGGACAAGGACGGTTCGCACGAGATTTTCTCCATTTATCTGACGGAGGACCTGCCCATCGATCCCGCCACCCTGAAAGCGCATGGCGGCGACCAGAAGGCCGCCGTGGCGGCGCTGGTGGATTCGGTGGTGAAGACGCTGTTCGCGCACCGCGACGAGAACCGGTTTCTCGAAGTGCAGTTGCGCAGCGGCCGCAACGCGGTGCTCTACCGCGGCGACCTGATCAGCGGCGCGATCATCTCCAGCATCGTCGAGCGATCCAAGGAAATGGCCATCAAACGCAGCATCGACTCGAAGAAGGATGAGGGTATCAGCGAAGCGGACCTGTTGCGGTCGCTGGAGCTGGAATACGCCGAAAACGACATCTTCCCGCCTACGGACATCACCGAAGACTGGCTGATGCTGCTGGATTACGACCCCGAGAACGTCGTGAAGGTTTCTCCGATTCGACCCGTGAGCGGGGCGCGATCGAAGGGAGTCAGCTCGGTTGTCTGAAGACGTAGCGAGACGCACGCGCTCCGCCAGCCATGCAACGCACCCTGGGCATTGAAACCGAATACGGCATCACCGTCGATGGGCATGACAGCGTGGACGTGGTGTCGGAATCGATCGCCCTGGTCCGCAGCTATACGCAAGTCGAGCCCCCCGCCCAGGATTCGGCGCTGAAGTGGGACTATAACCTCGAAGATCCACACCAGGACTTGCGCGGTTTCCGGGTCGATGAGTTGATGCAGGACTTCGACGAGGCGAAGTATTTCGTCCAGGACCAGAATCGCAAACTCAGTTTCCAGGAAATCAAGAGCGATCTCGTTCTCTCCAACGGCGCTCGCTACTACAACGATCACGCCCATCCCGAATACGCCACGCCCGAGTGTAAACGCCTCCGCGATATCATTGCCCAGGACAAGGCGGGGGAACGCATCATCGAGGAGTGCGTGCGGCGTCGCAACCTGCGCGAATCGGGTGGCGTCGTGAAAGTCTACAAGAACAACACCGACTTCGTCGGCCACAGTTATGGTTGCCACGACAATTATTTGATGGACCGCGACATCCCGTTCGATCGGGTCATCCGCGGGCTCACTCCTTTTCTCGTCACCCGGCAGATCGTCGCGGGGGCCGGCAAGGTCGGCATCGAAAACGAGGATGGCGCGCCTGCGGGCGTGTACCAAATCAGTCAGCGAGCCGACTTTTTCAGCGTTCTCGTGTCCATCGATACGATGAACCGCCGTCCCATCATCAACACGCGTGACGAGCCTCACGCCGACAGCGACAAGTATCGCCGGTTACACGTCATCATCGGTGACGCCAACATGAGCGAGATTTCCGGCGCGCTCAAGATCGGCACCACGTCGCTCGTGCTCGACCTGCTGGAACAACGGTTCTGTCCGCTGAACATCGAGCTGGCCGACCCGATTGCGGCGTTGAAAGCCATTTCGCGCGACCCAACCCTGAAAACCGCGGTTCCACTGGTCGGCGGGCGGACGACCCGGCCGATCGACATTCAGCGGCAGTATTTGGTGGCCGCGCAACAGCACTTGGGCGGTCGTGACGACGAAACCGACTGGGTGCTCATGACGTGGGAGCAGGCGCTGGCCGATCTCGAACGCGATCCGATGTTGTGCCGGGATCGGCTCGATTGGGTGGCCAAGAAATGGATGTTGGACGCCTTTGTCGAAGCCGAAAAGCTCTCCTGGGATGATCCCTGGCTGCAATCCCTCGATCTCGAGTACCACAATGTGCGGCGGGAGGAAGGATTGTACGCCGAGCTGATGCGTCAGGACAAGATTCAGCGGTTCATCAAGGATGACGATGTGCGACTGGCGATCCGTCAGCCGCCCCGGGATACACGGGCTTATTTCCGTGGCCGCTGCATCGAGAAATTCGCGAAGCAAATGACTTCCGTCCAATGGGACGAGATCGCGTTTGGCGAGAACGACCACGAATCCGTGGTGCGGCTTTTGAATGTTTTTGACGATGATGATGTGGCCCGTTACAATGCCGCCATTGACAAAGCGCCGGATGTGGCGACATTACTACGGAACTTGGAAATGATTCGGAGATAGTCGAATGCCCGAGCACAATACAGAGTTTCCGGAGCGCTTACATCGGCCCAATTCCCCTGCCCCGTGGGAAAAGAAGGAAACCGATGAGGCCGGCCCGCGCCGTCCGGACGTGGACGCGCCCGATACGAAGGAACTCCTGAAGAAAATGCGCCGCGTCGATCCGAATCAGGCCAAACGTTACCGCCAGCGCACCGGTCAGTAAGTGGGCGCCGGCTCTGCGAGAAATCGCCATGGATCATCCTCTACCGATTCCGCAATTCCTGCATGACGGCGATTTTGTCAGCGTGCTGAAAGCGCACGGATACGAGATCGCGCCCCGTCTGGCCGAGGCGGCCGCGAAATTCCAGCACGAGATGGGCAAAGGCGGTATCGCCACGGAAGGCACGACGGTCCTCGCCGTCAAGTACAAGGACGGCGTGCTAGTCGCGGGTGATCGTCGGGCCACGGCGGGCAACCTCGTCATGTACGAGCGCGCCGAAAAACTCATCAACATTGACGAACGATCCGTTCTGGCGATTGCCGGCGTGCCGGCGGTGGCGTTCGAAATGGCGCGCGTGCTCGAGCACAGCTTTAAGTACTACCAGCGCAGCCAGCTTCAAGAAATGAGCACCGCAGGCAAGGTACGGTCGCTCTCGAAGTTGTTGAAGGAAAACCTGCCGCTTACGCTGCAGGGCGTGGGCATGGTCGTGCCGATTTTCGCGACGTACGAAACCGGCGACGGCAAGGACAGCGGCGGAAAGGTGTACTTTTATGACGCGCTGGGAGCCCAATTCGAAGGCGTGGATTACGCCGCCAGCGGCTCCGGTTCGCTCGCGGTGCGCAGCGTGTTGCATTACCTGAACACCTGGGGTGGCAAACCCCTGGCCAAGTTCAACGAGTCCGAAATTGTCGTGGCCGCGCTTCGGCTTCTGGACACCGCGGCCGACAGCGACACGGCCACCAGTGGATACAATCCGAAATCCAACATCTTCCCCATCGTTCGCGTCATCACGAAGGAAGGTGTCCGCGAAATCCCTGAATCCGAGTTGGGCCGTGTGTATAAGAGTGAGGTTTAGTTTCCGCGAACGATTTGTCGCATCACCATGATCGAAGAACCATATCGTTGGGTTGAGGCCATCGCCAATCGGCGCGAGTACATCGAGGACCAGTTGCGGCTGGGCAGTCCCGTCGTCGTGTTGAATTACGCCGACGGCTTGCTGCTGCTGACGGTCAGCCGCGAAACCCGCAAGGTGTTCGAGATCTACGACCGGGTGGCCTTCGCGGCGCTCGGGCACCCCGCCGACATCGAGCGGATGCGGCTGGTGGCCATTGACCTCGCGCACATGGAAGGATTTAACCGCGCGGTGGCGGACGTGTCACTGCGGCGTCTGGTCAATTTCGGAATCAGCCCGGCGTTGAAGACGGCTTTCGAGCAGGTATTTAGCGCGCCGTACATTGTCAAAATGCTCCTCGTCGAACTGGGCGACGATTCGGAACAGGATTCCATCGTCAAACTCGACTATGACGGTTCGTTCGCGCGTAGCGAGATTGAAACCAAGGAACCCTTCGACGCGCTGGCGGGTGGCAACGAGGCCCAGACGGCGATGCTGGATTATCTTGTCGAACACGATGGCAGCCCCCGGCGCACGCTGGAGGACGCGTTAAAGCTCGCCGCCAAGACCTGGGCCGTCGGCATGGACATGGCCGAGCAAGGACAGGACAAAACTGGCGAAGCCACCGAAAAACGCGAGATCGAGCCGGAGAAGGTCTTGCGGGAATACCTCAAGATGCGTCATGTGGAAGCCGCCGTTCTTGACCGCAGCCGGCCGGCCACGGGAAAGTTTCGCTTGCTGGACGAAAAGGAAATCCGCGCCGCCCTGAAGGATTTATGAACCGGATCGTCGGGCTGGAAACCGAGTACGGTTGTCTGGTAAGCAGCGATGACCGGCAAGGCGGCCCCGACGCGTTCCCCATCCGCGTCAAGAACCACCTGTTCAAGGTTGCGCGGCTCGGGGCGATCGACCTTCATTATCGGGATTACGAGGAGCCGCCCGGCAACGGCGGGTTCCTGCTCAACGGCGGACGGCTGTATCTCGACATGGGGCATATCGAGTACTCGACGCCCGAATGCATCAGCCTGCGCGACGTGGTGTCGTTCGACCACGCAGGCGATCGTCTCCTGCAAAACGCGTTGGAGAGCATGGCCATCGCGGACCGTGTGTCGTTCGTGAAAAACAACATCGACCATCACACGGGCGCGACGTTTGGGTGCCACGAGAACTACCTGATGAAGCGCGGCGCGCAATTCACCCCCCAGGTGCTGTCCGCGCTGCTGTCGTTTCTGGCGACGCGGCAGATTTTCTCGGGGGCGGGGCGCGTCGGCCAGGCCAATCCCCTCGCCTTCGAGTTCGACCATGGACGTCACGATCAGCCCGTGCACTTCCAGATTTCGCAGCGGGCCGACCACATTGTGAACGACATTTACCAATGGGTGCAATTCAACCGCGCGATCATCAACGCCCGTGACGAGCCGCTGGCCGATTACCGCAAGTACCGCCGCCTGCATCTGCTCATTGGCGATTCGAACATGAGTGAGTACGCCACGGCGTTGAAGGTGGGGACCACCTCGCTGGTGCTCGACTTGCTCGAGGAGGGCATTCTTCCCAAGCGCGTGGGGCTGATGGACCCGGTGCAGGCCACGCGCGACATTTCACGGGACCCGAATTACGGCTGGATCGTCCGGCTCGAAAACGGCCAGACGCGAACCGCCCTGGAGATTCAGCATTCGTTCCTTGGCCTGGCCAAGCACTACCTGGCCGGCATGGACCCGGAAAATGATTGGATCATTCGCGAATGGGAAAACGTTCTGGCCGGGCTGGAGCGCGACCCGATGTCGCAAGTGGACAAGATCGACTGGGTGGCCAAGAAGTGGTTGCTCCAAACGTTTATCGACCAGGAGCGCATTGGTTGGGATGATCCGTGGGTGCAATCTCTCGATCTCGAATACCACAACATCGACCCGCGGCGCGGGCTGTATTTTGCCCTGGTCGACCAGGGGCGGACGCAGCACGTGGTCACGCCCGAACGCGTCGCGTTCTGCGTCCAAAATCCGCCGGCCAATACGCGCGCCCAGGCCCGTGGCATCGCGGTCCGCCATTTGCGCGACCAGTCCGGCAGCTACATCATCAACTGGGATTCCATCGCCGTCGAGAGCAAGGACCCGTTGATCATGAACAATCCGTTTCATCCCTACCAATCCGAAGTCGCCCAGTTGCTTTTTTCGGAGCACGACAGCTGGCCTCACCCGTCCCACACCTAGGAGTGTCGACGGGGGGCGGACGGTGATTGACATCACTGGAACTCGTCGTAAGCTGTGAAGCAGGCGAGATGCTAAGCGAGAGGAGGCGAATTGTGAAGGCATGCAGAGTTCTCCTCGTTGAGGACAGTCCGGAGGACCAGCAGGCTGTTTGCGACACGTTGAGTGCCAAGGGCTATTCCGTCACCACCATCAGCGATCCGCAGCGGGCGCTGAATACGGTCGAGGACTGGGCGAAGCAATACAGTTTCGTCATCATTCAGGAAGTCATGCACGGCCGCAGCGGAATGGAACTCGTACACGAGGCGCGGTCCCTGCGCAAGGACCTGCCGATCCTGGTTGTCACCCGCGACGGCGACTGGAATGGCTACGCACGCGCGTTGAGCGAGGGAGCTGTCGATTATTTCCAAAGCCCGGTTGACGGTAAGAAGTTGGTCAAGGCCGTGGAAGATTCGCTGGCGGCAGCGGGCTGACGGGCCTGATTGTTTTCCGGTCTTTCTTTATTCGCCAGGCTCGGTAAACAGCGCGACCACGCTGGTGAACCCGTGGATAAACGCCCGCCTGCCGACCGGACCAATCTCGCCATTACAGAAGAACCCGGCGGTGGGCACCGGCCCGATGTTTTCCTGCACGACGCGGATATCGTGGTCCGCCGTGCCGTACATTCGCTCCCCGCGTCCCAGGCAACTGAACAGCAGCGCCCCGTGCGGTTGTTTCCTGGCGGGGTCATTCCGCTCCTTCGCGAGCAAATGACGCAGGTCCTCATCGGCTGTCTGGGCGTCACGCACCTGAAACTGGACCGTCTGCCCGGTGCGCATCAAATCGCCCACCGCCAACGCGCCGGACTGGGGATCGCTCCCGATCAGATTGCGAATTAAAAAATCCCCGCGACTGAATTCGTCCTGGTACTCGTTGACCACGCGCCCCAGAAACAGCGCCGAGCGCGCCAGGTCCCGGTCGCGTGTGGGCAACTGGGGCAGCATTTCCTGGAGGATTTTCATGGGCGGGCGTCCCGCCAACTCGAACACGACGTTCTTGTCAGCTCGCGTGATGGTAAACGGTTCGCCGATCGGTCGACATCCTTGCGAGACGATGGACCGGAGAGACACCCGGCCCGTCAATCCAATGCCCACCGCTCCTTCGTCATAGACCTTGCCGTCGACGAATAATCGATTCTCACCGGCCTGCTGCGCGCCGCTGGCCAGACCGCCGACCATGGGCGCTTGCGGATACGCGTCGGCGAGCGCGTCAACCAACTGCATCGCCCGCGTCGTATAGGGGTCAACCAGCAATACGAACTGCGGTTGACAGCTCGGTTCCAATTCGAGTTGGTAATGCCAGAACGCTGCTCCGGTCGATTCCTCCAACTCTTTTTCCGCAAGCTCGAAGGGGTAAATGGTCACACCGGGCAATTCGCCCACCAACAGGGACAGGGCCGGCTTCTCTTCGACTTCGCGGTCGGTGCCGATGATGCCGGCCCCGGTGCAACCCAGCAGATGCTCCGCCCCTACCGCCTTTGTCGTCGCTTCGATAATCTTTTCAATGTGCGGAACGTACCCGGGATGGGCAAACAATACCGCGAGTTGGGCCTTGACTGTCCCGAGTTGGGCAGCCACCTGGCACCCCAAATCCTCGACAGCTTCCGCCCAGTCCGTTTTTGTCGTCAGAGCCGATGCGAATCGCATACCGAAGCGTACCCACAACGAGGCATAAGTTCAACGTCCCACTGATGGGGAGCAGAAATCCCGCCAGTTTTAGTACGAGGGCGGCGGCGGTGGTGGGCCCATCGAGCGGTACAGGGATGGAGTGTTGATCATGAAATCGATGACTCGTTCACTCACCCCGGCGCCCTTCAGGTCGAGGATGTCCGCGGCGCTCAGGTGATACACCGTGCGTGAATTCCGAATTTGGCTGATGATGACCTCATCACTGATGCCGGACTTGGCCAGCATTTTTACGTCCGCCGTGCCCAACGGCTGGCTCGGGTAACGGACCACGGGAGGAGGTGGCGGGGGATACCTTTGCGGAGTCTCGCAGCCAACGACCACCACCACCAACGCGGTGGCACCAACCAATGTACGCAACGTGTTCATGTTCGGCTCCTCGTTAGCCATTCTCTCTTTGTGACCCATACCAGACGACGACAACTCCGTGCGGCTATCGCCATTGTAGCGCCCTTGTGAAAAATTACCAGCGGTAGTTACGAATAAAATGGGTTGAACTCGACTAATAGCCCTGCTACTCTATGGCTCCATAGGGTGCTCTAAAGTCTAGGCAACAAACAAACACAGGAGGAGTATGTCCAGCATGAACCAAGTCGTTCAGCAACTGCACGTGCAACGCAGGCGTGCCGAACAGGAATTAGAGAAGCTTGATCTCGCCATCCGGGCGCTCACATCTCTTGATGGAACGGCCGGGCTGTCGAAATTGACCCTTCGGCGTAAACCCAGATTCTCGGCGGCCGCACGCGCCCGTATCGCGGCAGCGCAACGCGCCCGGTGGGCGAAGATCAAGGCGGGGCAGAAAAAGTAAGCCTGATCAGACATACCAGCGCAGTTCATTACACCCCACTTGTCGGTGACAGGTGGGGTGAACTTTTTCGGGGGCAGCAGGATCATGAGAGAAAACTGGCGGAGAGGGAGGGATTTAAATCCTCGGTGAGATTTACGCCTTGGTAATTGAGATTCTACCAGGACTCCCCCTCGCCGCAAGCATCGCGCGGAAAGCTTCCGCAAACTACTTCGCCGCGCCGGTTTTGCCGGACTTTGCCGTGTAATGCAGGTTTGTCGTTTGCATAAACGCCTCGGTGTCCACCACGAAGATCAACGGGAAGTTGGTCACCAGCACTCCGGGTTTCGGTATGTTCGAACTGATCATGCCGTAATCCGCCCATTCGGTTTGCCAGAAACCGTCCTTGAACGAGGCTTTGAGCGTCCACAGGCCCGCCCCCTTGTTGTACGTCGGCTTGCTCAACGTGCTTTGGCCGTTGCGCGCACTGCCGGCTTTGTTCGGAAGGATGAAGGATACCTCCGCGCCGCCGATGTCCAGTGTTGCCAGCTTGTTGGAGAAACTGTAATCCGCCGGCAACTCGAACTTGCCCTGGACCGTGCAACTGTCGGAGTTGGTCTTGGCAAAGTTCAGCTTCACCTGGAGCTTGGTGATCTGCATCTGGCAGGCTACCGCCACGACCAGGTCGCTATTGGTCGAGGCCTGCCCGTCGCTGACCGTCACGCTCGCGTTGTACCGCCCGCACTCGTTGGTATACACGTGCTCGACCGTGCCGATCGTGGTATTGCTCCCGTCGCCATCGCCAAACACCCACTGATACTCCAGGGAGTCGTTGTCGATGTCGGTGGCCGTAACGCTGAACACGTTCGTCTCATCCAACAGCACCACCGCGGTGCTCCCGACTTGCAGCAGGGCATTGGTCACCGACAACCCCGTCGCGATCTGCGGCGGGTGGTTGGTTGGTATCACCGAATTCAGAACCGCATGCACCACTTGCGTCGCGGTGTTCGCGTTGGCGCTGGCGTCGGTCGCAATGACGGTGATCGTGTTCGTTCCGGAATCCAGCGTGAACAGCGCCGACCAGTTGGCGCCCACCAGCGGCGCGCCGAGGCCATTGACCGTCACGCTCTGAATCCCGCTGGCGTCGCTGGCCGTGCCACTGACCGTAATGGCCGCGTTGGTGAACGTCTGATAGTTGGTGGGGCTTGATATCGTCAACTGCGGCGGCGTGGTGTCCGGGGTCGTGACGACGATATAGCCGATTCGATTCGTCATGCTAGATCCGAGCGGGCCGAACACCATCAAGCTCACCGGGTTCGTCCCGGCGCTGCTGTAGGTGTGGCCCAGGCTGGTGGCCATCGTGTTGGTGGTCGCGCCGTCCCCGAAGGACCAGAACCGGTTGGTGATCGTGCCGGTCGAACTGTCGCTGAACGTGACCGTCAATGGCGCCACGCCGTTGGTCGGGCTGCCCGTGAACACCGCCACGGGCACAATCGCTCCCGTGCCGTTGACGGTGTTGGTGGCCGTGCCCCCGTTGGCGCTGGTGAAGATCACGCTATTGGTGAACCCGCCCGCCGCCACCGGCGCAAACTGCACCACCACGTTGGTCGTGCCGAAGCCCGGTACGCTGAAGCTCGCCCCGGACAGAATCGAGTACGGCCCGCTGACGCTGGCCGTGCCGTTGCTGACGACGGTGCCGCCGGTGTTGGTGACCACGAGCGTGGTCTGGGCCAACGTGCCGGTAGCCGATGCCCCGAAACTGTAGCTGGCGGGGCTGGCTGCGATGTTGCCTGCCGTCAGGCCGGTGCCGATGACGGTGTTGGTCGAGGCGCCGCCATTGCTCGTGAAGATGGCGGTATTGGTAAAGCTGCCGACAGCAACTGGCGCGAAGGCCACACTCACCGTCTGTGTCTGCCCACCGGCCACGGTGTACGGGCTGCCGCTGGCGATGAGGAATGGCGACGCCGTCGCGACGGTGCCGGTCAGCGTCTGTTGCCCGAAGTTGATCACCGAGAAATTCAAACCATTGGTCTGGCCGACAGTCACCGAGCCGTAGGTAAGACTGCCCGGATTGACCCCGAGTTGTGCCGGAGTGATCA
>JBEKBH010000042.1:0-21150 GCA_050015495.1 Verrucomicrobiia bacterium
AAACTGCTCGGTGACCTCGCCAATCTTGATGGCGACGGTGGCGGCGGCATCACTGCGGCCTTCACTCACGGCGAGAAGCAGTTGCAACAGATTCTCCTGCAAGCGCGGGGCGATCCGCCCGGTCATTCCCAGGTCCAGCAGCGCCACCCGGTGATCGTCGGTGATGAAGACGTTGCCGGGGTGCGGATCGGCGTGAAAGAAACCGTCGACAAGGATTTGTTGCAGATAGGCCCGAAACAGTTCCTCGGCCAGTTCCGCGCCCATCAATTCCATGCGTGCCAGTGGGCTCAGCGCCGTGATTTTTTGGCCGGTGATATACTCCATCGTCAACACCCGCGAGGTGGTGAAGTCCTCGATGGCCGTGGGCACGACGATCCGGTGAAAATTCTTGAGATTGACGTTCAGCGTGAGGAGGTTGCGCGCTTCCTGTCGATAGTCCAATTCCTGCCATAAACTCCGGCGAAGCTCTTCCAACATTTCAACGAACCGGTAGCGTTTTCCCCACTCCGTATGCTTGTCGAGAAACTCGGCGATGTCTTCCAGGGCGTCCAAATCCTCGGCGATGATCTCGCGAATTCCGGGCCGCTGCACCTTGACCACCACGGCCCGGCCATCCCGCAACCACGCGCGGTGGACCTGTCCCAACGACGCTGCCGCGAGAGGTTTGGGGTCAAAGTTGGAGAAGGCCTTCGAGATTCGCACGCCCAACTCATGGGAGACAATCGCATCTATTTCCTCGAACGGGAAGGGGTCGATGTTGTCTTGCAGGCGGGTCAATGCGTGGATGTACGCGGGGGGAAGAAAATCCGCCCGCGTGGACAGGAGTTGGCCGAGCTTGATGAAGGTCGGCCCCATCTTTTCCAAGTCCCGCGCCAATTCATCAGCGCGAGGCTCAGATGCCAACGCTTTGTCAAACGGCTCGATTCCGAGAGTTTCGTGCAAGCCAGTATTGGCCAGCATGTCCGCGCGCCCATACTTGATCAGCAAGAAGGCGATGTCCTTGTAGCGCTTCAGATGCTGCGGCTTTAGTGAGATTCCCATAATTAGTATTAATGCCGGGCGTTACGCCAAGTTCAGGTTGCCATCAGCAGCAACATGGCCGAGGAATCGAACTACTCGGCGTTTTAATGCTCCACAAGTCACGTCATCTAGCGAATCAAGAGCACGACAACAACGATCACAAGAAGCAGACCGGCCCCACCACCGCCGATATAGTAGAAATTGGCCAACAACGGTGCGAATAGAAGGTACATAGTTTTCCTTTCGATTGTGATGGCAACTCATTTGCCATCCCGTTCTACAGTGACGCTACGCGATGGGCCGGTCGTAAGCTATGGGGTAAAACCCTACGGTCCTCAACACGTGAACCGTCAGCCGTATTCGGCATGTCCCAGCCTCAGGCATATCATCCATGCTTCAACGGCTTGATGCCATTCGACGTTCCTAGGGTGATTTCCCGGTCAATAATAGGGAACCCAGTAATTTCGGGTTCTCCATGAATGGCACTACGTTCCGGTACGATGAAACAGACCCCAAACACGCCGCGCACTCACGACAATCACCCCCACCCGCTTCGCACGTTGGTGGTGGATGATTCCGTTATGTTCATGGAAGGTTTGTGCGCTTACCTGATGACGGAGCCGATGTTTCAAGTGGTCGGCACCGCGCTGGATGGCAGCGAGGCGCTGCACATGGTGGATGTGCTCGAACCGGACCTGGTCTTCATGGATCTGCACATGCCGTTCATGGACGGCCTACAAACGACGGAGATTCTGCGCCGCCGCATGCCCAATATGCGGATTATCATAATGACGAGGGAGCGCGCGGCCACAGCCGAGGTGAAGGCACGCGCGCATGGCGCCCACGGCTTCCTTCGGAAACTGGGGATCACACACAGCCTGATCGCCGAGGTCCGCCGGGCATTTCACCCGGACACACATGAAGGACGAGCGGAGCCGGTCGCACTGATGGAAAATGCCGAAGCAGCGCTGGAAACGACGAGCGTGTTGGTGTGAAACTCCCCGACAGCCCCTTTCACGCCCCGCTGCACCCGCTCGACAGCAAAACGCAAACGCACGGCTGTCGTCAAACGAGACCAACCTCCTGTGCCAAGAATTCCCTTCCGGGCGTCTGTGCGTTCGTCCGGCGGGACAACATGTGCCAATCACCTCCAAGATCGTGGAAGAAACAATTCCTAAAGCTGTTGTTTCAGCACTTCGGTAAACAGACGCAAACCGACCAGATGGAACGGGCGTGGTCTCGATCTGTCCACTGAAATTCGCAAAGTGATTTCCTGTGTGTTCCCCGGACTTTAATCATGGCGGTGTAGCTTCCCGTCGCGCCCTGGTAGAACTTCGACTGCGACACTCGCTTTCGAAGAGAGCACGACCATCACGACACTGCCATGAGGATGTCCGGCCTCTGGCAACCACGACCCGAATGCGGGAGGAGGTCGACGGGACCGAAAATAGATCCATAGGAAACCGGAATCCCTGAACAGGAGCCGCTGCCAAGGAGGCGGGGGTGAAGACGCCCCCCTGGTGAACAACAGCTCCTGTTCCCATGAAGTCTACCGGACAGACATTAACGTCGATCCGGATGATGGCGATGCGGCGGAGGATGCCGATGGCGTACGGATAGCATCCTGTACTTTTCGAGCAAGCTCAGGCGCCCGGAAGGGCTTTTGCAGGTAGCCCCACAAGCCCTTCTGAAACAGTTTGTCAGCCACGGGTTCTTCGAAGCCTGTTAGCAAAACAACCCGCACGTCGGGATTGAGCCGTTGGAGTTCATCGAAGACGAAGTCGCTCAATTTTGGGGGTACAAGGAAATCCAAAAGGACCATTGCAATTTCTCGCTGTTTCTCCCTGTAAATCCGGATGGCTTCCTGTGGGCTGGCGGCGGTAAATACCCGGTAGCCTTGGCGTTCCAATGTCGACTTGAGGAAAACCAGAGAATCCAACTCATCGTCGATTGCGAGGATGCAAAGCTGTTGTGAACTTCCGCTGCTATTCATACCTCGAATACTCATTTCGTTCCTTCCCTCTTTCCGAGCAAGCGGCATCCGCATTCTCTTGGCGTGACTGATGACTGCTTCTTGCTACGAGTTTTTCAAAACCAAAGTCTACGTGGTGCGTCATCCACGCGCCATGGGGTCTTCACCCCATATTGGCTTGGGGCTTACGTCCCTTCGCTTTGTTTCGAGCCACTGTGCGCTGCCTTGGAAAACCCGCGGGGGATATGAGCCGTGGCCAAGGAAGCCGGGTCGCAGCATTTCCCAACGCTCACAGCCGAACCAACCATTCCCGTGGGCCAACGCAAAGTCCTCCGCGATTTCCTCTGGGAATTCCACCGGGATATGGTGGGGATTCAGCCGGATTCACGGAGTTTCACGTGGGGTCAACACCCCATAGCGACCGCTCAGTTTCCCCCGTATTTTCAGACCATGAAACAAGAACACTTCTTCCAGAGTCAACGGTCAGCCGATGTACGATCGCCGGCGCAGACCATGAATTCAAACCAAACGAAAGAATATGCCCAGCCATCTCGAGACGAGGTCGCGATGAAGGCATACCTTATTTACCTGAACCAGGGCAGTCCTCAAGGACACGACGTACAACATTGGTTGGAGGCTGAAGCCCAAATGATTGCCACCCCAGCGCCACGAACGAGCGGGTCATGAAAGCCAATCACAAGCAGAAGGCATTGACGCTCGGTACCCTCATTGAGACCGTTTGCGGCATCTGTGGGAATCGCAGAGCCAGAGGAATCATCCGGCTCGCCATTGATGCCCGCGTCGTTGTGTTCCGAGAACAACAACGCGCTTTTGATTTCAGTGGAAGAAAGGCGTTCGTATGAAGGCGGTCTTGAGACTCGCCATGCTGGTGGTGGGGATCTCCATCGCCGGTGCAACATTCAACTTCTTCGGGCAGGAACCGTCGCAGCCGGCCACACTCTACGTTTATAGTGGCACTCTACGCTCGATCGATCTGCAGGCACGTACGATTATCGTGGACGGTTCGGCAGTTCCCCAGAAGTTTGTGGTGCCGACGGACATAAAGATCATCGTGAAGGGTCAACCCGCTGGACCCAAGGGCAAACTCGACGATCTGATGGTGGGCGATGGCGTCCAGGTGAAGTACACGGTGGACGAGGGCGTGAACGTCGCGCATCAGATCTCGCCCCTCGACGTGAAGAATCCGTGATCGGACCAGTTACGTGAACCAACGAAATAGGAGAAATGTTATGAAACTCGGAATTGCAGTCATTTGCCTGATCGGCCTCGTAGCCGCCACGGCGGCTCGAGCCGCGGACACGGACACGCCGCCTCTCCCCAATCCGTCCGCCCACCGGCCGATGATGGGGAACTTGTTGCCGCCGCGCGTGCTCGAAAACCTCGCGTTGACTTCCGAGCAGCAGGCGAATTACGACGCTCTCGCAGCCGGCTTCAAGAAGGACGCCGCGAAGTGGCGCGCCGACAACGGTTACGACCCCCAAAAAGCGCGCGAGGAAATGAGCCAGGCACGCGCCGCCGGCGACCAGGCAACCATCCAAGTGGTGACCAACGAGCGCAAAGGGCTCATGGATATTCGCAAGAGTTACGTCGACAAGGTGCGCGCCTTCCTGACCGATGAACAAAAAGCCACGCTCGACAAAGCTCTCGAACACGCCCACGACTGGAGCGGTGGACACAGTCCCAGCGGTGCGCTGCCGTCGCCACAACCGCCACCTGCTGACAAGTAAAGATTATGTTTATCATGGCGACGGGCAAGGTCGAGAACTCATTCGAATCACGGCTGGAGGGAAGGCCAACATGGTAAACGGTCGGGACGGACGTCAGAAGGGGCCCTAGCACTGCACACGAATCAGTATCTAGCGCGGGCTGACTGGTCCTGTGGTCATTCAATACCGCCCGCCTGAAGGAATGCTGGGCGGGTGGGTTTTCTGCGGTGTACCGGAACGCTCGATGCCTGTGCACGCCGGTGTTAAGGAAAACCAGACGGCGACCAAAATGATGGTCAAGTACGCAACCGTAAATCATGTCCGCTTCAGGGCGAGAGCGCTGGTGTGGATCTTACTCATCGCGTCTCGAGGGGCGGCGCAAACACAGTCGCCCGATGTTGCGGCCACGGAGTTGGTGCGGCAGACGGTGGCTCACGAACTGGCGGCGACTGATGCGGGCGGCCAGTATATGTATCGGGTCTGCGAAGAGACGCCGCAAGGTTCAGAGACCCGCGTTATGGTCGAGACCCGCGACTTGCAAATCGACCGGCTGATTCTCCAGAACGGCCAGCCCCTTCCTCCAGCGCAAAGGCAACGGGAAGAGGAACGCTTGCGCAGCCTGCTGACGAATCGCGCCCCTTTGCTGAAACTCCAGACCGAGCAACGCTCCGACGAAGCCCGGGTACGCAGGGTGATCCAGGTGCTTCCAGATGCATTTCTCTACCAACATGCGGGGGCGGAAAAGGACAGCGCCGGTCGCGAGCTCGTTTTGGTGACATTCCGCCCCAACCCGGACTTTCGTCCGCGTTCAACAGAATTACGGGTGTTGCAAGAGGTGGAAGGGGCGATGCTGATCGACCCTGCGGCGGATCGCTTCGTGCGGGTAGAAGTCAGGCTGTTTCGGGATGTTGACTTTGGCTGGGGCATCTTTGACCGCATCTCTCGCGGAGGCAGTCTTTTACTGCAACAACAGGTTGTGTGGCACAACCAGTGGGCGATGACGACATTGACATTACACTTCACCAACAGGCTATTGCTGTTAATCACCAGCCGCGTCGATTCGGTGACCAAGGTCAGCGATTTTCGCCGCATGCCGGACGATCTGACCCCGCGACAGGCGCTGGAGTTGCTGCTGGACCGAGACCCAATGATGGCCACCGTGCCAGGGTCCGGAAAGATACCCTGACGGCCAACATGGGGTGTTTACCCCATTGTGTGCGAATGACGTGCCGCATAGGCTTTGGAAATATGGGAACAGGAGTTACTGCTCAATACCGGGGTGTCTTCACCCCCACCTCCCTGAAAGCAGACCCTGTTTGCGTTAGGGAGTGGGTGCCCGTGAACAATCCACAAATGGTGGCTGCGCTTCTCCTAGACTCATCGAACCTCAATGAGCATACCACCATTTCGTTTGCGGGCACCCACTAATCTTCAGAAGACATTGCGGAATGGCAACATGCGCCGGACGGCACGATAGCCACTACAAGGTGGGAGAATTGGATGGGAATCAAATTCTCGTGTACCAATTGCGGGAAACAGCTTGAAGCAGATGACTTTGGCGCTGGTCTCACCATCCCGTGCCCGAAGTGTGGGCGAAATCTTACAATTCCCGCGCCGCCCGCCGCAAAAGAAGTTTCCGAGACAACGCAGAATTCAGTGGAATTGAAGGTGGGCCAGCAAATCAAAGGTCAAGACGTGTTCCACATCTCCCTTGACGACAAAATCAATGGCCCACTCACGCTCCACGAGCTTGCAGCGCTGTATCACGACGGGGCTTTCCAGTCCGATACCGTATTCAGCAAAAACAACTCTGAGCACTGGCGTCCGATTTCCGAAATTATCCCGATGCTGAAATGATGCCACGGGAATATAGCATGAGTGGTGAGACGACCGAAAAGGCTAGGGACCGCATCGGTCGCTACAAGCTGCTCCGGGAAATCGGCGAAGGATGTTGCAGCGTCGTCTACATGGCCGAAGGAGGAATCCGTCCGCCGCCGTGGTTTCGCTCGGTGCCCATGGCCCTTTCCGCCACCCCCATGCCGTTGCCGCCGGAGTAAAATAAGAAAGCGAGATTCATGAGCGGGCAGGTTCAAACGAACACGACAGACTCGGCGCCTCAGTTGGCCGCGCGGTGGAAAGCGCCGGACACGCTTCTGCTCACGCTGGCCGGCGACTGGCGCACCGATGGCGCGTTGCCGGGGATCGAGACGGTCCGCGAGGAACTCACCAAGCCGGATACCAAGGGCAAGAAAGTGGAGTTCGATACGGCCGGCATGACCGGCTGGGGTTCCCGGTTTGTGATGCTCGTCGCCAAGAGCCATGAACTCTGCCAGAAGAGCGGCGTCACATTCGTCCCCGATTCGTTGCCGGAAGGCGTCCGGCGGTTGATGAAATTGTCCGAGGTGGTGCCGGACAAGAAGGACGCACGGCGCGAGACGACAACGCCCACGTTGCTGCAAGGTCTCGGCGAAGGCGCGATCCGTGCGTGGTCGGGCGCGGTCGAGATGGTGAGGTTTCTCGGCGAGGAGGTGATCGCGCTGGGTAATTTGTTTCGCGGTCGGGCACAGTTCCGTTGGAGCGACGCATGGCTGGCGATGCAGGAGTGCGGGCCGCAGGCGTTGGGCATCGTGGCGCTGATCAATTTTCTCGTGGGATTGATCATCACGTTTGTGGGCGCCGTGGAATTGGAGCATTTTGGCGCGACAATTTACGTTGCCGACATGGTGGCCATTGGCACGACCCGCGAGATGGGGTGCCTCATGACCGGCATCATCCTCTGTGGTCGTACCGGCGCGGCGTTCGCGGCGCAACTCGGGACGATGAAGGTCAACGAGGAGCTCAACGCGTTCAAGACGTTCGGCATTTCGCCCATGGAGTTCCTGGTGTTGCCACGGATGATCGCGCTGGTGTTGATGATGCCGCTGTTGTGCGTGTTTGCGGATTTGATCGGGATGTTCGGCGGGCTCGTGGTGTCGACGTTGACGTTGCACATCGAGCCGATGCAGTACATCCAACGGTCGATGGACGCGGTGCCCTTGAAGAGTTTCTTGCTCGGCATCGTCAAGGGAGCGTGTTTTGGCTTCCTCGTGGCGTTTACAGGTTGCCTGCGCGGGATGCAATGCGGCGATAACGCCGCCGCCGTCGGCGAAGCGACGACAAAAGCCGTGGTGTCCGGTATCACGGCGATCATCGCGTTGGATGGCATCTTCGCGGTCATCTGCAACGCGCTGCACATATGAACGACCTCAAGATCGAAATCAAAGACCTGTCGATGGCCTACGGATCGTTTGTGGTACTGCACGACATCAACGCGCAGATCAAGCGCGGCTCGGTGTTCGTCATCATGGGCGGCAGCGGTTGCGGCAAGAGCACGCTGTTGCGGGGCATGATCGGCCTGATGGCACCGGCCAAAGGCGATGTGCTCTACGATGGCCATAGTTTCTGGAGCGCGGACGAGGACGCCCGGCAGGAGATGCTGCGAAAGTTCGGTGTATTGTTCCAAAGCGCCGCCTTGTGGAGTTCGATGACTCTGGCCGAGAATATCGCGTTGCCGCTCCGCGAGCACACCGAGCTTCCGCCGAATGAGATCGACGCCATCGCGCGACTGAAACTCGCACTCGTGGGCCTGAAGGGATTTGAGGATTTCTCCCCGGCGGAGCTTTCCGGCGGGATGCGCACCCGGGCCGGGCTGGCACGCGCGATGGCGTTGGATCCAGAGATACTTTTCTTCGACGAACCATCGGCGGGCCTCGACCCGATCAGCTCGCGCAATCTCGACCTGTTGATCCTGGAATTGCGCGACAGCCTCGGCGCAACGATCGTCATCGTCACTCACGAACTGCAAAGCATCTTCGCCATCGCGGACGATTCGATCTTCCTGGATTCCGAGACCCGCACGATGCGGGCGCATGGCAACCCGAAAGAACTGTTGGCGCATTCCACCGACCCCACCGTGCGGGCGTTCCTGACGCGCGGGGCGGAGGGCGCCGTGAAAGCGAGTGTATGAGCAAGAAAGCCAATCCCACTGTCATCGGAGTGTTCATTGTGGCCAGCCTGGTGCTCGGCGGAATCGGGTTGATCGTCTTCGGCTCCGGCCATCTGTTCAGCAAGAAACAGAAGTTCATATTGTACTTCGACGGCTCGATGAAAGGGATGAGCCCCGGTGCGCCGGTGCAGTACAATGGCGTGACGATCGGTTCGGTGCTCGATGTGTACATCGCCCACAACCAGGCCCCCAATGACGACTCCATGCCGGTCCTTATCGAGATCGACCAGTCCATGCTGAAGGTGAAGAACGACCGGATGATGAACCTCAGCAGTGAAGAAAAGCTGAAGGCAATGGTTGCCAAGGGATTGCGCGGCCAGCTTGATACGGCCAGCTTCATTACCGGCGTGCTCATGGTGCAGTTGGAGTTGGTGACCAACGCGCCGCCGCCCGTATATCACCAGGTCGGAAAGCAGTATCACGAAATCCCTACCACCTCCACCAACATCCAGATGTTGCTCGCCAACCTCGCCAAACTCAATATCCAGGGCATGGCCGACAAACTCGACTCGATCCTCGCCCGTCTCGACACCAAGCTCGGGGATATTGACGTCAAGGCCATCAATGCCGGCGTCACCAACCTCCTTGCCTCGCTCAACCGCGTCGTCGGCTCGCCGGAGTTGACCAACTCGCTGGCCTCATTGCACCGCACGCTCGACGACTTTGACTCGGTGGCGAAAAGAATCGACACCAACACGCTGGTGCAAGTGCAGGCTACCCTCGCTGATCTGCGCCTCGCCGTCCAAGGGGTATCCTCTATGGTCGCCCCGGACGCGCCGGTGCAGACCGAACTGACCGGCGCGCTCGACCAACTCGACCACGCCGCCCGTTCCGTTGCCGAGTTGGCCGATTTCCTGAAACGCAATCCCAACGCGCTCATCTTCGGACGGACCCCACCCAAGGAGAAACCATGAACAGTTTTCGATCGCTTGCCGCCGCAGCGCTGTGCGCGACTGTCACCGGTTGCTTCAGCCCGCACACGGTCGCCACGCGGCATTTCATACTGACACCCGCGGCAGCAACTGCCGCTGCGACGAGCGACCTCCGACTGGGTGTCGGCGTTGTAAAAATGCCGGACTACCTGTTGAGCAGCTCGCTGGCCGTGCGCAAGAATGCCGGGGAGATCAGGTATCTGGAAGGCGCCTTGTGGGCTGAGCGGCTCGACAAGGGGTTTGCGCGTGTTCTGGCAGCCAACTTGTCCGCGATGATTCCTACCGACCAAGTGTTGCTTGGCGCGTGGCGCACGGACGACGTGACGCTCGAAGTTCACGTCACCGTCGAGCAGTTCGATGTGGACCAAGGCGGCGCGGGCGTACTCGCCGCGCAGTGGAGCATCACCGCGCCCGGAGGCTCGAAGATTCTCAAAACCGGGGAAAGCCGCCTCACCAGGGCCGGTAAATCGCCGGCCAGCGATTCGCAAAACATTGCCGCTACGTTGAGCGAGTTGACTGCGACATTCAGCCAGATGCTCGCCGAGACGGTGCGCGAGGTTGCCCCGCGATAGGGTGAGGCCACTCGGCGGGCCATCCACGTGTTATGGCGTTTTTGCCCCATATTGGCTTAGCGCTTCTACGTGCAACTCTCCCAGATAGGCTGGCTTTCCAACGCCTTCCGCAGTACCTTCCGCATCAGTGATCAGGATTTGCGTGATCTTCATCCGGTACGGCCTTCCAAGGCGCGATGGCCCGGACGGCCGTTCCACGCCCGTTCGATTCAATCTCGAACCGACCGCCCAATTGATGCACACGTTCTCGCATGCCGGCCAGCCCCACGCCCGCCTTCGGCGTGGTGCCGTCGCCCCGAATGCGCAGTCCGCAGCCTCGATCAGTCACTTCGAGGACGACATTGCCGTTAGCACGCGCAATCCGAATCATGGCCGTCGAACTGCCGGAATGGCGATGGACGTTGCCCAGACTTTCCTGCACCACCCGAAACAGTGCCCGCTCCGTCTCGGCCGGCAATCGTCCCAGGGCCGGACTGGTGTCCACTGTCACCTTGATTCCGCTGCGTTGTGTGAACCCACCGACGTATTCGTGTATTGCACCAGCCAAACCCAACTCATCCAGCACTGGCGGGTGTAGTTGGTAAGCCAATGTCCGCAACTCCCGCTGACTCTGTTCGAGGATCGCCTGGCTGTCGGCAAGGAGGTTGTCGGCGGTAACATCGCGGCCAGCGCTACGCTTTTGCACGAGGTCGAGGTTCACCGCCACGGCCACCAACTCCTGCGCGGTTGAATCATGCAGCTCAAGGCCAATCCGCCGTCGTTCTTCATCCCGTGCCCGCAACAAATAACCGGAGAGCTGGCGCACTTCATCCTCCGCCAGCTTGCGCTCGGTGATGTCGCGGATGTTGCATTGAATAACATTCCGACCGTCTTCGTTGTAGATGTTGCTGACGAACTCCACATCGCGGCGGAGGCCCGACTTGGTCTGAAGCGGCAGGTCTTCGTATCGGATAAACTGCTTCTCCTGTAATTCCCGGAACGCCGCCCGACTGGCTTCTTCATCCTTGAGCAGGCCGATCTCCCAGAGTTCCTTGCCCAGCAACTCCTCGCGTGAGTAGCCCAACAACTCCGACATGAACGGATTGGCGTCGGTTATTTTTCTTGTCCCAGGGTCGAGAATAAGTATTCCGTCTCGGGCCGCTTCAAAGAGGCGGCGGTAACGAATCTCGGATGTTCGCGTAGCCGCCGCCGACTCCGGTTGCCTGGCTTCGGCGTCCAACTCGCCGTCTCCGCTTTCGCTGCGCTTGAGCGCGCCGATATCCATCACATCTGCAGTCACGGTCTTCCGATTGATTGTCATCACAGAACAATGCGCCCGGAAATGGGCGCGCGATATGGGGCGTTCACCCCACCGGAGACTTCGCAAAGTCCCTGCGGGAGACTCCGGCTCACTTCTGGATGGATGATAAACACCCTGCGCACGGCTTCGTTGAATGCCTCTGGCTGTTCCAGGTTCAACAGATGTCCGGCGTCCGGCAGAATCTCCAGCCAGGCGCCAGGGATCGCAGCACCGGCGGCCTGCGCTTCGGCCGGCGGAATCAACTGGTCATCCGCGCCGTGCAGGATCAGGGTCGGTTTGTCAATCTGGGCCAGCATGGCGGTGGAGTCCGCTCGGTCGCGCATCGCCGTGAGGTCGCCCACTGTCGCAGCCAGCGAGGTGCTCGCCATCATCTTCCGAACGCGCGCCACCAACTCCGGCTGGGTTTGCAAGGATTTTGGGGAAAGCATTTTCGGCAGCATCGTCTCGACGATTGGGCCGACACCTTTCTCTGTGGCCGTCGCCGCAGCCTTGTCGCGATTGGCCTTCGCTTCTGGGGAATCCGCGCCCGCGCGGGTCGCCACCAGGATCAATCCGGCGACGCGCTGTGGATACTTGCGATAGAATTCGAACACGACGTAACCGCCCATCGAAAGCCCGCCCACCACCACCGGTCGGGTAATGCCCAGAGCATCCAGAAATCCCCGACAGTCGTCGGCCAGAACGGACATTGAATATGACCTCAGTCCGGGATCGGAATCGCCGTGTCCGCGCAAGTCGGGCGCGAGCACCCGGGCCGCGTCCGCCAGTCCAGTGATCTGCGGCCGCCACAATGCCCGATTCAATGGATACCCATGAATTAAAAGTAACGGGTTTCCATCGCCATTGTCGGAGTAATCGATTGCTAGATGATTCGAGTTGATTCGCATGAGAAGAGTGGCCGGTCCGCTCTCGGACCGGCCACTTTCTTGTTACTCGCGCGCCGGCACCAATGTGTTGAGGAGAATGGCGTGGGGAACGCCCTGTAGTCGGCACCAGCGGCGCTGGTAAATTCCGGGTGGCTACGGAACCTTCTGGCGCTTGGCCCGCTCTTCGCGCATCGCACACTACTCTGCCGATGAAGATTCAACGGGCCTTGCCGTGAATGTCCCCGACCCGACTCGGTCGCCGCGGATCCGCGCATATTGGTCCGACATAAAGCAGCGTAACGCCAGCCCACTGACGGGGTTCAGCCGCATAAACGCGGGTTTTGTCACCACACGGCAACCGCGCTGCATAAGGAATTCGTCGATGCCCCGGTGCTCGGCCGGCTTCGGGATTCCAGCGTACACCTGGGTGATGCCTCCATCCTGACTGGCGGTCTGCCTCACCGTGTGCAGCAAGAGATTCGATACGTGATCTCGCAGGGCCTCGTCCATGCCGAGGAACGTAGAGTAAATCAGCGTGTCTTCAATCGCCTGGGCGATACTGATGGCGCTCAGTTCGATGCCCCGGAAGGCGCCCAGGACCAGCGACGCTCCATGGTCAAACACCGCATCCGTCCACTTGTCAAAATTCGTCTGGCGCAGGCGTGCGGCCAGGTAGCGGTACTTGGTTCGCGCGTAGAAGGACTTGTAAACGGGGAACGCCTTCTCCTTGAACTCCGCCCGGTCCGTGAGGGGACGGACGGTGAACCGTTCCGCTGCCGACCGCACGTGTTGACGCGACTTTGGCCGCAGCTTTTCGAGGGAATAGTCTAGGGCGTCGGGGAAGATCAGGAAACTCATTGTGGAGTTGGCCGGCTGGCCGCAGGGAACAACATGTTGCACACCGCCTAACCACGCGGATGCTGGAAGCCGCGACGCCGTCGTCGGGAATTCGCGGAACGGAACCAACGGACGGTAAAAACACGGGCGCA
Organism: Verrucomicrobiia bacterium; assembly: GCA_050015495.1. GTDB lineage: Bacteria > Verrucomicrobiota > Verrucomicrobiia > Palsa-1439 > Palsa-1439 > Palsa-1439. The sequence goes on from JBEKBH010000042.1 coordinate 13,424, forward strand.
CCCGGCGCCACCAGAACCCGTCCAGACACACGACTTTCTCGCCGACGGACTGTTGAAGTGCCGCATATTCATCCAGCGACAGCCGTGGAATGTGATGCGATCCACCATTCCCATCCGACTTCCGCTCCCCGACAATCGCTGAGCTTCCGGTCAAACGAGCAATCACCTATCACCTTTGAAATGGTATTTTTTGCAGAGCGTATTTTGCGTCATGTCTTGACCCTTGTGTATGAGGTAAAACCCTACCGCGACTCGATTGAATGTGCTTTCCGAAGAACTACTCCGTGTGCGACTTGATCGAACGAAGCGTCGGTGGGTCTGCGTGGGGTCTTCTAGGGTAGGTCCGCAGAGTTGGCGGCATCAGGCTCCGGCACTATCCGAAACCAGATGGCGCACGGGATTCTGCTCGATGGCTTCCGCGGTCAAATTGACGAACACCGCGGAGTCGTCGTAACTGATCCGGTCGACGGTGCTCGTGAGTATCTGCACCTCTTTACCAGAGAGCCGATGACCGGTTTTGATGACCAGTTGACGAATCGCCCAACTCTGGTTGTCCATCAAAAAATCGCAGACGTGGCCGATCGTTCCGTCGGTCGCCTCGACATGGTAGCCGCTGACGGTGTGCGTGCTTCGCAGATGCGCATCGGCGCCTTCGCCGGGATGACAGTGACTCACCGTGGCTGGTTCGCCCGAGAGGGATTCTGCTGGTAGTTCCAATATCGGAAAGCCGCTCATACCCCACAACCCACTGCCCTGCCAGTAGTAGGGCCAGCCGTAATAACGGTAATACTCCTCTTCGTATTGACGCGACACCGGCTTGTGCGCCTCAATCGAAGGGCTGTCCTCGATCTGTTTCCGTGTCAGGTTCGCGCACAGGACTTTTCCATCCTGATGGAGACTGCCGAAGGCATGGGGAGCGAGGAGCACCCTGCGCCCTGGCAGCCACGTGCCAGTGTCCGCGACCAGATAGCGAATCACCCAGTTCTGGTCGTCAAAATAAAAATCCTTCACGTGGCCGATGTCGCCATCCGACGCCCCAAGTTTGCTTCCGTACAAGTGTTTGATGCTTTGTAACATGGGCTTTGTCCTTCGTATCAATTGCGCGGGGCTGCTTCCACGGATTGGCAGCTTACCGCCCTTCATTAATCTGTTTTCGCGGCAGCTTTGGCGGCTTGGAGCATTTGATCGTGCTCCGCCTCGTTGACGCCTTGTTCGACGAGCCGTTCTTCCTCGCCTCGCCCTTCGTCATCCTCATCCTCGTCGGAACTCTCCGTCGCCTTGTGGCCGGTGGAGCCCGGCAACGGATCCCAGCGTTCGGATTCGGGCACCGATTCCAGGGCTGCTTCTTTGGGTTCCATATCCGATCCGCCCGTCAGTTCCCGTTGAGCCTGTTCCAACTCGGACTCCGATACATGCTTCGAAGAATGACCGTTGATCAGGGCCAGTTCCTGCGCCCGCTTCAGCACCATCTCCCGGGTCACCGTGCCGATGCCGATGAAGTTCTGGGTAAGAACGCCTCTCGTGAGGGGATTTTGTTCCATGGGCTTAAGCTCTCTGTGTTGACGCGATCGTTTTATCCGTGGGCTGAAAAAGGCAGTCAGCGTTGTGAATATGCTCTTTGTGTTTCACTGTCTGACGATAGACCGGCAAGCCTTGTGGGTGCTATGGGGTGTTGACCCCATAGAACGAGGCTGGTTCTTCGCGTAGCTTCCCAGCGATGATAAGGAAAGGAGAAACAGTATGGGATTGATCCTATTGATATTGGTAATTCTGTTCCTCGTGGGTGCATTGCCCACATGGCCCCACAGCAGAAACTGGGGATACTACCCGAGCAGCGGGCTTGGACTGGTAGCCGTGATTCTGCTCGTGCTGGTTTTGTTGGGGCGGTTTTGAACGATGATCACAGCGGCGAAAGCCAGCGGACACAAGGCTCCAAGCCAGGCTGAGGCATTTATGAAACGATGGGCTTGCGCTTGTGGAACGATGATCGTGTGCACGCTGGTGATGACGGGCTGTTCGACGATCCAGACAATTCTCCCGATAACCGCCTGGCATCAGGTTCGCGTACGCAACGAAGGCTACAGTCTCCTGTACCAACTCGTTGGTCAAGAAAGTGACGCCGCCAAAATTCTTATCATCAAAGACGCTGACCCCCCGGTTGCCGACATCGTCAAGGAGATCGCCAATACGTGTGGTCAGGCCCAGAAAGAACTGGATCGGTTTCATGAAACAGACCGGCGTCTGAACCTCAAGATGACGGACCTGCCTGAGATCGAACAGAAGGCGCGCGCCGCAATCCAGTCGACCGAGACCAAACAGTTGCTGTTCTCCAGCGGCAAGACGTTCGAAGTTCGCTTCCTCTTCACCCAAGCCGAGGCGATGAACTACGCCGCCCATCTGGCGCAGGTGTTGCACGATCAGGAAGACAATCCAGCTCGCAAGAAGTTTCTGGCCACGCTTTCGGACCGATGCACCATACTCCATGACCGCGTGATGGTGCTACTGAAGTACTGATTGCGGCTGTCAGCACATCGGACAGCTCTGAGATGTAGGCCGATTCTAATTCGGGCCTCGGTCGTCTGCGGCAACCGCTAGGCGTTTGTCCTAGCCACCGGTTGGGGTGAATACCCCATAGCGACGGGAAAGTTCCCGGGCTATTTTCGGCATATGAAAGCCAAACACAAACGAGAGTGGACGTTCTCGGATGTATCCCGAGAGCCGCTGCATTATTTCATTTTTTCCGCGAAGGGATGGTCCGTATGAACAAAGCGAACGGTTCAGTTGACCGAATCAAGATGGGGCTGGCGGTTGTGTTGTTGGCGACGTTGATGGGATGTGTGGGTTACGTGGACGGAGGTTACGGCGGCACGGTAGTGGTGGCGGATCCCGATCCCGATGTCTACGTCTTAGGGGGCGGCTACTACGGTGGAGGACATGACATCCACGCTTACAGTAATCGCGGAGCCGCTAGTCGCGCGGTGGCGCACCCTGCCGCGCACCGATGAACCGCACAACTCATTCGACAAAAAGAGACCTGATAAACCCATGAAATCTTACAATCAAATGACACGTTTTGCCAGCCTTGTGACAATTGCACTATCGGTAGGCGCGTGGGGTATTCTGTCATCGGACATTCATGCAGCGGACTCAAAGCCCGCGGTAGCGCAACAATCGTTCGCGTCGCCGGAGGAGGCCATCAAAGCTTTGCAGGCGGCCACGGCAGCCAAAGACAAAGCGGCGCTGGACGAAATTTTCGGCCCGGAAATCCACGAGCTGTTGACCGGTGACGAAGTACAGGATGCGAACACCGCGCAGAAGTTCGCTGCCGCCATGGCGCTGAGTTGCAAGCCCGTGAACGAGGCGGACAACAAAATCACCTTGGAGATTGGCACGAACGACTGGCCGATGCCGATTCCGCTGGTGAAAACGGACGGGCAATGGCATTTCGACACGGCGGCGGGCAAGGAGGAGATCATCAATCGGCACATCGGGAAGGATGAACTCCACGCCATCGGTGTTTGCCAGGCCTACGTGTCGGCGCAACAGCAGTACGCTAGCTTGAACCCGAGCGCGGATGGAAAGCCGAAATACGCGTTGAAATTCAAGAGCACGCCCGGAAAGAAGGATGGCCTCTATTGGGCAGCAGCGGAGGGCGAGCCGGCCAGCCCATTTGGGCCGTTGGTGGCAGAAGCTCATGCCGAAGGTTATGTCGGGAACACGAGCAAGGGTCCGCACCCGTTTCACGGTTATTATTTCCACATACTGACGCGCCAAGGCGCGGCGGCGAGCGGCGGGAAAATGAATTACGTGGACCACGGCAATTTGACGAAGGGCTACGCGCTGGTGGCTTATCCGGAGCACTGGGACCAGTCGGGCATCATGACGTTTATCGTCAATCAGGATGGCAAAGTGTACCAGCGGAATCTCGGCGAAAAGACTTCGCGGATGGCGGCGGCGATCAAGGAATACAATCCGGACGGCGAATGGACGCTGGTGACGGATCAGGGGATCGTGAGCGCCGTGTCCGAGAAATGATGTCGGCTATGTTTGTTGCTGGAGGCTCTACATGACTGATGACGGACGACTACCCGAGCTAATCGCAAAATGGAAAGCCAGGGCCAAACTGGAAGCAGAAGACTGCGGCAAGCAACGTGAAGAACTGAAAAAGAAGCTGGGTACTTGTGCCGACGCAATGAAGAGAATTGTGGAGCCGGTGCTGAGGGAGCGCGCCGACTATCTAAAACGCCAGGGATTTCGAGTCGAAGCTGGATTGGATAAGGAGATGTCTCAACCGTCTCGACCCGTGTATCGATTCGGTTTTGAGTACCCTGGAGAACCACAGGTTCTCATCGATTGTGATGAAGAAAGCGGAGTGATTCTATTCAACGCCAAGACGGTTGGCCGGTCCGAATTACACAAGCGGGAAGGGTGGGATAAACGGTGGGACGTCGACAATCTGAAAAGAGACGGCCTCGAAACGGAACTGCGTCTGTTTTGCGAGGAAGTAATTGAGCATCTCGCTTCGTAACACAAGAAAAAGGAGTGGTTTATCATGAGACGGAATTTTGCATTCGCAGTATGGACGATGTTCGCCATCGTTGCGGTCGCGGTGGCGATTCGTGTCGTTGCAGACGAGACGGCGCCGACGCGCCAGCTTACCATCTACAGCGGCATCCTTCGGTCGGTGGATCTGGAGGCGCGGAGAATTACGGTCGAGGGGTCAGCTGTCCTGCAAACGTTTACGGTCCCGACAGATGCCGAGATTGTCGTAAAGGACAAACCAAGGGGCACACTCGACGATCTCAAGGTCAGCGACGGAATCCAGGTGGAGTACTCCGACGATGGAGATGTTCACGTGGCGCACCGAATTTCCATTCTTGGTCTCAAGGTCCCGTAACTCCGCGATTCAACCAGAAATCGTAGACCTACTGCACCGCGGCCAAGAGAAACAATCGGTGGAGAACATCGACAAACGCCCGCTAAAACAAAAGGAATGACGGATAATGAAATTCTTACGAAAGATCCAGATCGCCGCAACCAGTGCGCTTGTGGGCTTGTCACTCTACGGATGCAGCCAACAGGCGTCGACAACCAGTGCGCCATCAACGAACCAGGACACGACTGCCCAACCGACGGCCCAGATGATGTCACCGACTCCGACCAACAATCAACCGGACCCCGCAACGGCACCATCTCCCACCAACAACGCGCCGGACTCCACGACGGCTGCGTCACCGCTGCCGGAGACCACGATGCCGACTTCCACAAATGCGTTACCGACGGCTGCACCCCTGCCTGTTACGCAACAATAAAGTGAGAGCATAGCGCAGGGAAGCCATCGGTCTGAGCGCCTCCTTGCCGCGCCAACCAGCCAAGCATTGGTACCCCGGCCGGCGGATGGGGTAAACACCCCATAGAGCCGCGCACGGTTTTCATGGTTATTATTACGTGATGAAACACAAGCGTCCCCACGAAAACGGAAGGCTAGGCGGCACGGCTCCATCAGTGTCTGCCCCGGACTCAAACCAAACCGGAATTGATTTTGTGCCGTCGCCAGACGAGGTGGCCCGGAAGGCGTACTTCACCTATGTGAACGAAGGTTCCCCACTGGGGCGCGACGTACAGCATTGGTTGAATGCAGAAGCCCAATTGATTACGGAGCGCAATCTCACCCGTGTTCATGGATTTCGGTCGGAGAAATACAGATAACACCCCATCGCCCCCGCCGGCCTTCCGACGTACAGTCGCGCGGCCAGAAGCAGGAGTACCGACTCTCGGATGAAAGGTCCGACGGGTAAACTGATGAGCGACGACAGCGTAAAACCGACAGAAAGTCAGGCGATCGTCGCAACCGATCTGACCAAATGGTTTGGCGAAGGCGAGGCCAAGGTGACTGCTGTGGATGATGTCGCCCTGGCCGCTCGCTTTGGTGAGATGCTGTTCATCGTCGGCCCCTCCGGCAGCGGCAAGACCACGCTACTCAGCATAATTTCCGGCATCCTGCGTCCCAATGCCGGCAAGGTGACCGTCAAAGGGGCCGATATCTGGACTCTGAACAATGACCAGTTGGCCGATTTTCGTCTGAATACAATCGGCTTCGTATTCCAAGACTACCATCTATTTCCGCGGTTGACCACGGCCGAGAATGTCGCGATCCCATTGATCCTACAGAAGCGCGACTGGGACGAATCCATCACCGAGGCGAGACAATACCTGGAAATCGTCGGTCTGAAAGACCGGAGCGAGATTCTGCCGGTGAAGCTCTCCGGCGGCGAGCAACAGCGCGTAGCCATCGCGCGTGCGATCATCAGCAGGCCAGAGATTCTGATTCTCGACGAACCGACGGCCTCCCTGGATGGTGACACCGGCAGGACGATCATCGCCTTCGTAAAAGAGAAGATTCTTAATGAAAAGCGCTGCATTTTGATCGTCACCCACGATGCGCGCATCAACGAGTATGCGGACCGGATCCTCCACATGGAAGATGGACATCTCACCGCGACGGATAAGGGTGCCTAATGAATGCAGACGAGCCAAAGCCTGAAGCGAAAGCAGCTGAGCCCAAGCGTGAGGACAAGGCAGTCGTCCCTAAACTTGAAGACAAGGCGGCCGTGCCGAAACCTGAAGCCAAACCATCCAAGCCCAAGACGGAATTCAGAAACAAGATCATCTTTACCCTCTCGATCGTGGGTGTGCTGGCCGCGCTGGTTGCCGCCTACCTCTTTGCCATGCAGAGGAAGGCCCAACCCCCCGTGTTTCAGCCGGTCAGCAACCCTTACGCATCGGCCATCTATGCCAACGGCATGATCGAGAGTGACCAGTCGAGTGGTGAAAACATCAATATCTTTCCGCAAGTGTCCGGCCCAATCATCGAGGTGTTCGTGCATGAGGGCCAACAGGTGACGGCCGGCACGCCGCTGTTCACCATCGAAGATTCCGTGCAGAGAGCGTCAGTGGAGTTGGCCGAATCCAACCTGAAAGCGGCCCGCGACCAGTACGACAAGCGCCGCGCTTCCTACGACATCGATCCGGAATCGATCAGTAAGGACGTGCTGGATACCGCGGGAGACGCGGTCAATCAGGCGGTAGCCGCACTGAAGGCCGCCAACGCGTTGCTGCAATATTATTCGGTCAAAGCGCCGGTCGACGGAGTCGTGCTGACCGTCAACGCAGCGGTCGGCAGCTACGTGTCGTCGCCAGGCGTCTACGACACGTACACGGAGTTGTTCGACCCGCTCGTGGTGATGGGAACGCCTCAAGACCATCTGGCCGTGCGCTGCTTTGTTGACGAGATCCTGGTCTCACGATTGCCATCGCATTGGCATATTCAGGCGCAGATGTCGATTCGTGGGACCGACATCAAGGTGCCGCTCGAATTCGTCCGGGTGCAGCCGTATGTCTCACCCAAGATTGAGCTATCGAATGAGAAGCAAGAGCAGGTCGACCTGCGGGTACTGCCGGTAATTTTCCGGTTCGAGAAAAAGGACGCTCCGGTCTATCCGGGACAGCAGGTGGATGTCTATATCGGGCAGCAATAGCGCGCCGCCCGACCTGAGTCAGAGCGAATGCAATGAACAACTTTCGATCAGACCAGCAACACACAGCGGGCAAACGGGAGGCGCCATGAAGTACGGTGGCATCCTGCGGATCGGCTTCAAGCTGCTGGTCAATGACAAGCCCAAGTTCACCGCGCTGTTGATCGGGATTACCTTCTCCGTGTTCCTGAT
>JBEKBH010000043.1:0-20949 GCA_050015495.1 Verrucomicrobiia bacterium
CCGGCACTGGTGCTCCTGGCCGTGGTTGGCATCCTCGGATTGGAGCGCGCGCTGGCCCCGACCCCGACCTCGGAGTCGGGGCTGGCTGACCGGAGGGTCTGGCGGCGTGCCGCGCGCTGTGGTTGGGGGCTGCTGCTGGGCTTCTCGGTGATCTTTAACGTGTTGGTGATCGTCAAGAACTACGCGTATATAGACTGTTCGATGGGGCGGATGCTGGCAATAAAGGACCGGGTGCCGGAAGCCATCCGAGTCCTCGAGAACGCGCTCCGAATCGAGCCCGATTACGCCGAGGCGCACATTGATCTGGGGGCGACTTTGGCACAAACGGGCAAGATCGAGGAAGCCATCAAACACTACGAACAGGCCCTGCGGATCAACCCCAATATCCCCGAGGTGCACTACAATCTGGGGACCATTTTGGCGCAAACGGGCAAGATCGAGGAAGCCATCGCGCACTTCGAACAGGCCCTGCGGATCAACCCCGATTTCACCGAGGCGCACAACAGCCTCGGGGCCATTTTGGAGCGAACGGGCAAGATCGAGGAAGCCATCGCGCACTTCGAACAGGCCCTGCGGGTTAACCCCGATTTCGCCGAGGCGCACTGCAATCTGGGGACCGCCCTGAGCCAGGCAGGCAGGATACCGGAAGCCATCGCGCACTACGAGCAGGCCCTGCGGATTGATCCCGATTACGCCGACGCGCACTACAATCTGGGGATCGCTTTGGCGCAAACGGGCAAGATCGAAGAAGCCATCGCCCACTTCGAGCAGGCGCTACGGATCAGACCCGATTTCCCCCAGGCGCACAGCGCGCTCGCGCATCTGCAAGCTCGCCAATCGGCTCATTGAGTACGGTCGGGATGAGGAAGCCCTCTCCCCGCACACGATCTCTGGCAACTGGAACATGCCGTGAAGTTGGAGTGTCGATTCTGAGACCACACGCCGCTCCGCCCAGTTGCGTTGCGGCCTTGTTACCGGTAAAATGTCCGAAGAAAGGTTTGGATGAGCACGTTGCATGAAGCGGCCTCGATGGGGCGGATGGATTTGGTGGAATCCTTGCTCGCGCATCACGCGGACATCAACGGTCGCGACGGTCTCGGTTGGACTCCCCTGCATTGGGCCGCCGAGGCCGATCGCCCCGCCATCGTGAAGCGGCTGATCGACAAGGGCGCCGATGTCAACGCGCGCGACAAGAGTGGTTCGACGCCGTTACACCGCGCCGCCGGGATGGGCAGCCGGGCGATCGTCGAGTTGCTCGTGGCGCACGGGGCGGATGTGAACGTGCACAACGGCTTTCGCTGGATCCCGCTGCACACCGCGCTGTTCTCGCAGCACCTCGATGTGGCCGAATGGTTGGCCCAGGCCGGGAGCCAACAGGATATTTTCAGCGCCGCGGGCCTTGGTCTGACGGAGCACGTGGCCGAAATTCTCCAGGCGAAGCCGGCGTTGGCGCGGGCCACGGACGGCTATCACGCAACGGCGCTGCATTGGGCCGCGCGCAACGGCCACCAGCAGATCGTGGAGCTCTTGCTGGCCCACGGCGCGGAGGTCGACGTGCCGAGCCGGTACGGTTCGACGCCGCTGCATCTCGCCGCGGAATACGGGCGCGAAGCGGTCGCGCGGACGTTGCTGGCGAAGGGGGCGCGGTTGGATACGAGGGGGAGATATGGGTCCACACCCTTGCATTGGGCGGCCCGCAACGGGCACACGACCGTGGCCGAATTGCTCGTGGCGCACAAGGCCGATGTCAATGCGGTGAACCAGCGGGGGTTGACGCCGCTGCGCGTGGCGCTCCAGAACGGTCGCGCCGAGACGGCGGAACGATTGCGGCGGTTCGGCGCGCGCGAGTAAGGCCGGGGCCGACCGGCGCTTGCGCGCGGCGCGGTTCCGCGCCATCATGATGACAGCGCATCACCGCAGCGGTTTTCATGAATGACATTGGCAAAATGCTGGTCCTCGTCGGGCTTATATTGGTAGTGCTCGGGGCACTGCTCTGGCTCGGCGGCAAACTGCCGTGGTTCGGCCGGTTGCCCGGCGACATCCGCATCGAACGCGAACACTTCAAGCTGTATTTCCCACTGGCCACGTGCCTGCTCCTCAGCGTTCTGCTGACGCTGCTGTTCCGTCTGCTGGGGAAACGGTGAGGCGCGGCCCTCGCGCGAACACGCCACGCGTTCCATGAAGACGTCGGAATTCGATTACCTGTTGCCGCCGGAGCTGATCGCGCAGCAACCGCTGGCCGACCGGGCCGCCTCCCGCATGATGGTGGTGGACCGCGCGACGGGCGAGATTCGCCACGACGTGTTCCGCCACCTGGGCCGCCACCTTCGCGCGGGAGATCTGTTGGTGCTCAACGACACCAAGGTCATTCCCGCGCGGATCTGGTCGCAGGAGCCGGCAGTCGAACTGTTGCTCGTCGAAAAAATCGGGCCGGACCGCTGGACGGCGCTGGTCAAGCCCGGCAAACGGGCGAAACCCGGTGTCACGCTGCAATTTGAGGATGGCGTGACAGCGGTGGTCGATGGCGAGACGGATTTCGGGGGACGAACGCTGCGCTTCTCGGGCGATGTCGATCGCTATTTGGCGGCGCACGGGGCCGCGCCGTTGCCTCCGTACATCAAACGGACAACGCAACCACTCGACGCAGACCGCGACCGGTACCAAACCGTGTTCGCGCGCGCGCCGGGCGCCGTGGCGGCGCCGACGGCTGGACTGCATTTTACGGCGGACATGCTGGAAGAACTTCAGATGGCCGGCATTGGACACACCTTCATCACGTTGCATGTCGGCATCGGCACGTTCCGTCCTGTGAAGGTCGAGAACATCGAGGACCACAAGATGCACGCCGAGAGGTTTTCGATTTCTGCGGAAGCGGCGGCGGCCATCCGTGGCGCGGGCCGGGTGGTGGCGGTCGGCACGACGGTGGTGCGCACCTTGGAGTCGTGCGGCGACATCGAGGCGCGGGATGGCACGACGGACATCTTTATCCGTCCGCCCCATACGTTTCGCCATGTGGACGTGATGCTGACGAATTTTCATTTGCCGCGCTCGACGCTGTTGATGTTGGTGAGCGCGTTTGCCTCGCGCGAGTTGATCCGGAAAGCGTATGCCGAGGCCGTGCGTGAGCGATACCGCTTCTTCAGCTACGGCGATTGTATGCTCATCCTGTGACGATTTTGTACACGTCGGCGGCGCGCTGCTTCCGCGAAAGTCGGCGTTAATCGTTCGGTACACGGTTGAATCCCCCCCAAAAACCTTCGGGCACGCTGAGTGCTATTTATATGGCTCTTTGTTGATTTTGGTCGCGTGATGACGGAGGAGACAGTGGCGAAACGGAAACCGGCAATTTGGAATGCGATACTGATTCTGGTGCTGATTGCGGCAGCGGCATGGCTGGTGTCGCGACGCCTCGCCGGGACCCGCATTGTTTCCGGCACCGTCGAGGTGGATGAAGCCCACGTGGCGTCGCGGTACGGCGGGAGAATCGAGAAGATCGACGCCCAAGAGGGCGACACGCTGACCAACGGGCAACCCATTGTCGAACTCGATGCCGCCGAACTTCACGCCCGGCGCGATTATACGGCGGCGCTGCTCGATGAGATGGTGCACGGACCCCGGCCCGCCGAGATCGACGCCGCCAAGCACGATTGGGAATCGCTCAACGCCCAACTCGATTTTGCCATGGCCGAAGCCAAGCGCCAGCGCGAGTTGTACCAGCAAAACGTCAATTCTCCGACCGATGTGGATGACGCGACCAGTCGCGAACACAGCCTTCAGGAGAGCGCCGATGCGGCCAAGAGACGGTACGACCTGCTGGCCGAGGGCACGCGCCCCGAGCGCATCGCGCAGACCAAAGCGCAACTGGCGGAAATCGACGCGCAATTGGACGAGATGCGAGTCGAGGCGCCGGACAACTGCGTGTTGGAAGTTTTAAGCGTCAAACTGGGCGACGTGCTGGCGGCCAATCACGAGGTGGCGACACTGTTGTACCCGCAACATTTGTGGGTGCGGGTCTTCGTGCCCGAACCGTGGCTCGGGCTGATCCAGGTCGGCCAGGCGGTGAACGTCCGCACCGATTCCTCGAGCGAGGAATTCACGGGCACGGTCGAACAAATCAACCGCGCGGCCGAGTTCACGCCCCGCAACGTCCAGACGGTCGAGGACCGCGTCCGCCAGGTGTTCGGCGTCAAAGTCCGCCTGCCGAGCGACACAAGCAAACTGCGCGCGGGGATGTCGGTGGACGTCTCCTTTCCCAACGTCCCGCCGTTTCCGAAGTGATGGTGCCATGCCCCAGGAAGTCATGATCCAGTGCGACAACCTCACCAAGAGGTTTGGCGATTTCACGGCGGTCGACCGCGTCAGCTTCTCCGTCCAGAAGCGGTCCATCTTCGGGTTCCTCGGCCCGAACGGTTCGGGAAAATCCACCGTCATCCGGATGTTGTGCGGCATTCTGGAGCCCAGCGACGGGGTAGGGCGCATTGCCGGCCACGACGTGTCCGGCGAGACGGACGCCATCAAGGGAAAACTGGGGTACATGTCGCAGAAGTTTTCGTTGTACGACGAGCTGACGGTGAACGAGAACCTGCTGTTCTACGCGCGGTTGTACGGCATCCACGGCGAGGCGATGAAGACGCGGCGCGACGAGTTGATCGCCCTCGCGCATCTCGGGCCGTACGTCGACCGGCGGGCGGCGTTGCTCTCGGGCGGCTGGAAACAGCGGCTGGCGATGGCCTGCGCGCTCGTCCACAAACCCAGCGTGCTGTTTCTCGATGAGCCGACGGCGGGGATCGACCCCGTGGCGCGGCGCGAGCTGTGGGATTTGCTGTTTGAATTGTCGAGCACGGGGATGACCCTGTTCGTGACGACACATTATATGGATGAAGCGGAGCGCTGTTCCCACGTCGGCTACATCTACATGTCCAAGTTGATCGTCTGCGGCGCGCCGGACGAATTGAAAAAGCTGCCGGCGGTGAACCCACCGGGGACGCGCCGTCTCGAGGTTGGCTGCGCTCACGTCACGCTGGGCCTGCGGGCGATGCGCCCGCTCGGCGGGGTGCGCGCGGCGACGGTGTTCGGCCAATCCATGCATTTGTTGGTCGAGGGGACATTGCCCGAGGAAACCATCCGCGAGACGCTGCGGGCGGTCGGCATTCACAAGGTCGACATCCGGACAATCGCGCCGTCGCTCGAGGATGTATTCGTGGCGTTGACGGGCCAATTTGCGGGAGGGCCGCCCTGATGTTCCAGATGCCGAAATTTCTACGCGGCTTCCGGGCGATCCTGTACAAGGAATTCATCACCATTTTGCGCGACCGCGCCACGTTGTACTTCATGTTTTTCCCGCCGTTGCTGCAAATCATCGCCTTCGGGTTCGCGCTCGACAACGACGTGAAGCACATGGCCATGGCCGTGTACAACGAAGATCGCACCACGGAAAGCCGCCAACTCGTGGACGCGTTTGTGAACACGCAAACGTTCCGCGTGGTGAAGGAAGTGAACAGCGCGGCGGAGTTGGAGGCGATGGTGCGCCAGGGAAAGGCCTACGTTGGGCTTGAGATCCCGCCGGATTTCACCCGCAAACTGCGCGCGGGACAAAAGGCGGACGTGCAGGTGTTGATTGACGGATCGAGTTCGACGATTGCCTTGCAGGCGCTAAATACCGCGCTGGGGGTGGCGTTCCAGCAATCCGTCGGCATTCTCCTCGGCGAGACGAGCCGGCGCGAGCTGCCCGTCGAAGTGCGGCCGCAGGTGTTGTACAATCCGTCGATGCGCGCCCCGAATTTCTTCGTGCCGGGCGTCATCGGGACCGCCCTGCAAATCGCCACGGTCTTCGCGGCGGCGATGTCGATCGTGCGCGAGCGCGAACGCGGCACGCTGGAGAACCTGTTCGTAAGCCCGATGTCACGGTGGGGAATGATGCTCGGGAAACTCGTGCCCTACCTGTGCATTTCGATGACGATGGCGCTGTTTTTGTTCACGATCCTGCGGTGGGTGTTTTTCGTGCCGATCCACGGCAGCCTGGTGATGCTGTTCGTGGCGGCCTTCGTCTACATCTTCGCGCTCATCAGCCTCGGGTTGCTGGTGTCCACCAGGGCGCAAAGCCAGAACGAGGCGTTGCAGATCAGCATGACGGTGATGTTGCCCTCGATCTTCTTTTCCGGGTTCATTTTCCCGCGGGAAACGATGCCCTGGATCTTCTACGCGTTCAGCACGGTGCTGCCGGCGACGTATTTCATCGAATTGATGCGGGCCATCATCCTGCGCGGGGCGGGCTTCCTGGAATTCTGGCGGCACCTGTTGATTCTCGCCATCATGGGCGCGGTGCTCTTCTCGTGGTGCGCGCTACGCTTCCAGCGCAAGATTGGCTAGCCAGGGGGTGAGTTACCACGGACGAGGCCCGCCGCATACTCCGCGCAAGCAACGCATGTCGGACGAGGCAACACCAGTCCCGCGGATTTTATCCCCTGACTTCGAGTTTGTACTGGTTGGAGTGGCGATTGTGGGGCACAGATGCCCCGGAATTGCCGCTGGATTTGACGCAACATGCTGGCATTGAACGCGAAACGCATGTCCAATCGCTTCGGGCACAGCCAGATGCCAATCGACGTTGCCTCATGGTTTTATGACCCGTGACAAAAATTGGACTCTGGGCACTATTTTCTTAAGCCCCCTCAATTTTATCCTTGCATCACAAGAGGGAACCCGTAAAATAGTTGACTATTGAGAGGCAGTTGTGGCGAGAACGTTTCTCGGATGGCAGATGGCCGTAACAATCAGGTGGTAATGGTGAGAGCGAAAGGAGACTACATGCCAAGCATGGCGGGGGCTTCATCTCAAAACAAGATGCGCGCATTTACATTGATTGAATTGCTTGTGGTCATTGCGATCATCGGAATTTTGGCCGCGATGCTGCTTCCTGCCTTGAACAAGGCCAGGGAAAAGGCCAATGCCGCCGCCTGTATGAGCAACATGCGTCAGTGGGCCTTGGCGATGGGAATGTATGCCGACGACTGGAACGATTACATGCCGTATGAAGGAGACGGCAGCGCTATTGACACCTCGTATAACCTTCAAGCTTGGTATAATATTCTCGCTCCCTACATCGGTAGTCCATCGCTGGCTGCCCTGTACGACTCCACGCCCCCGAAAATCCCATTCCCCGGTAGAGGCGGTCCCCAGACCATATTTCTGTGCCCCAGCATAAGGAAACCGTCTACGGATTATACTCAAGCGCCGTCCACGTCGTACCCGTACTTTGGCTACGCAATGAATCGCGTCCTGACCGGGGGAGCCGGCGCGGTCTACAAACGCAGTATTGCTGCGCTCCCCGCCCAGACGATTTTCCTCTCGGAAAGTGAGAACGACACTTTCTCCTTCACCGACGGGTACTTTATCGGGCCCAACAACATATCCCCAGGTCCGTTGGTTCCGGCACGGCACTCGGGGGGAATGAACTTCATCTTCTTGGACGGGCACGGGCAGTGGTACCCCATGATCGTTTACGGACGGGGACAACTGATGACCGGCCAGCACTCCGCGGAAAGCGAGTGGGGTGCTCCGCAGCAGATTTACTGGTTCCCCTGCTCCACATGCGATAAATAGCTAGTCTTGACATCCGGAAACCCAAAATCAAAAACAATTAGTGACCGCTTTTGTAAAAGGGCCAAAAACGAAAGGGAAAAAATGAAACGAATTATCCGGTCCAGCCTCATGCTGCTCGCCGTCGCGCTCGCAACGGCCACACAAGCACAAACGTTCACGGGAGCAGGCTTCACGGCAGGTAATCTTGTCATCTATCGCCTGGGCGGCGATGCCAACGGGAACGCTTCGAGCGCCGTCGGCGGCGTATTGACAAACCGCGGCACCACTGTGTGGCTCGACGAGTATAACACCAGCGGGATTTTCCAACGGTCGCATATGATGCCGACCAATTTCTGGGGGGGCTACAGCCCACTGATCGGCGACGGTACGGCGTTTGGGAGTGGGTTGATCACCCTCTCCACGAACGGCCAGTTCATTATCGTGTGCGGTTACGCAACACCGTTCGGAGTAGAGACGAATTACGCCCTGGACGGAGAGACCGGCACCGAGGTTCCGCGTGTCGTCGGGGTGGTGGACGGGAGCGGTTACGTTGACACCAAGACCGTTCAGACCAACTCCTTTGCCGACAACGATGAGATGCGCAGTGCGGCGAGCGGCGATGGCACCGCCTTCTGGATGTCCGGTTCCGCCAACGGTATTCGCTATGCAGCGTACGGTTCCCCGCTTGCCACACAGCTTGCTACGAGTGACGAAAACACCCGACAACTCCAGATGGTCACCAATGCGCTCTACTTCAGCACTTCGTCCGGCTCCACCTTCCGTATCGGCCAGGCGGGAACGCAGCCGCCGCCAACAACCAATGGCAGTACCTACGTCGAACTTCCCGGGATCCCGGGCAACACCAACAGCCCGTTCGGCTTTGTTCTTCTTAATCTGACCGGCGGCCCGGGTCCGGATACGTTGTATTATACCGATTCCAACAACGACGACGTGTACAAGTATTCCTTGGTCAGCGGCACGTGGACCTACAATGATACCATTGAGTTTAACGCCACGGTCGGGTTGGCCGCGCAGCTTCAAATTAGCGGCACCACCACCAATGTCACCCTGTATACAACCGGCGGCGGCAACACCCTCAGCGGCGGCGACAGCGTCTATATGGTAATTGACTCGGGCGGTTGGAATCAACCCGCGAACCTTACGAGTACGGCTTACGAGTTCGACGGGCTCATAAACCCCAGCGGGACTCCCGGCACGTCTTTCCGTGGCATCGTAATTTTCCCGGCTGGTGCAACCCAATCCATTCTTTATTCGGGTCCGAGCTATCTCTCTGTCGGGCCGATCACCGGGTTCTTTGCGACGGACCTGACTTGCGGTCCGTTTGGAGATTCGCAGGTATTCTCGCTCGCCAATCCGGGCTCCAGCGCGATCAATTGGACGGCCAATGTGGACAGCAACTGGGTGTCGTTGTCCTCGGGGACTACCACCAACTCGCTCGCAGGCGGCGCGGTCACCACGGTCACGGCGACGTTCAACGGCAGCGCCGCCAGCCTGTCCGCCGGCACCAACTTTGCCAACATTTATTTCTCTGACGTATCCGGCACGGACATCACGACCCAGCAGGTCAGGCTGATTCTGAGCCCGCAGTCGATCTCGCCATCATCGGCCTTTGCCTCCAGCGGTCCTCCGGGTGGACCGTTCAGCCCGACGAATGACGTGTACACGTTGAGCAACGGGTGCGGCACGGTCAGTTGGATTGCGACCAACACGCAGTCGTGGCTGACGATCAGCCCGACGAGCGGCACACTGGGTCAAGGCCAGGGTGTGACCATTACCGCTACGGTCAACTCGGTCGCCAATTCCTTGGCCGCTGGCGCCTATTCGGACGTCATCACCTTCAGCAACGCCACCGCGGGAACAGTGATTGACACACGGAACGTCTCCCTTGGCTCCGGCTTCGTGTACTGGTTCGATGACTTCAGCACGTATGTCCAGAACGAGCCCGTCGCTGGCCAGAACGGGTGGACGCAATTGGGCTCGACGGCGAGCCTTCCGCCCACGATCGTGAATGGCGCGCTTGTGGAGAACGCATGTGCCGTGGGCGTTTCGGGGCAGACGGTCTACAAGAACTTCCCGCTAATCACCAATCCGGTTACGTTTGTTGGTGCGGTGATGACCGTCACCAGTGTGCCACAGACGAATGGCAGTCCCAATTACATGAGCGTGATTTACAATGGTAATAACGGCACAGCGACCAGCGGTACCTATGGTGACTACCGATTCGCGCCAGTCGGCACTAACGACTTTGCCCACTTTCTCTTGGGCGCTCGCTGCACGGGCCAAGTGGCCAGTTGGACCTTTGGCGCCCAATCTTGGCCGACGGGAACGGTGCTTCGTGTGATCGAGATGACGAGTGTCACCGCCACCAGTCAGACTGTGTATGTCAACCCGACCAGCGCCGACTTGGGCGCCCAAACGCCCTATGCCATAAGTTACCTGGGAGGTAACGCCGCCGACGAAGGTGCGGGCTCGTTCGGCTTGTCGGGTGAATACGGTGGGACCGTGGGCTCGGCTGGCGCGTTGTTCTGGAAGCTCGCCGCATCGACCAATTACGCGCAGGTTTATAGCTTCCTCACCAACTGTCCGGCGTTCTCGCTGTCACCCAGTGGAACGAGTCCGTATGTGCTGACCGCCGGGACGGCGGGCACATCGTACAGCCAGGCGATCACGGCCGAAGGCGTGGTCGCGCCGTACACCTTCGCCGTAACGTCGGGCGCCCTGCCCGGGGGCCTGGGTTTGTCATCCGCGGGCGAGATCTCCGGTACGCCCACGGCGACGGGGACGTTCCCGTTTACAGTCACGGCGACGAACGCCATCGGATGCACGAGCAGTCAGGCGTACAGCCTGACGGTGACTTGCACGGAGACGATCTTGCTGTCACCGGATACAGGGAATCCGACGCCGCTGACCGCAACGGCGGGCACGCCGTACAGCCAGACGATCTCGGCCACCGGTGGAACTGCGCCGTACACCTACGCCGTAACGGCGGGTTCGTTGACAGGATCGGGCCTGACTTTGTCATCGGCGGGTGTTCTGTCCGGTGCGTCCCCGGTGCAGGGCACGTACACGTTTACCGTCACGGCGACAGACAGCGTCGGCTGCTCGGATGGTCAAGCGTACAGCCTGACGGTGTCGGCGGGAACCCCGCCATTCAGCCAGTGGGAAGAGAACTATGGGCTGACCAACTGCGCGGCCTGTGGCGGAAACGCCTCGTACACGGGCGACGGCATGAGCAACACCAACAAGTTCCTGGCGGGCTTCAACCTGACCAATAGCGCGGCGTATCTGCACATAATCAGCGTCGCCAGGGTGAACAATGGCAAGGACATCCAGGTTACCTATCTCGGCGCCAATGGCGACAACTCGTCCCCACTGGGCGCCCTGACGTACACCAACATCCTGGATTACACCACCGGCACGACCAGTGGCGGGTACTCCAATATCAACTTCGCCACTGCTGGCGTGACCAATATCCTCAGCGGAGGAAACGGCTACGGCATGGTGACGAACATGATCGATGCTGGTGGGGCGACGAATGTCCCATCGCGATACTACCGCGTCCGGGTGTTGGTGCCCTAACACGGCGACGAAATAACCAGGCGCTGGCGCTTCCCGATAACGGGAGGCGCCAGCGCTTTTGTTTTGCGATCCAAGGGTTTGGTTTTTTCCCGGGCGCAGACAGAAGTCACGCCCGGGGAATCTCTTGGAAATGGGGCGAATACCTGGTCGGGTCTGTTACGCCGACGGATCAGCCGGCCAACATTCACCCGGCGCTACGGCAGGTCGGTCTGCCCCATCAGGTACCGATCGCATTCGCGGGCGGCGCCACGGCCTTCGTTGAACGCCCACACCACAAGGCTTTGCCCCCGGCGACAATCACCGGCCGCAAACACCCCGGGGATGCTCGTCGAGTACGTCTCGTACCGGGCCTTGATGTTGGAGCGGTCATCCCGTTCCAAGCCCAGTTGTTGCACGAGCTGGTCTTCCGGGCCGAGGAACCCCATGGCCAGCAACGCGAGTTGGCACGGCACGATCTTTTCCGTGCCCGGAACTTCCTTCGGCACGAACCGGCCCTTGTCGTCCTTCTGCCATTCGATCTGGACGATCTCCACCTGCTTCAGGTTGCCCTGTTCGTCGCCGATGAATCGCCGCGCGGTCATGCAATACACGCGGGGATCGTCCCCAAAAACCGCCGCAGCTTCTTCCTGGCCGTAATCCAGCCGATACACCTTCGGCCACTCCGGCCATGGATTGTTGCCGGCCCGCTCGAGCGGGGGCTTGGGCAGGATCTCCAGTTGGACGAGGCTCCGGCAACCATGCCGCATCGCCGTGCCCACGCAGTCCGTTCCCGTGTCGCCGCCGCCGATCACCATCACGTCCTTGCCCTCGGCGGAAATGAAATCGCCGTTGCGCTGTCCGTCCAATAGACTCTTCGTGTTCGCTGTGAGGAACTCCATGGCGAATTGCACGCCGTGAAGTTGGCGGCCTTCGATGGGAAGATCGCGCGGCTTGGTCGCGCCGGCGCACAGCACCGTCGCGTCAAATTCCTCCAGCAGCTTCTTGGCGGGATAATTCTTGCCGACCTCCGTGTTGGTGACAAACGTCACGCCCTCCTGCGCCATCAGGTCGATGCGGCGCTGGACGACGCTCTTGTCGAGCTTCATGTTCGGGATGCCGTACATCAGCAGCCCGCCGATGCGGTCCTCCCGCTCGAATACCGTCACCGTGTGGCCCGCCTTGTTCAACTGCGCCGCCGCGCACAGGCCCGCCGGGCCGGAACCGACCACCGCCACCTTCTTGCCGGTCCGCGCCTTCGGCGGCTCGGCCGTCACCCAGCCCTCATCCCAACCGCGGTCGATGATGGCGACCTCGATGCTTTTGATCGTGACGGGCGGCTCGTTGATGCCCAGCACGCAGGAACCTTCACACGGGGCCGGGCAGACCCGGCCCGTAAACTCGGGGAAATTGTTCGTCTTGTGCAGTCGCCCGAGGGCTTCCTTCCACAGCCCGCGGTAAACCAGGTCGTTCCACTCGGGGATCAGGTTGTTGATGGGGCAACCAGACGCCATGCCGCTGAGCAGGGTGCCAGTGTGGCAAAACGGGATGCCGCAATCCATGCAGCGCGCGCCCTGTTGCTGGAGTTTCTCGACCGGCAGGTGCAGGTGGAACTCCTTCCAGTCGCGCGTGCGTTCCGCCGACGTACGGTCCGCCGGCAACTCGCGTTTGATCTCCAGGAATCCGGTTGGTTTGCCCATGGCTGCTCTTTAGCGGATGTCGGAAAATGTTACAAGGGACAAAAAACAATTACCACGTGCGGCGACGTCGTGTTGACAGTTTCTAACTGCGTCAGTTCCCCCCCACCCGCGCGAGATCGTGGGCGTTTTGTTCGAAGGCGGCCATGACGGCTTCCTCACCACTCAAGCCGGCGGCCTTCACCCGCTGCGTCGCCTCGATGACGCGCTTGTAATCCTTCGGCATCACTTTTACGAACTGAGGCGCCATCTCCTCCCAGAGCTTCAGAATGTTGCGTCCGCGCTCGCTGTTCGTATATTCCACGTGACGCTGAATCATCGCCCGCACTTCCTGGATCTCCTCGGGATCCGTGAGCTTCTCCAGTCCGACCATCGCCAAATTGCACCGCTTGGCGAAATCGCCGGCGACATCGAGCACGTACGCCACGCCGCCGCTCATGCCCGCCGCGAAATTGCGTCCCGTCGAGCCGAGCACCACCACCCGCCCGCCGGTCATATACTCGCAGCCATGGTCGCCCACCGCCTCGACGACCGCGCGAACGCCGCTGTTGCGGACGCAGAACCGCTCGCCGGCCATGCCGCCAATGTAGGCTTCGCCGGCGGTCGCCCCGTAAAACGCGACGTTGCCGATGATGATGTTCTCCTCGGGCACAAACGTGGATCCCATTGGCGGATAGACAATGATCTTCCCGCCACTGAGTCCCTTGCCGACGTAATCGTTCGCGTCCCCCTGGAGCGTGAGCGTCATCCCTTTGGGGATGAACGCGCCGAAGCTCTGGCCCGCGCTGCCCTTGAAATGCAGTTTGATTGTGTCCTCGGGCAGACCTTCGGGCCCGAAGCGGCGCGTCAGCTCGCTGCCGGTGATCGTACCGACCACGCGGTTCGTGTTGCTGATCGGCAGGGTCGCGTGCACCTTCTGGCGGCTGGTCAGGGCCGGCTCGCACACTTTTAAAAGCAACCGTTTGTCCAGCGATTGCTCCAGCCCGTGATCCTGGTCGATCATCCGATGCCGGCCGACACCCGCCGCCACGACCGGTTGATGAAACACCTTTGAGAAATCCAGCCCGCGGGCCTTGTAGTGATCGACTGCCTTGTTCACGTCCAGGCGGTCGACGCGCCCGACCATCTCTTCGATCGTGCGGAAGCCCAGTTGCGCCATCAGCTCGCGCGCTTCCTGGGCGATAAATCGCATGAAATTCACCACGAATTGCGGGTCGCCGCTGAATTTCGCCCGCAACCGCGGGTCCTGTGTCGCCACGCCGACGGGGCAGGTGTTGAGGTGGCACACCCGCATCATGATGCAGCCGAGCGTGACCAGCGGCGCGGTGGCAAACCCGAATTCCTCGGCGCCCAGCAACGCGGCCACCACCACGTCGCGACCGGTCTTGAGTTGGCCGTCGGCCTCGACGTAAATGCGGCTGCGGAGATTATTCAGCACCAACGTCTGTTGCGTCTCGGCCAGGCCGAGTTCCCACGGCGTACCGGCGTGTTTGATGCTGGAAAGCGGCGACGCCCCCGTCCCGCCATCGTGGCCGCTGATGAGCACCACGTCCGCGTGCGCCTTGGCCACGCCCGCGGCGACCGTGCCGACGCCGATCTCGCTGACGAGCTTCACGCTGATGCGGGCATGCAGGTTCCCATTCTTGAGATCGTGGATGAGTTCCGCCAGGTCCTCGATCGAATAAATGTCGTGGTGCGGCGGGGGCGAAATCAGGCCGACGCCGGGCGTGGAGAACCGCACCTTCGCGATCCACGGGTACACCTTGGCGCCAGGCAATTCGCCGCCCTCGCCGGGCTTCGCGCCCTGCGCCATCTTGATCTGGAGTTCCCGCGCCTGGGTCAGGTACTGGCTGGTCACGCCGAAACGTCCGCTCGCGACCTGTTTGATCGCCGAGTTCTTGCTGTCGCCGTTCGGCATCGGCTGGTAGCGTTCGGGATCTTCGCCGCCTTCGCCGGTGTTGCTCTTGCCGCCGATGCGGTTCATGGCAATCGCCAGCGCTTCGTGCGCTTCCTTGCTGATCGAGCCGTAACTCATCGCCCCGGTCTTGAACCGTTTGACGATGCTCTCGACCGGCTCGACCTCCTCAAGCGGAATGGGGCGCGCCGCGAGCTTGAACTCGAACAAGCCGCGCAACGTGCACAGCGCCTGTGACTGGTTGTTGACCAGTTCCGAGTATTCCTTGAACACCTTGTAATTATTGGTCCGCGTCGAGAGTTGCAGTTTGTGGATCGTCTCGGGGTTGAACAGGTGGTATTCACCGTCGTGCCGCCATTGATACTGTCCGCCGGGATCCAGCGTGGCGCCGTTGACGGCCCGGGCCGGGAACGCGTGCCGGTGCCGCAAGCGGACTTCCTCGGCGATGACATCGATGCCCACACCCTCGATTTGGGACGCCGTCCACGTGAAATACCTGTCGATGACGGAGTGGTTGAGGCCGATGGCTTCAAAAATCTGCGCCCCGCAATAGCTCTGGACGGTCGAGATTCCCATCTTGGCCATGGTCTTGACGACACTCTTGGTGACGGCCTTCAGGTAGTTCTTGACCGCCTTCTTGTGGTCCATGTCCTTGAGAATGCCCTGGCGAATCATGTCGTCCAGCGTCTCGAACGCCAGGTACGGATTGATCGCACCCGCGCCGTAGCCGATCAGCAACGCAAAATGATGGACCTCGCGCGGCTCACCCGATTCGAGCACCAACCCGACCCGTGTGCGGGTGCCTTCCCGGATCAGATGATGGTGCATGCCGGCCACGGCCAACAGGGCGGGAATCGCCGCGTGGTCGTGGTCGAGGCCGCGGTCGGACAAAATAAGGATGTTGTGGCCCTCGCGGATCGCCTGGCTCGCCTTGGCGAACAGATTGTCGAGCGCCTTTTCCAGTCCCTGGCCGCCGTCGTTCACGTTGAACAAGATCGGCAACGTGATCGATTTGAAACCAGGCCGGTCGATGTGGCGCAGCCGCTCGAATTCTTCGTTGCTGAGGACGGGACCCTTCAAGCGAATCTGGCGGCAGCTTTCCGGCTGTGGATCCAGCAGGTTCCCTTCCGGGCCGATGGTCGTGTACGTCGATGTAATGATCTCTTCGCGGATGCAATCAATTGGCGGATTAGTGACCTGCGCGAACAACTGCTTGAAATAATTGTAGAGCAACTGCGATTTGTTCGACAGCACCGCCAGCGGCGTGTCCGTGCCCATGGAGCCCAGTGGTTGCACGGCGTCACGGGCCATGGGTGCCAGGAGGATCCGCAGGTCCTCAAACGTGTAGCCAAACGCTTGCTGCCGAAGCAGTACCGTGGCGTGGTCCGGCCGGTGAACGTGCGGCGGCTCGGGCAGGTCTTCGAGGTACACCAAGCTTTGATTCAGCCACAAGCGATAGGGACGCTCCGTCGAGGTCTTCTGCTTGATCTCTTCATCAGCGACGATCCGGCCCAGCTCGGTATCCACCAGGAACATGCGGCCCGGCTGGAGACGGCCCTTCTGCAAGACGCGCTCCGGCGGAACGTCGAGCACACCGACTTCTGAGGCCATGATGACCCGGTCGTCCTTCGTCACGTAATAGCGAGAGGGACGCAGTCCGTTGCGGTCCAGCACCGCGCCGATCTTCAGGCCGTCCGTGAACGCAATCGAGGCGGGCCCGTCCCAGGGCTCGATCAGGCACCCGTGATACTCGTAAAACGCCTTCTTCTCCTCGCTCATACTCTCGTGTCCCGACCATGGCTCGGGAATCATCATCATCATCGCGTGCGGCAGCGAGCGGCCGCCGAGCACGAGGAATTCGAGGCAATTGTCGAACATCGCCGAGTCGCTGCCGTCCTCGTTGATGATCGGCAGCAGCTTTTTCATGTCGCTGCCGAACAGGTCGGATTTCAACAACGATTCGCGCGCGTGCATCCAGTTGATGTTGCCGCGCAACGTGTTGATCTCGCCGTTGTGCGCGACGTAGCGGTACGGATGCGCGCGTTCCCAGCTCGGGAACGTGTTGGTGCTGAAGCGCGAGTGCACCAACGCCAGCGCGGATTCGACCGACGGATCAGCGAGATCGGGAAAGAACGGGTCGACCTGTTCCGACATGAGCATTCCCTTGTAGATGACCGTCTTGTAGGACAGGCTCGAAATATAAAACCGGTTGCCGCCCTTGATGCCCGCGTAACGAATGCCCCGCTCCGCGAGTTTGCGAACGACATAGAGCTTGCGCTCGAACGCCATGTCGTCCTTGATCTTCGCGTCGCGGGCGATGAACACCTGGCGAACAACTGGCTCCGACGCGCGGGCAGTCTCGCCGAGCGAAGCGTTAACCGTGGGGACGGTGCGCCAGCCGAGCAGCCGATGTCCCTCGTTCTCGATGATCTCTTCGAAAAGTTTCTCGCATTTGTACCGTTCGGACGCATCCGGCGGCAGGTAGACCATGCCAACGCCGTACTCGCCGGAGGAGGGCAACGCGATCTTTTCCTTCGCGCACACCTTCTTGAAGAACTCGTGCGGAATCTGCATCAAAATCCCGGCGCCATCGCCCGTGTTCGCCTCGCAGCCGCACGCCCCGCGATGGCTCAGGTTCACGAGGACCGTCAGCGCCTGGCGGACGATCTCGTGCGATTTGCGGCCCTTGATATTGACGACAAAGCCGACGCCGCAGGAGTCATGTTCGAACCGCGGGTCGTACAGACCCTGTTTCTCCGGCCAACCATACGGTGTGGGTGTGCGCACGTTGCTCATTACGTACTTTCTTCCAACTCGCCCTTCATCGAGATTATATGGCAAGTTTGCTTCCAGCTTTCAACGTCATTGTCCATTCTAACGATAATTTCTTTCGAGCCGCTCTCCCGTCAGTGCCGCTTGAGAATCCGCGCCGCCTTCTTCGGGTTGTCCACCCGCAGGATCATCGCTCCCGTCAGGGCGTTGGTGGGCGTGGCGCTGTAGGCGTACTCGATATTCATTTTGTTCCGGGCCAGTTTGGCGGCAATGTCCGCCAGTTCCCCGGGCTTGTTCCGCCCTTCGAGCATCAGCACGTCCCGCTCGATGACCAGCACGCCGCGCTCGCCGAGGAGATGCAGGGCTTTGTGGGAATCATCCACCACCATGCGCACCACCGCGTGGTCCACCGCGTCCGAAACCGAGATGGCGTAGATATTGATTTTCGCCGCCGCCAGCGCTTTGCAAACCTTCGACAACATGCCCGGTTTGTTCTCCAGAAACATTGCGAGTTGCTTGACGATCTTCATGGCACAACCTCCGTGCTCGATACGCTCTCGGCGACGAGACCATCGCGGCCCTTCCGTCCCAGCAACGAGACGATGAACGACAATTACACCTCATGCCTTGTGAACTTCGGTGCAACATTTGGGATTTACTCGCCGCTCTTAGAGCACTGAATTATTCACGAACACCACTTTTATGTTGAATTCTAATCAGAAAGTAGCAAAACTATGAGCGAAAACAAGCGAAATCTTCAGTTTCTGTGAATTACCGACGAGGGTACCGTTATGCACACATTCGACGATCAGGAGCGCGCCATCCTCAAGGCGCTCATCCGCGACCCGCGCCAGAGTGACAATCACATCAGCAAAGTCACGGGCGTACCGACCCCGACCGTGCGCCGCAAACGCAAGCGGCTCGAAGACGAAGGTCTGCTCAACTACTTCGCGGCCATCGACATGCAGGAGACAGGCACGGGCACGTTCGGCGCGCGACACCTGTACATCATCAAGTTCCGCATCGGCATCACCACCCGGCAAATCGTCGAGGAGATCAAGAGCGAGCCAAACGTGCGCTCCGTCTTCACCGACCTGATCTACGAATCACACATTGCCGAGATGGACGGACGCGTCGCACTGGTGATGATTATCGAGGGCAAGAGCGACGGCGACATCATCGAGAACGTTCAGGGCAAGATCGTTCCCTCGCTCCGCAAAAACCACGGTCCCGACTCGATCGAAGACATCTCCACCCTGCGCCTGCTCGGCCCGATCCGCGTGTTCCACAACTACGTGCCGCTGGTCAACATGGACAAAGGCGTGTTGCGTGGCGACTGGACGAACGACGCCATTTTCGTGGGATAGACGCCCCACGGCATCCATAAAATCGTTCGGGGTTGAACAAAGTGCTTCGCGGGCGGGTCGCTCGACTGTAGACTTGGCGTATGGGCGATACGAAGGTCGTCTTCTGGGACGTGTACAACACGCTCGTGACCGCGCGCCGGGGTGACCTGGACTCACTGCTCAAACGCGAATCCGAATTGCGCATGGCGTTCGACCGCACGGTACGAAACTTCAGCCTCCACGCGGCTCCCGGCCGGTTGCAGGAATTGTTCCTGCGCGGCATCGAGGCCGAACGCGAGAAGCGGATCGCGGAAGGCGTCGCTCATCCCGAAGTGCGCGTCGAGGAAATCTGGTTCAAGCTGCTCGAAAAATCCGAGTCGGACGAGCCGCCCACGATGAGTTTGGCCCGCGAGGTGGCGCTGTTCTTCGAGCGCCAGGCCAACCCGAAGGAACTTCAATTCCGCGCGTTCGACGTGTTGACCACGCTCCAGAAACGCGGCGTGCGGCACGGGATCATCTCGAACGCGCAATTCTACACGCCCATCGAATTGTCGGACCTGTTGGGCGAAGCGAGCCGGGGGGCGATTCGCACGTATGAATCCATCTTCGACACGCGGCTGGTGTTCTTCTCGTTCGAACTCGGCGTGGCGAAACCCGATCCCACGGCGTTCCGCCGCGCGATTGGGGTCCTGACGAACGACAACATCATGCCCGACGACTGCGCGTTTGTCGGCAATTCGCTGGCCAACGACATCGCGCCGGCGCACCATGTCGGGTTCCGCACGGTCCTGTTCGCGCCCGAAGCCGTTCCCGACTCCGCCATCAAGCCCGATCTGGTGATCCACAATCTCGGTCAGTTGTTGGAATGGTTGTAAGACTCGCCATCCGCCATGATCGCCCGCGGACGGGCAGGGCCACGACCGTCATAGCCCCCGACATTCGCAGGCAGGTCGAATTGCGGAAGGCCAAGCGCGCCGCAGGGCCGGACAATTTAGCGACGGAACTCTCCGTCACGGCCCGTACCACGGTCTCTCGCCGTGATTCGGTGGAGAGGGGCGCCAGAACACCGCGTAGCAAGGTGCTTCTGGATGAGGCCAAGGAGAAGGACCAGTGTGTTCCTGTACGAGTTCCCTATTGTTATACGCCACAAATCGAGGCGAGACGCGCGACAAACTCCATGATTGATGTTCCTCCTTGGAGAGCACCGTGAGAATCTCGATCAGATTCATCCCTTCAAATGTGCGAGTGCGTGGAATCGGCCCCAGTTTGGCAGTCGCCCAACTTACGCTAAGCATGCCGTTAAAGGCCACATTGAGGTCTGGCTGACCCGTATGATAAAACTCGCCCACGTAGTTCGTTTCCCCTGGTAGGTAGACACCAGCGCCATTCGTAAGTAATCGGGTCGCCCGCGTCCCAAAGTTCGTTTCCCCCGATAGGCGCACGTATCCATAGTAAACGACCGAAAACCTATCCAGTTTCCGCGTCAACGGCGACTTGCTATCGGTAATCGGTTGCTTGGGAAGCAGCAGGATCGTTCCATTTGTCGGTATGATCCCGTATTCCGGTAGAGGAGCCAGTAGCCCTTTTAAGATGTTGCCGATTGTGGTTTGCTCGTACGAGACTGTGACAACGGGCTGAGGGACGACGTCAATGACGATATTTAGTGGAACCGGCGAGTACGGCGAAAGATTTCGGACGGCTGCGGCTATAGGCTCGCTGTCGCAGGAGAAGCTATTTACAACCGTCTGAAGAACACCCGTTTGGGCCAGGCACTGCTGGGACAATCCGAAGTTCGCGTAAATGACGACCGTGAATAAAGCAAACAGGTGCGGCCTGCAAAGTGTGTTAGTTCTCATGTGATCTCCGCTCATCCTGCCATTAGTGACAAGGGCCCGTTTGTACGACACTCACGTCGTTAGTCTCCGGACCAAGGGAAAAGCGTAAACAGGGTCAGGTCTCATTATCAAACAATTGGGTTTCGAGTCGCGTCACGATGTTGCGCAACTGTTGGTTCTGTGTCAGGCGTCGTCCCAACCGGTGCACCGCGGTTTGCACGCTGCCG
>JBEKBH010000044.1:0-20419 GCA_050015495.1 Verrucomicrobiia bacterium
TCCACCAGCCGCGCGTCGAAGAGCGACCCGAGCAATTCGCCGCCGCCCTCCACGAGCACGCTCGTAATGTCCCGCTTCCCGAGCGCCTTCAACGCCGCTCGCAAATCAGCGCGCCCGCTCTTGTGCGGCACGACGATCACCTCCACGCCCGTCCGCGACAAATATTGCCGCCACGTCGCCGGCGACAGACTCGTCGTGAGAACCAACGTGCGCCGGCGTTGCGCGTCCCGGAGAATTCTTGCCATCCTTGAAACGCGGCCCCGCGCGTCGACCACCACCCGCCACGGTTGTTGGCCATGGACCCCATGCCGCACAGTCAATTCCGGGTCGTCGCGGATCACGGTGTTCGCGCCCACCACGATGGCATCGACCCGCGCCCGCCATCGGTGCGCCTCGCGCCGTGCCGCCACGCTCGTGATCCACTTCGCGTCGCCCGTGTGCGTGGCGATCTTCCCGTCGAGACTCATCGCTGCTTTGGCGATCACCAACGGCATCCCCGTCGTGATCCATTTGTTGAATCCCTCGTTCATCCCGCCCGCTTCCGCGGCCAACAACCCCGCCTCGACGCAAATCCCGGCGCGCCGCAACATTTGTAATCCGCGCCCGTCGTGTTTCGGGTTCGGATCGCGCGCCGCAACCACGACCCGCTTCACGCTTGCCGCGACGATCGCATCCGTGCACGGCGGCGTCCTGCCCCACGTGCTGCACGGTTCAAGAGTCACGTACAGCGTCGTGCCACGCGCGTTCACGCCGCGCAACGCGACGACCTCCGCGTGCGGTCCGCCCGCCTTCTTGTGCCATCCCTCGCCGACGACGCGTCCCTTCCTCACCAGCACGGCACCGACCACGGGATTCGGGCTGGTCGTTCCCAAGCCGCGCCGCGCCAGCGCCAGCGCCCGTCGCATGAACCGTTCATCCTGTTTTCCGAAAGCCATGTTCCGACTTTACCAGATTTGCCGTCCCAAGCGCACCGACAACCTTCGGTGGGAGAGCGAGGCTCTTGCCGAGCCGCGACTGCCGTTTCCATGTTCGTGCCGCCCGCTCTATCCTCATATTTGGGTTTGCTGACCCGAACGAACCCAAGCCAAAAGCCAGATTTTGATTTCTACAACGCCCGGCGCGCAATCCCATCAACACGCAATCTTAGACCAGAAAACTTGGGTTGGTCTCGCAAAAAGCACTCGTTTGTGTCCCCGTACTCCGGCCTTGTCAAAGAACAACGGCGATCATTAGACCTACCAATTCTCATTCAAATTCGGCCTCGGCGAGCTTGCCTTTGGGATTGGCGGAGATTATGGTTTCCCCACGAAAGGGGTCGCTCGTATGAGAATCCTTCGGATTTCCTTGCTGTGCTGTCTCTTCGCCGCCGCGATGGTCCGCGGCGACGACACCAACTCCACCATCACCATTGACGGTGAGACGTACGAGAACTACCATTGGGGCGTCATCACGCCGACCACGATCACGATTTTCCACAAGACAGGTGTGGCGACAATTCCTCTGCAGAAACTCCCGCCGGACCTACAGGAGCGATTCGGTTACGACCCGAAGAAGGCGGCAGAACTCAGAGCGTCGCAAGAGACAGCGGCAGCCGTCAATCAGAGCAGTCGAAGACATCCGGCGGAAATAGCGGGAATCAGCTCCAGCTCGCCCACGAAATTTCCCGCCTTGATGGTGTTTCTGAATGAAAGCCAGGATTTGCGGAAAATCTATTGGCTGGATTACAAAGGGGGACGGCAGGGGTACGGCGAGTTGAAACCAGGCGAGAGACGTGAACAGCAGACTTTCCTGGGGCATGCCTGGCTTGTGACAGACTCTCAGGACAACGCACTGGGCGTGTATTACGCAGACGGCCAAAAACGAGTTGTGGTTTTGGAATAGCCGGACGGATTGGCAGCGGTCGTGCTGGCGTGCAACCCCTCCCCTCATTCAGTTGTTGGCCTCTGTCGTGCGAGCATGGCCAACGGAATGAGTTTGGTCGGTCTGGATCGCGGCCAAGCCGCCGTTTCGAGCAGGGTCAGCCCGTCAAATGAACTGTGACGAGGCACTGGCCTTATCACGGCCACGAATACTGCTTGAGACCGCCCGTTTGTGAGATTTCCTGGCTGCCTTTCAGGGAATAGCAAGAAGAGTTCTCCTCGCGAACCGCATAAATGGCGGAAACGGGCGGCGCAGCCCCGGGAACTGGTTGCGAATCACCTGTTTCGTAGGTCAGACCATAGCCACCGCCCATCACTCGTATGCTGCCCTTTCCTCCGTAGAGCATGATCGTCCCCGGTTGGGCCTGCACTTGGAGTTGTTGTTCCAGTGGATCCTGTCGAGCATTCCATTCCGCGTACTTTCGACTCACGTCCTCGAGGAATCGTCGGCCAGCTTCGTCAAAGTGTGCGCAGACGGTCGTGTGATTGGTGAGCGCCAACTGCGCGACGTAGCCCCCCGTGGGGAGAGGGTTAATCCCACCATCGATATGGAACACCGGAATCACCTCCACGTTTGCGTTTGCCTTCTGAAGGGCCGCTAGCCGTCCCCTGGCCTGTTCCTCCTGAACTTCCTGCTCCTTCTGCGCCGCCTCCAGTGCCGCAGCCTCGCGCTGTTGCCGCAGCCGTTCCCTGGCTTGGATCTCAATCAGGTGCTGTTGCGCCGCCCCGGATTCTTGCGCCCGGTAGGCCGCGGCCCTCTGCGGGTCGTAGCCGAACCGGTGCTGAAGTTCCGGCGGAAGTTTTTCCAGCGAGATCGACGCCACGCCTGTCTCGTGAAAGATGGTAACCGTCCCCGGGGTGACCGTACGCCAGGTGACGTTTGAGTACGTGACGCCGTCCACAGTGATCGCTGTGGGGAGCGTGTTCGTTTCCTCGGCGAACGATGCGGCCGCCAAAACAAAAAACAGGGCTGCAAAACGAAAGCCATTCATCGCGGTTTCCCTTTTCGGCTGCGGCATCGACACGGTAACACCGGCCAGCGTGCGCGGCAAGGCTTTCGCACCGACCGATCAGAATGGCAATCGCGCTGACAGGACCACGTTGTGATTGTAGGTGGGATAGTGGGTCACCGCGACTTGGTATCCCAAGCCGATCGTCAACCCCACGCGCTCCCAGATCGGCAGCCGTCCGATGATAAAACCCGGCGTCAGGAACACCTGGTTTTTGCCATCGTGCTCCCCATCGGGCCAGTAGGTGTAGTTGACCTCGAATTCCGGCCACAGCACCTTGATGATTCGATACTGGAGCGCCGTGTTGAGTGCCAACGGCGTGCCCGGACCGGTGGGTAATGTCCCATCGCTGGGGATGGTCACGCCAAACGTGCTTTGGAAGTCAAAATCGCCCCAGCCCTTGCCGAACGCGATCGTGGGCGTGACCATGTAATAACGCTTGGTATTCTGTTCGCTTCCGGTCGGCGCTTGCAGGCCAAGGAACGCGGTCACGATGTAATTGCCGTTTTCCTCGTTGGCGGATGCGAGACGGTATTTGAGGAGAAAGCTGTCGTCGGCGAAGCCGTCCGTTCCGGCGGTGTTTCGGGTCTGATACGCGGGAACACCGAGAATGACTTCCACGTTTTGAATGGGAATCAGTTCCAGCCCCTTGCCGCCGCCGAAACTCGTCAGGTGGTGGCCCGAGTCCGTTGTCTCCCAGAATTGATCGTAACGCACCTCTTCCTCCAGGCGGGGCGTGACGGTGACCAATGGCGTGATCCAGTGGGGCTGTTCAGACTGGATTTTGTTCACGCGAGCAAACCAGTTGCCGAAATAGCCTTCATCAGGGGAGGACGGAGAAGGCGTTTGATTGGTTGCATCCTGGGCCGCCGCGCCTCGCGGCAGGGCGACTGCCAGAAGGATGGCGAGCGATGACAGCAATCGAACGAAGTGCAAGCGTCTGAGAGGCGCAGGGCATGTGGTTTTCATGGGGGCGATATATTTATACAAATATAACGCATTGCAAGAAAAAAAGAATGTGACGGAACTGGAAAAGATCTCTCAATTTTCCGACACGTCACCCGGTCACAACTTGCGCGTCTCGGGGCTCTCTGCGAACAATGCCTCGGCAAACTGCTTCGGGTCGAACGGCTGCAAGTCATCCACCTGCTCGCCCAAGCCGATAAATTTGACCGGGATTTTCAGTTCGCGGGCGATGGCGACAACGATCCCGCCTTTGGCCGTGCCGTCCAGCTTGGTAACGATCAAGCCGGTAACGCCCAGCGCCTGGTGAAACTCGCGGGCCTGATTCAGGGCATTCGTGCCGGTCGTGGAATCGAGCACGAGCAGGACTTCGTGCGGCGCCGTCGGCGCCTTCTTCTGGAGCGAGCGGTGCATTTTCTTCATCTCCTCCATCAGGTTTTTCTTCGTGTGCAGCCGTCCGGCGGTATCAATGATCAGGTAATCAACCTTCCGATTGATCGCCGCTTCGAGCGCGTCATACGCAATCGCCGCGGAATCCGCCCCGTACTGTCCCGCGATCACCTCGCAGCCGACGCGCTGACCCCAAATCTTCAACTGTTCGATGGCCGCCGCCCGAAACGTGTCGCACGCGGCCAGCAGCACCGTATTCCCCTGCTCTTTCAACAAATGCGCCAGCTTGGCTGTGGACGTCGTCTTGCCCGTGCCGTTGACGCCCGCCAGCAATATGACCGTCGGCGGCTGTGGCGCTTTCGCCAGTCCCGGCGTGGCCATGCCCAACTCACGCTCGATCTCGGCGCGCGCGATCGCAAACACGTCCACCTCACCGGATTGTTTCGCGGCTTCCTTGGTCAACTCGACGATCTTGACCGCCGTGTCGACCCCGATGTCCGTCGAGATCAGCGTGGCCTCGAGTTCTTCGAGCGATTCGGCATCGAGTTTCGGCCCCCGCGTGACGATCCGTTTCACCTCGGTCGCGAGTTTCTCGTGCGTCCTGCGCAATCCGTCTCGGAATTTTTGGAATAGACCCATCAGGCTTTTGTTCCCAAGAGTGCTTTGAGGGCCTCGACTCGTTCATACGGCAATTTGATTCTGCCGAGGAGCATCCCATCGCGGCCCGAGCCGTGACAATCGCTGCCGCCGGTGGCGCACACGCCGAGCATCTCGCTCATCCGCAAATAACGCTCGGTCTGAGTGGGCGAGTGCCGCGAGTGCCACACCTCGATCCCCGCCATCCCTTGAGCGACCAAGTCGTGGATCCGCTCGTCGAGGGTGTTCAATCCCGGATGGGCGATCACCGCGAGGCCGCCGGCGCGCCTGACGTGGCCGATGGTTTCCGCGGCCTCCATGCGATACCGCTCAACATAAGCAGGCTTGCCCCGCTTGAGAAACCGCGTGAACGCCTCGTCCGTGC
Source organism: Verrucomicrobiia bacterium (assembly GCA_050015495.1). Lineage (GTDB taxonomy): Bacteria > Verrucomicrobiota > Verrucomicrobiia > Palsa-1439 > Palsa-1439 > Palsa-1439. Next base: position 5,304 of record JBEKBH010000044.1, read on the forward strand.
TCGTCACATGCCCGCGTTTCAGTAGCGCCATGGCCACGTGCGGGCGACCGACGGTGCCGGACTGTACGCAGGCGCGCACGTCCTCGATCGTCAGCGCGATGCCGAGCGCATTCAGCTTCCTGACGAACTCCTCGGCCCGCTCTTCGCGTATGCGCGCGGCATGGTCCAACACGGCGCGCAGGCTCGCGTCCCTCCAGGCGTCGCCGAACAGATACGCCAGCATATGTAGCTCCTGCGCCCCGCAACGGCTGGTGATTTCGACGCCGGGAATCACCTCGACGCCCAGTTCCTTGCCCGCCGCCAGCGCCTCGGGGATTCCGTTGATCGTGTCGTGGTCGGTGACGGCAATGGCGGCGAAACCGAGTTGCGCGGCGTGTTGGACCAACTCGCGCGGCGTGAACGAGCCGTCGGAATAACGCGTGTGCAGGTGCAAATCCGCAAACCGCGGTGGAGGCGCGGCCGAACTCATCGCGTCGAGGTCGAGGTGCGCGATGGACGCGTCAGATCCGCCTTCAGGCGGTCGAGGATCCCGTTGACGAATGCGCCGGATTCGCGCGTGGAAAATTTCTTGGCGATATCGACCGCTTCATTGATGCTGACGACGGGCGGGATGTCGTCGCGGAACAGCATCTCGTACATGGCGAGCCGGAGAATGTTGCGGTCGACCGCGGCAATGCGCGGCAGGTCCCAGTTCTCCGTATACTTGGCAATCTTCTCGTCGATCGCAGCGCGTTTCTCGATGACGCCACGCACCAGTTCCTCGGCGAACTTGTGGCCCATCTCTCCCACTTCCTCTTGTGTCTCCCAGAACAGCGCCAGCGCTTCGTCCAACGAACCGCCACTCATGTCAAACTGGTACAGGAACTGCACGACCAGCTCGCGGACGGCGCGGCGGGTGACGTGTGATTTTACTGGCATTTCCATACCCGTGCCATCTCGATGGCGGTCAACGCCGCCTCGTGACCGCGATTGTGTTTCTTGCCGATGCAACGCACCCGCGCCTGTTTCACCGTGTCGGCGGTGACGACCCCAAACACAGTCGGTACGCCCAGGAGAATCGATACGTTCGTCAGACCGTGCGCCACCGCGTCACCGATGTGCTGCGCGTGTCTCGTTTCGCCCTGCAACAGGACACCCAACCCGATCACGCAATCGCACTGGCCGCTTCGGGCCAGTTTCGCCGCCGCGGCGGTGACCTCGAAGCTGCCCGGTACCTTCAACACCTTGATATCGCGCATGTCGGCGCCCGCCTTGCCCAGCGTATCGAGGCAGTTCGCCAGCAGCGCGTCGGCGAGGTCGGTGTTGTAGCGCGCCGCGGCAATGCCAAATCGCAGCCCGCTCGCGGAAAGATGTCGCTCGGTTTTCCGTGCGCGAAGCATGGCTACAAGGCGTGCCCCATTTTCGATTTTTTGGTTTCGAGGTACTTGGCGTTGTGCGGCGTGGGCGTGGCGCGAATGGGAACCTGCTCAACAATCTTGAGGTTGAACCCTTCCAAGCCGACCACCTTCTTTGGATTGTTCGTGAGCAGGCGAATGCTGTGCAGGCCCAGATCGACAAGAATTTGCGCGCCGAGGCCGTACTCGCGTAAATCGGGCTTGAACCCGAGTTTCTCATTGGCCTCGACCGTATCGAGGCCTTTTTCCTGCAGCGCGTACGCGTGAATCTTGTTGGCGAAACCGATCCCTCGTCCTTCCTGCCGCATGTACACGAGCACGCCTTCACCTTCCTGCGCAATGCGCTTCAACGCGTCGTGCAGTTGCGACCCGCAATCGCACCGCAACGAGCCGAACACGTCGCCCGTGAGACATTCGCTGTGGACGCGGACGAGGATGTTCTCTTTGCCGCGCACTTCTCCCATCACCAGCGCGGCGTGATGCTGGCCATCCACGAGGGACCGGTAGAGATGCAGTTTGAACTCGCCGTGGGGCGTCGGCAGCGAAACCTCCTGTTCTTTCGCCACCAATTTCTCCCGCAGCCGCCGATACTGAATGAAGTCGCGAATCGTGCACATCTTCAGGCCAAACTCTTCCTTGAACTTCATCAGGTCGGGCAAGCGCGCCATCGTGCCGTCTTCGTTCAGGATTTCGCAGAGCACGGCCACCGGAAACAGCCCGGCCATTTTCACCAAGTCCACCGACGCCTCAGTGTGGCCGGCCCGGCGCAGCACCCCGCCTTCACGTGCCTGGAGTGGGAAGATATGGCCGGGCGATACAAGTTGTTCGGGTGTGGCATTTGGATCGGCCAACACGCGGATGCTGCGGGCGCGGTCTTGGGCGCTGATGCCCGTGGTGACGCCGTCGCGCGCGTCGACACTGACCATGAAATCGGTCTTAAAACTTTCGCGGTTCTCCGCCACCATGCGACCGATGCCGAGCACTTTGAGGCGTGATTCCGTCGTGGGGACACAGATCAAGCCCCGTCCATGTTTCGTCATGAAATTGACCGCTTCTGGGGTGACCTTCTCGGCGGCCATGATGAGATCGCCTTCGTTCTCGCGGTCCTCGTCGTCGGTCACGACGATGATTTGCCCCTGACGAATGTCCTCGAGACACTCCTCAATCGAATTGAACCGGGTCAACGGCATATGGGACGTATCACTCATGGCAACTGGGTGAATGATACCAGTAACCATTCGGGAAGGCAAACCCGGTGCAGTCAGGGTAGTGTATCATTCTCGGGAAGCCGTTGTTTCAGGCGAAATGCTTGCCAGAGGCGCCACATCGAGGCTCTCCGCGCCGAATACCGCACTCCAGTCAAGAGCCAGTCGCTCGGCTATTGGGAACATCGAAAAGAAGCACAGCAAGCTGGAGTTCTCGGTTCGGATCGTCTTTGTTTCCGAACAGAAATCGCCATTCGGTCTCGCCAACGTTCGTCAACAATTTCTTGCAGCAGGGATGCTTCTTCACAATTGTTTCGACTTGCGCGAGCACGTCGGAAAAGGACTTGTTGCGATTGAACACAATTAGAGCGGCTTTCGTGTCGCGCCAATGCAGGTAACACAGAACTTGATCGATTGCCTTCAGAAAATCAGCTTCACCACTCCAAATCTTGCACTCCGCGATAAAAACGTTTCGCTCGCCCTCGCGAATCAAAATATCAGTCTTCCCTTGGCAGTTGAAGGTCTCACCAGTCACCCGGCCTTCGTAATGACTGTTGAGCATGACGAGAATCTGCCAGCGGAGATCTTCTTCGCCCATCTGCCTGAAAGCTTCGGGACTGCGCTCGACGGAAACAGCCCATGACTTAATCACGGAGAGAATATGCTCGTACTGCTCCTGTGCCAGCGCCGGTTCAGGTACGAAGGCTTTATCCTTCACGACCGGCATTTGGATTTGAGGCTTACGTCGAACAGTGGGAATCGCATACGTTTTTGCACCCTCTTCACGTCGCTTCATCGGCAGGCCGATACCGGCCACCGCCTGGCGGCTCTTAAGCAGACGGTCCTTTCGGCCGGTGACCGCTCGCTGAATCTGGGTCTCAAGGCCGCCGTTCCATTTCGCGCAATCAGCCGAGACGTATTGAACCATGGAGCGAACGTACGCGATCGCTTTCTCAATACTTCGTTTAATCTGGTCGGTATCCACCTCGCCAGGTGTCGCAAAAATGAATGCGAGATGGTCATCGCGTATCTCGGCCCGTGTCCCGGGTGAGATCTGTGTTGAAGGGCAGCACCGGAACATGTATTTGTAGCCTGTGTAGGGGAGGTGTATCTCCACACTTGTCCCTTTGGCATATGCGGGACGGTTACCGCCCAAGAAATCAGCGCCAGCCATATACCGCATGTCACGACTAACATCAATGTCAGTCTCTCCCGACGCCGCGATAAAAGGGTCGCCAAGGCGGGGTGCATCCACCGTGTACCTAGACACAAGACTTGCCACTAAATCCGTTTCAGAAGCGTTCAGGAGATAATCTTCGTTCAAGCCGTTGATTTCGCCGTACGCTTGCTGTAGCCGCTTCCCAAGAACCTCACTTAGATGAAATTCGTAAAAGAGGGGATCAGCCATTTCGAAGCACTCCTACACCGCGAGCACCTCGTTGAGCTCATCTAGCAGCTTCGGTAATTCAAAGCTGAACAGTCGATGAGCTTTGCCGAGGCCACCATTGGAAGTTGTGCCACGGCTGTAGCCCTCCGGGGATGTGGGCGGGGGCGTGGGGTCTTCGTTCACGTCGAATACCGCTTTCAGTCGCGCGCCGGTTCGAAACGAACGCCCTTGACGTGCAGTAGTACGACCCAGAAACGATACAGGTCGAGCTGCTCGCCCAGACTGGCGTAATTCTTGTCGATCAGATCGCGGATGATCGTATCCATCTCCGAATACTGCATGGCCGTCTTGATGGCAATGTCCTGGAGATCAATCCGTGCCTTGAGCCCCCGCTTGCCATTCAACGCCGCGAGTAGAAATTTCACGGTACGCTGATTCAGCCCCATCTTTTCGATGTTCTCGTACATATCCTCGGGAAACCTGAACAGGTCGAAGAACTGCTCGGGCACGTGCGCGGGAAAACTCACCTTTCCCACAAATGTCTTCTCCACGACGACCGCGTCCACAGGAATCTTCTCACTCATGGGCGGTACGGTAGTCAGTTCAATTCGTAGACTCAACCAAAAAACCAACGGGCTGGGTTGCGTCCGCGCGCGACTTTCTCCAAAGGATGCCAAGCGTTATTCCTAAATTGACACGGTTTCACCCCCTCGTTAACGTAGCCGCGCGATGAACGACACCGAATTACTCCGGCGCACGCCGCTCTACGCGGCCCACCTCGAATGCGGTGCGAAAATGGTGCCGTTCGGCGGTTGGGAGATGCCGGTGCAATACTCGGGGATACTGGAGGAACACGCGGCTGTCCGGGAGCGGGTCGGGCTGTTCGACATCTCGCACATGGGCGAGTTTCTCGTCGCCGGGCCAAATGCGGAGCGCGCATTGAACGACCTGTTTACGAACGACGTCAGCAACATCGCCGTTGGCCAGGCTCAATATACATTGATGTGCAACCAACAAGGCGGCATCATCGACGATCTGATTATGTACCGGCTTGAGCCCAGCGTCTACCTCGTGATTGTGAATGCCGGCAACATCGAGAATGATTTTGTGTGGATGAACACCCACGCCACGGTGTCCGCGGTGATCGAGAACCTGAGCGATCGCTTTGCGGGCCTCGCTCTTCAAGGTCCGGCGGCGAGCAAGTTCTTTGAATTTTCCGCGACGCTCCCCCACTTTCAGATTCAGCGACAGGAAGTCTTCGGCAAAGAATGCTGGGTGGGGAGAACGGGCTATACGGGTGAGGACGGGTTCGAACTCTTTTGCGAAGCGACGGACGCGCCTCATCTCTGGCGCAGGTTGCTCGGTCAGGGAGAGCCGTTTGGAATCAAGCCGTGCGGACTGGGTGCGCGCGACACATTGCGACTGGAGATGTGTTATCCGCTTCATGGGAACGACATTACGGAGGAGACGTCACCAATCGAGGCCGGCCTTGGGACATTTGTCGCCTTTGAGAAGAAATTGTTCGTCGGACGCGATGTCTTGGTTGAGCAGAAAGAGCACGGCGTCCGCCGCAAACTGGTTGCCTTCAAAATGACGGGGAAATCGCCCCCTCCGCGGCCACACTACGCCATTGTGGCAGATGGTCGGGAGGTTGGTCGGGTCACCAGCGGCACGCAATCGCCGACGCTCGGCATAGGCATCGGCATGGGGTATGTTGAGGCAACCGCGGCAAAGACGGGCGTGCCCATCGAGATCGAGATTCGCAGTCGGAGATTTCCTGCCACGATCGAAAAGAAACCAATCCTGAAACGAGGCCAATGAACGTTCCGAAGAATCTGAGGTACACGAAGTCGCATGAATGGGTGCGTATCGATGGCCATACGGCCGTCGTGGGTATCACCGACCATGCCCAGGATGAATTGACCGATGTTGTTTACGTGGAGCTTCCCTCGGTGGGCGCGCGCGTCGAGGCCGGCAAGGAATGCGCCGTCGTCGAAAGCGTGAAAGCGGCCAGTGACATCTATGCGCCCGTGTCGGGTGACGTTGCTGCGGTGAACGAAGAACTCGCCAGCGCGCCGGAGTTGCTCAATCAGGATCCCTACGGAAAGGGGTGGATGTTTACCATCACGATCACCGATCCGGGCGAACTGAACGACCTGCTCAGCCCCGAGGATTACGCCCACCACATCGGCGCCTGACCATGCAAGAGGCAGATCGGTTCGCCGACCGACATATCGGCAGTAGTCCGGAAGAAGTTCACGAGATGCTGCGCGTTCTCGGGTTTCCCGCGCTCGACGCCATGATTGACGCGGCGATACCGCCGCAGATTCGGTTGGCCAAACCACTCTCACTCCCGCCGGCGGGCAGCGAGTACGAGGTGCTCGCCGAATTGAAGGCGATCGTCTCGAAGAACAAACTGTGCCGCTCGTTCATCGGCATGGGCTATTACGACTGTATCACGCCGCCCGTCATCCAACGGAATGTTCTGGAGAACCCTGGCTGGTATACGCCGTATACACCGTATCAAGCAGAGATTTCCCAGGGCCGGCTCGAAGCGCTGTTGAATTTTCAGACCATGGTGTCCGACCTGACGGGTTTGGAGATCGCCAACGCGTCTCTGCTGGATGAAGCGACGGCCGCCGCGGAAGCGATGACCATGTGTCATGGGCTGCAGGGGAGCGAAGGCCGAAATACTTTCTTCGTTTCCGAGACTTGTCATCCGCAGACCATCGCGGTAGTCCAGACGCGCGCGGAACCGGTAGGGATTAACGTCGTTGTTGGCGATCACGCCAAATTCGCGCTGAACGAAAAGGTCTTCGGCGTGTTGCTCCAATATCCGGCAACGGACGGTGTAATTCTGGATTACGGGCCGTTCATTGGCGAGGTCCACAAGCATAAGGCGTTGGCGGTCGTGGCGACTGACCTGCTCGCTCTCACGCTCTTGAAGCCGCCCGGCGAGTTCGGCGCGGACGTGGCCGTGGGCAGCGCGCAACGGTTCGGCGTGCCGATGGGATACGGCGGGCCGCATGCCGCGTTCTTCGCCACGCGCGATGCGTTCAAGCGGCACATGCCCGGCCGGTTGGCCGGCGTCTCGAAGGATGCCCAGGGACGGCCGGCGTTGCGGCTTGCCCTTCAGACGCGGGAGCAACATATCCGACGGGACAAGGCGACCAGTAACATTTGCACCGCGCAAGTCTTGCTGGCGATCATGTCGTCGATGTACGCGGTTTATCATGGGCCCGAGGGATTGAGGCGAATCGCCAAACGGATCCACGCGCTGGCCGCAACCCTGGCCGACGTGCTCGGTGAACCACCGAATGGACCGTTCTTCGACACGTTGCGGTTTCGCAGGGCACCGAGGCCGAAGGGTGTGAATGTTCGTGAGTATTCCGACGGATCATGGGGGATGTCAGTCGACGAGACAACAACCGCGGAGGATTTGCGCCAGATGATCGGGCAGCACGTCGAGAAAGCCTCCGTGCCAGGATTCGGCGCGTTCACTCGTGCAACGCCATTTCTGACGCATCCCGTGTTCAATCGGCATCATACCGAGCACGAAATGTTGCGGTACATCAAACAACTCGAAGCCAGGGACCTGTCACTTGCCACGTCCATGATTCCTCTCGGATCGTGCACGATGAAATTGAACGCAACGACCGAAATGGTGCCCGTGACTTGGCCTGAGGTGAACACACTGCATCCCTTCGCGCTGCTGGAGCAGACCGAGGGATATCAAATTCTTTTTCAAGACCTGCAAACCTGGCTTGCGGAGATCACCGGACTCCACGCAGTTTCTCTGCAACCCAACGCCGGTTCACAGGGCGAGTACGCAGGCCTGCTGGTCATCCGGAAGTATCACCAGCAACGCGGACAGGGTCAACGCGACGTTTGTCTCATTCCGGTCTCCGCGCACGGGACCAACCCGGCCAGCGCCGGGATGGCCGGGTTCCGCGTTGTTCCCGTCGCCTGCGAAGACGAGGGCGACATCGACATCGCGGATCTTCGCGCAAAGGCACGGCAGCACCGTGACGATCTCGCCGCGTTGATGGTGACGTACCCATCCACTCACGGTGTTTTCGAGGAAACCATTCACGACATTTGCCAGATCGTTCATGAGAACGGCGGTCAGGTCTACATGGATGGCGCCAACATGAATGCGCAGGTCGGATTATGCCGGCCAGGAGACATGGGGGCGGACGTTTGCCACCTGAATCTGCACAAGACTTTCTGTATACCGCACGGTGGAGGTGGTCCTGGCATGGGACCGATTGCGGTCGCTCCGCATCTGGCTGAGTTTCTGCCGAAGCATCCTCTGACTCCGATTGGCGCCTCGAAAGGAATTGGCCCCGTGTCCGCCTCGCCGTGGGGCAGCGCCAGCATTTTGGTCATCCCGTGGATGTACATCAAACTGATGGGCGCGGACGGCCTGGCATATGCCAGCAAGATGGCCATCCTCAACGCCAACTACGTGGCCCACCGACTCGCGCCTTGCTTCCCGACGCTCTACAAGGGCCACGGCGGTCTTGTCGCACACGAGTGCATCGTCGATTGCCGGCAATTCAAGGCTGTCACGGGCGTCGAGATCGAGGATATCGCCAAGCGTCTCATGGATTACGGCTTCCACGCGCCGACGATGTCGTGGCCCGTGCCGGGCGCGCTCATGATTGAACCGACCGAAAGTGAGTCGAAGGCCGAACTCGACCGGTTCTGCGATGCGATGATCGCCATTCATTCAGAAATCAAGGCCATCGAATCCGGCCGGATGGACAAATCCAATAATCCGTTGAAGAACGCGCCCCATACCGCGCTAGCCGTCACCGTTGACCAGTGGGATCGGCCCTACAGTCGCGAGCAAGCCGCCTTCCCAGCGCCGTGGTTGCGTGAGCACAAGTTCTGGCCTGCCGTCGGCCGTGTTGACAATGTTTATGGGGACCGTCACGTCGTGTGCACGTGTCTTCCCGTCGAGGCCTATTCGGCTGCAAACGCACAGGGTAGGTAAGTCAAGGCCGGCAGGCTTGCGCTTGTAACCAGTTGCGGTGCAAAGCATTTTGTTTGCGTCCCACTCAAATCGGCGTACACTACCGCAAGCGCGAGAGGGAACCTGTGGCGAAGGCACGCAAAGAGGTCGAGATCGCAGTACGTGTCGGTAACAGTCCTGCGGCGACACAGGAGGTGTTGTCGATCCTGGCCGCCTGCGGTCTGAGCGTCCTGGCTTACTGCACCTACACGGAACGTGATGATCTGGTGATTCTTCTGGTCACGGACGACGCGTTGACCGCGAAAGATGCGCTCCAACGTGCGGGCTTTTCCTGCAAGGCAAATTCGGTTGTGCTGGTCGGCGCGTCGCACGAGCTTGGGTCGGCGGCAATCATCGGCGCGCATCTCGGACTGTCCGGCGTCGAGATTCTTTACTCCTATGCCTCACGGTTGGCGGGCGACCAGTCAATCGCGGTGTTCAAAACCACCAACGACGAGCGTGCCATTCAAGCGCTGGAGATTTGTCCGCAAGCGCGGGCCGCCGCTTGAGCTGACTTTCGTCCCCGCCGCCGATGATCAACTGTGCGGCTCAACATTCGTGGCGGGGGCGTTGGTCGTCGCGGTCGCCACACTGTTGGTGCTTGCCGGTGGAGTATTCTTCGGGCCGAATGGCCACCACCAGTGTTTGCGCTTTTGGGGCTTCGTGATCACCGGTGGCGCCGGTTGGAGATCCTGATCCGTCATCACCCGCTCCAGCCGCGGATACACCTGCTCTCCGCCCTGCACCGTCACCACGCCGTCATCCTGGGCCACGAGTTGCGGCGTCGACATGACGTCCGAGTAGATCAGGCGTTTCACGATGTTCGCGTCGGGATCGATTTCGTCATAGCTGATTGAGCGCGGTCCGCTGCGGTACAACACATGCAGGTGACCGCTGCCGTCCACCTTGGCGGTCGGATTTCCCAAGGCGATAAAATTTCCCAGTGGAATCATGCCATACACCAGATCATGCGGCTCATCCTGCACCCCCGCATAGAGCACCTCGTCGTACGAGCTTCGCCGCAGCAGCAAGGAATACGTGCGGTATTGTTGGTTGGTTTCACCCTCCGCCACCGGCAGCCCAACCGTTTGCCGCCAGATCTCGCGGCCGTTGATGATGGTGAAGTTGACCGGCGCTGATACCACATGGATCCCGTCCGCTTCGACCGCAGCGCGCGCCGTGAAAACGCCCCGTTGCCGCAGATCGAAATGAGGCAAGAGATTCACTGAAATGCTCTGCGTGCGGCCGGGTTCGATCCGGACCGGTTCCGTCGCGAAAGTATCGCCCACGGGAGACAGGGTCGCGCCGGCCTCGTCCGTGATGAGAAAGTTCAGCCAATGAGTCTCGCCCTGGTTGGCAAGCTCGATGGTGCGGCCGGAGAAATTGCGGATGGTAACGACGGCGGGAATGGATTCAAACACGATGAGCGTGTCGCGGTCCATCTTCACCTGCACGGAGATCTGAGCACGGACACCCGAGGGCGCAGCCAAAAGGGCCGCAAGAAATACGAGAGCAATCAATCGGCGCATGGAACGACGGTAGCACGCTCGCGCGGGACCGAACAAGGAAAATGCCTCGGGCTATCGACGATCGCACAGCGCGGACAATGCCGTTCGCAGCGCCACATTGTGCGCCCGGGCGCGTTGTGGGAGTGGAAGATGCACGGGAGTTTCACTGCCCAGAATGTGCCGGCAGCCGTTGAGGAACAAATGATACGCCATCGGCCAGCGACGGCGTTGTCTCAGGCGGGATACGTTGGCTTCTCGGCGGATCAGCCCCAGGCCCGTGGCGCGGGTGCCATCGATCACCTTGTCGCCATTGATGGGAATCACCTTGCTGACCGCCGCGATAATCCGCTCGCCCACGAACGGCGGTCCTGCGCGAAGTTCGTACAGATAATATCCGGGAGAATCCACATCCTCATGGTGGTCGAAGAGGAAATGAAAACGACGGCCGTCCACCAGTCGTGTCACCAGCCGCGCTTCCGGACAAGCGGCGGGATTGCGAAACTGGCGATTGATGTCGCGGCCCTGCGCGTTGCGGCGCTGGTTCCGCTCCCACCCGTAGGGATTGATGCATGGCAGGACGAACCAGTTCACGCGCCACTTCGCCCACTCGCCGCCCTCCAACCAGCAAAGCGCGCCTTCGACACCGCCCGGTTCCTCGCCGTGGATTCCCGCCGTGAGCAGAATCGTGGGAGCCCGCCGATCGATTTGCCGCCGCACGCGATAGAACGGGTAACCCCACACGCGGCCCACCTGCTCGACCCGCCAGTCACGCCGCGGCAGAGCTTCCAGCCGTTGTGCGATCTCGTGATAATCTTGAACGCGCCCCATGCCGGGAAGTTATCGCACAGAGTGCCCGTCGTGACAACCGGGGCTGATCAACCTGCCGCCATCGCCTTGAGGAATTCCTTGTTGGTCTTGAATTTCGACATACCGGTCAAGAGTCTTTGGAGCGCTTCGATCGGTGGCGCGCCACTCAGGGCGCGACGCAGCCGCGTAATGGCCTCCAAATCCTTCGGCGCCAGCAGCAATTCCTCGCGCCGCGTGCCGGAGGCGTTGATGTCCACCGCCGGCCAGTAGCGTTGCTCGGCGATCTTGCGGTCCAGCACCAACTCCGAGTTGCCCGTGCCCTTGAACTCCTGGAAGATCAATTCATCCATCCGCGAGCCCGTCTCGACCAATGCCGTGGCGATGATCGTGAGCGAGCCGCCTTCCTCCGCTTTGCGCGCGGACGCAAAGATGCGGCGCGGTTGTTCCATGGCGCGGGCGTCGAGACCACCCGTCATGGTGCGACCGGTCGAGCCGATGTAATTGTTAAACGCCCGCGCCAGGCGCGTGATCGAGTCCAACACGATGAAGACGTCCCGGCCGAATTCCACCATGCGCTTGGCGCGTTCGATGGCCATCTTGGCGGTGCGGACATGCTCTTCGATGGTCTGGTCGTTGGTCGAGGCGATGACCTCGCCGCCCTTGACGGAACGCCGAAAATCCGTCGTTTCCTCCGGACGCTCATCCACCAGGAGCACCATCGTATGGACATCCGGATGGTTCGAGATCACGGCATCGGCGATGTGATGCAGCAACGTGGTCTTGCCCGTGCGCGGCGCGGCCACAATGAGGCCACGCGTCCCTTTGCCGACAGGCGCGATGAGATCCACGACGCGCGTCGTGTAGCGGTCGGCGACCGTTTCGAGGAAGAACCGCTCATTCGGGTTCAGGCTGGTGAGATCGTCAAATTTCTTCAGGCTGGTCCACTTCTCGGGCGGTTGGCCGTTCATCTTGAAAATCTCGGCCAACTGCGGACTGCCCTTCTTCGGCGGCACGGCGCGCCCCTCGATTTCGAGGCCGGGCCGCAACTTGAACTTGCGGATGATGTCCGGCGACACGTAAATGTCGTTCGGGCTGATCTGGAAGCTGCGGGCGGGGTTGCGGAGGAACCCGAACCCCTTCTCGCCAACTTCCAGGACGCCACGGACTAGGCTCTCGGTTGGTTGCTGTGGTGGAGGCTGTGGTTGTGTTTGCGGCTGTTCTGTCTCGTTCACAATTCTTGCTCTGCCCGCGTCGAGCGCAAGCGTATGGTTTTTGTTGTCAGGTCGTGCACCGACTTGATGTAGCGGACCGTCCGTGTCCTGGCGCGCATGACGATCGAGTGCGTGGTGGCAGTGTGCCCGATGAAGCGCACGCCGGGCAGCAACGGGCTGTCGCTGATCCCCGTGGCGCAGAATACAATCCCGCTTCCCCGCGCCAGATCCTCCGCGTAGTACACCTGGTTTAGTTCCTCTTTCACTCCCTCTTGTTCCAACTTCTGTCGCTCGGCTTCGTCACGCGGCCACATCTTTACCTGCCTATCGCCACCGAGGCACCGCAAGGCCGCCGTGGCCAGCACCGCCTCGGGCGAACCGCCAACATCGAAATCACGTTGGGCAACCCCTTCGAGATGTTCGTCGTCCCGTCCAACGGATCGACCGCAATGTCCAACGGGATCGATCCCGGCTCCCACGTCCCGAGATGCTCACCCAAGAAACCCCCCGGCGCTGCATCCTTGATCCCCTCGCCGATCACCACCTCCGCGCAACATGGCAACAGGTCGAACATCCCCCGTATTGCGTCGCAAGCCGCCTGGTCCGCCGCATTCTTGTCGCCCTTGCCCATCCACTGCGCGGCGTTCAACGTAGCCGCTTCGGTGGCCCGCACGAGATCGAACTCGACGATGCGCTCCAAATCTTGAATCGGCTTACGATTCAACTTCGCCATTGAATGGGTATTACTCGCTCTGCTTATCGGGCAATTCCGCGTTCAGACTTGCGACAGAAGTCGATAAAATGTTCGAGCTCTGGGCTCGGCGGAAGTTCCGACTGTATCCTATCCAATGCATTGCCAACTGTCAACCCTGCTCGACACATTATCTTAAACGCCTCCCGGAGGCTCCGATGCACCTCCTCCGACACCCCGTTGCGCTCCAACCCCACCTTGTTCACCCCCCGCGTCTCCGCCGGGTTCCCATCCCCGATCATATACGGCGGTATATCCTGCACCACCTTCGCGCACCCCCCGATGATCGCCATTTTCCCAATCCGGCAAAACTGATGGACTGCCGCCAACCCCCCCACAATCGCAAAGTCTTCCACCACAACATGTCCCGCCAACGTCCCGTTGTTGCTGAACACCACATGACTCCCCACCACGCAGTCATGCGCCACATGCGAGTATGCCAGAAAATTGTTATGCGAACCGATCCGCGTATACAACCCGTCGCCCGTCGCCGTGTGCACCGTCACATGTTCCCGAAACACGTTGTCCGACCCGATTTCCAGATAGCACTTCCCCCCCTGATACTTCAAATCCTGAGTCCTCAGCCCGATGCACGCAAACGGAAAAAACTCACACCGCGGCCCAATCGTCGTCAGCCCATCCACCACCACATGCGACTGCAGCCGACACCCCTCGCCCAGCTTCACGTTTGGGCCGACCACACAATACGGCCCCACCTCGCTGCCGGAACCAACCTGCGCGTGTGCATCAACGATTGCGGTAGAATGAATGTTCGAAGAAGCCATCAGAACCGCCCCACCTTCCCCACGCCTTTGTACACCAACCTCTCCCCCGCGTCAACGCAACCCTTTCGCCTCCGCCCTGCCGTCGCCGCCTTGTCCACCGCAGGGAGGGCGAGGCTCCCGCCGAGCTGTCCGCACGAGCGTTGGCGGTGGCGGCGGTCCATGGCTTGGCCAGACCGAAGGAGGAGTACATCGGCTTGGAATCATTTGACGGCTACATGGCGTTTGTCTGCAGGCAGGCCAATACATCTGTGCTGGAAAGCCGCGAGGCGGGATGGATAGTGCCATTCGCAAACTGAGGCACACTCGCCGTTGGCTCGATCGATTTGCCAGGCGTCATGTTCAATCGATGACACTCCAGTCCAAATACGGCTTGGAAATTCTGATGATGGTGTCCGTCGATCTCCCCTCAATCGCCGGCTGCTTCTGCCCGGAAATCGCAAACTCCACATCAACCTTGATGTATGGGCAACGGCGGTGAACAAACGTGCGATGCGTGGCGGAGGAAAGGCCGCCCTCTGTAGTGAAAACCTTCAAGAGATCGGCACGCGTCATCCCGGGTGTGATCTTCTGGCACTCCGTCAGGATGTCCGAAATTTGCTTCGTGAGATTTCTGTCAACATCGCTGCCGGCAAAGGACGGTGTGGCGAAGGGACAGAGGCTGAGTGCGGCGACAACAATAGCGACGAGAGTTTTCATAATGTGTGAGATGCCTCACCTGTCTTGGGTAATAAGCGCTCTGCCCGTCCCGGGTGCCGTTTTTCGCCCATCTCGGCTGTAAGAAAACATACAACAAGCCCATTAAACCCCCGGCGAAACCACGCGGAAAGCACAAAACAACTGCGCCCAAGTCTTCGGAGCCAGAGCCGTGCTCATGACGTCAGTTCGGTCGCGTCCGCCGCGGAATCAGGCATACGGTTCCGCAACGAACCCGCCGAGGCACGTTCGCTAGTGTCCTGACGTTGATCCGTTACGACGATGCGACTTCCGCGCGCAATACGTTGTTCGCATTCGGCACGTCGTTGGTGCCACACGTGGATGGCAGGGAATTCTG
>JBEKBH010000045.1:0-19867 GCA_050015495.1 Verrucomicrobiia bacterium
AATTACATCCGCGGGCACGTTCACCACCCTCCATCAGTTTAGCGGGGCGGAGGGAGTGGCTGACGGCAGCGCGCCCGTGAGCCTATTTCTAGTAAGCGGCGGGACTTTTATCGGGGCGACCGGACTCGGGGGAACGAACAACGCTGGTACGGTGTACACGATCACGTCGGCAGGAACGCTCACCACGATCCATGAGTTTAGCGGGACGAATGGCGTGGCCGATGGCTCGCACCCGATATTGACACTGGCGGACGGCGCTAATTTTATCGGCACGACTTTTTTCTTTGCTACCAACGAGGTAACGATCGCCACCGGCACAGTGTTCCAGATTACTGCGGGTGGGGTTTTCAGCACGATCCACCAATTTACCGGCGTGGAAGGCAGCGAGCCTATCGTCACGGCGAAGAACGGCGCGAATTTTATCGGCACAACCTCGGACGGGGGATCCAATGGCCTTGGTGCGGCGTTCGAGATGACGTCGGCGGGGACGTTGACCGTGTTCTATCAGTTTAGCGGGACCAATGGCGTGATGGACGGTTCTTCGCCTGGGTTGGAGCCCATTACCGATAGCGCAGGCGCCTATTACGGTGTCGACCAAGATGGGGGGACGAACAGCGAGGGTTTGATCTTCACCCTTACCACGTCAGGAACGCTGACGCGTGTGTATGAATTTTGCAGCGTCACGAACTGTGCGGATGGCACTGCACCGGACGGTTTTATATCGAGCGGCGGGGCCTTGTACGGCACGACGGATAACGGGGGAGCAAACAGTGGCGGCACGGTCTATGAACTGATTCCGGCTGGTGGCATTGGTGGTGGTGGCGGCAGCACCAATTGCTCCTATGAGCTGGGCTCGACCAACGCAACGTTTGCGGCATCGGGCGGCGCCGACACTGTCAGCGTGATCGCGTCCAACGGTTGTGCATGGTCGGCCACGAACAACGAAAGCTTCATCACGATCACCTCGGGCAGTAGCGGCTCCGGTAACGGGACGGTTCATTACTCCGTCGCCGCCAACACGAGCAGCAACGAGCAGGTTGGCACGATGACGATTGCCGGGAAGACGTTCACGGTCACCGAATCGGGCACTTCTAGCAGTAGCGGCGGCTGCACCTACGAGTTGAGCGCGACGAACGTCATCCTCACGGCCAAGGGCGGCGTGAAAACCGTGAGCGTGAAGGTCAAGGGCACCAGCGGCTGCGAGTGGACGGCCGTGAGCAACGATCCATTCATTACGATCACCTCCGGCACCAACGGCACGACCAGCGGCAAGGTCGCGTTCTCCGTCCCCGGCAACACCAACACCACGCCCTTGAGCGGCACGATAACGATTGCGGATCAGACGGTCACGGTCGTTCAGGCGAAGGGCGGATGCACGTTCAAGCTGAGTCCGAAGGACGGGAAATTCAAGGTCGGTGGCGGCACCGGTACCGTGAAGGTGACCCCCAACTTCAGCGACTGCGACTGGACGCCCAGCACCACGAATAGCTGGATCATGATCATGGGCGGAACGAATGTCACGGGCAAGGGATCGGTCACTTACACCGTGCCTGAAAACACGACCACGAACGTTCTTATCGGCACGATCACGATTGCCGGGCAGGCGTTCAACGTAACACAAGCGGGCGCGAGGTAACCGGACCGTCCGTGCTGGCTGCCCTCGTTGTTGAGCCACAGAGGTACAAGAGCCCCAAGCCAATCCCGGCTTGGCGGCTTCGGTACCTCTGTGGTTTCAGCGTTCTCTCGTGACTGCGGACGGCGGTATGGGTAACAGACCAATCTGGTTCGTCGAAATCTTCCCGGCTGACAAGGGGCGGGTCGGTATGGTACACGTAGCGACCCTTTATGCAAGTATTACACCAACTCATCGACCTGTTCCTGCATCTGGACAGGCATCTGAACGACGCGATGCAGGCCCACGGGACGGGCTGGACGTATGTGCTCCTGTTCGCGATTATCTTTTCGGAGACAGGGTTTGTGGTCACGCCGTTTCTTCCCGGCGATTCCCTGTTGTTTGCGGCAGGCGCGTTGGCCGCAACGGCGGGCAGCCCGCTAAGCGTGGGGTGGCTGTTTCTGCTGCTGGCCGGTGCCGCCGTCCTCGGGAACACGACAAACTATTCGGTTGGTCACCTCTTCGGTGACAAGCTCGCCGCGAGGTTTCCTGGGATCATCAAACCGAAGTACCTGGAAAAGACGCACGCGTTCTACGAGAAATACGGCGGCGAGACGATCATCATCACGCGGTTTGTGCCAATCGTGCGCACGTTTGCACCGTTTGTGGCGGGCGTGGGCCACATGACGTATCTGAAATTCACCGCCTACAACGTCGCCGGCGGCGTCCTGTGGGTGTCGCTCCTGTTGTTTGGCGGTTACTGGTTTGGCGGGCTGAGGTTCGTGAAAGAGCATTTTGGGGTCGTGGAACTGGCAATTATCATCCTGTCGGTCATGCCGATGGTGATTGAGTTCTTGCGTGCGCGCAAGAAAGTGTGATTAAGTAGGCTGTGAGACGAGGGACGGGGCCCTGACACGCATCGGACTCTTTGAATTGGCAGTCGCGTCCCGAGATCGCTCGGGAAGGTCGCGGGGACAGATTTCTATAGTCGATGGTCGGTTCGGGACGTAGCGCAGTTTGGCTAGCGCGCTTGGTTCGGGACCAAGAGGTCGCGGGTTCAAATCCCGCCGTCCCGACCATTTCTCGGATGGGCGGATGCAAGATCGCCGGGCTTACGTTTACATCCTTCGCAGCCTTGATGACGGCTGGTGCTACGTTGGCTGCTCCATTGATCCGCAACGAAGACTCGTGGAGCACAGCGCCGGTGAAAGCAAATCAACGCGCCCCCATTGCCCCTAATCAGTTGGTTTACTTGGAGGAATTCCCGGATTTACCTGCCGCGCGCAGACGAGAGTTGCAAATTAAGCGCAAGAAGAGCCGCCGGTACATTGACTGGCTAATTGCCGGGCAAGGTGGAAAAACATCCAGCTAGCGCGTCCCGACATCTGTCGGGAAGGTCGCGGGTTCAAATCCCGCCGTCCCGACCATCTCCGCAGAGATGGGAGGGGGAAACCGTTTGTCGTTCAACGGCAATCCCGCCGTCCCGATCATCTCGAGAGCGATAGTCGAGGTAGCTAGTGCGGGAGCCAGACAGGCTTGCCGTGAAATTTGACGCCTCTACCCTCGAACGCCTTGAGGAGCTTGCTCAACCACTGCACAAAGGCGTCGAACCGCCGCAAAATCGCGTCCTCGGACTTCTGTACCGAGGCATCCTGGCTGCCCAGAAGGGTCGAGGGGCCGCCTTCGCGAACATGAATGCCGCGGGAGCGGCGGGCGACCTCCGCCTTCCATCGTTCCAAGGCGACCATGCGCGCGTCGAGCGTGTAATCCGTCGGCCGGATCTTTTTGAGCACATCCTTGTCGGCGCTGGTCAATTGCCCGTGTTTGACGAACAGATCGACAACAATCGGACACAACCGTTCGGCCGCTTCGAGGTGCTCGAAGGCGGGCGGCACGGCAATACTTTCGGCGCCACCGGGCGCCGCCGGGCCGAAGGCCGCAGGTGTCGCCACTTTGACGGGCTCCGGGGCGGGACCAAACGACCGGATAATTCGCGATGTCCCGTGACTGCCGCCGACATGAAGCACCTTGACGGCGCTGTGGGCGGTCTTCAGTTCACTTTCGATTTCCTCCCGCGCCGCGACGGAGAGCACCACGGCCTGCGTCGGGAGATCGATGGTGGCTCGCAGCGATTTTCGCATGAGCAGGTCCTGCACGACCTCCACCGCATGGGCGTTATGGATGTCCAGCAGTTCGTGGGTCGTCATCGCGTCGATCACGGCCAGGACGTCTTCAGCGGGCGGACCGATTTGCAAGCCGAGATTGTTATGGATGGATTGGGAAAGCTGGTCGAGATTCGGATGCTTCTGACCGCCGCTAAACATTCCGCCGAATAGTGACATAACGCTCCTCCGGGGTGACACAATTAGTCTACGCCCGGTGAACGCCAAAATGCAAGCCTTTCAATGGAACAGGAGTGCGCATTCCCGAGGGTGGGGGCGGCCCCAAACCGGGGCCGGTTGAGCCGTTCTCTTGACTGGTTTGCGGTTTGTCGATAGTCTGGGAGCCAGAGTGTATGGTCAAACGCGTGACGGTCTTTTACGTAGGGAGGGTGCAGGGGGTTGGGTTTCGGTACACCGCGCGCGAAATTGCTTGCGGATATGAAGTGACGGGATACGTTCGCAATCTGCCTGATGGACGGGTGGAGCTGGTTGCCGAGGGAGTCGAAGAGGAGGTTCGGGCCTATGCCGAGGCCCTGCGGACCAGCCAACTCGGAAGCCACATACGTAGTGCCGACGTGAATTGGAGCGATGCCACGGAAGAATTCCGCGGTTTCGAGATACGACATTGATGGATGCCATTCGAACAGAACAATTGACGAAGAAATACGATCTGGGCTGGCGGAAGGGGAAACTGCTGGCGCTGGAAAAGCTCAACTTGCGGGTCCGCGAAGGCGAAGTCTACGGGTTGCTCGGGCCAAACGGTTCGGGAAAGAGCACCACGCTCAAGTTGGTGCTGGACCTCGTGGTCCCGACCGCGGGGGACGCATGGATTTTCGATGTCCCCTGCAGCAAGGTGGTATCGCGGCTCCATGTCGGGTTTCTTCCCGAAAATCCCTACTTCTACCGCTATCTGACCGGCGCCGAGACGCTCGAATTTTACGGGAAACTGTGCGGCGTGCGCGGCGCAGCACTGAAGAAACGCATTGATGAATTGTTGGATCTGGTTGGCTTGTCCCGCGCGCGTGACCGCCGGCTGGCGGGATACTCGAAGGGTATGCTGCAACGCATCGGTCTGGCGCAGGCACTCATCCATGATCCGAAGCTGCTCTTACTGGACGAACCGACGGCGGGCGTGGACCCCATCGGCAGCAAGGACATTCGCGACCTCATCCTGCGGTTGAAGGGCATGGGCAAAACCGTCCTGCTGAGTTCGCATTTGTTGGCCCAGGTACAGGACGTTTGCGACCGTATCGGCGTCCTCAATCGCGGACAAATGATCCTCGAGGGCGATGTCCAGACGCTCATCAGCGACCAAAGACGGCTGAGCATTACGGTGCAAGACCTGCCCGAAACGGCCCGCGCCCGGGTCGAGGACGCCGTGCGTGCAGCGGGGGCGTCGATTGTCTCGGTCGGACATCCGCAGACGACGCTGGAGGCGTTGTTTCTGGAGGCCCTGAGAAAAGATCAACAAGGAGAGGGTGAACATGACTGAGACCGGCACGACCGCGCCATTCACGAGCCGGGAACGGGTTGGATTCTCCGCGCACCGGGTGAGTGTGATTGCCGTCAACACGCTTACCGAAGCGGTCCGCCAAAAGGTGTTCATCCTGTTCTTGCTGATCGGGCTGGTGTTCATAGCCTCGGCGGTGTTTTTCGCCCAATTTACCTTCGGCGAACAGATGAAGTTCATCAAGGACACCTCTCTCGGGGTGATTTCGGTCATCAGCACGTTGATCGCCATTGTGGGCACGGCGCAATTGTTGCCGAGCGAAGTGGAGAATCGAACGATCTACACCATCCTCGCGAAACCCGTGCGACGCTTCGAATTTCTGCTGGGAAAATTTTGCGGCAGCTTGTTGTTGCTGTTGTTGAGCATGGCGGCCATGTGCATCTTGTTCGCGGCGGTGCTCTGGATCAAGGAGCAGGGGATGATTCGGGAACTGAGCCAGACGTACGTCGGCGAGTCTCCGGAGGCCCACGTGGAGGCGCGGAAGCAAATCGAGCAGGTCCAAACCGAGGTGCTCGATGTCGAGTTGGTGAAGGCGTTGCTCGCCGATCTGGCGAAGGCGACCCTCATCGCTTCGGTTACGCTTCTGGTGTCGACGTTTTCCACCTCGCTCGTGTTCAACGTCGTTGTGCCCTTCATGGTGTTTGTCGCGGGAATGTTGCGCGGAACCGCGGCCGATATGTGGGGCGCTCACCGATTATTCATGGCGGTGTTGGCGGTGGTCCCGGACTTCGGGCTGTTCAGCATCGCCGACGAGATCAACCTCGGGCGCGTGGTTCCGTGGGGTCACATTGGCCGGATTATCACCTATGGGGTGGCCCGGACCCTGGTGATCGTGGTTGCCGCCCATCTGGTCTTTTCGCGGCGGGAGATTTAGGGAGCGCGCATGAAACTGGTCGTGGCCATCCTGCTGTTCGGTATCGGGTTTGTCCTCCTGCCGTTGGAGAACTCCTTGCGCGCCGAGCGGCTCCAGATGAAGTATGGGGGGGCGCGGGTGACGTTCCAATTGCGCGAAGCGGTCGGCCAGAACCTCGCCATTGCGTTGCTGGCAGGGATGCGCGGCATCGTGGCTGATTTTTTGTGGATCCAGAGCCACGACTTCTGGGAGAAACGGGAGTGGCTGCGACAATACCGCAATATCGAAATCGTCGTCACCCTGCAGCCGCAGTCGATTATGTTTTGGGATCTGGGCCAGTGGCACATGGCCTGGAACATTGGCTACGGCGCGTTTTCGGACCCGAAAAACCGAACGAAAGCCGAGGGCGTCAAGCGGGAGCGCGAATGGCACGAAAAGGCGCGGGAGTTTCTCGTGCGTGGAATTGGAAACATTCCGAACCGGTACGAATTGTATTTTACCATGGGCTGGCTCTATTTCGAGAAGCTGAGCAAGGACTGTGACAGCCCGCCGTGTCATGATGCGTTTTGCAAGAGCGCCGAATATTTCGGGAAGGCGGCGAGTTTTCCCGATGCGCCACAATTCGTCCCGCGGATCTATGCGCGGGCGCTCGAAAAATGTGGCGACATCCACGCCGCCTACGAGGAGTGGAAACACCTGTGGTATTTGGATCATTCCACGACGCAACAGGCGTGGAGCATCATTGAACGGGAAATTCGCCGGCTGGAAGATGACCTGCAAATTCCCAACCAACAACGTGTGTTTCCCAAACCGACACCATGACCATGGCCAGCGCCGCCATACGCTACGCGATCCTCAGTGACATTCACGGAAACCTCGAAGGGCTCGATGTGGTCCTCAAGGACGCGCGCGAGCAAAAGTGCACGCATTACGTCTGTCTCGGCGATATCGTCGGTTACGGGCCGAATCCGAAGGAATGCCTCGACGCGGTTCGTCGTCTGGACTGCCCCGTGATCATGGGAAACCATGACGAGTACTGCGCCTCGGAAATCGAACTTACCGGGTTCAATCCGATGGCGGCCGAAGCCATCCGCTGGACCCGCACCCAGTTGAGCGCCGAGGAGAAAACCTGGCTGCGCGACCTCAAGTACGTTCGCCATGTCGAATCGTTCACCATCGTTCACGCCACGCTCGATCTGCCGGAAAAATGGGCGTACGTCTTCGACCGGCTGGCCGCGCAGGCCAGTTTTAATTATCAGCACACGCCCGTGTGTTTCAATGGCCACACCCACGTACCGGTGGCATTTGTCCGCGGCCCCAACGGGCTGCAGGGTGGCCTGTACTCGAAGATTAAAATCGAAGTCGGCCGCAAGTATTTCATCAACGTCGGCTCCGTCGGCCAGCCACGGGATCGCAACCCGAAGTCGTCCTACGTGGTGTTCGATCTCATGAACAATCTCATCGAATTGCGCCGCGTGGCGTACGATATCGGAATGACCCAGAAGAAGATTCGCGCCGCCGGGCTCCCCGAGTCTCTCGCCGAGCGCCTGGCACACGGCCGCTAGCGTGAGCCACGTTGTGGCAACGCCACTCACGCAGGGCATGGCTCACCGGCCCGGTCACGGGCGGCAGCATCCAAAACCGGCGCTTCACAGAAGGGCGGACACATCGTAAGCTCCCGCCTGATGCGGATTCTCATCATCAAACCCAGTTCGCTTGGGGATGTCGTCCAGGCGCTGCCGACGGTCAATCTTATCCGCCGGAAATATCCCCAGGCCCACATCTCTTGGCTGGTGAACGATACACTCACATCCCTCCTGCAACATTGCCCGATCATTGACGAAGTCATTCCGTTCGAGCGCAAGCGCTTTGGTTCGTTGACGCAACTTCCGCGCTTCGGGAGCTTTCTGGCCGCACTCCGGGGCCGGCATTTCGATATCACCATCGATCTGCAAGGACTGTTGCGCAGTGGCGTCATCAGTTGGGCGACCCGGGCGCCGCGCCGCATCGGGTTGAGCGACGCCCGCGAAGGCGCCCGATGGTTCTACAACGAGATCGTCAGGGTTCCGCGCGCGCATGCCGTCGATCGCTATCTCCTCGCCGCGCGGCACCTGGGCTGCGACTCGGCTCCCATCGAATTTCCGCTCGGCGTGTCCAAATCGGTAATCTCCGAAGGCCTGGTCGCCGTGAACCCGTCCGCGCGTTGGACGACGAAGCTGTGGGGCCACGACAGGTTCGCCGAACTCATCCGTCGCCTCCCGTCCGCGCGCGTCGTATTGACGGGTTCCGCCGCCGAACGGGAGTCAATCGACAAGATTGCCCAGGGACGACGCAATCTGGCGGGCCAAACGGACCTGTTTCAGTTGGCGGAACTTTATCGTCGTTGCCAGGTCGTCATCGCCAACGACAGCGGCCCGATGCACCTCGCGGCGGCGGTAGGCACACCCGTGGTCGCGATCTTCGGGCCGACCGATCCCGCGCTCACCGGACCGTACGGCGGCCAGCATGTTGTCCTGCGCGCCGGCATTCCCTGTTCGCCGTGCTTCAAGGACTCTTGCGCCAACAACGTGCCTATGGAATGCATGAAACGGGTCACCGTCGAGCAGGTGCTCGAAGCGGCAAAGGCTTTTCTGGTTTGAGACAGATTGGGCGCGTATCGTCCGCGATAACAAGTCGAGGACCGAGTTGAGCGACAAGCGAATGGCAACCGATGGGCAATGGCCGCGGCCGGCACGATGGGATTGGCGGGTCGTCGGATTGGTCGGTGTGTGCGTCGCCTTGCGATGGTGGCTGGTGTTTGCCGGGGGACAGTATTGGTTTCCCGATGAGAAACGGTTCTGGTGGTCCGGTGTCGTCGTCTATCGCCTCAGCCAGGGTCTATGGAACCCGGCTCTCGAACCGATTTTGGACTGGAACCAGCACCCCGGGTTCACCTGCCTGGGTTGCGTACCGGTGGCAATCCATTGGGCGTGGGCAGGGCTGACCGGAACTTCCATCGGGGAGATGCCGTTTGAAACCACAGTGCGGTTTGGCGCCGTCGTTCTCTCTCTGGCATCGGTGGTGTCGATTCTGTTGATCGGGACGATCGTCCGCCGCGCCGGGGGCGGCCGCACCGAGGCGCTCCTCGCCATGGCCCTGATGGCGGGATCGAATACGATGTTCTACTATTCGCGGCACACACTGCCCTATGACGCGTCACTGGCCCTCGCGTTGGGGAGCCTGGCCGTCGGGATACGGAAGGGCGGATGGAAACGCCTGTTGTGTAGCGGGTGGTTGGCCGGGGCGGCGTTCTTTACGTACTACCGCTATTGGGCCGTCGTCTCCGTGATATCGGGGACCGTAATCCTGTGGAACGCCTCCAGCGTGAGAGAGGTCGGATATCGGATCTTCTGGTTTGCACTCGGCCCCCTGACATGGTTCCTAATCTTCACCGTTGGCCGCGCCGTCGTGTTCGGACGATCTTTCGTGCAGGGAATGATGTCCTTTGCCGCCACGGTATCTCCTCAGATGTACTCCGAAGGCTGGTGGGCGCCGTGGGCGTACCTGTGGGACGCGGAGCATGGACTGCTGACTTTTTGGTTGGCGGCGTTGGCATGGATGCTGTGGTCGGCTGTGAGACGACGCCCGATGCCCACCTATGGATCGGTTTGGGTCGCGATGCTTGGCGCGCTGTACGGATTACTGATTCTCGGCAGCTTGGGTCCCTCCAGCCTTGCTGTGTACGGGCGTGCGGCCCGGCAGCTGGTACCGTTTCTTTGCCTGAGTGGAGCGTTTGCAGGCATTCGTCTTTGGGACCCGGCCGGCACGACCTGGGGGAAACGGATTCTCCAGACGGGGGGAATCCTGTTGATTCTGCAGGCGGCATGGAATTTCCGTGGTCCACTGCAGCAATGGTTCCCCCGCGACGTACGCCGTTTGGTCGCCGCGGAGTACGGGGTCTTCTCCGAAGCGGCCACGATTGACTGTCCCAAGGTGGAGGATGAATTTGCGCCTTCGAAAACGCCGACCCAACCAACCCGATACGTCCTGTTGAACGCGCAGTATCTGGAGAAGATTCACGGTGCGAAAACTCCCCCCCAGGGCCGCGTTGTGCTCCGCTTCGCCCACCCCATGCAATTTGCGCCTTATCAATATGACGAATTCACAGCCCGAGAGCGGGCGCTGATTCGCCAGACGGATATCTCGATGCGACTGGTTGATACCACCGCCGAACCCAAGCTTGCGAATCCGCCGACAATTCCCTAGGCTGATTGACCGTATGACCGAATTGGAACAACAACTTCAGTCCGCTCGCGCCGAGGCCGAAGCCGCACTCGCCGCGTGCGCCGATCTTCCGTCCCTTGACCAACTCAAGGCCAGGTTTCTCGGGAGGAGCGGCGTCGTGTCCGCCGCGCTCGAGCAATTGGGCAAACTTCCCAAGGACGAGAAGCCGCGGATTGGCAAGCTGGCCAACGAGGTGAAGACCGCGCTCACCGCCGCCATCGAGGCGAAGCGGGAAGAATTGGAAGCGAAGGCCGCATCCTCGGGGCCCGCCATCGACGTGACGTTGCCGGGCCGGCGCCACCACATCGGCCACCAGCATCCACTCACCCAGATTTTCGAGCGCACGGTCGAGATTTTCCGCCGCATGGGGTTCGCCGTCGAGGACGGGCCCGAAATCGAGGACGAATGGCATTGTTTCGACGCGCTGAACACGCCCGCCAACCACCCGGCGCGCGATATGCAGGACACGCTGTACATCGACGACAAAGCGATGCCGCCCGACCCCAAGCTCGGCCGTTATTTGCTCCGTACGCACACGTCGCCTGTGCAAATCCGGACGATGCTCAAGCAGAAACCGCCGATTCGCATCGTCGCGCCGGGCCGCGTCTTCCGCCGCGATGAACTCGACGCCACCCACAGCCCGACCTTCCACCAGATCGAAGGCCTGTACGTGGATAAGAACGTGACGGTTGCCGACCTGAAAGGCACCGTCGAGTTTTTCTTCAAACAACTGCTCTCACCCGAGACGGAAGTGCGGTTCCGGCCCCATTTCTTCCCGTACACCGAGCCGAGTTTCGAGATCGACCTGAGCACGCCGCATTTCCGTGCCCGTGGCAAGGAATGGATCGAGATCGCCGGCTGCGGCATGGTCGATCCCAACGTCTTCAAGGCCGTCGGTTATCCCGACGACGAATATACCGGCTGGGCGTTCGGCTTCGGCATCGAACGCCTCGCCATGATCATGTGGTCCATCAACGACATCCGCCTCTTCACCGAAAATGACGTGAGGTTTCTGGAGCAGTTCTAGAAAGATGAAATTCACATACAACTGGCTCAAGCAGTACGTGGACTTCGATTGGTCGCCAGCCGAATTGGCCGACAAACTGACCTTTGCGGGAATCGAGGTGGAAGACATGGCCACCGTCGGGGGCGGCGTGCTCCAGCAGGTCGTCGTGTGCCAGGTTCTTTCCAGCGACAAGCATCCAAATGCGGACAAGCTTTCGGTATGCCGGGTCAATGACGGCCAAGGCGAACGCCAGATCGTGTGCGGCGCGAAGAACTACAAGGTCGGCGACAAAGTGCCGCTGGCGTTGCCCGGCGTGACCCTGCCCAACGGGATGACGATCAAGGAAGCGAAACTGCGCGGTGTTGAATCGCAAGGCATGATGTGTTCGGCGGAAGAACTGGGCCTCCCGAAAGGAGAGGACGGCCTGCTGATCTTGCCGGCCGACACGCCGATAGGCACCAAGCTCAGCGACGCGCTCGGCGGCACCGACACGGTGTTCGATATCGAGGTCACGCCGAACCGCCCCGACTGGCTCAGCGTCATCGGCATTGCCCGTGAGATCGGCGCGCTGACGGGGAAGCCGCTGAGGCGTCCGGATGTTGTTGTCCACGAATCCGGTGAAGACGTCGACAAGCTCACTTCGATCACAATCGAGGTGCCCGAGCTGTGTCCGCGTTACACGGCGCGCGTCATCCGCGGCGTGAAAATCGGTCCCAGTCCTGCCTGGTTGAAACGACTTCTGGAGAAGGTTGGGTTGCGTCCGGTCAACAACGTCGTGGATGTTACCAACTACGTGCTGCTCGAATCCGGTCATCCGTTGCACGCGTTCGATTACAACCGGTTGACTGAGCATCGCATCGTGGTGCGGCGCGCGGCGAAGGGCGAAAAGTTCGTGGCCATCGACGGGACCGCGATCGAGTTGACCAGCGACATGCTGGTCATTGCCGACGCGAACCACCCGGTGGCGCTGGCGGGCATCATGGGCGGCAAGGACAGCGAGATCAACGACGGCACCACGGACGTGCTGCTGGAGAGCGCCTGGTTTCTACCCGCCAACGTCCGTAAGACCTCCAAACAATGCGGGCTGTCGAGCGATTCGAGTTATCGATTCGAGCGCGGCGCGGACATTGACGGCGTGATCTGGGCGAGCAATCGCGCGGCACAATTGATCCAGCAACTGGCCGGCGGACAGGTGGCGGTGGGCATCATCGACACGCTTGCGAAACCCATCGCGAAACGGCGGGTGCGGTGCCGGTATGCCCAGGTGAACCGCCTGCTGGGCGTCGACGTCCCGCCGGAGACGGTGAGGAAGATTTTCACGGGGCTTTCCCTGGCGGTGATTTCGTCGGATTCACAATCGTGCGAAACCGAAGTGCCGACGTTCCGCGTGGACCTCGAGCGCGAGGTCGATTTGATCGAGGAAGTGTGTCGCATTTACGGGGTCGAGAAGATACCGGCGACACGCCAGCCATCGGTCGCGACCGTCTCGAGATTCGACAAGCAGTGGGATGCGCTCGCGAAGGTACGGGAGACTCTGACCGCGCTCGGATTCCACGAGGCGCAGAACCAGACACTGGTCGGCGCTGGCGAACTGAAGCTGCAGAATCCGTTGAGTACGGACCAACAGGCGCTGCGCGCGAAGCTCGAGCCCGGCTTGTTGGGCAACCTGCGCACGAACGTTTCGCGCCACCAATACGATGTGAAACTTTTCGAAATCGGCCGGGTGTTCGGGGCGGATGGGAAAGAATCGTTGCACTTGGCGCTGGCGGTCACCGGTCGGCGCCAACCAGATTCCTGGGAGGCGGGGACGCGGGAAGCCAGGCTGGATTATTACGATGTGAAGGGCGCGCTGGAAGAGGTGGGGGACGCGTTGGGTGTGCGCGTCGCCGCCGAGATCAGGCAGATTTCGCCCATTCAGGCAAAACGACTCGACCTTCGCGATGCGGTGTGCGTCGCGGAACTGGATCTGAGCGCCTTGCTGACGTCGCAAGTGCGGGAAAAAACTTTCCGCGAATTGCCGAAATTCCCCGCGGTGGTGCGCGATATGGCGCTGGTGGTAAATGACACGGTGTCACATGCCGAAATCGTCGCGGCCATCGAATCGGGACGAAATAAAGTCTTGGAACGGGTCGAACTTTTTGATATTTATAAAGGCGGTTCGATACCGACGGGAAAGAAATCGATGGCGTACTCGTTGACATTCCGCGCGTCCGATAGGACGTTAACGGATACAGAGGTGAACGGGGCGCATGAACAGTTGAAACGTTCGTTGGTGCAGACGTTGAAGTGTGAGATTCGCGAAAGCTGACGCGCGTGTGCAGGGTGATTGAGCGACGACCATAAATGTGACTGGAAAATTCTTGAATTCGACCGGGAGAAGAGGTAAAAGGGAAGCAGGCGGGCGACCGTGGTCGCCGATGTTCTTTGCCAAGGCAAGAGTTTCGAAATACCCTGCCATGTACGTAACAAACGACACTTCTTTGAGCCAACACCGTCATTGACGGAGCTCGGTGTTCGGTTGTGGATTGCATGCCTTCACTGGAAGCATGAAACAGCCGGCAGAGCCCCCTATTAGTAAGGGGTTCAAAGATATCGTTTAGACGGCATTACGGCGGGGTATTTCGTTTTGGTGCCCGGCCTCGCGGGGCGTTCGGGCTCCCGTCGGTTAACGCCACAGATCACACGCGGCTCCGAGTATCGGGCCAGACTGGTGGTCATGACCGAGAATCTATTTTCCAACCAATCGGTGAGACCCGCCGCCACGGCGGACGCCGGCGACCTCGCCACCACACCATTGGCCACCCGAATGCGCCCGCGGACACTCGATGATTTCGTCGGGCAAGGCCACATCCTCGGAGAGGGCAAGCTGCTGTGGCGGGCGATCAAGGCCGACCGCATCAGTTCCATCATCTTGTACGGCCCGCCGGGAACGGGCAAGACATCCCTCGCCCAGGTCATCGCCAACGCCACCAAGAGCAAGTTCGAGAGGCTCAGTGGCGTGGAAGCGAATGTCGCGGATATCCGCCGTGTCATCGCGACCGCCGCCAACCGGCTGGCCAACGCGGGGCAACGCACGATCCTGTTCATCGACGAGATTCACCGGTTCAACAAGGCGCAACAGGACGTGCTGCTGCCCGACGTGGAGAACGGGACAATCCGCCTGATCGGCGCGACGACGCACAACCCGTTTTTCTACGTCAACTCACCGCTCGTGTCGCGCTCGCAGATTTTCCAGCTCCAGCCGCTGTCACCGGCGGACATCAAAGACTTGTTGCAACGGGCGTTGGCGGACAAAGAGCGCGGCCTCGGCGCCAAGAAAGTCAAAGTGGACGCCGACGCGCTGGATTTCCTCGCCACGGCTTGTGACGGCGACGCACGCAAAGCGCTCAACTCCCTGGAAATCGGCGTCCTGACCACTCCTTCGGGGCATATCACCAAAGAGATCGCCGAGGAATCCATCCAGAAGAAGGCCGTGGTCTACGACGGGGATGAGGACGAGCATTACGACACGATCTCGGCATTCATCAAGTCGATGCGCGGCAGCGATCCCGACGCCGCGTTGTACTGGCTGGCGAAAATGGTGGTCGCGGGGGAAGACCCGCGGTTCATTGCGCGACGGATCGTGATTCTGGCCGCAGAAGACATCGGCCTGGCGGACCCGCAGGCGCTGGTTCTGTCGGTGGCGGCGCATCACGCCGTGGAGTTCATCGGCTGGCCGGAAGGCGAGTTGCCTTTGGCCGAAGCGACGGTATATTGCGCGACCGCGCCGAAATCGAATGCGAGCGCGAAAGGGATCTGGAGCGCCAAAGCCGACGTGGAGCAGGGACGAACACTGGAAGTTCCCCAGCACCTCAAGGACACGCATTACAAGGGCGCGGCGCGGCTCGGCCACGGCAAAGGCTACAAGTACGCCCACGATTTCGAGGGACACATCGTCGAACAAGACCATTTGCCCGAGCATCGCAAGTATTACGAACCGGGCGACCAGGGCTTCGAAATCAAGGTGCGCGAACGAATGGACAAATGGAAGCAACTGCTCAAGAAAAAATAGCGCTGCGGGAACAGATGCGCGCGCGCCTGGCCAGGCAGGACGCAGCGGATGTTCGCGCGAAGAGCGCGGCCATCTGGGAGCGGCTCTCGGTCCTGAAGGAATTCACCGCCGCCACCCGCCTGCTGGTCTACGTGTCCACGGGAAACGAAGTGGATACGCAGGGATTGATCCGCCAGTTGCTCGCCATGGGCCGCCAGGTGTGCGTGCCGCGGTTTGAAGCGGGGACGCAAGGCTACGCCGCGTCCGAGCTGCATGATTTCGACGGCGAGTTGACAGCAGGCAAATTTGGAATTTTGGAACCGAAACCCGGGGCGGTACGTTCGGCGGCGCTCGATCGAATCGACGCGGCGCTGGTGCCCGGGTTGGCGTTCGATGAAACAGGAAATCGATTGGGCCGCGGATTGGGTCACTTCGACCGCCTGCTGCGGCAAACCAGCGGAGCAAAGATCGCGCTGGCCTTCGATTTCCAGGTATTGGACGAGGTCCCGGCGGAAGCGCATGACGCCCGCATGGACTTCATTGTGACGGAAACACGAGTGGTCAACCCCAAGGGTAACCGACAATGACCTATATCATAATCGGTCTCATCACCGCGGTCGTCGGCATCGCGTTCGGCTGGTTCCTCTGCCAGGCGAAGGCGAAAGCGGATACCAAAGCGGCTGGTGGGATCATTGAGACCGCGCGGAAGGAAGCGGAAGAAACGCTTCGGGATGCGCGGGTAAAAACGCAGGAAGAAACGCTCCGAGTACGGGAGCAGTTTGACAAGGAAAGCAGGGAACGACGGCAGGAATTGCTGGAAGTGGAGAAGCGGGTCATGCAGCGCGAATCGAACCTGGATCGCAAGGCTGATTTGCTCGATCGAAAGACGGAGGAGGTTTCCAAGAAGGAAGTGACGATTGTGGAACGGGAGAAGGAACTCCACAAGATCCAAACCGAGATTGACGACCTAAAAAAACTGATCCAGCGTGAACTGGAACGAGTGGCGGGTCTCAGCGCCGAGGAAGCCAAGAAACGCCTGCTGCTGCAACTCCAGGAGGACATCCATGCGGAAGCTGCCGCGATGACCCGACGAATCCTCGAAGAAGCCAAACAAGACGCGGACCGCGAGGCCAAACGGACCATCACCATCGCCATCGAACGGTGCGCATCGAGCTATGTCCAGACGGCGACGAACTGTACCATCACGCTCCCGAGCGAGGAGATGAAAGGGCGCATCATTGGCCGCGAAGGACGGAACATCCGCGCCTTTGAAGCCGCCACGGGGATCAACGTGCTCATTGATGATACGCCCCAGGCGGTGGTGCTCAGCGGATTCGACCCCGTCCGTCGCGAGTTGGCCCGGCAGACGTTGGAACACCTTATCACCGATGGCCGGATCAATCCGGCCCGCATCGAGGAAGAGGTCGCAAAGGTCCGGGAAGAACTGGACGGGCTGATCCACAAAGCGGGTGAGGAAGCCGTGATTCGGGTTGGGTTGCAAAAGGTGCATCCCGAAGTGACCCGGTTGCTTGGACGACTCCGGTTCCGGCACAGTTTTGCCCAGAACGTGTTGGATCACTCCGTCGAAGTCGCCGAGATCGAGGGCATGATGGCGGCGGAACTCGGCCTCAACCAGCAGATCGCCAAACGCGTCGGCCTGTTCCACGACATCGGGAAAGCGGTGGACCACGAAGTCGAAGGATCACACGCCAAGATCGGGGCGGAACTTCTGCGGAAGTACGGCGAGCCGGAAGAAGTGTGGCAGGGGGTCGCTTGTCACCACCACGAAGTCGAGCCCATTACCACATACGGCGTGCTGGCCAGCGCGGCGGATGCCATTAGCGCGTCGCGACCCGGCGCCCGCAGCGAGAGCATGGATTTGTACCTCCAACGCCTCGAGAAACTCGAAACCGTCGCCAACGCCTTCCCTGGTGTCGATAAGAGCTATGCCCTGCAGGCGGGACGGGAGATTCGCGTGTTTGTGTTGCCGAATACCGTCACCGATGATGAGGCAGTCCAGATGGCGCGCAACATCAGCAAAAAGATCGAGGCGGAATTGCAGTACCCCGGCCAGATCAAGGTCACGGTGGTTCGTGAAACACGGGCCGTGGAGTACGCGAAGTGAGGATCCTGTTTATCGGCGATGTCGTCGGCAAACCTGGGCGGCGGGCGGTTGCGACTCTGGTGCCGCGCCTGCGGGAGGAACGAGACATCGACTTCGTCATCGCCAACGGCGAAAACAGCGCGCATGGGGCCGGCCTGACCGCATCGACGGTGGACGCGTTGCTCACGAGCGGGGTGGACGTGATCACCTCGGGTGACCACGTGTGGGACCAAAAAGAGGTCTATGAGGTCATCCAGCGCGAGCCCCGGCTGCTGCGTCCTCTGAACTTCCCCGCTTCCGCCCCGGGAAAAGGATCGACCGTGGTACGACTGGACGGATTGCCGCCGGTGGGAGTGTTGAATCTTATCGGCCGGGTGTTCATGCCGAACACGGATTGCCCGTTTCGCGCCGCCGAAGCCGAGGTGGCGCGGCTGCTTACGCAGACGAAAATCATCATCGTAGACTTGCATGCCGAAGCCACGAGCGAGAAAATTGCCATGGGTCGGTTCCTGGATGGTAAGGTAAGCGCGGTGATTGGAACACACACACACGTGGCGACAGCGGACGAACATATTCTTCCCAAAGGCACGGCGTACCTGTCGGACGCCGGGATGTGCGGGCCGCATGATTCCGTGCTGGGGCGGGATGTCGGCGCGGTGCTCCAGCGGTTCCTCACCCAGATGCCGCAGAAGATGGAAGTGGCGGAGGGTGATGTCGCGCTGTGCGGCGCGATTGTCGACGTGGATGAGACGACCGGTCGCGCCCGCTCCATCGAACGTATCCGGATTCCGTGCGATGGGGGGCAATAACTTCATGATTTTGCGGGCGCGATATGTGGTGCCAATGGACCAGCCGCCGATCGAAGACGGCGCGGTGGCCATCGAAGGCGACACGATTGTGGCTGTGGGCAAGAACGCGGAGGTGCGGGCGGCGCACACGGGCGAGGTTCGCGACCTCGGCGAACGGGCGTTGGCACCGGGATTGATCAATGGGCATTGCCATCTCGATTATACCCGGCTTCACGATGAGGTCCAGTGGCGCGGCAGTTTCACCGAGTGGCTGCTGCAGTTGGTCGCCGCCAAGCAGCTCCACCCCGACAAGGAATATCTCGGGGGAATCCAAATGGGTCTGGATATGCTGGCGCGGTCCGGGACGACCACGGTGGTGAACATCGAGTCGTTCCCGAGGTTTATCGACCAGATTCCACCGCCGCGACTGCGGGTGTGGTGGTGCCTGGAAATGATCGATTTCAATCGTCCCGAGGGCGCCCGCGAAGTGGCGGCGCAGGCGTTGGAATTCATCGCGGCCCATTCCAACCCGCGCGGTGGGTTTGGGTTCTCCCCGCATGCACCTTACACAGCGACCGCGGAGCTGTACCGGATCTGCGCCCAATACTCGCACGGGCGTAACATTCCGTTGACAACGCATCTGGCCGAGTCGGAGGAGGAAGACGACATGATTCGTCGCGGCACGGGGCATATGTATGACTATTTTTTTCGCGCGGGCCGCGACATGTCCGACTGCAAACGCGTCAGCCCGACCCAATTGCTGGCCGAGTGCGGCGTGCTTGGGCCCAACTGCCTCGCGGCGCACGCGAATTACCTCACACCGCTGGACGTCTCACTGATGAAGCAGACCGGCACACACGTGGTGCACTGCCCAAAGTCGCATCGGTTCTTTGGTCGTGGCGCGCCGCTGCTGGACACATGGAAAGAGAACCGGATCAATTGTTGCCTGGGCACCGACAGCATGGCCAGCAACGATACATTGAACATGCTGAGCGAAATGCAGGTGCTCGGCCATGTATTTCCACGCATGTCCGCCCAGGAATTGTTGACCCTGGCCACGGTCAACGGCGCCAAGGCGTTGAATCTCCGCGAAAAGCTGGGACGCATCGGCGTCGGCGCCTGGGCCGACCTGATCGCCGCGCCGATGGATGGCAGCAGCGGAGACCCGTATGAAGCCATCGTTTACGCCGACAAGCAGGTGAGCTTCTCGATGGTGGGAGGCGAGGTGGTCTTCGATGAGACGCAATAACTCGGTCGCGACCTGCCTCGGTGTCCTGGCGCTCACCAGTTGGTTGTTCGTCACGCAGGGCGCGATCGCGGCAATGGAGACCAACACGGTCCAGCTTACCAACGAGCAGACCGTGATTCTTCTGGAGCGGACGGGCCGGTATGACGAAGCCGAGGCGCGCTGCATGCAGATGTTGCAGCAAAATCCGAGCGACCCGGATGCCAGGCGCTTGCTCGCGGAGATCGAAGATGCGAAACACAAACCCCATGCCTCGCCGACGCTGAGGGAGGCACTGGATGAAATTATCATCC
>JBEKBH010000046.1:0-18806 GCA_050015495.1 Verrucomicrobiia bacterium
AAGTTGATGTTGGAGTAGCTGCCGTTGGCCGTGCCGGTGGTGTAATCCAAGATGTTGGTGTAGGTCAGGCTGCCCAGCGGCGACGTGCTGTCGCCATTGGCGCCGAGATACGTCACGACGATATTCGTGCCATTGGCTTCGGCGACGCTAATCACGTGCAGGTACGCCGCCGCGTTGGTGGGGTTGAAGCCCGCGAGGAACTTGTTGGTATTGCTCATGCCGTCGCCCGTGTAGGAGGAATTCCCATCGCAGACCGCGCAGTTGGTGATGCCGTAGATCTGTTCCCAGCACGTAAACGGATCGACCGGCGTCACGCTGGCGTTGCCGTTCATTGTCGCCGTGCACCCGCTGGTCACGTTGGACGCGATCACCGTGTAGGTGCCCACCGCCGTCTGGTTGCTGAACGCCAAAGCGCTGCCCGTGCCCGCAACCAATGTACCGGTGGGAGTGTCGTTCAACTCCAACAGGTAATCCGCCGTCGATTCCGATCCATCCAAGCCGACCGTCACACCGCCGCTGGCCGCGCAGTACGAACCGCCGCCGGTGACATTGAACGCCGCGGGAGCGGCATTGACCGTCAGGGTCGCGGCACCGGAGGTCGCCGGCGGACTGCACGTGCCACTGACCACGCAATCGAAGCTTGCTCCCGAGTCGCCCGTGCCCACGCCGGTGAGCGTCAACGTGCTCGTGCCCGAGCCGCCGATGGTGCCGCCATCGCTGATATTGGAGCCGTTCTCCTGCCATTGATAACTCAGGCCCGCGCCGCTCGCCGAGACGGTGAAGTTTGCCGACCCGCCGTCACAGGCGGCCTGCGGCGAGGGACCCGATAGGATGCCCGGGGCGGCATTGACCGCCACGGACAAACTGGAGCCATTGCCGGTGCACCCACCGGCAGACGGTGTGACCGTCACGTTGCCGGCGGTCGAACCCCAAGTGACGATAATGGAAGTCGGGCCCTGACCGCCGGTGATCGTCGCGTCGGACGGCACGGTCCACGCATAGGTCGTCGCGCCACCGACGCTGGAAATCGAATAGTTCAGACCGGTTTGGCCCGGGCAGACGGCAATCGGGCCGCTGATCGAGCCCGCCGCGCCGACGGAGCACCCGGAAGAAACCTGCAGCACGGCCACGGCGCTCGTGGCGCTACCAGCCGTGTTATTCACAATGGCGAAATAGGGGCCGAGGTTCGTCGATTGCACGCTGGTAATCGAGAAGGTCGCATTGGTGGCGCCAGACACCGGTGAGCTAGTGTTGAAATACCACTGGTACGTCAACGGCGCGCTGCCGCCGGCCACGACCGTGAACGAGGCGCTCTGCCCATTGGTCACCGTCAGGCCTTGCGGACTGGCGGTGATGATCGGCGCCGTTGGGGCATAGGAGGTCACCAACCAGTTGGTCTTGTTCCACGTAAGCACGCCCGCGCCTGCGCCAGCCGTGGGGCTGGTGACGATGGCTTGCAGTTGGGCCGGATCGTCCGGGTAATACGTGTAGGGCAGTTGATTGCCTGTCAGATTCCATGAGAAGGCGATGACCGGTGCTTGGGCTGGACCGAAGTCGGCGAATCCGGTGGCGTTGGTGCTGTCGCCCCGGTAATCCGTGGTCGATCCGTCCGTGTTGTCAAAATGATAGATCGAATCCAGAGCCATAATCTTGCCGGTGTATTCCGGATTTGACGGGTCGGTTTGGTTGTTGCGCAGCGGATAGAGGCAATCAATATACACCGATTTTTCCACCAAAATGGCTCCGCTTTCCGTGGAGATTGTGCCGTTGACGGGTGGATCGAAACTGTAGGTGTTATTCAGTGTGTTTTGGTTGGCCGTGCTCATGGTGGCCGCGATCGAATCGCGCAGACGCTTGGCCGCCAGCACCAATGTGTCGTCCACATAGAGATTGTAATCGTGCACGTTGCCCGCGCGCAGGCGCGGCACGCAACGATCCCACACGCCCAAGTGCAGGTGGTGGAAGGTCATCGAGATGGTCGCGTTGTCCGGGTCGAGATCATTTTGACCCGCTAGGTGCGTCTTGTCATGCGCTTGCATGATCGTGACGATGTTGGTGGTGCTGTAACCATTGGTGCGGAGGAAATTATACATCGCGTAGCTCGATTTGTTCGATTCGAGTGAGTTGATCTGCTGCCAGACCCAACTATTGGGATTGGTGGCGCCGTCGTCGCCGACGTAGTTGCACCAGGAAATGGTGATGCCCGAGCAGCCGGCTTTGGTATCGAGATTGCCATCGTAGGACTTCGTGAACGTGCAGTGATCCACCCAGATGTTGCTCACCGCGCCGCCATCGCCCAGCGTGATGAAGTCCCAGTCATTCCTGTCGTATTGTCCCTTGGTTGATTCATCCCATTCCCACAACTGGTCGAATTTGAGATTCCGGATGATGATGTTGCTGCAATTCTTAATATTAAACTTGCAGTGATGGATGGCCCAACCATTGGCCGAAAAAATCGTCAGACCGTTTTTCTTTTGGATATCAACGTCACTTTCGCCGGTCACGAGCAACACGGGATGAAGCAGCGGTGTTTCACCAGCGCGGAACGGTTCGCTGGTAGCTTTCGCCGAGGCTTCGATTTCGTTATAGCCCAGATTGAGGTCGTTCATGATCTCAATGACCTTCACGGTCTTGCTGTTGAGCGCGTTGGCGAGGTCGGTCGCGGTATAGACCTTGGCATAGTTGGGGTCCGTGTCCGCCAGCACGCCGCCACCGGTGGTCCCCGAAGCAAAGCCGGTCAGGTTATACGCGCTGTTCGGCACGTACACCGACGCCGTTACGGTAAGCTGGGCCGGGTCGCTGGTTGCGACCCCGACGCTGTTCGAAGCCGTGACCGTGTAACTGCCATCGGCGGAGGTCTGGACGCTTACCAGGGTCAACGTGGGCGAGGTCGCACCCGAAATCGGCACGTTATTGGTATACCACTGGTAGCTGATGGGGGCCGTGCCGCTGGCTGACGCCGTCAACGTGACCGTGCTACCCGCCAGAACCACTTGCGATGCGGGCTCCGAGGTAAAGACGGGTGCCGCGGGGTTGGTATTGACGTTGAGCATCGCGTTGGAGCTGGTAATGGTGCCCGCGAGGTTGCTGACGATGACGGAGTACACGCCCGCCTGCCCGGGTTGAACATTGGTCAGTGTCAACGTGCTGTCGGTGGCGCCGTCCACCAGCGTGTTTGTATTGTAGTACCACTGGTAGCTCAGAGGCTCGGAGCCGCCGGCTTCCACGGTAAAGACCGCGCTGTCTCCCGGCGAAACGGTCTGGTCTTGCGGTTGGGTGATGATCGTGGGCGCGTCGGGAGTACTCACGGACAACTGGGCCACCGAACTGGTGACGACTCCGTACGTGTTGGACACGACGACAGAATAGTCGCCGGCATCCGTCAACTGCGCGTTCGTGATCGTCAACGACGAACTGGTGGCGTTTGTCAGAAGCGAGTTGGTATTGTAATACCATTGATAGAAGAGCGGCAATGTTCCGCTGGCCAGCACGCTGAACGAGGCGGTCTGGCTCACGAGAACCTGTTGGTCCTGCACATCTTCCGTGATCGACGGAGCCGTGGCCCCGGGGATGTATTCAACCTTCGCCTCGCTGAAAATGATTGTAGCCGCCGTAGAGCTACTACCCGATGGACGGAGGCCGATTCCGTCAAAACTGAAATTGGCGGCTCCTGTGTCCGTGAAGGATGTCGTCAGGCTCGCGCCGTTTCCACTATTCAACCAGGAGATGGTGACCGCGAGGGAGCTTGTATCCGTCCGTTGCAGGGTAATCTGCAGGACATAATTGGTGACACTGGCGAATCCGGGAAAGTTGCTGATGTTCCCGGGGCCGTTGGTCAGGGTCGTCCAGTCTCCACTGGTTCCCAGCAGCGCACTGTCCGAGATGGTGGTGCGCTTCATGACGCCGATGGGGTTGGCGTTGTTGAACGTAGCCCCCATGTTTCCAAACAGCGCATACCCTGGCACGCCAGCACCTTGAGTGTTGTTGCCGCTGAAGTCCGCGCTGACCCTGTTGCTGCCAAAATAGAATAACCCCAGCCTGAAGCCCTGTGAGCTATTCTGAGCCGCCACGCCGGTGAGGCTTAGGTTGAGGGTGGTGACCAGTGTGTCCCCGATCCCCAACTGCACCGGGGCGGCGGGATTGGTCGTGAAATACGAGACTGCTAGAATGGCACTGCTGCCGTTCGCCAGGGTCATGGAACCCGTCGTGGCGGTCAACGCCGAGCCGCTGGAGGCATACCATGCGGCGTTCGTCGGCAAACTGGTGTTGTTGCGGTTACCATCGGCCCAAGTATCGTCCAGTATGACGACGGCATGGCTGGGTGTTGCAAGACCGACCAAGGTGGCAATGACAAGAAAACCACGAAAGACGTGCTTCATGGAAAACCCCTCTGCTTGTATGCAAACTTGACATACGTTACGTATTTGCTGCTCGATCCCGCTGCAAGTGGCTTTCCTAGCGATAGTTCCCTGCGGGGCTACTGCGAAAAGTCCGTCTTACGCGTGGCTCATTTTAACGTTTTTTTTATGCCACAACCTCATGCTAAAAGTCAACATAAATGCGCGACAACCCCTCCGTTGAGTGAATAGGCTCGATTGCGCGAATCGTGATCTCAATCGTCGCCGCATATGTCACGGCTGCATGTACTTAATGTGTGTCTGGAGGGATTTCCGAGCTGCTTGTCGCATGTCTGGGCGAAGTGAGCATGTCGTGCACTTCGATTCCGGCAAGGATAAACGGGCCGACGCCTTTGAGGTCGTTCTCCACAATCGGTTCCTTGAGGTAATACTCGTAGGAACCGTCCCGACCCGCGCCAAGGCCGGCCACAAGGCAGCAGTGCGTCAGGGAAACATTGCCCTTGTCGTCCACGGTAACGAGTTTCTCGATGATGCCGCGGTAGCCTTTCACAATCGCGGGCGCATAGTCGCGTGACACATATCCCCGGTTCACGCTCTTGGCCAGCGCGTACACGAACATGCTCGACGCGGATGCTTCAAGATAATTGCCCGGGCGCCCCCCCTGATCGACCACCTGATACCACAGGCCGCTCGCCGGGTCCTGGTGTTTTACGACACCGGCGCAAAGTTTCCGCAGTGTGGCGATGATTTCCGGCCGCGCCGGGTGATCCTTCGGGAAATAGTCGAGCACGTCCACCAATGCCATCCCGTACCAGCCGATCGCCCGACCCCAGAAGTTCGGGGACGCCCCTGTCTCCTTGTTGGCCCACGTTTGTTGTTTGCTCTCATCCCAGCCGTGATAAAAGAGGCCGCTGACCGGGTCGTACGTGTGCGCGGCCACCAGGCGGATTTGCCTCGCAACGTCGTCAAACGAAGCGGTCGGTTCGTGGAAGAGGCTCGCGTATTCCGTGTAGAATGGCGACGCCATGTACAAGCCATCCAGCCACATCTGGTGCGGGTACCGTTGTTTGTGCCAGAAACCGCCCTCGCTCGTGCGCGGCTGGACATCCAACTGCTGGCGCAACCGATCCGCGGCCTTTCGGTACCGCTCGTCCCCGGTCAACTGGTACAACTCCAGAACCGTCCGGCCCGGATTCATATTGTCGAGGCTGTACTCCTCGGGTTTGTACCCGTGTATGCTGCCGTCCGGTGTGATGAACGACCCAATGGCCGCCGCGGCAAACGCCTGATATCGCGGATCGTGAACCCGTTCGTCGAGCCTCAGCAACGACAGCGTGAACAAGCCCGTCGTGTAATCCCACTTGCCTCCACCGCCGCCTTCCTTCCACATCAGCTTGTCATCGCGCCGGGCCATTTCCGAGTCGGCCATTCGGACCGACCATTGCAGCGGAGTGGCGCCGGCAAATCGCGATGGAGATGGCGCGACTGTGCTACAACCGCTCAAGCCGACCAGGGCCAGCGCCGTGACGATTCCGGTGGCCCGCGCCGTCACTGGTGCTGCGTCTCCTTCGCTTCATTCACGCCGGCCACCTGCGCGTTTTCGATGATAAACGGCGGGCCTTCCTTGGGGGTGACTTGGACGTTCTTGAGCTGAATTCCCTTGGCGTCTTCCACCCTCAAACCCTTGGCAGCGGCGGTGATGTGGACGTTTTCCAGGAAGACATCCGTAATCTGACTCTCCGGCAATCCGACGATGACGCCCGCCGATTTCTGGCAGGTGGCGGTCAGATTGCTGATGTGGATGTTGCGGTAGATCGGCGTGGTTTCCGTGACGGGCTGCGGCGCCGCGTCTTGGGGAGATGCCTTCTGCGTGGGATCACCCGCCGAACTATTCATGTAATAGCACGTCAACGAGATCGCGGGATTCACGTTTTTCATGGTGAGATCGGTGTAGCGAATATTCTCCACCAGACCGCCCCGCCGCCGATCCGACTTGATCCGAATCCCGTTTTCGGTGTCCTGGAACGTGCAGTTCGTCACCAGCACGTTGTGCACGCCGCCGGCCGTCTCGCCGCCAATGGATACGCCGTGCCCGTGCAAGAACACGCAATCCGACACCGTGATGTTCTCGCAGGCAAACTCGCGCCCGGCTATCTTGCGACTGGCCTTGATGGCAACATTGTCATCCCCCACGTCGATCCGGCACCGGGTGATGAGGACGTTCTGGCAAGCACCGGGATCAATCGCGTCGGTGTTCGCCGCACCGACCGGCGCCAGTATCGTCACATTTGAGATCACCACACCGTCGCAATCGTTGGGGACAAGGTGGAACTTGGGCGAGTTTTGGAGCGTGATGTTTTCCACTCGCAGGTTCTTGCAACCGGTGAACGCAATCAAATTCGGCCGGGGCAGCGTGTACCCCGGGGTCTTGATGCGGGCGTCCTCGGCAGCCCCCCACCAGTTTGCGCCCGCGCCGTCGATTGTCCCCCGGCCGGTGATGGTGACATCGGTCAGGTTCTTGCCGGCGATAAAGGGAATGAAATCGCCGCTGCTCCTGGCGGCGAGCCAATTCGTGCCCGATTTCAAAAAGGCCGACTGGTCGCCCGTCGCCTGCAGCGTTGCGCCCTCGTCAAGTTGCACGGTCGTTTTGGTGCGCACGGTGATCGGTTTGCTGAGATACGTGCCCGCGGGGAACCGGACAATCCCGCCCCCGGCGTTTCCGCATTCATCAAGCGCTTTCTGGATCGCCGCGGTGTCCAATGTCTTGCCGTCGCCTATGGCGCCAGACTCCCGGACATTGAACACCTTGGCGGATGCGTCTGCGGCCGGAGCGGTGGCGTCCGCCGCCCAGCCGCCGATGGGCAGACAGGCCAATGACAGCAGTACGCACAGGAACGGACGGAAGACCAGCCTCCACTTCATCGAATCGTTCACGGTTTTCATTCTTGTTACTGACTCCTTTCACTCAAACCGGCATCGCCCTGAATCGACAGCAATGACGGCAGGCCCGGCTTGGCGTAGTTGATTGCGGATCTTTCTTTCAGTGGCGCTCCCGTCGGATCATTCACCGAAGCGGGTTGGCGCCCCCACCGCGTCATTTCTGGGCGGGATCTTTCCAACCAAGCACCTCGGCATCCTCGGTCAGGAGCGGAGGACCTTCCTTGTTGGTGATCTGGACGT
Organism: Verrucomicrobiia bacterium; assembly: GCA_050015495.1. GTDB lineage: Bacteria > Verrucomicrobiota > Verrucomicrobiia > Palsa-1439 > Palsa-1439 > Palsa-1439. Next base: position 7,539 of record JBEKBH010000046.1, read on the forward strand.
TCTTGAATTGAATTCCCTTGGCATTCTTGACTGACAGGCCGGTCGTGGCGGCGGCGATCTGGACATTTTCCAGAACCACATTCGATATCGCGCTTTCCGGTAGCCCGATGATGATGCCCGCCGATTCGCTGCACGTGGCGTTCACGTTGTTAAAGTAGATGTTTCGAAAGATCGGGGTCCGTTCCGTCTTCGCTTGCGCGGGGTCCACCTTCGGGGGCGACAGCTTTGTCGGATCACCCGACGAATTGTTCATGTAATAGCAGGTCAATGTGATCGCCGGGTCCACGTTCTTCATGGTGATATCGGTGTAGTGAATATTCTCCACCAGGCCGCCCCGGCGCCGGTCCGATTTGATCCGAATCCCGTTCTCAGTGTCCTGGAACGTGCAGTTCGTCACCAGCACGTTGTGCACACCGGCCGATGTCTCGCTGCCGATCGACATGCCGTGCCCGTGCAAAAACGTGCAATCCGTGACCGTGATGTCCTCACAGGAAAAATCGCGCCCGTCCACGTTGTGATTGGCTTTGATGGCCACATCGTCATCCCCCACGTCGAGACGGCATTTGGTGATCAGCATGTTCTTGCAGTTGGTGGGATCGATGGCGTCCGTATTCGGGGAATGCGCCGGGGACTGCACCGTGACGTTCGAGATGATCACGTTCTCGCAATCCGTCGGCACCAGATGCATGCAAGGACCATTCTGCAAGGTCACGTCGCTCACGAGAAGGTTCTTGCAGCCGGTGATAATGATCAGCCGGGGCCGGGGCAACGTGTAGCCCGGTGTCTTGCGGCGGGCCGCCTCAGCAGGCCCCCACCAGTTCGCGCCGGCGCCGTCGATCATCCCCCCGCCGGTGATCGTAACGTCGGTCAGGTCTTTGCCGCCGATAAAGGGAATGAAGTCGCTGAACTTGGCCGCGAGCCAATTCGTGCCCGATTTCAAAAAAGCCAACTGATCGCCCGTGGCCTGTAGCACCGCGCCGGCGTCCAGTTTCAACGTCGTGCTGCTGTGCAGGACGATGGGCTGGCTCAGGTAGGTGCCCGGGGGAAATTGCACGGTGCCGCCGGTCTTCCCGCATTCGTCGAGCGCTTTCTGGATCGCCGCGGTATCCAGCGTCTTGCCATCGCCTTTGGCGCCAAACTCCCGGACATTGAACACTTTGCTGGATGCGTTGGCGGCCAACGCGGTGGCGTCCGCCGCCCAACCGCTGCTGATGGGCAGACAGGCCCATGACAGTAGTACGCACAGGATCGAACGGAAGACCGTCTTCCACCTCATCGAATCGTTCACGGTTTTCATTCTTGCTTCTGACTCCTTTCACTCAAATGCACTGAATTATTTCTTCACAGCCAACTTTTGTTCCAGCCACGCGACCAGTTTCTCCTTGTAGCTCGGGTCGAATTTGTCCCACTCGGTGATTCGATGTGGCGCGCCTTTGATCGTGACGATGTCGCTCGCGACGCCGTTTTCCTTGAGCTTCGACATGAAGGCGAGGGTTTGATCGTACGGAACCGTCTTGTCGGCATCGCCTTGAATGAACAGAAATGGCGGCAGGCCCGGCTTGACGTAGTCGATTGCGGACATTTCTTTCAACAGTGCTCGCGTCGGATCATCCACCGTTTCGCGGCCAAACAGGGCCTGCAACGATTTGCTGAGGCCGCCGCGTCGTTCGGTGTCGGCCACCATGTCCGTCGGCGGCGAAAACCCGACCACAGCTTGCACGCGGGTGTCTTCCTTGGCTTGCACGGCGGCCAGACAGGCCAGTTGTCCGCCGGCCGAGTATCCCATCAGGGCCACGCGTTGCGGGTCGCCCTTGTACTCCTTCGCGTGGGTCTTGACCCAGCGAATGGCGGTTTGCACGTCCTCGAAGCACGCCGGCCAGTGGTTCGTGGGCGCCATGCGGTAGTTGATCGAGAACCACGTGAACTCCCCGGACCTGGTCAGCGGCTCCAGGACCACGGTGATGTCCTTGTGCTTGTCACCGCTCATCCAACCACCGCCGTGTACCATGACGACCATCGGGAACGGCCCGCTGCCATCGGGGATATGCGCGTCCAGCCGCAGGCTCTCACCTGACGCCCGGCCGTATTCAATGTCGGGTCTGTCCTCGGCGAAGACAACGCTCCCGAACAAGGCGACCAAGGACAGCACCGCTCCAAACGTTTTAGTGGAAGCTCCCGTCATCCGACGATTTCTCTTGCGCCAAATGAAAACCCTTCCCAGACTGTTTGGGAAGTTGAATCGAGGAGCATTTTCGTGCAGCCGATTTTTGAGAAACGAATCGTTCCCGTGGTCGTCATCGACAAGGCGGAAGACGCCGTGCCGCTGGCCGAGGCATTGATCGCCAGCGGTCTTGGTGTGATGGAGGTCACGTTTCGGACGCCCGCAGCCGCGGCGGCAATCCGCAACGTCCGCGAGGCTTTCCCGAAGATGTTCGTGGGCGCGGGCACGATCCTCGACCATGACCAACTTCACCGCGCCATCGATGCGGGCGCACAATTCGGCGTCGCTCCGGGCCTGAACGAGGCGATTGTCTCAAAAGCCCTGGCCCTGAAACTGCCGTTCGTCCCCGGAGTGATGACGCCCTCCGATGTCGAACGCGGTCTGACCCTGGGCTGCAAGCTCCAGAAGTTTTTCCCCGCTGAAGCCGCCGGTGGCGTGAAGATGCTCCAGGCGTTCGCGGGCCCGTTTGGGCCGGCCGGAGTGAAGTTCATTCCCTTGGGCGGGGTCAACAACGGCAATGCTCGCGACTACCTGGCGCTGCCGATTGTCGCGGCCATCGGCGGGTCGTGGATGGTCGATCGCAAACTGATTGCGCAGAAAAACTGGAAGACCATCCGCGAGCTGACCGCCGAAGCTGTGCGAATCGCGGCTCCATCTACCGTTTGAGCGGAATAATTTGCCGCATTCCCGCGGTGCAGCTTGCTCATTCGATCCGAGCTCCCAGATGGCACGGTTACCACATCTCTGCCTATGGAAGTTACCAGCACTGACCAACTTCAGGACAGTTTACGCTGCTCTGGGTCCATAAAACAGCGTCCGAGAAGCAAGGGAAAACGCAATTTGCCGTTGCGCCGAGTGCATTTCGTTGGTATCATTACTCCGACAGGGAAGGGTGAGAGAACGTGAGTTGATGAGGTGTATTGACCCTGGAGGGCTTGTCGTTATCGATGACCGGTCCTCGCTTGGTTGGAGAATCAATTTGCCCGTCAATACATCGCCATTTGGATTATGAGTAATATGATAACGCGCGCGGCACCCGGCAGCAGTTCCACATCCGCTCGTGCCGCGGTGAAAACCGTGGCCGAACTCGTGGCTTTGCAAGCGGCTGACAGACCCGCCGCAGTGGCCGTGGCGTCTGCCTCCCGCGTTTTGAGCTACGGGGAACTGGATGCCAGAGCCAACGCACTGGCGGCCCAACTCCGCGGTCTGGGCGTCGGCCCGGACGTCGTGGTTGGACTGTGCATCCCCCGTTCGCCGGCCATGGTTGTTGCGGCGCTCGCGATTCTTAAAGCCGGCGGAGCCTACTTGCCGTTGGATCCGTCCTATCCCGTAGCCCGGTTGGCGTTCATGCTGGATGATGCGCAGGTTCCCGTGTTGATCACGGCGCATTGCGCGAAGGATCAGGCCCCTACCGGTGCGTACCAAGTCATCACGCTGGATGATTCGGGGCGTATCGTCGAATCCCCGCCCCGGTTGCCTCCCGCCCGCCCGGAGCCGGAGTTTTCACCGAAGAACCTCGCCTACGTGATCTACACCTCCGGCTCGACGGGCCAGCCGAAGGGTGTCGAGATTACACACGAAAGCCTGTTGAATTTGGTGCGCTGGCATCGGCACGCCTTCCACGTCACGCCGGCGGACCGCGCCAGCCAGGTCGCCAAGGTTGGATTCGACGCCGCCGTATGGGAAGTCTGGCCGTATTTGGCGGCTGGTGCCAGCCTCTATACGGTCGACGAAGAAACGGCAAGCGACCCGGAGTCGCTGCGCGATTGGCTGGTGGCGCAGAGTGTCACCATAAGTTTCATTCCAACGCCGATGGCGGAACGTCTCCTGATGTTGCCGTGGCCGGCGAAAACCGCGTTGCGCACGATGCTCACTGGCGCCGACACGCTCCACTATTACCCGCCCGCCGGTCTTCCGTTCGAGTTGATCAACAATTATGGCCCGACCGAATGCACGGTGGTGACCACGTCGGCTCCGGTGCACGCGAACGGCACGACGGACCGTCTTCCCGCCATCGGGCGGCCTATCGACGGGATGCAGGTCTACATTTTGGACGAATCCGGCCAGCCGGTATCATCGGGTACTCCCGGCGAGCTTTACATTGGCGGCGTAGGGCTGGCACGGGGCTATCGGAACCGGCCCGAGTTGACCGCGGCGCGGTTTGTACCGAGTCCGGTTGGCACCGAACCAAGAGGACGACTTTTCAGAACGGGTGACATGGCCAGGTTTCTCCCCGACGGGCAAATCGCCTTCCTCGGTCGTACCGATGAACAGGTCAAGGTGCGCGGCCACCGCGTCGAACCCAACGAAGTCACCGCGGTTCTGAACGCGCACCCGCAGGTGCTGCAGAGCATCGTTGTCGCTCGTGAAATCACGCCGGGCGACGTTCAACTGATTGGCTATTTCGTTGCCGCGCCTGAATCGCAACCCACACCGGGTGAGCTGCGCGAATTCCTCGGCGCCCGTTTGCCGGATTACATGATCCCGGCCCTGTACGTGAGGTTGGAGAAATTGCCGTTGACCCCGAATGGGAAGGTGGATCGAACGGCCCTGCCCGTGCCGGATGACGCCAACACCCTGCGGGACAACGCGTTCACCGCCCCCCGGACCGACATGGAGAAAGCCGTGGCCGACATCCTGGGACGTCTCTTGGGACTCGAAAAAGTGGACGTGGAAGAGAATTTTTTTGCGCTGGGGGGTCACTCGCTTCTGGGAGCGCAACTCATGGCCCGCGTGCGCGACACATTCGGGGTCGAAGTACCCTTGCGGATGCTGTTCGAGTCTCCCACGGTGGCCGAATTGTCCGCTGAAATCGAACGACTGCTTGTCGCCAAACTTCAGGCAATGAGCGAAAGCGAAGTACAACGCCTTCTCGATTCGACCCCGCAGACAGACGCCGGAGCCTAGTCATCGTGACCGCCAAACCGCACGTTTCGGCTGGTGTAAAGAAGCTGGACTCGGACCTGAGCCTGTTTCAACTGCTTGACCCGGAGGTCCTCGCCGATCCCTATCCGTTGTACCATCGGCTTCGCCGCGAAGACCCGGTGCATTGGGACCCCTACCTGCATTCCTGGGTCGTCACGCGCTACGATGACGTGGTCCGGGTGCTGCGCGATTTTTCCGCCGATCGCACACCGACCGCCGAGCAGTTGACCGCCATGGATCTTTCGGCGATGAACCCCATCGCCAAGGTCATGGTGAAGCAGATGTTGTTTCTGGATCCTCCGTCCCATACGCGCATCCGCGCCCTGGCGTCCGCCGCCTTTACCCCGCAACGGGTGGAGGTCCTGCGGTCGCACATTCGGGACATTGTGCGGGATTTGCTGGGCCAGGTGAAGGAGAAGGGACGCGCGGACCTGATCGCCGATCTGGCCGAGCCGCTCCCGTGCATTGTGACGGCGGAAATGCTCGGGGTGCCGGTCGAAGACCGTCGCCAATTGAAATCGTGGTCGCAGGATTTCGCCGAGATGCTCGGCAACTTCCAGCACAACCCCGACCGCGTCCCGAAAATCCTGAAGAGCACGCAGGAAATGACCGCCTATTTTCACCGGGCGATGCACTGGGACAAGTTGCGGCCGGATGGATTGGTCGCGTCGCTGATGAACGCCCGGGTGCAAGGGGATCGCCTGACCGAGGAGGAAGTGGTCGCCAATTCCATCGTAACCATGATCGGCGGACAAGAGACCACGACCAACCTCATTGCCAGCGGGACCCTCACATTGTTGCGCAATCCCGACCAACTCGAGAAGCTTCGTGGAGATCTTTCCCTGATTCCCTCCGCGACGGAAGAGCTGCTGCGGTATGAGAGCCCCAGCCAGCACACCGCGCGGCTCACGCCCGAAGATACCGAGCTGGGAGGCAAACAGATTCGCAAACGCCAGGCAGTCATGGCGATCATGGCGGCGGCGAACCGCGATCCGGACCGTTTCCCCGATCCCGATCGATTGGATATTACCCGCCAGGACAACCGGCATGTCGCCTTCGGGTACGGCGCCCACTACTGTTTTGGCGCGCCGTTGGCGCGGATCGAGGGCCAGATCGCTTTTGAAGAGATGATTCGCTTTTTCCCACATTGGTCGTTGGAGCCCGGGCCGTTGACGTGGCGAACCAATTCGGGTCTGCGCGGCCTGACGTCGTTGGGGATAAACTTTACCGGCAACAGCCGTCCGGGGCAAACATGACCAGGGCCGCATCCATTCCGAACACGGCGTCGCTCTCCACGGCCAGGCAGCGGCTGTTGGAAAAGTATTTGCATGGAGACGTCTCGAAGGCTTCTGGGGACCCGGCCCGAATCACGCGACGGCCTCCGGGCCAGCCCACCCCGCTGGCGCCGGTGCAGGAAGAGGTCTGGCGCCGCGCACAATCGGCAGCCGACGAGCCGCCGTTTTATAATGAGTCCATCGCCATCCACCACCATGGCCCGCTCGACGCCAGCGTCCTTCAACTAAGTTTCACCGAGATCATCCGCCGTCATGAGGCATGGCGAACGAGCTACGATACTGTCGACGGTCAGCCGGTTCAGGTCATTCATTCGGCACCCGCGGCGGTGCCGCTGGCTGTGGTCGATCTCCGGAATCTGGACCGCTCCAAACGAGGAGCGGAAGCGTCACGGTTGGCGACCGAGGAAGCCCGAAAGCCTTTCGATCTGAAGAATGGCCCGCTCGTGCGCGCCACGTTGGTCACGGTGGCGGATGACGAGCACCGGTTGTTCTTAACCATGCACCAGAGCGTGGTGGACGGCGTCACCGTCAACATCGTTTTCCCGTCCGAGTTGGCGGCGATCTACGAGGCGTTCCTCGCGGGCAAACCGTCCTCCCTGCCCGAATTGCCCATCCAATACGCCGACTACGCCTACTGGCACCAGCAATGGTTGCGAAGCGAGGAATCGGCGAAACAATTGGGGTACTGGCGGAAGCAATTGATACCGGAACCCCCCGCTCTCGCATGGCCCCCAAACCGTCCGCCGCCACGCACACCGACGTACCGTGGGGTGATCCGGCCATTCAACATCCCGAATAACCTCACGCAAAAGCTCAAGGCATTGAGCCGGGACGAAGGCGTCACGTTGTTCATGAGCCTGTTGGGCGGATATTCGGCGTTGCTGAACCGCTATTCCGGTCAGGAAGATCTGGTGGTTGGCACCTTGGCGCCATCAGGCCGCAAACGGCCGGAAGTGCAGAGCTTGATTGGCTATTTCCTCAATCCCGTTCCGTTGCGCATGAATCTTTCGGGCAATCCATCCGTTCGCGACCTGCTGCGGCGGACACGAGAGGTCGTCTCCGGTGCCATCGCCAATGATGATGTGCCGTTGGAATACCTGATGACCAAACTCGGATTGAAGTCGGATCCAAATCGCTGTCCGCTGTTTCATGTCGTGCTCTCGTTGGCCCCCGAATTGACCAACCCGGGTCCGGGCTGGAGTCAGACGTTCATGGACGTCGAAAGCGGCGGCTCGCGATGGGGATTGTACCTGGAGCTGAGAGACGAACCGGCGGGCCTCGTCGGTCGCGCCCAATTTAATCCGGACCTGTTCGGGGAAACGATCGTCGAACAGATGCTCCGGGACTGGCAGGTGTTGTTGGACGTGCTCGCGCGGAAACCAGAGTCGCACCTTTCCGAATTACCACCCGCGAGGGCCACATGAGCGGCAGCAGTCTCCAACGGGCCGTGCCGACCAACCCCACGGGGTCTCAGCCGTCCGCCGCCGGCCCCAAATCTTCACACAAGTCGAAAGACTTGCTGGGCCAGGTCCAAAAAGAGAACCCGGAATTGCGGGCTGAAGATGCTTTTGTCGTGCCGGCGTGGTTTTCCCAACAGAAGACCTGGCTTCAGGACCCGCTGCATTCGGACAGCTACGTCTACAACTATCCGCTCCTCCTTCGCATACGCGGTCCGCTCAACGAAAGCGCGTTGCGGAGCGGGCTCCAGGAAATCGTGCAGCGTCACGAAGTGTTGCGCTCCGTCTTCCGCATCCTCGACGGCGAACTGGTTCAGATTGTGGTGTCCGCCCCGGAGGTGTCCCTGCCGGTCACGGAATTGAGCGGTTTGCCGGAGTCCGCACGCGATGCGCGCGTGCAGGAACTCGCCCTCGAAGAGGCCAACCGTCCTTTCGATCTGGCGCGCGGCCCGGTGCTTCGTGGCCGGCTCGTTCGCCTGGCAGCGGACGATCACGTCCTGCAACTGACGACCCATCACCTCGTGTACGACGACTGGTCCACTGGAATTTTGATCCGCGAATTGTCCGGATCGTATCAAGCGTTCGCGAATGGAACACCACAAGCCGAACCGGGCCCAGCCTATCAGTATGGCGATTTTGTGCGGTGGCAGGAGGAACGGTTCCAGGGCGCCGCATTGGAATCGGAGTTGGCGTACTGGAAACAGCAAGTCGACAGCCCGACGGGCTTCCAACATCTGCCAACCGACCACGCGCGTCCGGCGTTGTCCACCCACTGTGGCGCGAGGGAAAGCGCCACCCTGCCGGCCGACCTGGCAAGTTCGCTGAAAGCAATGAGCCGGCAGGAACGGGTCAGCCTGTTCATGGTGTTGCTGGCCGGATTCCAGTGCCTGCTGCACCGTTATTCGAACGATCAAGAGATCGGCATCGCCTCGTGCGCGGCGAACCGTCCGTTGGTCGAAGTCGAGGGATTGATCGGCCGGTTCGGCAACGACATGGTTCTCCGCACGAGTTTGTCGGGAAATCCCACCTTTCGTGAGTTGCTCAAGCGCGTGCGCGAGGTCGCCCTGACCTCCTATTCGCACCAGGAACTGCCGTTCGGCATGTTGCCCGACCGAACCGCCAACGGGTCCGGCCCAACCCGTCACCCGCCATTTCAAACGATGTTCATCCTGCAGAACGCGCCGAAGGAAGCCTGGAAACTCTCGGGATTGGATGTGACCTGGCTGCCGTTGCACACGGGGACCGCGAAACACGACCTGATCGTCTGGCTCAAGAGCGAGCCCGCGCTCGAAGTTACCCTCGAGTACAGCACCGACTTGTTTGACGCAGCGACGATGAAGCGCATCCTCGACGACTACCGGTCGATTTTGGCGGCCATGGCGAAAGACCACGGGGCGCTCGTCAGCACGATGCCGATTTCCGCCGCGTCGGCTCCCAAACCAGACCAGGCACAGGTCGCCCCCACGACCTCGATCAACGGTGCGACATCGAAGGACAAGGCAAGCGTCGAATCGCGATTGATTGAACTTTGGGAAGCGGCGTTCGGGTTGCATCCAATTCGCCCGGATCAGAGTTTTTTCGAACTGGGCGGAGATTCACTTCTTGCGGCGCGGTTGTTCGCGCAAATCGAAAAAGTCTTCAAGTTGAAATTGCCATTGGCCACGCTCGTGGAGTCACCCACGATTGAGCAACTGGCGGAAATTCTTTCCGCCCCGTCAACGTATTCACCAAGTTCCTGCCTGGTCGCGGTCCAGCCCAAAGGAACGCAGCCTCCGCTGTTTTGTGTCCACGGCCACGCGGGCGAAATCTTCTACTGCTGGAACCTGTCCCGTTGCCTCGGAACAGACCAGCCGCTCTTCGGGTTGAGGTCCCAGGGTCTCAGCGAGAAGACCACGCATTACACGGTTGAGGAGATGGCCGCCCATTATCTCCAGGAGATTCGCGCCGTGCGGCCACACGGGCCGTATTATCTCGGCGGCTACTGCTTTGGCGGGCTGGTCGCGTACGACATGGCCCGGTCGTTGACCGCACAGGGCGAAACCGTGGCACTGCTCGCTTTGTTCAATACCCCCGCACCGGGCTCCCTGGGCGGTTGGCCGTTACAGCAAACGTATCTCACGAAGAGAATTGCCCACGAGCTGCGGAAGCTCGGCGAACTCGGCATCCGTGACAAGCTGGAGGCTCTCGGCACGAAGACGGCGGGGCTCGGACGGCTCGCTCTCGGTACCATCAAGGAAACCATTTGGAAGATTTCCGCCAAATCCTCGCTCGGTCGCGCCGAGAAATGGACACACCGATTGTTGGACATCCCTGATATCAACATTGCCGCGGCCAAGGCTTACGCTCCCGGTTCCTACCCGGGCCGGGGCATCCTGTTCCTCACGGAAGAAGCGTCGTCGCTCTACAGCATCGACCCGAAGTCCGGCTGGACCCCACTGATCAAAGGCGGAATCGAGGTGTACGACGTCGAAGGGGACAACATTTCCATGTTTGACACGCGCTACATCGAGGTCTTGGCCGAGAGATTGAAGTCCTGTATCGACCGCGCGCACAACGCCTAACCAATCTCCCACTGGAAACATTGGAACCTGACGTTGTCGGTTTCCACCGCGGCCGCCCCCAGATAACCCGGTGCCGGCGCCAGATGTTCGAGGATCCAATGCCGGGAAACATCGGGGTCGTCAAACGCGCGCACGACGGCGGCCGGTTCTCCGGGAGACAAACTGACTTCCACGCGATCCAACCCGTACGACACACCTTCGCCCCGTCCTTTCAGGTACGCTTCCTTGCGGGTCCAACAACAAAAAAATGCTTCCAACTGCCGGTCGGAAGACAGCGCGCGAAGCTTCTGAAATTCGTTCGGGGAAAAATGGCCCTTCGCCAGGTTCTCAACGTCAATATCCTCGCGGACCCGCTCCACATCGACTCCGATCCTGTGCTCCCTCACGAAGCCGAAAAGCCCGAGGTCTGCAGAATGGGAGACGCTGAAGCGCACGGAAGCGGCCGGTGCTCCGTCACCGAGGCCGGGTTTGCCGAAGCGGTCGTAGGTGAAGCGGAGTTGGCCCGGTTCGGTTTCCACATAGGCCCCCAGCAAGCTCCGCAACGACGCCCGAGCGGCCATGTACCGACGGGCATCCACGCTGCTCAGGAATTGGCCGGCGCGGGCCCGTTCGTCGGGCGACAGAATCGACCGAAAGTCCGGCAATCGCTCCGGCACAAGGTCGAGCGCGACGACCCACAGATGCGCCTCGGCATTGCCCAGGTCGACCGGTTGCGAGCGGGATGGCCACGGACTCATCATGGTTCGGCCCTTTCTATACCATTGACCTGACCGTGAGAGAAAGGTTAGAAGTCGTTCCGGTCGTAGCGG
>JBEKBH010000047.1:0-17742 GCA_050015495.1 Verrucomicrobiia bacterium
AGCGTGGTTGTGGGTGTATTGGGGGCGGGGGTCGGATTACGCGCATGGCTATGTGGTGCCGGTGATTGCGGGGGGGCTGTTTGTGTGGAAGTGGCGGAAGGGGCTGGGGAGGGTGCGGTTGGGGACGTCGGGGGCCGGGCTGGTGGTGATCGTGGCGGCGGTAGGGATTTATTGGGCGGGGGTGAGGGCGGCGAATGCGCGGTTGGTGGCGGGGTCGCTGGTGGTGCTGATTTTTGGGTTGGTGCTGTATCTGGCGGGGTGGGCGTGGGCGAAGGAGCTGTGGTTTCCGTGCGCGTTTTTATTTTTCATGATTCCGCTGAACTTTTTGGATGCGTATGTGTCGTTCCCGCTGCGGTTGTTTGTGGCGCATGTGTCGACGGTGGCGCTGAACCTGATCGGGGTGAAGGTGTACCAGCAGGGGACGGGGATTTATTCGGCGCTGGACCGGTTTTTGCCGCTGGAGGTGGCGGACCCGTGCAGCGGGATACGGTCGCTGGTGGCGTTGGTGGCGCTGACGTCGCTGTATGGGTATGTGACGATGAGCGTGACGTGGAAGAAGTGGGTGCTGTTCGCGTCGAGCATACCGTTGGCGGTGGTGGGGAATCTGGCGCGGATTATGACGGTAGCGCTTGTGGCGCAAGGGTTTGGGCAGGATTTGGCGATGAAGGTGTACCATGATTATTCGGGGTATATCGTGTTTAGTCTGGCGATTTTGTGCATGATCGGGCTTGGGGCGACGCTGAACATTAATTACCGCGACATGGTTCATCACTGGACGGAGGAAGATGTCCGCCCGATGCCGCCGCCTCGTGCTCCGAGGGAGCGGTAACCTAGGTTCTTCTGGTAACCACAGGGGCTCAAATACTTACGGATGCGAGCCTTTTTTAATGTACAGGTTTTGCGGCCCCAGATACGATGGGCACGGTAGATGCAACATACGTCCGCCGCATCGCGTAACTGGGCAATGAGACCGCACTACAGACTTCTGAGGAGTGTTGCACTCGTTACCCTGACTTGGTCGGTGATCGGGGCGGGTCGCGCGTCGATGGCCCAGAACTTCCAATGGGGCCCGGTCCAAATGACGGCCGGGGCAACGGCGGGAGCGGATTTCCGCGATAACGCCAACTTCAGCCCGAACCATCCGAAAGCCGACGTCTTGCTGACCCTTGGCCCGACGTTTAACGGAGGCGTCTACCTGCCGTTTGCCGGCGGGGAAAAACTCACGCTGACTGTCGCGGCGGAATACACCAGATCCCTGACCGGCGTTACCCCGAATACTTTCGGGGCGCCGTTGACCGCCTCGTTGCAGTTGCCCTTGTATGTGGCGGAATGGACCGTGCTCGTGACCGAGACGTTCAATTACACGAGCGATCCCTTGCAAAACACGTTCGCCGTCAACACCAGTTCGGCCGAGGAGTATGAGAACGTGGTGACCGCCAGCGCGACACGACAATTCGGGAAATTCGCCACGACGTTCGCGGCCGAGCGGACCGACTACATCTATCCGTCGATCTCCGACCAGAACGAAACGGATTATCAATTTTCGTTCACGCCGTCATTCATGCTGGCGCAAGGCTATTCGGTGTTCCTGCGCACTTCCTATGGATTGACCTATCTGGATCTGGCTGATCCGATCCTGCAGGATTCCGCCGGTTACTCGATCGATGCCGGCGTCAACGGCCAGATCACGCCGAGCCTCAACGGCACGATCAGCCTGGGCTTTTCCCATGAGCAACTGTCGGCCAACGGGACCAACACCGTGCATAATATTGACGGCGTAGATTCGAATGTCACGCTCAGTTACACCCACCCGCTACGTCCGAACACGACGCACAGCCTCTCGTTTTTCCGCAGCCCCGGCGTCGCACTCTTGCTCAAGAGTTCCAGCATCACGCAAGCCACCGGCGTCAACTACGCGATTTCGCATCGCCTGAACCGGTTCCTTACGCTCTCGCCCCAGATCGGGTGGACACATCTGGTATCTCTCTACAGCACCGGCGAAGTCGCCGACCTCATCCAGGTCGGTTTCGGGCTGCAGCGGACGTTTACCAAACACCTGACCGGCTGCTTCTCCTATCGGTATCAAACGCGCGGGTCGAACATCCCGGCCAACTGCTACGACGTGAATGACGTGATGATCAGCGCGAACTACACGTTCTAGCCCGTCGCTTCGTCCAATATTCCCGTTGCCCGCGCCGCGCTCTCTTGGCATGATGAACTCATGCGGCGCATTCTGGCACTCCTCTTCGTGCTCGCGTGGTGCGGTCTCGCGCTTGCTCGTGACACCGAGCTACTCGACACGGGCTGGCGATTCAAATTGGGCGACGCCGACGGCGCGGAAGCGCCGGGATTCAAGGACGATCTCTGGCAAACCGTCTCCCTGCCGCACAATTGGGGCTGGGAGGACGCCCAGCAGGGACGCGAATACTATCGGGGACCGGGTTGGTATCGGCGCGAACTGAACATCGGCCCGGCGGCAATTGGCAGACGATATTTCCTGCGATTCGAGGCGGCCGGCTCGGTCGCGGATGTTTATGTCAATGGCCGGTCGCTCGGCCAACATCGCGGCGCGTTCGGCGCGTTCTGCTTTGAGATCACCCATCAACTTTCATCCACTGGCACCAATATGCTCGCGGTACGCGTCAGCAATGCGCCGGAGCCGGATATCGGGCCGTTGACCGGCGATTTTCCCGTGTACGGCGGGTTGTATCGCCCCGCGCACCTGATCGTGACCGATGGCGAGAGCTTCACGCTGACCGATCATGCGTCGCCCGGCGTCGCGTGGTTGGAGACGAGCGTCACGGAAACCCAGGCGGTGTTGGACGTGACGGCGCAGATTTCCAACGTCACGGGCCGTCAGGATCCGGTCACGTTCGTGGCCAAAGTGTTCGATGCCAGCGGACAACCGGTCGCCGCCGCCCAGGACCAAATCACACCGGCAACGAATACGACCGCGCCGTATTCATTGCGGGTCATCGTGCCGAACCCGCATTTGTGGAATGGCCGCAGCGATCCGTATTTGTACCGGGCCGTGGTCGAATTGCGTTCGCCGTCCAGCGTGGTGGATTCGGTGGAGCAGTCGCTCGGACTGCGGTTCTACTCGATCGATCCCGAGAAGGGGTTCTTCCTGAACGGCCGATTGTACGATTTGCATGGAGTGTGCCGCCATCAGGACCGGCCCGATAAAGGCTGGGCGATTACCGAGGCCGACCAGGACGAGGACATCGAACTGATGAAGGAACTCGGCTGCACGGCGGTGCGGTGCGCGCATTACCAGCACAGCGACTATTTCTACAGCCTGTGCGACAAGGCGGGCATTTTGGTCTGGGCGGAGATCCCGCAGGTGAATTCGGTCCACGGGACGCCGGAGTTCGCCGAGACCTCGCGGAATCAGTTGCTGGATTTGATCCGCCAGAGCGTTAATCATCCGTCGATTTTCGCGTGGAGCCTGTTCAATGAAGTCGGCGTTGGCGCCCGGACCGACGATCCGCATCGCGAGTTGCAGGATTTGAAGATCGTCGCCAACGGCGAGGATCCGACCCGGCCGACAATTGCCGCGACCTGCACGGAGCGGTACCCGCAGATGAACAAGATCCCCGACTGGCTGGGCTGGAATTTCTACCCGGGCTGGTACACGCCGGGCGGTGCGGAGGTCATGGGCAAATGGTTGGACGAGCGCCGCGATACGAGCCGGCACGGCGGATTTTGTGTCAGCGAATACGGCGCCGGGGCGAACGTGACCCAGCATGAGCAGGATCCGAAACAGCCGAAGCCCATGGGCCAGTGGCACCCGGAGGAATGGCAGGCGATCGTCCACGAAGCCGACTGGGCGATGTTCAAGTCGCGGCCGTACATCTGGGGCACGTTTGTGTGGAACATGTTCGATTTCACGAGCTACTTTCGCCATGAAGGCGGCTCGGTTGGCCGCAACGATAAGGGACTGGTGACCAGCGACCGCAAGACCAGGAAGGACGCGTTTTACTTCTACAAGGCGAACTGGTCGGATGAACCAACGTTGTATATCACCAGCCGTCGGTTCACGGTGCGCACCAATGCTGTGACCGACGTGAAGGTTTATTCCAACGCGGCGGAGGTGAAGCTGTTGGTCAACGGGATTTCACAGGGCACGCGGGCTGACAGCGTCAACAGCGTGTTCTTCTGGAAGGACACGAGGCTGACGCCCGGCGAGAACCAGATCGAGGCCCAGGCCCGGCGTCGTGGTCAGGACCTTGATGATCACTGTGTGTGGACGCTGGCGACGGAGCAATGAACGAGTTCTCCTTCGGATGGACGATCACGAAGCAGCTGCTCCTCGCTAGGGTTTGGCATCTTTGGACGTCTCGCGGATGTGTGCACGGTGGCCCTTGGGCTCGTCTTCCAGTTTCCCAATGACGGTGGCCAGCCCCTCGACAAAGACGAATTGTGTCTGCCCGGCGCGGATACTGTCGTTCGGTTTCAGTATCGCCTCGGTAACGCGCCGACCGTTCACCAGCGTCCCGTTTTGGGAATTCTGGTCCTGAATCACATAGCCGCCGCCCCTGGGCGAAATCACAAAATGTTGGCGCGACATTTCATTGTCGTCAATTCGCGCATGCACCTGCTCCCCGCGACCGACCGTGAGTGGTTTGTCGCGCAAATCCCATTGTTTGATGGTCGTGCCGTCCGTCTGCTTTTGTATCAGGTAAGGCATGGTCAACTCCGCTCCATTTGAACGTTGAATCCCAAGCCATTCTGCTGTTGTCCCGTCACGGCATCAAGCACAAATGGTCTGGTATGGCTCGACGGCTTTAGTTCTTTTTCTGACCCGAAACCGTGTGATAGTCTGCGGCGAGGGAGTTCAGGTCAATGACCGATCAGCCATCGCGCGAAGAGCAAATCGTCAACACCGCGTTGCAATTTGCGACGCGGGAGGAACGCGTTGCCTACTTGAAAGGCGCGTGCGCGGGTGATGCGGCGCTGCTCCAGCGCCTCAAAGCCCTGCTCCAGGCGCACGAGCCGTCTGGCAACGCATCCGATCCGGACGTCACTGTCAAATCGGCTCCATCGCCAGTCCCACCGGTGGTCGAGCCTCTCGCCGAAAAAACCGGCGACCGCATCGGTCGCTACAAACTGCTGGAGCGAATCGGCGAAGGCGGTTGCGGCGTGGTCTATGTCGCCGAACAGACCGAACCGGTTCGTCGGCGCGTCGCGCTCAAGGTCATCAAGCTGGGCATGGACACCAAACAGGTCATCGCCCGTTTCGAGGCCGAGCGGCAGGCGCTGGCGATGATGGATCATCCCAACATCGCCAAGGTCCTCGATGCCGGCGCGACCGACACGGGCCGGCCGTTCTTCGTCATGGAACTCGTGCGCGGCGTGCCGATCACCGAGTACTGCGACCAGAACAATCTGTCCACGCGCCAGCGGCTCGACCTGTTCATCCATGTCTGCCAAGCCATCCAGCACGCCCACCAGAAGGGCATCATTCACCGTGACATCAAACCGTCGAACATCCTCGTCACACTGCACGACGGTGTGCCGGTGCCCAAGGTCATCGACTTCGGTATCGCCAAGGCCACGGAAGGACGGCTGACCGACAACACGGTTTACACGCAGTTGCATCAGTTCGTCGGCACCCCGGCCTACATGAGTCCCGAGCAGGCCGAGATGAGCGGCCTGGACATTGACACCCGTAGCGACATCTACAGCCTCGGCGTGCTGTTGTATGAATTGCTGACTGGCCGCACACCGTTCGACGCTAACGAATTGATGTCGCAAGGCATTGACGCAATGCGGAAGACGATTCGCGAGAAGGAGCCGGTCCGGCCCAGCACCCGCTTCGCGACTCTCCAGGGAGAGGAGTTGACGACCACAGCCCGGCGCCGTTCCACCGACACAGCGAAGCTGGTGCACCAGCTCCGGGGCGATCTGGACTGGATCGTCATGAAGTGCCTCGAGAAAGACCGCACGCGGCGCTACGACACGGCGAACGGGTTGGCCATGGATCTCAAGCGGCACCTAAACAACGAAACCGTCGTCGCGCGCCCGCCGAGTTCGGCCTACCGGTTTCAGAAATTGGTTCGGCGAAACAAGGTGGCGTTTGCCGCCGGCGTCGCAATTGCGACCGCGTTGTTCCTCGGCATCATCGTCAGCACTTGGCAGGCAGTACGGGCCACACGCGCCAAACGGGACGCGCTGGCGGCGCAAGCGCAGGAGTCCGTCCAACGCGAGAAGGCCGTCGAGGCGCAAGCCGAGGAAGCCAAATTGCGCCAGCAAGCCGAAGCCGCCGAGCTTGCTGCCCGGCAGCGCGCCTACGCCTCGGACATGAATGTCGCCCAGCAGGCGCTCGAAGGAAACAATCTCGGCCGCGCGTTGGATCTGCTGAACCGCCAGCGGCCGGGGCCAGGCCAGCGCGATTTGCGCGGCTGGGAATGGCGTTATCTCTGGCAGCAAACACGCAGCGACGCCACGTTCACCCTTTGCCAACAGTTCGCCGAGATCAGCTCGCTGGCGGTCTCGCCCGACGGGTTCTCTCTGGCGATTGGCTCGGTTCATCAAGGTCTGTCCGTGTGGGATTTGCGGACGCGGCAAGAGTTGGTGCGCCTGGGAAAAAATGAAAAGCTTATCCGCGCCGCTTTTTCGCCGACGGAACCGCTGCTGGCATTCGCCGGTTCCGCTTTTTTTGCCTCGGGGAAACGGCAAACCACGTTGCACCTTTGGAATGCTGCGACGCGACAGATGATTACCGAATTGCCGCTGGATGGTGAATGGTGCACGGGATTGGCGTTCGCCAAAGATGGGCGGACGCTCGCCACTTCCACACGCAACGGACACATCACCGTCTGGCGCATGCCTGATGGGGCCAAGCTGGCCAGTTGTGCTGTGGATGCAGGTATCGGCTTTCCATTTACAACCAGCTTTGCCGCGACCCCGGATTTGACTCTCGCAGCCTATCCGACGTCATCGCCCGGGCAGATTCGCGTCATTGACTTGCGGGATGGCAGGGAGCTTTGGAGCACTGCGGCTTCAAAAGAATATGTCACCGCCCTGGCGTTTTCACCGGACGGCAAAACTCTGGCGTCCGCCGTCCACAGTGTGTCGGACATCCGTCTGTGGGATGTCGCCACCGGCAAGCCGATCGGGCAACTGGAAGGACATGGCTCCTCGGTGAGTTCGCTGATTTTCTCGCCCGATGGAAAAAAACTCACTTCGAGCAGTACCGACCAGACAATTCGCATTTGGGATATTGCGAGTCAAAAGTGCTTGGACGTGTTGCGCGGTCATCGTCAGGAAGTGTGGCGGATAATCTTGCTGCCCGATGAGAAGACCCTGGTGAGTGGGGCCAAGGATGGCACGGTTTGCTTCTGGGATACGTCCGTCACACACCCGCATCAGGCCTGCCTCGCTCTCCCGATGGAGAACGTTGACAGATGGAACTTCGCCCCCGACGGACGGTCCATCCTGACTCTGGATCGGCAAGGGCAGGTGACGCAGTGGAGTGGCGCTGATCTTCATCAGCAGTCACCGTTGCTGGAAATGGAAACAAACGTTTCTTCATCCTGCTTTTCACCAGACGGACGTTTTCTGGCGGTCGGCTGGATCAACGGAATCATTCAGGTTTGGAACCCTTCACAACGGGTTTTGTTGTATCAATTGACCAACACTACCCACTACGTGTGGGTACTGAACCTTCTCGCCGACGGGAAAAAGCTGATCACCTTTTCCGGACGGGATAATTTCCTTCACGAATGGGATCTCACGACCCGCTTGGAGATTCAGTCGTGGCCGGCACCGGTGGCATTTGACGGCGCATCCCAGCTTACGCCTGACGAACGATCCTTTGTGGCCATTGGTGACGAAGGAGAGGCTGTTGTAAGAAGCCTCGCTGACGCCAGCCAGACGAAAGTGGATCTGGGCGTGTTGGAAGGTTACACTGCTGATTTCTCGCCTGACGGAAAGCTGCTCGCGGTGTCCAGTTCGCTTGGCTTTGCCAAGGTTTGGGATGCTGCAACCTGGAAACCCGTAGCGACCATCGGCGGCTTTCTTAATGGGGTAAAACTATCGACCTTTTCACCGGACGGCAAACGGTTGGCGATCGCCAGCAATGGCAAGGAGGCGGTGAGATTGTGCGACACGGATAGCTGGCAGGACGTGCTGACCCTGGAAAGTCAGGGCTCGGGCGATGGCGCGCGGTTCTCCCCGGATGGCAATGACCTCATTTGGAGAAACAATACCACCCTCTATCTCTGGCGCGCGCCGTCCTGGGCGGAAATCAATGCGGCCGAGGCGAAGGAGAAGGCAGGGCTTCAGCAGCCATGAACCCGACCGGCGAAGAGGCGTTGTTTGCGCTGCCGACTCTGCGGGCGTGAACTGCTTGATTTCCGTGATCTTGGCCGAGGGCGGGCGCGTGAACAAATCTTTCAGGCCTGAGGCGCAACTGGTTGCGATCACAATTGTTGCGGGACGAGAATGCTATTGAAACCGCCTTTGGCTCTGGTATACTGATTGTGGTCACGGAGAGTGGGGAACATGGCAGCATTTGCAAATCGCTATTCCGACAACGTGCCTGGGAAGTTCTATGTGGACGACCAGTGCATCGATTGTGATCTGTGCCGCGAGACGGCACCGGACAATTTCACGCGTAATGAAGACGGCGGCTACAGTTTCGTGTACAAACAACCGGCGTCGCCGGACGAGGAAGTCCTCTGCAAAGAAGCCATGGAAGGTTGTCCGGTCGAAGCCATCGGCCATGACGGTGTGCAAGTTTCCGCCGACGCTGCGGCCGCCCCCACGCAACCAGCTCCGCAACCGCAGGCCGGATGACGCCGGCGTTGCGAGCCCGGGTGCTTCACGAATGGCAGCCGTTCGGCGCGAGTCCGAACATTCCCACCGGCAATCCCGCCAGTCAGCTTGTCCCGCAGGTAATGAAGAAGCTGGGGCTCGAACAACGCCTCCAGCAATCACAGGTATTCTTTCTTTGGCCGGACATCGTTGGGTCGGATATCGCGCGGCATGCCCAGCCGATCAGCCTGCGCAACGGGTTGCTCGTGGTGACGGTCGATCATCCGGTCTGGTTGCAGGAACTGTCGCGGTACCACAAGCCACTGATGTTGCAGAAGGTCCAGGAGCGCATCGGCAAGAAGGCCGTGCGCGATATTTGTTTCCGCATCGGATGATGCGGCGCCTCGTTCTCCTGTTCCTGTGCGCGTTCGTTGGCATTCCCCGCGTCACGCTCGCCGCTGATGATGTCCTCAACGTCCCGTTCATCGCGCAGAAACCGAACTATTGCGGGCCGGCGGCGCTGGCGATGTTGGCGAACTATTACGGCCATCCCGTGTCACAGGACGAAATTGCCGGCGCGATCTATCTGCCGGATATCGGCGGGACGCTCACGAGCGAACTCGGCGATTATGCGCGCCGATTCCACCTGTGGGTGCGGCAGTATCACGGCTCGCTCGACGATCTCCGGGAAAAACTGGCGGCGGGCGTGCCGCTGCTGGTGCTTGGCCGGTTCGGCGAGCAGCCGCACTACTTTGTCGTGCTGGGTTGGGACAATTTTCGGCAAATCGTGACCGTGCATTCGGACGCGCGGGCGCGCCTTGAGATGCGGATCGAGGATTTTCAGCGGCATTGGGACCGCGCCGGCAACTGGACGCTGCTGGTCTGTCCGCCGGAGAAAGCCACGTGGCGGCTGTCGGCGGAGGAACACAACGATCTCGGCGTGTTCTTCGAGCGGGCGGGCGAACCCGAATCCGCGACGACGCAGTACATCGCCGCCACGCAGATGCGTCCCGAGAATTCGTATTTTCGGATGAATCTCGGCAACGCGCTGATCAAGCAGCATCGCCTGGCCGAGGCGGCGAAGGCGTTTGTGCGGGCGGTCGGACTTGACCCGCAAAACGCCGATGCGATGAACAATCTGGCCTGCACGTATTGCGAGATGGGAGAGAACCTCGATGACGCGGTGAACTTGTGCCAACGGGCCGCCGCGTTGTTCCCGGCCCGCAAAGCGTATTTCCTCGACACACTCGGGACCGTCTACCTCAAACAGGGCAAGCGCCGGGAAGCGGCGACGGCGTTCGGGGCCGCCCTGGCCGCAACCACCGACCGCGAACAATCCCTGCGCGACGCCATCCAAAAACATCTCGCCGCGGCCCAGCCGTAGCGAAGAGAGAGTTGTTAATCTCTGAGGCAACATGGTAGCGTTTCCCATCGCCATGCTCCGCGCCGCTGCAAAACATCTGGGAATCTGGTTCGCAGTTTTCGCATTGGCGCTTTCACCGCAGCGATCAGTTGTCGCGGCGGTGACGAACGTCGAGCAATGGGGCGTCTACGAAGTGTCGTTGCCCGGCCCGACGAATGGAAATCCGTTCGTCGATGTCCAATTTTCAGCAAAATTTTCGCTTGGGGACACAAACGTCGATGCGAACGGGTTTTACGACGGCGGCGGCCTGTATCGGGTCCGGTTCATGCCGGGAATGCAGGGACGCTGGCATTATGCGACGCGCAGCAATGCGCCCGAATTGAACGGCCAGAGCGGCGAGTTCGATGTCACGGCGCCGGCGGCACAAAACCACGGCCCGGTGCGCGTTCACAACATGTATCATTTCGCCTATGCCGACGGCACGCCGTTTCGTCCGATTGGCACGACCTCGTACAACTGGGCGCACATGGTCGATCCGCTCGAAGAGGTGACGCTAGCGAGTCTCGCCGCGTCGCCATTCAACAAGATCCGCATGTGCGTGTTTCCGAAGCATCTGGCTGGGAACACCAACGAGTTGGCGCTGTATCCGTTTGAAGGCACGCCGCCGAAGGCGTGGGATTTCACGCGGTTCGATCCGAAGTTCTTCCAGCACTTGGAAAGACGCGTCGGGGACCTTCGTGACCGCGGCATCGAGGCGGACGTGATCTTGTTCGATCCCTACGACAAGGGACGGTGGGGGTTCGACCGCATGCCGGCGGACGTAGACGACCGTTACGTGCGCTACATCGTCAGCCGGCTCGCGGCGTATCGGAGCGTCTGGTGGTCGCTGTCCAACGAATACGACTTCAACAAGAACAAGACCGAGTCGGACTGGGATCGCCTGTTTCAGGTGGTCGAGGCGGCTGATCCCTACGCGCACCTGCGGTCGATCCACAACGGGTTTTACATTTACAACAACACCAAGCCGTGGGTCACGCACGCCAGCATCCAGAACGGCGCGGCGGTGGAGGACAATGAGCGGGCGATGTTGTATCGCGACGTGTATCGCAAGCCGGTCGTGTTCGACGAGGTGAAGTACGAGGGCAACATCGCGCGTCGTTGGGGACAATTGTCGGGCGAGGAGATGGTGTTCCGGTTCTGGGAGGCGACGGTCGCGGGCACGTACGTGACGCACGGCGAAACGTTATCGAACCCCGACCATATTTCGTGGACATCGGAAGGCGGCAAACTCCACGGTCAAAGCCCCGCGCGGCTGGCATTCCTGAAGCAGGTGCTGGCCGAAAGCCCGCCGGCCGGGATCGATCCGATCGACAAATGGCAGGACTCGAACATGGGCGGTCAGCTCGGCGAATATTATCTGCTCTATTTCGGCAAGGAGACGCCGACCTCGTGGCCGTTCGAGTTGTACAAGGACCGCATCAAGGACGGCATGAGATTCAAGGTCGATGTGATCGACACGTGGGACATGACGATTACGCCTCTCGAAGGCGAATTCGTGACCAAGAAGAAGGACAACTACCATTTTGTTGATGAGAAGGGGCGAACGGTCCCATTGCCCGGCAAACCGTACATGGCCGTGCGGATTCGGCGCGTGTCGGACACGAAGTCCGAACCGCCGCCGGCTGATGCCGCGCCGCCGGAATAGGTCCCAGTGCAGTGACACAGTCGATTTGACAAACAACCCCCTCACCTTAATCCTCTCCCCGCGCGCGGGGAGAGGAGACAAAGTGAGTAGCCCTCTCCCTTTTCAAGGGAGAGGGTCAGGGTGAGGGTTCATCATCCCACCTTGCTGCGCACGTCAAGTTGGGTGTGTCACCGCACCAGATCCATTTTCGTTTTGCCGGGATTGGACAAACGGCGGTTGTGTCGTAGATTCACGTCGGCGAATTCAGAATTCAGGAGGAAGATTATGCACAACACCAAAGGCTACGCGGCGTTGAGCGCGACCACGCCACTCGTTCCGTTTTCATTTCACCGTCGCGATCCCGGTCCGGAAGAGATTGAAATCCAAATCCAGTACTGCGGGGTATGCCACTCCGACGTGCACACGGCGCGCAACGAATGGGCGGGCACGACATTTCCCTGCGTGCCCGGGCACGAAATCGTCGGGCGCGTGACAAAGGCGGGCTCGAAGGTGCGCAAATTCAAGGAAGGCGAACTGGCGGCGGTGGGATGCATGGTGGATTCGTGCCGCGAGTGCGAGATGTGCAAGTCGGGCGAGGAACAACTGTGCGACCTCGGGCCGGTGTGGACCTACAACAGCGAAGACCGGCGGCACGGCGGGATGACTTATGGCGGCTACTCGAACGCGATCGTGGTGGATGAATCATTTGCGTTGCGGTTGCCCAAGGGACTCGATCTGGCGGCGTCGGCGCCGTTGTTATGCGCGGGGATCACGACGTACTCGCCGTTGCGCCACTGGAAGGTGGGCAAGGGGCAGAAGGTGGGCATCGTCGGTCTCGGCGGGCTGGGGCACATGGGGGTGAAACTGGCGAATGCGTTCGGCGCGCGGGTGGTGTTGTTCACGACATCGCCGGGCAAGACGAAGGACGCGATCCGGCTCGGGGCGAAAGAAGTGGTGATTTCCAAGAACGAGTCCGAGATGAAGAAGCATGTGAACAGTTTCGATTTTATACTCGACACCGTGGCCGGGCCGCATGACATCAACGCCTACCTGAACTTGTTGAAGCACGACGCCACGCTGACGTTGGTGGGCGTGCCCGACAAGCCGCACGCGGTGCACCCGTTCAGCCTCATCATCAAACGCCGTCAACTGGCGGGGTCATTGATTGGCGGGATCCGGGAGACCCAGGAGATGCTGGATTTCTGCGGCGAACACAACATCACGTCGGACATCGAGATGATTCCCATCCAAAAGATCAACGAAGCCTACGACCGCATGGTCAAGGGCGACGTCAAATACCGCTTCGTGATCGACATAAAATCGCTGGGGTGAGGGGGGAATTAGAGTGGTGAGTGCGCCGTTCGGCAAGCAACTTAACGCGGCTGCCGAGTGGAAGTAATACTGTAACAGGGAATCCAAGCCCTGTTACAGGGTTGACACGCGCGTTGAAAGTTGATAGTTTCTGACCCCGATGGCGCGTTCATCTACTACTTATCCCCCGAAGTGGAAATCTGGAAAGACAACTGTCATTCGAATACCGCAGGGAATCGCGGAGGAATTGCTCAAGATTGCCCGTCGCTTGGATTCATCCCCAAAGTTCATCATAAGAGAGGAACCCAACGCCCTTATTCTGGAATTGTCGCAACCGCGGCGAGTGCGGTACACGGCCGAGAAGCCAGTGAATGTATCCAGTGTCCCGCATCGAAGCCCTTTTCGATACCCGGGCGGCAAGACATGGCTTGTCCCCTATATTCGGGATTGGCTTCGCAGCAAATCGCAACCTCCCGCGCTTCTCATTGAGCCCTTTGCCGGTGGCGCAATCGTAAGCTTGACGGCCGCATTTGAGCGGTTGGCGAAGCACGTTGTTTTTTGTGAACTTGATGAAGACGTTGCCTGTGTATGGAGAGTTGTTCTCAATGGACATGCGGAATGGCTCGCGAAACAAATCTTGACGTTCGACTTGACTTTGGAAAACGTGCGCAAGACGCTTGAAAACTCAGCGAGCGATCTTTGCGAAAGGGCATTTCAAACGATTCTTCGGAACCGTGTTCAACGCGGAGGGATTATGGCGCCCGGTGCCGGGTTGGTGAAGAACGGTGAGAAAGGACGTGGCCTTGGATCGCGGTGGTACCCAGACACGCTTGCGCGTCGCATTCGCGAAATCAATCGTCTCAAAGACAAGCTGACGTTTGTGAGCGGTGACGGCTTTGCCTTAATTGAAGAACATAAGTGCGACGGCGATGCGGCGTTTTATATCGATCCTCCTTATACGGTGGCCGCGCGACGCCTTTACCGCAGATGGAAGATTGACCATTCCCGCCTCTTCTCTCTTCTGAGGGACTGTGAGGGCGACTTTCTCATGAGTTACGACAACACAGTTGAGGTAGCCGAAATGGCCAAGAAGCACGGGTTTGAGACGTCACCGATTGCGATGAAGAATACGCACCACGCGAAAATGACCGAACTTCTAATTGGGAGAGACCTTTCTTGGCTTCAGGACAAGCATTGAACACGAAGGAGCGACTACGGGTTACGCTTCCTGACCAGAGGATGATCCGGACGAATTGTGCTCAACTTGGCGCGTAACTGATCTTCGAATCTTTCCTTTGAAAGGGGCACTCCGCCGGTCAGCGCCTTAACTGAAGAATCCAATTTGGTGAAGACAATGTCGCGCTTGGCGAGTTTCCATCCTGTCGATGTTTCATCATAACCCACGACAAACCAGGCGATTTCCGTATTGGAAAGGTACTTCTCTCGCTCCAGACCTACCAGGGATTTGAAGAATGCTTCATCGACCACCACGGCCATCTTCTTGCCCCATGTACGAATGGTTGGAACCTTCGTTTGGAGTTGCGGCAAAAGCCGCTTCGGTCCCGAACTTCGCCAGTCTGGTCTGCGATGAGCAGCCGGAAATGGCAACGTCTCGTATACCCGCTCGCCAAGCAAAGTGAATTCCCTGTTCATGGCCATACCGGAGAAGTACACCGCCTGAAGCTCAAGAGCACACCAATCAATGGGATCGCGCGAGGGATGAACGATCACATTGTCGATTCTGCCGATAAAATCTCCACTGTCTTCATCTGCTTCGGTTGGTTCGGGGCCTAGCCGGTCCAAGAAGCCAATTTGATTCAACACGTCGGGAGAATCGGTTTGAAGGATGGTTTCCCCGACCCACCGAAAAATCAAACGATCCTCAAGAAATCGGCTCGGACACGTCGTTATGAGTGGGCCAGTGCCCAAAACAGAACCCTTATCAACTTGCTCGTACAACCTGAGCGAACAAACGCCGCCCTTCTTATTGCAGGCATTTGGCACTTGGAATGGGCACGGCTTTCCCGTTAGCGCATCTGCGCCGATTTCAGTCCTTGCTCGCTGAAAGCGCTCGTTTGGAGAGAGTTTTTCCAGTCCAGCCCCGTACCACTCGCCGATTGAGTATCGCCGACGTGTTTTTGAAGCATTTGGGCGTGCCATCCCCGTGTTGATACCAAGACAATCACGGCATGACCATCAAAAACGAAGGTGCCGTTTGTCAATCCCAGTTTGCGGGCTATCGGCGCGCTCGCGATCGTTTCTGCGAGCGTTCGTTGAAGAAGAGGTATTGCTGGGCCCAGCCGGCGTAGGGGCCGAAGTGGGAGCGGGTAAATTCGCGGAGTTCGCGGGCGGTGACGCGCTTTTTGCCGGGGAAATAGATGCGGCGGAGGGCGCGCTCGATCCACACGTCGATGGGGAAAGCGTGGTCGAATCCGCAGGCGAACAGCAACACGCAATTGGCGATTTTCTCGCCAACGCCGGGCAGTTTGACCAACTCTTCGAGGGCGCGGTCGTATTCCATCGACCGCAAGGCATGAAGGTCAATCTGGCCGCTATCGATCATGCGCGCGGCGGCGAGGAGGTTTTTCGCACGGAAGCCGAGTTTGCAATCCCAGAGTTGCTGGTGAGAGGCGCGGGCGACGGCGGAAACGGTCGGGAAGGCGTGGTGCTCGGCGTCAATCGGCTCGCCGAACCGCTGGGCGAGCAGGCCGACGATTTGACGGATCTGCACGATCTGTTTGGACGAACTGGCGATGAAAGAGGCGAGGCATTCCCAGGGTTCCTGGCGGATGACGCGCAGGCCGTGATGGTCGCGGGCGGCCTGGTGGAGCAGGGGATCGCGGGGAAAGGTGGCGAAGATTTTCGGCAGGGAAACGTCGAGGGCAAGATAGTTTTGTAGCCGCGAATCGCATTCGCGGACCTTGGTGTCCTGTTTCTGCCGCGAAAAAGTTTCGCGGCTACAATGCCACTCGACAACATCGCCATTCTGCCGCAGACGCCAGATTTCCTTGCCCACGACGCCGACGAACCAGCCATCGGCATGGCGTTGCCAGCGGAAGGCCTGGCCGCAAACCAGCGTGGTGGCGAGAGAAAAATCAGAAACATTGATTGCGTTCGGCATTTCTGGTACAAGCTCGCACGGGGAACCCTAGTGATGTTGAACGAGGAGGTCAATACCGCTTGTCCCGCTCGACGCGGGATGCATTTTGTGGGGATTTGTGGCACCGCGATGGCGTCCGTCGCCGCGATGTGCCGCGAACTCGGCCACAGCGTCACCGGCAGCGACGAAAACGTGTATCCGCCGATGTCCACGTTTCTGGAATCGCGCGGGATACGCATCCTGTCGGGGTTTTGCGAATCGAATCTCGACCATCATCCCGATCTGATCGTCATCGGCAACGCGATGAAGCGCGGGAACCCCGAGGTCGAGCGCGCACTCGACGAACGGCTGAACATTTGTTCGTTGCCGGAGTTGGTGCGGGACGGTTTCCTGCGCGGCAAACACTCGGTGGTGATCGCGGGGACGCACGGCAAAACGACGACGACCTCACTGCTGGCGTGGGTGATGGAGTCGGCCGGACTGGCGCCTGGATTTCTGATCGGCGGCATTCCCAATAATTTCGGGTGCGGTGCGCGCGTGGGGAAGGGGAGACATTTTATTATTGAAGGCGACGAATACGACACGGCGTTTTTCGACAAGCGCAGCAAATTCGTCCATTACCTGCCCGACACGGTGGTCCTGAATAATATTGAGTTCGACCACGCCGATATTTTTCGCGATCTGTGGGCGGTGAAGCGCGCGTTCCGCCAACTGGTGGCCATCGTGCCCCGACGCGGGGTGATCATCGCCAACGGCGAAGACGCGAACGTGCGGGAAGTGGTCGCCGACGCGCATTGCCGGGTGCGGTATTTCACGAAAGCCGACGCGGCTGGGTTTGAATTGCCGATGGCCGGCGACCACAACCAGCACAACGCGGCGGCGGTGGTGGTGTGCGCGATGGAGTTGGGCTTGTCGCGCGAGCAGATTCAGGGCGGATTCACGTCATTCACCGGCATCAAGCGCCGGATGGAGGTGCGCGGGGAAGCGGCGGGGGTCACCGTGCTCGACGATTTCGCGCATCACCCGACGGCGATTGCCGAGACGATCCGCGCGATCCGGGAGAAATATCCGCGACGACGGTTGTGGGCGCTGTTCGAGCCGCGCAGCAACACGACCCGGCGCAACGTGTTTCAGCGGGAACTGGCCGAATCGCTCTCGCTGGCGGACGGCGTGTTCATTTCCCGGGTGGACCGGCTGCAGGAATTGGGCGAGCGCGAGCGGTTGAATCCCGAGGCGATCATCGAACAATTGCGCAGCCACGGGCGGGTCGCGGAGTATTCGGCCAGCGCCGACGAGATAGTCAACCGGCTCGTGCCCAATCTCCACGACCGCGATGTGGTGGCGGTGTTTTCCAACGGGAAGTTTGACGGCATCCACGACAAACTGTTGGAACGGCTTCGGTTGGACGCCACCCGCCTCCGCTGAAGGTTCCGCCTCCGCGGCAGCTATGGCGGGCAAGAGGGGCTTGATTTTACGTGGGCTCTCGGTATTCTCTCCATTGCCGTTTGAGCGTTGCGGCCCCAT
>JBEKBH010000048.1:0-17740 GCA_050015495.1 Verrucomicrobiia bacterium
AACCATCTCTTCTCGCCCCCCCGGCCTTCGTAGCAGAAGCGTAGAGCTTCTGCGAAGTATGGCCCAACACAATCGCCAACAATATCCCCGCCGCGAACCCGCCCACGTGCGCCAGGTTATCCACCTGCGGCTCCAATCCCCCAATCGCAAAATCCGCCGCCACCATCACCGCCAGCAGCATCATCAGCCGACGCCGCAACGCAGAATACATCGGCGACCGCAACCGCCACACCCCCACCCCGAACGCCCCGATCACCGCAAAAATCCCCCCGCTCGCCCCGATCGCCACGTCGTAATGCGCCACCAGCGCACTGAGAAGATTCCCCAGCGCGCCGCCCACCAAAAACACCACCAGCAACCGCCACCGCCCCATCGTCTTCTCCACCGCCGACCCGAACAACCACAACCCCGCCCCGTTCATCGCCAGATGCAGCAGGTTCGCGTGCAAAAACAACGCCGTAAACAAGCGCCACCACTCCCCGTTCTTCACCGTGTCCGCGCTGTTGCCCGCCCACATCAGCAACCTCTCCTGCATCTCCTCCCCCAAAAACACATTGCTCACCATGTACACCGTCGCCAACACCACCAGCAGCGACAACGTCACCCGCTCGGGCCGCCCCATGTGCATCAGCGCCCGCCAACCCGCCGAATCCTCCTCCGCCCGCCGCAACAACTCCTGCCCGTGCACATACGCCGGGCTCAGCCCGCTGAAGCCTCCGACGAAAACCGAGCTGTGCCCACCCTTAGGCCGCCGAATGGGCGGGTTCTCCCTCACCCACAACGACTGCTCGTAAATCGCCTCCCGCCACAACCGGTCCCGCACACGCGTCAACTCAAATGCCCGCGTCAACATCTTCGCCGCTTCCCCAAATTCGCCCCGCGCCAGCGCGCATCTTCCCCGCCAGTACGCCGCAAACCGCGCCCGCCGCCGACCCGGCCGCGCATACTCGGTATGACCCAACAATTCCTCCAACCCGTCCCGGTCGCCCGCCAGCGCCGACACCGATACCCGCGTCGCCCACAATTGACCCTGCCGCGCCCCCAGCGTCCGCGGTGACAACGCCACAAATTGCAGACTCCGCAACGCCCGCTCGAACTGCTCCTCCTCCGCCAGCGCCCGCGCCGCCAACAACCGCGCCTGCGTCGCCAGCCCGAGCGTCCCCCAGTCGTACACCCGCTCGTAAAACGCCAGCGCCCGCTCCCATTCACGCAACGTCACCAGCAACGATAATTCCCACACCCGCACCATGCCCGACACAGCCAGCGGGACTGGCTCCGCCGCCAACTCCTCAAGCGCCGCCAACGCTTCCTCCCGCTGACCCCGCGCCATCAACCGTAGCGCCGCCCCGTGCCGACGATACAACCGCCCGGTTTGCCCCCACGCAAACCAACCCGCCAACCGCCACAACATCGCCGCGCCGCGCCACCGCCCGCGCTGTTCCCGCGTCCCCGCCGCCGACGCCACCACCGGCGGCGCCACGACAAACGCGGCGAAATCCCCCCACGCGACTACCACCCAGACAAACTGATCACCGAAATAAAACGCGCCGCCACACGCCGACAACAAGAGCGCCAACTGCACGATCTGCGCCGCATACCATCGCCGGTCGCCCCGCAACAGCGGATACAGTTGCATCAGCGCAATAAACAGGATCGGGTAAACAAAAACTCGTTGGGTCATGCTAATCCGGCCGCCTCGCTATTGGAGGGACGCGCTCCGTCGCGTCCGCCTGACGAAATGCTCCGGTTGCGCGCAGGTCTCCCGACCTCCCGCACCATCGCTCCCCTCCTCGGAGTGGCAAGGGGTGGGTCGCATCGCTCTCCGCTCTCAAATCTTCCATCTCAAATTTCAAATCCCGGAACCCGCCAACCCCTCACGCCAAAATCGTCACCTCATCCCCAATCTCCATCAACTCATACAACCGCTCGATCTGCTCCACGCTCATCGCGATGCACCCATGCGTCCACGTCACGTTCGGACACGGCCCGTGCAGCCCGACCTCGCCGCCCAGCGCCGTTTTCCATGGCGGACATTTCTTCTCCAGGATCGCCCGGCGAATCTGGTCATACTCGGCCCGCGTGATCAGTTTCTCCCGCAACCCGCGCTCCGCATCCTCAATGTTCGGATAGCTCAACCCGAGAAACCGATGGTATTTACTGGCAGGATTTTTTTCGCAAATGTAAAACTCTCCTTCCGGCGTCGCCAAATCTCCCTCGCGCCGCTTGTCTGCCGCGTTCTGGCCGATCACCACGGAAATGCGCAGCACTTCCTCCTCGCCATCGAGAAGCACCAGCGTCTTCGCATGTTTGGTTATCACCAGCCGCCGCCCACTCATCTCCTGCCCCCTTGGAGAGACGCGCCTGCCCTGAGCCTGCCGAATGGGCTCCGTCGCGTCCGCCTCGTTTTGTCCGCCACACCACCACCGATTTCGAAACCGAAGTAAGCCACCCGCTTTCCGCGTCTCCTCTCCCCTCCGGGGGAGAGGATCAAGGTGAGGGGGATTCCCCGCCTCCGCCCGTCCCTCCCGTGGCCTCCCCCGCCACTCTACCCGCGCCCGCCCATCTTCCGCCAACATTTTCGCGACAGCGTGCTGCTTCCTGCATCCCCTCTTCTTGAAAGGGCAGGGTCAACTCTTCCCGGCCGCCTGTTGCCCTTTGCCTTCCGCCTCCAATCTCTTCACGACGTCATAAAACTTGTGCCATGCCTCCATCGCTTCCGGCCACTGCTTGCAGTCGTCGTACAGCGCCTGCAATCCCACCTCGATTGCGTCCTTGGTGCGCAGGTTGAGCTTCTCGATCTCCACTCCCGCGTCGCTGATCCGCGCCCACGCCTGCGCCAGCCGCGCAATCTCCTTCGGATCGTTCCCGCCCTCGCGCTCCTTCGACATCGCCTCGAACAATAGCGACCGAACCACCAAATTCGCGCCCCCGGTCGACCCGGGCACCGCCTTCTCTCCCGCCGCCCGCCCCAGCGCCTCCACCCGTTCCACCAGCCCCACCGACTCGTCGCGTCCCGCCCGCTTTTCCTTCACCCAATCCGGATACCGCGTGCAGTACCAATTCGACAATGCCTGCTCGCACGCGTCAGCCGCATGCTCCGCCGACTTCGCCGTCCGCGACCACACCAGTGAATACGAATCCCCCGCCTTCAATTCCAATGCCGGTATGTCCTGCCCCGCCGTCTGGTCAAACAACCATTCCCGAATCATCCTGTACGGCCAGGCTTCGTCCATCTTCTGGTTGATCTCCGTTCGTACCGTCTCCGGCAACCTCGCGATCCGACTCGTCGTCTTTCTCATCCAAAATCCTCCATTCCTCCGGCGATTCCCTGTCTCACCCCGGGCAGCGGCACGAGGTCATTGGCAAATCTGCAAAATGGATCTTGCCAATTCGCGGAGCGACAAAGTGGAACCGGTCAGGCGGCGGCTCCGCGGGACACAACGTCATGTTGGCGGCGCACGTCGCGCCGGTCCGCTTCTACTGCGAACCCGTCAATCATACCATCTGCGCCGCCCTTGGCAATATAATTATTCGATAAACCGTTCACCCGGGTGCAACTGGACACTGAATTGTAGCCGCGAAACTCTTTCGCCGTGTGTTGTTGAATTGTAGCCGCGAAACTCTTTCGCGGTATCCAGATACCCCCATTCCGCCCGCCCCCTGACCTGCCGTTGACTTTTCGCCCCGCCGTCCCTATATTGCCACGAAGAAACAAGACAATCTTACTCCTATTTGACCCATGCAAGTCACTCGGGCAGGCGAATACGCGATCATCGGGCTGTTATACCTCGCCAAACAGCCCGCCGAACGCACCATCATGATCGACGAAATCAGCGAGGCCGAGGGCGTGCCGAAGAGTTTCCTCGCGAAGATCTTCCAGACCCTCGCCAAAGGCGGTTTCGTGCGCTCCCATCGCGGCGCGGGCGGCGGTTTCAGCCTCGCCCGGCCCGTCGCCGAAATCACCGTGCTCCAGGTCCTCCACTGCGTCGAAGGCGCGCTCGCCCTGCAAAAATGCGTCACCGACGACCCCGAATGCGTCGTGTCGACCACCCGCATGAGCAGTTGCACCCTCTGCGCCGTGTTCACCGAAGCCCAAAACCGCGTGAACGAAGTCTTCGCCCGCACCACCCTCGCCGACCTCCTTCACCCGAAACCGCACGCCGCCCAACCAGTCAAATCCACCGCGTCACTGAATTGAGGCACCATGTCCGGCCGAGTTGACCATCCACTGTCCGAAGAACACGTCCGCGAGCTTCTCAAGCACATCAAATTCCCCGGCTTCAGCCGCGACATCGTCAGCTTCGGCATCGTCAGGTCGGTCACGGTTTCCGACGCGAACGATGTCACCATCGCCCTGCACGTCATGACCCGCGACCCGGCTGTCCCGCAGCAAATCCAGCGCGAGGTCGAAACCGCGCTGCGGGGACACGACGGCATTGGCAGGGTAAGCGTCCAAATGACCGCGCAACAACCGCCCCAGCAGGGCCAGATGCCCATGGCCGGCGCCGGCGCCGCGCCGGCCCGCCCGCAAATCGCCGGCGTGAAACACGTCATCGCCGTCGGCAGCGGCAAGGGTGGCGTGGGCAAATCCACCGTCGCCGTCAACCTCGCCTGCGCCCTCACCAAACTTGGTCAGCAAATCGGCATCATGGACGCCGACATTTACGGCCCGAGCGTCCCGAAAATGATGGGCGCAACCAGTCGTCCCACGATGTCCAGTGACAAACTTGATCCGGTCGAGAATTTCGGCCTGAAGATGATGAGCATGGCCCTGCTCCTCGACAACGATTCCCCTGTCATCTGGCGCGGCCCGATGATCATGAAGGCCATTCAACAGTTCACCCTCGCCGTCAACTGGGGGGAACTCGACGTCCTGGTCGTCGATCTTCCCCCTGGCACAGGCGACGCGCAGCTTTCGCTCGTCCAGACCATCGCGCTCGATGGCGGCGTGATCGTCACCACCCCGCAGGACGTGGCCCTCGAAGTCGCCCGACGCGGCATCGCCATGTTCGAGAAGGTCAACGTGAAGATCCTCGGCATCGTCGAGAACATGAGCTACTACGTCTGCCCCCATTGCGGCGAGCACGACGACATTTTCGGGCACGGCGGCGGCAAACAGGAGGCCGCCCGACTCGAAGTCCCGTTCCTCGGCGAAATCCCGCTGTTCTCCGACATCCGCATCTGCGGCGACAAGGGTCTCCCCATCGTCGTCGCCGAACCCGATAGCGAACCCGCCAAAGCCTTCACCAAGTGCGCCGAATCCGTCCTCAAACAACTGGTGTAGCGGCGCTTCTGTGAAGCGCCGTCTCAAGCGGTAGGGCGTGGTGGCTCACCGCGCCGAATCTATAGTGGAGGGCCACGCTCCGTCGTGGCCGTGCGCGTTCCAACGCGCCACCCGCGTTCCTCTCCGGAGCGCTGTCACCCTGAGCGGAGCGAAGTGTCATTGACGACATGGGGTCAGGTCTATTCTTTATGCAATCCACAGAGGCTTCGGTGCCTCACCATCATCTCAAGTTGACTTGCGTTGCGTGAACCTCGCCCTCATCAACTCAATATATTCCTTCTCGGACGTTTCCCGCCTGGCTTTCACCAGAGGCACGATGTCCGCAGTGGCCACATAACGCAGTTGGTTCGTCCCATCGGTGGCCGCCTCGAAAATGACTTTGGCAACGTCCGCTTCCGTGGCCCGGCGTTCTCCCCGCAAACCGGCAAAGACCGCGTTCGTGCGGGTTACGAAGGCAGCATAATCCGCAATCGAGGTGTTCTGCGCCGCTTCCTCACCGCTTCTTTTCCCAAAATTTGTGCTGATCACCCCGCCCGGCTCGACAATCTTCACAATGATGTTCTGGGACGCGAGTTCGTAGGATAGCGACTCGGAAAAACCTTCCAGCGCGAATTTGCTGGCGCAATACAGCGAGAGCATCGGCAGGGTGAAGATGCCCGCGCCCGAGCTGACGTTGATAATCAACCCGCTCTTGTTCTTCCGGAAGTACGGCAAGATGGCCCGGGTGACGTCCATCACGCCGAAAACATTCACGTCAAACTGCTCCCGGATTTTCTCCGTCGAAGTCGCTTCGAACACGCCGAACAAGCCGAACCCCGCATTGTTGATCAGCGTGTCGATTGTACCGAACCGTGCAATGCCAGCTTCAATCGCCTTGCCGATGCTGTCGCGATCCTGCACATCCAGCCGGGTCACCATTACGTCGTTGGTGTCGACCAGGTCCGTCTGCTCTCCCGGGTTGCGCATCGTCGCGACAACGTTCCACCCGTTCGTCGCGAACAATTTCGCCGCCGCTTTGCCGAAACCTGACGACGTTCCTGTAATCAAAACCGTCTTCTTCATTCTTCCCAACCTTCCTTGCAACACTGAGGAAATCGTAATCGCGCAACCGGCAGATTGCAACGTGGCCTTTGGGCGCAAATAAACTCTTCCGAGCAACCCTCACCCTGACCCTCTCCCTTAAACAGGGAGAGGGGAATCTCCTCTCCCCTTGGGGGAGAGGATCAAGGTGAGGGGTGGTGTGTGCACTGCCCAAGACTTTTAATTACGTCCTCTACCCTCTCAATGCCTTGGCCGGCGTGCTATATGAAATGCCCCAGCATTGACAGACGCTCCAGACACCACTACATCATAGGTATGGCCGTCACCGACGAACAACTCTTCGCGAAGCTCAAGGAGTGCTACGACCCGGAAATCCCGTGCAACATCGTCGACCTCGGCCTCGTCTACGACATCCACCGTCAGCCCGTCGAAGGCACTCCCGACACGCGCATCGACGTGACAATGACACTCACGTCGCCCGGTTGTCCGTTGGCCGCCCAGATCTCGTCACAAGTGCAACGCAAACTCCTCGAACTGCCCGGCGTCGGCGAAGCCAATGTCGAAGTCGTCTTCGATCCGCCCTGGTCACTCTCCCGCGTCACCCCCGACGGCAAGAAGACCCTCGGCCTGCCATAGCCGGTTACCCGTCTCCTCGGTTAGTGTTCCATCACAGTTCATTCGAGGGGCTCCCCCTCACCTTAATCCTCTCCCCCGGAGG
Organism: Verrucomicrobiia bacterium; assembly: GCA_050015495.1. Taxonomy (GTDB): domain Bacteria; phylum Verrucomicrobiota; class Verrucomicrobiia; order Palsa-1439; family Palsa-1439; genus Palsa-1439. Next base: position 7,044 of record JBEKBH010000048.1, read on the forward strand.
GGAGAGGAGACGACGTGCGTTCCCCTCTCCCTTGTTGTGTAAGGGAGAGGGTCAGGGTGAGGGTTCGCTTTCCCTCCTGCCGCACCCGTCTTTGCCCGTTGCTTTTTGGCCCGCAGGCCGGTATGCTGACTCAATAATTCGTCATGTCCGTTCGGGCAAACATCTGGCGTGTCCTGTTGACTGCGGGCTGTCTGTTCGCCCCGTGCTGGTTCGTCCATGCCGACGACACCAATCCACCCCTGATCGCGACCCCGCCCGTCTCACTCTCGACCGCGGCAACCGTCCCCGCAGCTGCCGCCGTGCAATCCACTGACCCGGACCGGTTCTTCAGTCAGTACGCCAAAGCGTCCGAGCTCGTCCGCCAAAACGCCCGCCAGGAAGCCTCGGTCATCATGGATTTGCTCTGGCGCAACCTCAGCACCTCGCCCTGGTTCGAGATCGCCCTGCTCAAGCACGCGGAGTTGAACGAAGCATCCAACCCCCAGGTCGCCGCGCAGGACTACGACGTGTTGCGCAAGCGCGTCGAGAACGCGCCGTACTTTCAGGGGAATGCCGAGGGCGCCGCCGTGTTCCGCACCGCCCTGCTCGGCGCCGTCGGGCGCGGGATCGATCGCCTCCACATCCAGAGCATCCGCGATGGACTCGGCCGCTATCAGGCCCGGTACCATCAGCTCCCGGAGTCGCTCGTCAAGCTCGCCATCTTCAACTACGTCGATATGGGTGACATCTACGACTCCGAGGGCCGTCTCTTCCATTACACTCCGACAGGAATGCAGTTTACGCCCACCATTTCCTATCAGCGCTACGATCTGGCGACGCTGCCGGCTGAACCATTCTCCGTCACGTCACCGAAAATCAACGGCACGACCCGCGTGGACGACAAGACTGGGAAATATGCCGCCGTCATTCTGGTGCCGGACCGCATCGACTGGCAATCCGTGGTCGAAGGCCAGACGCTGGGGGGTTACTTCGTCGCCGCGGTCGATCGCGGCGGCGCGATTGTCTGCACCACCGAGCGCATCCTCGTCTTGCCGGTTCCCCAATGAACAATTCGCGGCGCTCCCCCTACCGAAACCGTTAGACTGACACCACCATGAGACTGACCTTCTACGGCGCCACGCGCACCGTCACCGGCTCGAAGTACCTCCTCCAGGCCAATGGCAAAAACATTCTCATCGAGTGCGGCATGTATCAGGGCCGCGATGCCGACTGGAAGCAGCGCAACAGTCATCTGCCCTTCGACGCGTCCACCATCAACGCCATGCTCCTCAGCCACGCCCACATCGATCACACCGGCATCATTCCCGTCCTCGGCCGAAGCGGTTATCGCGGCAAAATCTACTGCACCGACGCCACCGTCGATCTCTGCCGCGTGATGTTGATGGACAGCGCCCACATCCAGGAACAGGATGCCGCGTTCATGACCAAGAAAAATGCAAAAAAAGGTCTGCCACCCGTCGAACCACTCTACACCACTGCCGACACAACTGCTGTCCTCGGGCAATTCCAATCCGTCGGCTCCTATAATCGGCCAACCCCCATCACCGATGGCGTCACCGCCACTTGGCTCGACGCCGGCCACATGCTTGGCTCCGCGATGATCGTTATCGACATCGAAGAGGCCGGGCGCAAGGTCCGCCTCGCCTTCAGCGGCGACCTCGGTCGCGGCCACAGCGACATCCTCAGCGACCCCGATCACCCCCACGACGCCGACTACCTGATTACCGAAAGCACCTACGGCAACCGCGTCCATGAGCCGCTCGACGACGTGAACGACCGGGTCTGCGCCATCATCAATCGCGCCCTGGAGAAAAACGGTAAGGTCATCATCCCCTCATTTGCCGTCGGGCGCACCCAACAACTGCTCTACACGCTCTACCAGATCACGCAGTCCCGCTGCATCCCGGCGCTCCCCGTCTACGTGGACAGCCCGTTGTCACTGCAAGCAACCGAGGTTTACAAACATCACTTCGAGAGCTTCAGCCAGAAATTCCGCGACGTGATGATGAATCCCAGCAATCCATTCAGCGTCTCCAACGTCCACTACGTCCAGAGCGTCGACGAATCGAAGGCGATCAACGATTTCACCAAGCCCTGCGTCATTATCAGCGCCTCGGGCATGGCCGACGCGGGCCGCATCCGTCATCACATCAAGAACAATATCGAAGACGATCGCAATACCATCCTCATCGTCGGTTGGTGCGCCCGGCATACGCTCGGCGCCCACCTCGCCTCGGGCGAAAAACAGGTCAGTATCTTCGGCGACTCCTACAAGGTCCGCGCCACGATTGAAACCATCGACGCGTTTTCAGGTCATGCCGACAAAAACGAATTGCGCGCCTGGGCTCAACAGGTGACCGGCGCGCTCCGCGGCATCTTTGTCATCCACGGCGAGGAAGCGCCTGCGCTGGCATTGGCCGAGGTATTGCGCGCGTTGTATCCCAAGTCCAACGTGCGGGTCCCCGAATTCGCCGAGTCCGTGGATTTGTAACATTTTGTGCTCGGTGTCGCCCACCCCTGCCCGGGTCACAGATGCCCATAGCCCGAGATCGCAAGTTGCCCGTCCGACCGGATACGTGGAGCGTGCGGGGAGTGCCGTCCCAGTCCGGGTTGACCAACGGCGCATTTGGTCGTAATGATTGAGAGTGGAGAACAATGGTGCTCTGAGTGAACCGGAGGAAGACGCCTTTACCTTCTATCAGACAGGCCCTGAGCGAGTTTTCGCTGTGCGGTCTTCAGAAGTGTTTTGAACCGGCTGTTAAGAAAGTCCTTAGCCAAGGGCCAACTACAGCGTTTGTAATTGGGTCAGGTGCGGCCCCAGCTTATCGTGACGGCCTGTCCGATGCTGACGCGCTTTTCCTTTGGCAGGATCATCGCCTGTTTGGAGCGCTGTGCATAATCCTGGACAAATTGCGGGAGGAAAAGAAGTTTACGACCTCCTATTTTGGACCGCATATTCAATTCGGTCATCTCGTCTGTGTTCGGTCGGTTCGCGACTACGCGAAGTCGTTCGATATCGGTCTAATGTCTCACGGATTTTACCGAGACTTCCTACCACCAACGCGCAAGCGGCTCGTCTATGGAGTCCCCCCTTCCGGGCAGCAAGCTCCCCCACAACGCCGTATTTTCTTGCTCCTGCATACACTTGGTCAGTGCATCAAATCCTGCCACCGGTCGCGTTTCGTATTCGCAGCGGACTATCTATGCCGTGCGCGCACGACCCTCCTGCTAATGCGATGCCAAAAGGACGACGCGGATGGCATGCGTCGCTCCACATTTCAAACCAAAGCAGAGGCACAACTGCTGGCCGCAATGCCCGATTTCGAAATGAACAGGGAGTCGATTCTTTCAGCCACTCGGTCAATCTTGTCGGCGGCCGAATCCGAGCAGCCGGAGGCGAAAGATTTGATCACGTCGTTCCGCAGCAGCTTTGGTCGCTATGGACTCTAGTTTCACAAGCAGCAAGGCCGTGAGGCTATGCGGCCCGACGCTTCAAGGGGGGCATGGTAATTTTTGTGCCTTCGTAGCTGGCCCGTATAAGACAGCCACCTCTCTCCTTGCGGCAAGACTCGAGGCTTCCGGTTTCGTCAACCCTGCTTCAATTGAAGGATCGACGGAACGGGGCTACGGTAGGCGCGTGACGCGCTATCGAACTCGCGAATCCAAAACAGTACGCAAACTTAATGAAAAAATCCTGACCAATGCGTTCTCCAGCCCCCTTCCGAAGCAGATAGTGTATTCCAGCAGTTTGCGCTGGAAAAGGGAGATTGCGTCGTACTTGGAGAGCTTTCACGTCCCCATTGTGATCAAGGATCCGCTCTTTTGTTCCACATTGCCAGTCTGGCTGGAGCTGACCTACATGGTGGGGTTTCTGCCGCTGGTATTCTTGACCTTCCGCCCTTGCGGTTTGGTTCCAGCGTGGAAACATGCAGCATACACGCGGCACCTACTACGAGAATGCCCCGATTTGCTCGACAGAATGGTCTGTAACTCCTACCAGCTTGTCACGTACTTGAACAACGCGCGCGTTCCGTACTGTTTAGCTGATTACCGCGACCTTGTGTATGTTCAGAGCAACCCGTGGGTTCATAGAGTGTCCTTTTATGAAGACGCGATTCTTAATGGTCGGCAGTTGCGAGTATAGTGGGTCTGGAAAGGGAATGACGTACTACGGCGAGGCCCTCAACGCGTCCGGCTTCACTGTTGAATTCCTTTCGTTTGGAGAGCCACATGCCTGCTTGGCCCATCCATCGCGCTTTAGCGGAATGCGACGACATGTAGTTCAGCCTGCGACGCTTCCTTTTGATGGCTCGCCCACGATTGCCAGCTCGCTCGCGCTCGTAAATGACATCCTCCAATGGATGGCGGCGCAGGCGGATGAGCGTCTTGTTCTGTGGGGTCATTATCTCTACCCCTATGCAACATCCGTGCTGCTGGCGTCTGCTGTCTCTACTGAAAGGGCTGGTGGCATCGATTGCCTGATCACGCCCGCTGGATCTGACGTTTGGGATCCCGACCTATATCTCATGCCCCTCGTGACTAAATGCTATTCTACCGCGAAACCGAGGGCAACGATCTTCTACTCTTCGCGCTTCTTACAAGAGGCAACGCGGGCCTATTCATGCTTCGCGGAAGACGGGCCAACAGTGATTCGCCCGGTGCTGCCTGATGAGCACTTCCGCCCCGGAAGCGCGACAGAGCGGGCCAATCTTAGACAAAGTCTAGGTGTCAGAGAGCAGGACGTGATGATCGCATTGGTGTCCAACATGCGGGCATGCAAGAATCTGCAGAGTCTGGAGCATTTCCTTCGTATATTTCACGTCCTCGAATTGAAACCCGTTGTGTTGCTGGTTGGACCCGTCCGTGAATATCCCGTGGATGGCTGCCGAGTGATCAACACTGGCGTTGTTCAGGACGTCAGGCCATATTTGTGGGCCTCCGATCTCAGTTTCAACGTAAGTCTAAAGGACAGCTTTAATTTTGCGCTCCTAGAGTCCATGCTCTGTGAAATACCGACGATAACCACCAGGCAAGCTGCTATCTCTGACGACATGCGTGAAGTCGAAACAGCCAGTGTGGTTGACACAGATGAGGGCTGCTCGGTAGCGGCGACTGGTGAACTCGTCCGTGAGCTACTGACGAATCGCAGCTTCGCCAAGGCGTTCGGCGCAAGGCAGCGCAAAGCTATGCAGCAGCGATTCGGCCTCAGCATGAACTGCGAGAGATTTCGAACTGACATTGCGGCGGTTCTAAACGGTAAGGGGGCGAAGAATGAAGGACTTTGAAGCCACAGTATTCGACATTTTTGCATACCTTGTGCCTGGAGCAACTTGCGCCGCTGCAGTTGTAGTGCCCCTCAGTTTGTGTGGCGTCATTCCGTTCCCGGACTTGACCATTGGAGATGCTATCGTTTCCACCCTGTTGTTTTACGTTGCCGGCGTCCTGTGTTCCGCACTCCGCCCAAGGAGGTTTGCTGACAGCATCACTGGCACAACGGAGGATGCTTACGAGGTGGCTCTGACGGATGAACACCTTCGAGGTTGTTTTGCGGTTGCGGCCAAGCATTTTTTCGGTGAAGCTATCGATCCGAAGACTTGGAACAAGGAGAGACATTTTGCCGTCCGTTTCTTCGTTGAGCAAAGGCACAAGGCCACGGGGGATTTCATCCGGCGTCAGAGCGCGATCCGCCAGCTACGGTATAACATTGTTGTGCCAGTGTTGCTGCTCACTCTCGGGATGACTTGCACGTTCGTCGTGTGGATTCTCAAGGGAACGGTTCCCATATGGATTGGTCTGGCAGGAGCCGCAAGCACTGGATTGTGCGGCGCGACGGTAATTAGGGCCATTTACACAGCGGCTCGCGGCAATATTCATCGAGAAGTTCTGTACGTGATGTCAGCGGTCGTCGCTCTGTATTGGGTCGGGAAAATTGAAAGTGCCTTACCCCAAGCGGCCGACGGAAACAAACATGCAAGTGCCTCGTGACTCGTAGTTCAGCAGTGGAACTGCCGATGCCTTCTCCGGTCATGCCGACAAGAATGAATTGCGCGCCTGGGTCCAACAGGTGACCGGCCCGCTCCGCGGCATCTTTGTCATCCACGGCGAGGAAGCGCCTGCGCTGGCATTGGCCGAGGTATTGCGCGCGTTGTATCCCAAGTCCAACGTGCGGGTCCCCGAATTCGCCGAGTCCGCGGAACTGTAATCCTCCTCGCGGCGTTTGGGGAAATAGAAAGGGCCGCGCGGTTGGCGTGGCCCTTCCAAAACTGGAACGACTGGTGTCCGCTTACAGGCTCTCTTTGAGACCCTGACCCGCGCTGAACCGCACGGTCTTCGACGCCTTGATCTGAATCGCTTCGCCCGTCTTCGGGTTGCGACCGGCGCGCGCGGCCCGCTTGCTCACGCGGAATGTGCCGAAACCAACGATCTGCACCGGCCCGCCATTCTGGCATCCGCGTTGAATCGAACGGAGCACCGCGTCCAACGCCCGTTCCGCCGCCGCTTTGCTGACTTCCTTCCCCATTTCCTTTTGCACGACATCCACCAACTGCGCTTTGTTCATGACTCCTCCTAGGTTACGAATCGTTACATTGTAGCCGCTTGCGGCCATCCATGGCCCGCTACGACCGCCCGTCTTGGTTTTTTCTGCCACAGACGGCGGTCACCGTCAATCAAATTCCCACGCCCGAGGGTATAGTCAGAAGGGTGGGCCACCGCACCGGCTGCCGGCGAACAGGAATCAGTCGTCCCATTGAACCGCGGCCACGACCGCCCAGGTGATGGAAGCGGCTACCAGGAGCACGGACATCCATGGCGTTAAGGCCTGAAAATCCAGCGAAAGCAAGGCGGACAAGTCCAGTGGCGGCAAACTCTCCCATGTCAGCCACCGGATCGCCAGTGCCGTCGCAATGGCCGCGGCCCCCAGCAGAAGCGCCGGGCGCAGCCAGGCACGATAGCGGCGCGGCGGCAGCGCGGCAATCACTCGGGCCGTGAAACCGTTATCATCGACGTACGCGTTCTGCTCGTGCAACAACGTGTCCATGGGGTCTTTCTCTTCAGGCGCGTTCATAATCTTGATAGCCAGCCAACCATCGTTTCAGTTTCTCTTTCCCGCGCAGCACGTTGGTCTTCACGGTGCCCAGCGGACATTCCAACACCTGCGCCGCTTCCTCATGCGTCAGCCCATTCTGGCAGCACAACACGATGGCCGCCCGCTCGTTGGAATGTAACCTCTTTAGCGACTCGGTCAAGTCCAGCCGCAACTGGCTGACGGACTCGCGGGCGGGCTGCGCCGCTCCGTCCTGCGATTCTTCGACCTCCTCCAACGCCAGGTCTTTCCTCTGCCGCGCGACGCTGCGAAATTCGTTGACCGCGATCCCGAACAGCCACGTCGAGAACCGCGCGCTGCCGCGATACGTATGCAATTTCCGCCAGGCTTTCACGAACGTCTCCTGCGCCAGATCGTCCGCCAAATGCGTGTCCCCGCGCGTCATCCGCGCCAGAAACGCGCGCACGGGCGACTGGTAACGCCGCACCAGCTCGGCGAAGGCATTCTGGTCTTCGCTCGACAGGACGCGGGCGATGAGATCGGCATCGGTCACGGACGCGCGCTATTGTTTGGGCGGTTGCGTGTTGCTCTGATTCTGTCGTTCGACCAGCCACGTAACCAGAAACGCCACGCCGATAAACAACATGATCCATCCCCCCATGCTATGCCGGGAGCCGGTGATGAGCAACGCCGTCCCAATCCCCGTCAGCACCAGACCTGGGAAAAGACCGCTCTTGCGCGTCGGGTTCTGCTCGGTGCCATGGGGATGCTTTTCCCTCAACTCCGCAACCAATTCGGGAGTAATCGGCACGCCCTTTTCAATCATGGCACGTAGCGTTTCATGCATCATCTTATTGCGGCGAAGATGGACAAAAAAGACAAGCGCGACAATTGCCACCGGCATGCCAAACACCGCCACGATCCCGACAATATTCTCCACGTCTTTCGATCGTAGCATAATATGGGGCACGTTACTATCCACCGGATTCGGGCCCCTGACGCGGATGCCGGTCTCGTCGATCCACACCTGTGGATGGCCACTCCCCGACCGGCTCTTCGTGTTCAGATTGGTTTGCGCTGCCGGAACATTGCTCTCAACCGCCGCCGCGGACGCCGTCACCGCGGCATTGCTCGTAACGTCGTCCGCATACACCGTGTACGCCGCCCGCGCTTGTGTCCCGCCCATTGCCAGCGCAATCAGGGCCACCGCAATGATTCTTGTAAATGTGAATGTCTTCTTCATTGGCTCCTCCGCTTGTTTCCCAGTGTGACGTATCGACAAGGGGTCTTGGATTCAACAATCTTGCCGTGACCGCCGATCAACGGCACAACGTGCGCAGATTCGCGCACGCCAGACTTTTACACCCACAACTGGCGATCCAACGTGCGGTACTGGATGGCCTCGGAAATGTGCTGGGATTGGATCGCTTCGGAATGTTCCAGGTCGGCAATCGTGCGCGACACCTTCAGGATGCGGTCGTAGGCGCGCGCGCTGAGATTCAACTCCGTCATCGCCATCTTCAGCAACTGCTGGCATTCGTCGTCCAGCTTGCAGAATTCCTTGATCTCTTTCGGCGCCATCCGCGCGTTCGTGCTTGCCCGCCGAAGCCCGTCGGGCAAAGCCGGATTGCCGAACCGCTTGCGTTGCACCGCCCGCGCGGACTCCACCCGGCCACGAATCTTCTCCGACAGTTCGCCGGTCGCCTCGCCCGCCATTTCCTTGTACTTCACCGACGGCACCTCGACGTGGATATCAATACGGTCCAGCAACGGCCCGGAAATCTTGTTGCGATACTTGGTGATCATGTTCGGCGAGCACCGGCACTCGCGTTTCGGATCGCCATAGAACCCGCACGGACACGGATTCATTGCGGCCACGAGCATGAAGTTGGCGGGAAACGTCATCGTCCCCGTGGCCCGCGAAATCACCACCCGGCCTTCTTCGAGCGGTTCGCGCAACGCTTCGAGCACGTCGCGGTGGAATTCGGGCAGTTCATCCAGGAACAATACGCCGTTGTGCGCGAGGCTGATTTCGCCGGGCGTGAGGTTCGCCGTGCCACCGAGCAACCCGGCGTTGCTGGTCGTGTGATGCGGCGCGCGGAACGGTCGTGTCGACACGAGCGCCTGGCCTTTGGGCAACAGCCCCAGAATGCTGTGAATCTTCGTGGTTTCGAGCGCCTCATCGAGATTCGAGTTGGGCAGGACCGTGGGCATGCGTTTCGCCAGCAACGTCTTCCCGCTGCCCGGCGGCCCGATCATCAGGATGTTGTGGCCGCCGGCCGCGGCAACTTCCAGCGCCCGTTTGACGTGTTCCTGACCCTTCACATCGATGAAATCGACGTCGTAAGTGCGCTGTTGCTGGAAAATCTGCGACGGATCTTCCCGGAGCGGCTGCCACTCGCGCTTGCCCGCGAGAAATTCGGCCACCTCGCGCAGATTGCGGGCCGGGTACACGTCGACACCCTGGACCACCGCCGCCTCGGGCGCGTTGTCGGCCGGAACGATCAACCCGCGCTTCTTCTGCTCGCGCGCGCAGATCGCAATCGGCAGCACGCCGTTCACGCTGCGCACCTCGCCGCTCAGGGCCAGCTCGCCCACGATGGCAAACTCGTCGAGGTTCGGCGCGACAATCTGCTCGCTCACCGCCAGAATCCCGATGGCAATGGGAAGATCGAAACTCGGCCCTTCCTTCTTCACATCCGCGGGCGCCAGGTTGATGGTCGTCCGCCCCATCACGTATTTGAATCCGCTGTTCTCGATGGCCGTTTTGACCCGATCCCGCGACTCCTTCACCGCCGCATCGGGCAGCCCCACAATGATCACTGCCGGCTGACCCCAACCCGCGTTGACCTCGATCTCAATGGGATAGGAATCGATGCCCAGAACCGCCGCCGAATGGACTTTGGCAAGCATTCCGAGAGTAGTACCCGAAAGCCCCGCTCAAGTCGATGGCGTTTTGAGTCTGGTCATCTTCCCGGGATCGGTTGGCCTCCCAAGGACCACCAGCAGAAGGTCGGACACGGCGGGGGGCGGTATGCGGTGGACGCATCGTGCGGCTGTCACGTCGAAGAACCAAGGCCCAGATCGACGTGATTGATTTTCCCACACTGGCAAAAGTTTGGGTCGCCAAGAATGGGGCCGTCGCGTAGTCTTCGCCCACTGTGAAAATCCAGAAATTCGCCGTGTTGGCGGTGGTTTTCGCTGGGCTTCTAGCCTATCACAACAGCTTCTTTGGGCCGTTCGTTTTTGACGACAAGCCCCACATCTTGGAGAACTCCCATATTCGCCACCTGTGGCCGCCATGGGACATCGTGAGCCACAGTTCGCGGCCTGTCGTGGAGCTGTCCCTCGCAGTGAACTACGCGCTGGGTGGGATGAACCCTTGGGGGTATCACTTGTTCAATGTGGTCGTTCACATCCTCGCAGCGCTGACCTTGTACGGAGTGGTGCGGCGAACGTTGGTTTCGGAAACCCTGCGGTCCACGTTCGGCCAGGCCGCATCGTCGCTGGCGGGAGCGATCGCGTTGATCTGGCTGGTGCATCCGCTGCAAACGGAAAGTGTGACGTATACGATCCAGCGGGGCGAATCGCTGATGAGCTTGTTCTATTTGTTGACGCTGTACTGCGTCATTCGCAGCGACGGCGCGTCGCG
>JBEKBH010000049.1:0-16151 GCA_050015495.1 Verrucomicrobiia bacterium
TAGCGGGTGAGACCGGAGATCTCGTGGACGTTGAGCTTGGCCATGAGATTCTGCCGATGTTTTTCGACCGTCTTGATGCTGATGCCGAGTTCCGCCGCGGTCTGTTTGTTGGCCTTGCCTTCGGCAATCAACTGCAGCACCTCCACCTCGCGCGAACTCAGGCGGGCGATTTTCTTCTTGAGCGGCCCGCTTCCGTTCAACGGCTTCTGAGTGTGGTTGTGAAGGCGCCCGGCAATGGAGGGGCTGAAAAAGGTGTTTCCGTTCTGCACTTCCCGAATCGCCTGGGACAGATCGTGCGACGAGGTTTGTTTGAGCAGATATCCCACCGCACCGAACGCGATCGCTTGTTCGACGTACGCGTCGTCACTGTGCGCAGAGAGAATCAGCACCTTGGCCCCGGGAATGGCTTTACGAATTTGCCGGGTGGCTTCCAACCCATTGAGCAACGGCATTGCGATATCCATTACGACGACCGCGGGACGAAGCTTTTGGGCCAGCGCCACCGCTTGGCGGCCCGTTTGCGCTTCGCCGACCACCTCAATATCGTTTTCGGCGGCCAACAACTTCCGAAACCCCTCGCGGACGATCATGTGATCTTCAGCGAGCAGGACGGTGATGCGTTTCATAAATACTAACCCCCCTTGTCGTTGGTGAGTGGAATCTCGGCGTGGATGGTCGTGCCTTGGCCCGGTGCGGATTCGACGCGCAGATTACCACCGACCATCTCGACCCGTTCGCGCATGCCGAGCAGCCCCAATCGCTTGTTCTTCTTGGCCTGCAATATGTGATTGACCTGGAAGGATCTGCCGTCGTCTTTGATTTTCATGCAAATCCTGTCCCGAAGTTTGTCGATGCTCAGGTCCACCACGCTGGCTTGCGCATGACGGGCCACGTTGGTCAGGGCTTCCTGGGCGACACGATACAGGATCGTGCGCCTGGCATTATCCAGTTTTTCAACCCCCGCAAAGATCGTCAGCCGGACGTGGACGCGTGTCTGTTTCGAAAAGCTTTTCACAAACGAATGCAGGGCAGGGATCAACCCCAGGTCATCCAGCACCGTCGGGCGCAATTCGCGCGCAAACCGGTGCACGATGTCCACCGACTTCTCGACCATCCGTTGGGCGCTGGAGATTTTGTTTTGAAGGCCCCGGGTGTTGTGCGTCGCCGCGGTTTTCAAGGTCGCCAGCCGGACATTGATTCCCGTCAAGGTCTGGGCGATTTCATCGTGCAATTCGCGGCTGATCTTTTTGCGTTCTTCCTCCTGCGCCAGCAGAAGTTGGCGGGTCAGATGCCGCAATTGTTCCTGCATTTGTTCGGATTGTTCGAGCAACCGGCCATAGTGTTTCTCGCTTTTCCGAAGGGATTGCTCCACCCCCTTGCGGCGGAGTATTTCCCGTTTCAACTGTCGGTTCGAGACAGCCAGAGCCGCACTACGCTGGCGCAGTGCCTCGTTCAGTTCACCGAAGTGCGCGTTGGCCTCGCGCGCGGTGCGATGAGTCTTCTCGATCGGGGTGATGGCCTCGGCGAAAAAATTTCCCGCCCGCCGGACCATCGCATCCCGGGTGCCCGGGGAATCGCTCGGCAACAGGAGGGCAATCAACGCCTGCTCGTGAACCCCTGCCAGGTCCAGTGTCTCCAGCCCGAGGGCCATGGCTCTGTGTCCCAGGCCACGCGCGGGCTGCAGGCTGGCAGGGGGCCGTTGCTTCAGATACTCACGCAACGCCGCCTGATAACGCCGCGACAATCCGGTTAGCTTACGTGTCATGTTGTTTGCCGAGTCCACGGACGAACCGACTCAGGGTTTTCTTGGATTTTTCCATAAGGCGTTGCGTGTTGGCGATCTCTTTTTTCAGGCCCTTGGTATTGACCACGGCCTCGTTCTTCAATGCCAGGAGCCGGACGTTGATTCCCAACAACGTCTGGGCGATCTCGTCATGCAAGTCGCGGCTGATCTTCGTTCGCTTGTCCTCCTGCGCCAATAGAATCTGGCGGGTCAGATGCCGCAAATGCTCCTGCACAAGACGCGACTGCTCCAATAAATCGATCCGATGCCTCCCGCTTTTCTTCAGGGCTTCCTCCGCGGCCTTGCGCTGGATGATTCCCCGTTTCAAGTGACGGCCAGAGACGGCCAGTTCCGCCGTGCGCCGGCTCAGCGTCTTCGTCAGACGATTCAGGTCGCCGCTGGTTTCCCGCGCGGCGCGATGAGTCGTTTCGATGGGCATGATGACCTCGACAAAAAAGAATTGCGCCCGTTTGACGATCCCATCCCGGCGGCTCGAGGCTTCCAGTGAGGCGAGCGCTGCCTCGTGCATCCGGGCCATGTCCAGTGTCTCCAACCCGAGGGCCATGGCCTTGCGTCCCAGACCACGCGCGGGCCGCAAGCTGGCTCGCGGCCCTAGCTTCAGATAGTTACGCAAAGCCGTCGCATATCGCTGCGATAACCTGGCTGTTGTTCGCTTCATAATACAGTCGGAACCGTGTGCCTCTTGATCCGCTGCCACCATCGGACTATTGCCGCAAACCGTCTATGGGGTGAAACCCTACCCCCGTCGGCCCCGCTGATCTTCCCCCGGCGCGAGGACAAGTCGTCGGAACGCGCGCCACATTCAATCGAGGTAGGGTTTTACCCCATACAACGGGGATGGAACACGGCGCATAATGTAACGGACAAACTTGTGGACAAACCATCTCAGATCCGGAAAATCGCATTTCTCGGCGATTACCTGCCGCGCAAATGCGGCATCGCCACCTTCACGGCCGATGTGCTGGCCGCCGTGGCGGCTGAGCACCCGCAGACCCAATGTTTCGCGGTGCCTGTCAATGACATCCCGGGCGGCTACGAGTACTCGGACATGGTTCACTTCGAAATTGAGGAACAGGATTTGTCGTCCTACCAGCGCGCGGCGGACTTCCTGAACATCAGCAACGTCGACATCGTCAGTTTGCAACATGAGTTCGGGATTTTCGGTGGACCGGCGGGCAGCCACGTGCTGGCGTTGTTGCGCGAATTGAGGATGCCGGTTGTGACGACGTTTCACACGGTGCTGCGCGAGCCGAACGCCGATCAGCGGCGCGTGATGCAGGAACTTGTCACGCGATCAACGCGGTTGCTGGTCATGGCCGAGCGCGGCCGCCAGCTGTTGCAGGACGTCTACCAGGCGCCGCCGGCCAAAATCGATTTCATCCCGCATGGCATTCCCGACATTCCGTTTGTCGATCCCAACTACTACAAGGACCAGTTCGGCGTGGCGGGCAGAGTGGTGTTGCTGACGTTCGGGTTGCTGTCGCCGAACAAGGGGATTGAGCATGTGCTCAACGCGCTGCCGCAAATCCTGGCGGAGTTTCCCGACGTGGTGTACCTGGTCCTGGGGGCCACGCACCCGAACGAGTTGCGCGAGCAAGGAGAGGCCTATCGTCTGCGCCTCGAACGCCTCGCCAAGAGGAACAAAGTTCAGAAGAACGTCATTTTTTACAATCGGTTCGTAGAACTCGATGAGCTCAAGGAATTCATCGGCGCGGCGGACCTGTACATCACGCCGTATCTCAATGAGGCGCAGATCACCTCGGGCACGTTGGCCTATACGTTTGGGGCGGGAAAAGCCGTGATCTCGACTCCGTACTGGCACGCAACCGAGTTGCTGGCCGACGGGCGCGGCGTGCTGGTGCCGTTCGGCGACGCCGGGGCGATTGCCCGCGAGGTCATCGGCTTGCTCCGCGACGACACGCGTCGGCACGCCATGCGCAAGAACGCGTACAAGCTCGGACGCGAGATGGTCTGGAGCAACGTGGCCCGGCTCTACATGCGCTCGTTCGAGCTGGCGCGGATCGAGACAGCGGTGTTGTCCCGAAAATCGTTTGCCACAAAAACGCTCGACCAGCAGCCACGCGAGCTGCCCGAGTTGAAACTGGATCACCTGGCGCGGATGACCGATTCCACCGGGCTTTTTCAACACGCCATTTTTACCGTGCCGAATTTTTCCGAGGGCTACTGCACCGACGACAACGCCCGCGCCTTCATTCTCGCCGTGCTGCTGGACGAGTTGGGAGAAGTGACGGAGCGCGTGCGGACGGTGGCGACGATCTACGCGGCATTCCTGCATCACGCGTTCGATTCCAAGACGAAGCGGTTCCACAATCACCTGAGTTTCGACCGTCGGTGGCTCGATGAACAGGGCTCGGAAGACTCGCACGCGCGGGCGCTGTGGGCACTGGGCATGGGCGTGGGACGCTCGCCCTACCGGAGTTTCCAGGTCATGTCGGGACAAATCTTCGCGCAGGCGTTGCCGGCAGCGATCGAGTTCACGTCCCCGCGGGCGTGGGCGTTCAGCCTGCTCGGCATTCATGAATACTTGCAGCGGTTGAGCGGTGACCGAACCGCCAGCCAGATTCGCGACACGCTGACCACGCGACTGATGGAGCTGTTCCGTCGGACCGAGCAACCGGACTGGCCGTGGTTTGAAGACGTGCTTTCCTACGACAATGCGAAACTCGCGCAAGCCTTGATCGTGAGCGGCAGAGCCACGGGGCAAACGCCGGTGTTTGAGCGGGGGCTGCAGACATTGCGGTGGCTGGCGGAAATGCAAACCGCAGAGAGCGGCGACTTCCGCCCCATCGGCAGCAACGGATTTCATCAACGCGGCGGACCGCGCGCGGCCTTCGATCAGCAACCCATCGAAGCGCAGGCCATGGTGTCCGCCTGTCTCGAAGCCTATCGGGCCACGTCGGACGTGTGGTGGTACGCGGAGGCCCAGCGCGCCTTCGATTGGTTTCTCGGTTGGAACGATCTTGGCCTGGAAGTGTACTCGCCGAGTACGGGCGGCTGCCGCGATGCGTTGCACGTGGACCGCGTCAACCAAAACCAGGGCGCGGAATCGACCCTGGCCTTCCTGCTCTCCCTAGCGGAAATGCAACTCATGCAAAACGCCGTCACCGCGTTCAACCAGCCGGTTCCGTAGGCGCGATCGCAACTTATGTGGGCACCCAACATCCGACGCACCAATGTTATCCTTCACCCGGACCGCACGCGGGTGCTGCTCCGTCCATTCCTGATGACCAGCGACCGGCGGGCGATCAATCTTTGTGCACAGGTCATGGCCATTCCCGAAAGCGAAGTTCACGCGCTGTTGCAGGAGGTACGGGCTGAGTTTGGGGATCGCCACGTAAAAATTGGCGAGTTCCTGATGCGGCGGTTCGATCGGGTCCGTCCGAGTCTGCCAACTGGCGAAGAACCATCGGATGAAAGGAAGTTGTTGCTCGGCGCGTATTTCAGCCATGAGTATTCGCTCGAAGCCGCAGCGCTGTTCAATCCCTCCATCGTGCCGCACCCGGACCAGTCGGATCTTCCGCCGGGGTCGCTGCGATTCATTCTCAGCCTGCGGGCCACGGGCGAGGGTCATATTTCCTCGATCACCTTTCGCACCGGGTATTTGGACGCCGACGGCAACATCACGGTCAACGCGCCCACGCGGTACTGCTTGGAGCCGGCGCAGGTGCCCAATGCGTCGTATGACAAGGGGTTGTTCGATCGGCAACTTCATGAACTGGGTCTGGCGGGTGACTTCAGCCGGGACGTGTTGCAAAGCCTGGGCGACTTGTTCACGCTGCCGGAGCTGCGCCGCAATGTCCTGGCGAGCGTGAAACACCTTCGGGCCCGAGATGAGGAACGACAGGCGGCAGCGCGAAAAATCCTGATGCTGGCCCAATCGAATTACGAGGTGCAATTTGCGCCCGAAACGCGCCTGTCGGAACGCGTGTTGTTTCCCACGACGCCGTCGCAGAGCAACGGGATCGAGGATGCCCGCTTTGTTCTCTTTACCGATGAGGATGGCACGAAGACCTATTACGCCACGTATACCGCGTACGACGGCAAGCTGATCCTGCCGCAATTCATTGAAACGCCCGATTTTCTCCACTTCAAATTCATCACGCTGAACGGCCCAGCCGTGCAAAACAAGGGCATGGCGCTATTCCCGCGAAAGATCAACGGCCGCTACGCCATGCTCGGGCGCCAGGATTCCGAGAACCTGTACATGATGTATTCCGATCATTTGCATTTCTGGCACACGACGCAACTGCTCTTGAAACCGAAGTTCCCGTGGGAATTCGTCCAATTGGGCAACTGCGGTTCCCCGATTGAAACCGACGCCGGCTGGCTCGTGCTCAGTCACGGTGTGGGGCCGATGCGGAAGTATTGCATCGGCGCGTTCCTGCTCGACCGGGACGATCCGACGAAGGTCATCGGCCGGCTGCGGGAACCGCTGATTAAACCCAACGAAAACGAGCGGGAAGGCTACGTCCCCAATGTCGTTTATTCCTGCGGCAGCCTCCTGCGCGGCCGGCAGTTGATCATTCCATACGCGATGTCCGACTACGCCACCACGTTCGCCACACTGCCGATCGATGAAGTACTGGCCGCGATGGAATAAGCACCGCGCCGGGGTCGTACGGGACGCGGTAGGGTTCCACCCTATAGCACGCGGGTCGTTCATCGCGTAGCGTGCTTCCAACCCAAAGACGTAACAACAGAAAGCAGGAAGTATCATGAGAGTAACATATCCATTGGCGCTGGTAGTGGCCGCAGCCGCTGTTTTGGCCAGCAGTGGACCGCTGCGCGCATCCGAGACGGATGACCGCATCGAGTCCTCATTCACGAAGAGCTTCGTCTATAAGACCTATCTGAAGGACGAACACATCAAAATCAGCTCCAAGGATGGAGCCGTCACCTTGTCGGGTAACGTATACAACGAAACCCACAAACCGATGGCCCAGGACACCGCCGAGGCGTTGCCCGGGGTCACGAGCGTGGACAATCGTATCGCCGTCGTAGGCGACCAGCCCGCCGAGAGCTCGGATACATGGATCGGCGTGAAAGTGAAATCGGCGCTGCTGTATCGTCGCAACGTCAGCGGCACCAAGACCGAGGTCTACGTCAAAGATGGCATGGTGACGTTGAAAGGCGAAGCCGCCAATCAGGCCCAAAAGGAACTGACCACCGAATACGCCAAAGACATCGTCGGCGTCAAGGGCGTGACGAACGAGATGACGGTATCCAGGACCTCTGACAAGCCGGACGAAACGGTGAGCGAGAAGATCGATGACGCATCCATCACCGCCGAGGTCAAGGGGTCATTGCTGGCGCACCGCTCGACCAGCGTGCTCAGCACCAAGGTCACGACGACCGATGGCGTGGTCACGGTGAGCGGCACGGCCAAGAACGAAGCCGAAAAGGCCCTGGTCACCAAGCTCGTCACCGACATTAACGGTGTGCAGAGCGTGGTCAACAACATGACCATTGCGACGACCGTGTCCAGTAACAAGTAGACATTCACTCATTGCTGGCTGGTGCATGGGGGCGTTGAGGGGTGCACCAGCCACAGTGGAAACCAAACCAAACCGAAAGGTAAATCATATGTTGTGGACGATTGCAGTAGTACTGATAGCTCTGTGGGCGCTGGGACTGGTGAGCAGTTACACGATGGGAGGGTTTATTCACCTCCTGCTGGTGGTGGCCGTGATCATGATTCTGGTCAACATCATATCGGGCCGGCGACCGGTGTAGGAAGCGGTTAACCGAAGAAAAGAAACTGGAGATTCAAAATGAATTCAAGAACGATTGCAGTCATACTGGTCGCACTCGGCATTGTCGTGCTCGCTTACCAGGGCATCACGTTTAAGAGCCCGGGGAAGCCGGTCGATGTCCTTGGAGTGCACGTGGAGACGACCAAGACCAACTATATTCCCCCGATCGCCGGGGCGTTCGCCCTGATCGGCGGGATCGTGCTGCTGGTGGTATCCCCCAAGCGGGCCTGAGTCAGGATATAAAGATGTCTGACGATTCCGGGACCGGTTAAGGCACAGGGCAAATCTGACGATTACCCGGTTTCGTCTGACGATTGTGACCTCGCCAGGAAGACATAACGGGTTGAGCGGCCCTTGCCTTCTTTTTTTGCCAAGCCCAACTCCCATGGGTACTTTGCCGGCTCAGTCTCGGCTGCGTGGCGATATCACTTGCGTCTATTTGGATGTCGTTAAGACTGGCTCGACAGCGAATCCGTAAAGGTGACTTTCTGGGCCATCTTTGATCGTTCCGTTCCTATACACCTTCGCGGCCGGCTTGAGCCGTTGGTTGTTTGCGAGATTAGCCTCGTAGATCTTGCGAGCGTCTCCAAACGTCATTTTGCCGCTGGAAGATGCTCTCCAGACTTCAGCAGCTTTGCGTTGCTCCTGAATCAAGTCGGTGAGGCGAATTTGTGCAACCGAAAAAACATCGGTCTTGAGGCTCTGGCGAATTAACTTGCCAAACACCCTGACGCGGGCAAAATAAATACCTGATGGTCTGTAGCGGACAAGATTGGCGACGGACGTTTTCGCCCAAAGTGGGTTTGCTTGGGATTTGCTCTGTTTCACAAATACAGTATCAGAATTACAAGCTGCGAATTTTGTTCGCTACGTAAGTTGTTTATTATAAATATGATGCGCCGTTAGCTCAATTGGCAGAGCAAGTGACTCTTAATCACTAGGTTGAAGGTTCGATTCCTTCACGGCGCACCACCATTTGCGCTTGAACGAGAGGGCGTTACGTAAGCAGAGAGCGTGGCGCCCTCTTTCATTTTCGGCAAGGGTAGTCACAAGTGTAGTCACACCCCGTTTTCAAACTGTCGGTAGTCACACGGCGACGCAATCAGACAAACGGAAGCGCGGGCCGTCACAGACGCGCGGTGCGGAGCTTGGGACGGTCTGCCCTGAGATCAGCCAAGGCGGGTCAAAAACGCTCTTGCGTAAGTAGACCGCTACCAGTCATGTGCGCGTGAAATGCGGTGTGGTTTCTGGCCCGCAATCCGCGCCCACTACGGCAATCCTTTCCACGTGCGCCACCACTCGTCAACGCATTTGCCAAGAACCCGTCACACCGGCGGCATCATGATCAGGGTGTCCCGTTCCCACCCGAATTCATTGGCGTCCAGCGTGGAGGGGTCCGTCGTGCACAGCCAGATCAGGCTCACGGCGGCGGCATCCAAAAGCAAAATCGGAACTATCCGTTCGGTTGATTGGATAGGGCGGAGGGTTGAGAGGTTGATGGTCTGTCCTCAAAACGATAGCCACGCCACAGGCCTATCTGACCATAACTCACCAAGTGAGTTGTGCTGGCACACCAAGGGTCAACAACTGATTGAAACGTGGGGGTTGCACGCCCGACGACTCCGGCCAACTCGCTTCAGCGATTTCTCTTGGTGGCAACCCTGCGACCTCAAGTCAATGGATTATGACACGGATCAAGTCCCCCGGTCATTCTTGAGCGAGAACTGATATCAAAACACCTAATCATCGTTTTCTCTCGCAGCATTTTTCCAGAATTCCCGTTCCCCTAGCACTCGGTCGAATCAGATTCGCGATATCGCAGTCTTCGATCGCTTTTCACGATCTTCCTTCCTGCTTTCGTTCTCCGTGTTGTTCCAGATTCTCCATTGTTCATCCGCACACTTGGCCAGCAGCAGCCAAAGTGGCGCCAGGATTACAAGCATGTCGCGCTCCCATCCGAACTCCCTGCCGGAGCCAAGACTCAGTGGTTCTGGCGCCGCAATATAAATCAAGATAATTGCCGCTGATTGAAGAATGCAGGCAGGCAAGATAAAGCACCAAGGCTTCTGCCACGCTGACTTCGATATCGCCATTGCCAGTACAAGCGTCGGAAAGAGGATGTTCCACTTCGGAAGATGAATCGAGTTGTAGAATCGTAGCCCATCCTCGGCCACATACAAAAGCGCCGGGCCAAGGTCGGCCCAGCGGATTGTCGCTATGCTCACGTGGTCGGAACCTGAATTCCAATTTGTGATACGCCGAGCGAATATGTACCATGGCAACATCAAACCAAGTGCGACGACGACGAATATTACTAATTGCTGGAAGTTCTTGCGCCGATTGCCAGACCATGCCGACAAGGCAGCAACGGCACCATAGGCACAGAACACGACTGCTCCTTGGACCTTCAAAAATAATACACCAGCCATCAGGATGCTCGCCAACAGAACAGCGTCCAATCGCCTCGTCTGCATCCAATCAAAGAGACAAAAGAATGTCGCGCCCGCCATGAGCATTAGCGGCACATCGGCTTGACCACATTCTGCGTAATGCAATAATGCCGGTAATGATACCATGATGGCCGTAATACCAAGGGCGACCGGCCGCACCACGTATCGGCGTCCGGTGTAGTAAAGTAATATGCCGAAAACGATGACGTTGACTGGATTCAGTATCAACATGCCCAAGTCATCCCACTTGCCCAAGA
Source organism: Verrucomicrobiia bacterium (assembly GCA_050015495.1). Classification (GTDB taxonomy): domain Bacteria; phylum Verrucomicrobiota; class Verrucomicrobiia; order Palsa-1439; family Palsa-1439; genus Palsa-1439. The sequence continues at coordinate 10,286 of JBEKBH010000049.1, forward strand.
CAGTACACATCCACGCGTACATGAACGGCCACAGTAGCGGATACGTCTGGTTTGAGAAGCCAAACTCCGCCCTGTAATAGTAGTCCGTCGTCTTCAGCGTGTCGTAGTACAGTATCTTTGCCTTGAATCCCCACTCTGCAATCCCGTCATTGTCGTTCAACGGAGCCAGCATACTGGTCACAAGACGGGAGGCAAGGCAGACGATAATGATCGCGAGCAGAACCCACTCAAACTCCGTGAAGCGTTGCCTCGTGTCCGGTTCTCCCCGTGCCAGCCAAAAGTTTGCCAGCGGCACCCCGCGAGCCAGTCGCGCAACCATCAACCCGCCGAGCGAAATCCCCGCAATTGTCGCAACGTTGAGATGATACCCGGCCCACGACAGCAAGAACATGGGTATCCCTAAGGCAGCCATCCCGAGCGGATAACAGTACGCCACCCGTTCCAGTCGGGCGTATCGTTCGGGTGAACGTACCACCGCGTAAAAGACACTCGCACCCGCCAGTAGAATGACAGAAAGAGCCAGCAACTCCCGAATCCAATCAATTGGCATGTTGCTCCAATATTAATCCGGGTTGAACTGGCCACACACGGAGGCCGTCTTTTTGAAAACTGAGCACGTATGAGAATCTGTTGGTCTGCAACCACTGCCAGGATGGGATTTCGTGCCACTGCGCATATTCCTCATCCGTGTTGTACCGGGCATTGGTCATCGTCACCGAGACGTTGCGCGGATAGAAATAGTACACCGTATTCATGTGCAGGAAACCTTGCGGGTAGATAAGATAGATGCCGGCATCCTGTGGAAACTGGTCCGCAAGGTGCGTCAGAGCACGGCCAGCCGCACACACAATCCCACGACGCTCTTCCAGGTTTTTGCCCCAGAGTGACATGCCTCGTGTGTACGGGTCCATGATGCCAACGAAAAACAATGAGATCTGCATCAGCAACGCCAACAACACCAGGCCGGCAAGCATGCGTTTTGCTTTGGGTATCATTAGTTGGAAACAAATCTTAACCGCACCAGCGTCCAGATTGCAATCCACCCGTCTTTGGCTCGGATTTTTTTCCCTTCGGCAAGGCCTCGTGGATCATAACTGATTGGCACCTCGTGAATTACGTATCCGCGCTTTCGGAGCTTGGCGGTGACTTCCGGGCAAAACTCGAAGCGTTTACAACTCAAAGGAATACTGTTGATGACTTCACGGCGGAACGCTTTGTAGGCGGTCGCTTCATCGGTGATGTTGGCGCGGAAAAGCAGATTGGCTAGAAAGCGCAGCAGCATGTTTCCAAACCAATACCGCCACATCATCGGTGCGTGGATCTTGCCTGCAAAGCGCGAGCCATACACGACGCTAATCTTCGGGTCGCTGAACATCTCAACGATTCTCAAATAATCGCGTGCATCGTACTCAAGATCGCCATCCTGAATAGCAATGATGTCACCGGTTGCATACTTTAGCCCGACACGAATTGCCGTGCCTTTGCCAAAGTTGAGTTGTGATAAATGGATGACTATCTCAGGGTCGTTTTTGAACTGCTTGAGGAGTTCTGTCGTCCCATCGTGAGATCCATCATCCACGACCACAATTTCCTTTCTTAATGGCAGGGCCTTTAGCCGGTTGACGACTTCGACCACATGACACACCTCGTTGTAAACAGGGACGATAAAGGACACCTTCATCAGTGCAGCTTCCCTACCCCCATTATGACGTGGTTCATCATCACTATAGCGCAATGTCGCCAGAAATAGCCCTTTTCGTAAGGACTGGAAATTCGCTGAGCACACAAACAGCAGTTATTGTATTTGGCCAGCGATAGTCGTGCAAGCGGAAATCTTCAGATGCAACACGAGAAAACCCCTGCGACAACTGGCGGACGTTGGCCCGCTCGGGCGCGCCGCGTCTCAGGGCTGGTATCCGTTCGGGTTGGCTTTGCGCCAATTCCAGGCATGTTGGACGATGACTTCGAGTTGGGCATATTTCGGACGCCAGCCAAGCTCCTGGCGAATGCGCTCGGAACCCGCAACCAGCCTGGCGGGATCGCCCGGCCGACGCGGTGTGGCTTTGACGGGAACCGTGCGGCCGGTGACTTCTTCCACGACGCGGATCACGTCCTTCACCGAAAAACCCTGGCCGTTGCCCAGATTGTAGGCGGTCGTCTTTGCGCCAGCTCGCAGAGCGTTGATGGCCAAATGGTGCGCCTCGGCCAGATCGCACACATGGATGTAGTCGCGGATGCAGGTGCCGTCAGGCGTTGGCCAATCCGTGCCGAAAACACTCAGTTGATCCCGCTGGCCAAGCGCAGCCAACAACGCCACGGGGATCAGGTGTTCCTCAGGATCGTGGTCCTCGCCGATCCGCCCGTCTGGATCGGCTCCGGCCGCATTGAAATAGCGCAAGGAAATGGAGCGCATGCCGTAGGCCACGTCATACCATTGCAGCATGTTTTCCATGACGCGCTTGGTCTCACCATACGGGTTCGTGGGCACTTTCTGGTGATGCTCGGGAATCGGGATCTCTTTCGGTTCACCATACACCGCCGCCGAAGAAGAAAAAATCATCCGATCGATGTTCCGGGCGCGCATCGCCTCCAGCAACGTGTAGCATCCGGCAACATTGTTCTCATAGTAGGTCGCTGGATTCCGCACGGAGTCGCCCACCGACGCGTACGCGGCAAAATGCATCACACATTCGATGTCATATTGGCGAAAGACCTTGTCCAGATCCTCACGCCGACGCAGGTCAGCCTCGACAACTCGCACTCCCGTCACCGCTTCGCGGTGGCCCTTCTCGAAATTGTCCATCACCAGCACGTCTTCCCCGTGCTGCACGAGCCATTTGACCATGTGCGACCCGATGTAACCCGCTCCGCCGATCACCAGAATCATGTGGTTGCCCCCGGTGTGTTCTCAGTTGTTCGTTCGCCGGACGCGGCGAGAAACTGCTCGTAGGCGCGGTGCTGACGCATACGCCGCCTCACAAACCGTTGCGACACCAGAAAGGTGATGTCGCCAATGCCCACCGCGATGGCCGCCCGCCACGTATGGAAGTGCGAATACCGGATGCGCGGATGGTAGTCGATGTGCTTCTCCAAAAACTTGATGTGGGCGTTGGTGCACGCCTCGATCTTGATCTCGCTGCTGAACTCCCAGGTCGTTCCTTCAAAGTGCACCAACGGCAGGATGCGGCGGCGGAAGACCCACATGCCCGACTGCGAATCCTTCAGCCACTTGCCATAAATAAGGCCGAAAAGCACCGTCAACACCTTGTTGCCGAAAATGTTGCGCCGGCTCATGGCTCGTTTGTCCGTCAACGGGAACCGTGAACACGAGATGAAGTCCGCGTTCTCGCGCCGCAGAACGTCCATGACGTCGGCAATCCGCTCCGCCGGATACGTCCCGTCGGCGTCCATCGTCACGATCACGTCCTTCTTCGCCGCCTGGAAACCACAGCGGAGCGCCGAACCGTATCCGCGCCGCAACTCGAGAACGGTGATCGCCCCTTTGCTCCGCGCAATCTCCGCCGTGCGATCCGTGGAGTCGTTGTCCACCACGATTATCTCATCCACGTAGTCGGGAATGCCATCGAGGACGTGACCGATCCCGCCCTCTTCATTGTGCGCGGGGATCACCACCGAGATGCTCAGGCCTTGGTGCATGAGGTTTGTGAACCTAATCGTTCACACCGCAATTGTCAACCTCCCCAAAGCTGTCGGTGCCATAAAGCACCACCCAGAGATTTAGTTGGCGCCAGCGAACGATCGTGGCGTGATGACACGGAGCTGGCCGCCCAAAGGGGCATTGGTGCGCACCAGCCAAATGTCGCACGCGCCGGCGTAGTCGATCCGTTGATTGAGCATGAAGGGCTGATACTGTTTCTTCCATTCCGGACAAACGGCGTACCAGGCACGCAGTTTCTCTTCAAACTTTGACGGATCATTGCTGACATGCCAACCGAGATATTGCGGCGTCTTGTCTGGCGTCAGGTACGTCTCGCGGATTTCGTCACAGTCCTGGCTTCGATCCGTGTGTTCGTAGTTCCACACGATGTTCAATTTGGACGAATACGTCAGGTCCTGCAATCCGGAACCGGAAACAACATTGGTGCCCACCATCTGTTCAACAAATGGAACCAACCGATACATATGAAAACTCATGGTGCGGTAGTAGTCAGTGTAGAAAGACCAATTGCCGGCGACCATCCCCAAAATGGAAACTCCCACGAGCGCCTTCTGAATGCCGGTTCCTTGCCGCGCCGTAAGCCAGGCCAGTTCACGGAGGCCAATGATGCCCAGCGGCAAAAAAATCCACATCATCCATCGCGGAAACCACAATACGGAGTAGGCCATCGGCGCGTACGCACAGGCCAGCCAGGAAAGCAGGATCAGATCAAGATTGTCGCATTGGCGAGGCTTGCTTAAGAAGCGGTCAAGAAAACGAATGACAAACGCCACGCACAACGCAGTGATAAACGGCGCCAGATCCACCGTGGTATATATCAGCCGCCGGATGGAATCGAGCACGCGCGGCGTTTCCTTGGCGGCCACCTCTTTGCCCCACAGAAAAACAAATTCGTCCCAGTGGGGACGAAACCAAAAGAGAACCACCAGCAAGAATGCCACGCCGCTCGCGGCCGCCCCGACCCCGACGCCTTTCCAGTTCACCGCCTTGCGGTCGGTGAGTGCCTTGTACAACAGGCAGCAGCCGATCATCCCGTAAATAAACACTCCCGAGGTCTTGGTGAGCGGCACGGCCAGCGCTGACAGAAACGCGACCACGTAGTGGCCAGCCCGATTGGTCTCCAGCGCCCGATAAAACCAATAGACGGTCAGCGCGGAGAAGAACATCATCACGGGATCTTGAATGCCGTATCGGGAGTGGCAAAAGGAGAAAAAACTCACCCCCATCCAGAACATCAGCAGCAATGCCGCCAGACGTTCCCCCCGGCGCTGCAACAGCCGGCTCATCAACCAGGCCGCTCCCATGACGGCGCAGATCGAGCCCACGCGCATGCCAACATGGCCGACGCCGAAAATCTCCAGGAAGGGCACTTCATAAACCGTGAACAATGGCATCAACACAGACGGATTGTAGGCGTCGTAAAACGGCGTGCCGTAGAGCACAATTTTACGCGCGTCGGCGATGTGATGTTGTTCGTCCGTGTTTTGGTAGGGACCGGAGGGATCCGCGTGGAGGTAGAACAGGCGCCACACCACGAAGATGACCAACATCCCATACAGCAGATAGTTGGTCCGGCGCGTCCAGGTGGGATTTGTGGCCGGGGCGGCTTCGACCTTGCTACTCATGGGACTCGATTTCTCCCCCGACATTTGGATTGTTGTCCCATACGGACGCCATCTGTACCGTGCCCTGCCGATCTTCTCAAGCACTATCGCGGACCAAGCAGGCCCGCGGACTTTTTCCCCAGAATCACCGCGGATGACGGAGCACGCGTGTCTCAACTGGCTCCGGAGCGGGCGGCTTGACCGCCGGGGCAGCCCCCCGCGTCTGCCCTCTGTCCAGCGTATCCGTCGTGCAATGCGGCCTCGGACGACCAACTGCGCTTAACACCGCCGCATTAGAGCTTGCCGGGACTCGTCACTCCCGTGGACGGACTGTAAGCGTGCCCGCTCCGATACAACTCCAGCCGCGCCTCGATTTCTTTCACCGACTCAGCCTGTCCGGCGGCGCGGGCCAGGTCAATGGCCTTCTGAGCGGTGGCAACGGCTTCCTGGAATCGGCCGGCGGCGGCATACGCGGCGGCGAGAGTGTCGAGATACGGGAACGCGCTGTTGCCAGTCTGGGCGCAGGCGCGCTCGGCCAGGGTGGCCGCGCGAACCGGGTCGCCGCCTTCGGACGGCGCACGCG
>JBEKBH010000050.1:0-15965 GCA_050015495.1 Verrucomicrobiia bacterium
TGGTCCATCCGACCAGCAAAGATTTTATGGGGGGCCGTGCTCGGCACGCAAATCGTGGCGACGCTGATCGCGGTTTACGGGCTGTTTATGACGCCGCTCGGCTGGGGTTGGGCACTGTTTGTTTGGGGCTATGCACTGGTGTGGTTCCTCATGAATGACCGCGTGAAACTGCTCGCCTATCGGATTTTTGATCCCGCCAAAGCCGAGACACGGTCCGATTTGACGCCGCAGATCGCCACACGAGCCTATGAACTCTATGAGCAGCGAGGCCGCCAGGACGGTCGTGCAGTTCAGGACTGGGGGCAAGCGGAGCGGGAGATTCGGAAAATTGAGACCCATAAATAGACAGATATGAACACCGCGGCGGGCATGGCCGAAACAATGAAGATGAAAATCAATTCAGAGGGTTTCCGGGCGCAGCCCGGAGAAAAGGTCGAACTCAAAAAGTGGCCGACGACGGTGAGACCTTTTTGCAAGTCGAAGGAGCCCCAAAGAAGTTGAGTTCAGGTCTAATCATTGGCACACATGCCAGCGGCGCAACCAAGATGCCACAGGGTCAGTCTGGGAATACGTTAGTGTAGGGTTTCTTCCGCCCTACCCCGCGAACGGCGTGCGAAGGAAGCGCCCCAACCGCTCGAACGCCGCGCCGCGGTTGGCCTGAAGTGTCCGGCTTGTCGGGTGATGAAAATCCTTCTCCAAAAGATAGAGATACATGATCGCCATTGCGTCCGAAGCCGCTGAAGTTGTGTTGTTGTACTCGGCGCGCAACTCATATTGATGCGTCGGCGTGATGGCCACCCCGTGGTCGCTCTGGAATTCGCCCATGCGCGCGACGCCCACCTTCTCGCGGTAGTCTTCGGCGTCGATCTTCAGCACGCGTCGTTGTGCGGTCAGGTCGTACAGTTCCAGCGATTCGCCGTAGGGATGCAGGTGCGCCGTCGCGTAATGCAGCGTGGTCGGCTCGTCGAGGTTCAACTGGCCCAGCACGACCTTCGAGCGGTACGTGTGCCGGCCCGGCGGCACCATCCAGTGATAGGTCACGTCGTTGCCGAATTGCGCCTGGACCCCGTCCTTCGTGCTGACCACCGAGGCCGTCGCGTTTGTCGCCATCGGGTCGATGCAACCTTCTCCGGGATGCGACATCGACGCGCACATCTTCATGTGCTCCATCCCGGAGCCTGCGAGCGGTTGCACCACGTAGAGTGCCCGGCGGAACAGCGGTTTCATCGGCACGGTCGTGTCCGCGTCCCGTACAAAATCGATGGTGGTCTTGAACCGCACGTTAACGGTGCGATCGGTGACGTTGAGGTTGAGCGACATCGAAAAGAAATCCAGCGGCGTGTCCGAGAGCACCGGCATGCCGTAGCCAGCCGGGAGCGACACGTGCAGCCGTCCCGGAACGAGCGTGAAAAACCGCCAGTCCATGTGTGTGGAATTGTCAAACTCGGCGTTGTGACGCTCCGGCGACGTGCGTTTGGGGTCGAACGTCAGGTTTGCATGGCAGCAGAACTCCGGTGAAATGGTCTGCCGATTCTTCGCGTCGAGAACTTCGGTCTGCAAGCCCGTGAGCCACACCAACTGCGACTTCTCATGCGGCAACAGACAATTCACCGGATGATTCCCGCTCGGGCCGGTCATCGACAGGTAAATCCTGTCGAGCGTATAGGGTTGCGAGATGACCTCGACGCGATTGCGGCCGTTGGCATGGACCTCGCCTTCCGGCCAACGCGGCAGCGACCACCCATTCTGGCGCGCCAATAGAACGGCCATCGCCGCTGCCAGCACGCCAATCGTCACTTTCCGCCAGTACCGCATCGTCACCCGTCCTTCCTAATGCATTTTCCGGGCCGAAACAACCACCCAATTGCCTTGCAGGCAAACAACTTGGAGCGATCCAGCAGCCACGCCGCCCTACCGTTCCACATACCGCTGCGCAATGGGAACACGCCGGCCGATGCCGAAAGCCTTGGTGGTGACACGGAGGCACGGCGGGGCCTGTTTGCGCTTGTATTCGTTCAGGTCGATCTTGCGGACAATGTCGCGTACCAGTTTCTCGTCGTAGCCGGTTTCCTTAACGATTTCGGCGGCGGACTTCGATTCCTCGATATACCGTTTGATGACGGCGTCCAGCACGTCGTACGGCGGAAGCGTATCCTGGTCGGTTTGGTTGGGGCGAAGTTCCGCGGACGGTGGTTTGGTCAGCGAGGATTCGGGAATCGGAAATCTCTGCCTTCCCTCTTTCCGGTTTCCGCTTTCGTTGATATGGCGGGCGAGTTCGTAGACCATCGTCTTGGGTACGTCGGCGATAACGCCGAGGCCGCCATTCATGTCGCCGTACAGCGTGCAATAGCCGACCGCCAGCTCCGACTTGTTGCCCGTGGTCAGCAGCATGTGCCCGAGCTTGTTCGACAACGCCATCAACGTCGTGCCCCGAATGCGCGCCTGGATGTTCTCCTCGGTCGTGTCTTCGCGCAGACCATGGAAGATCGGCTGCAGCTCGCGCTTGAATTGCTCGAAGACATCCTGGATCGGGATCGTCTCCCAACGAATGCCGAGGTTGCGGGCCAGTTCGCGCGCGTCTTCGAGGCTGCCTTTCGACGAAAACTGTGACGGCATCGAAACCCCCAGCACGTTCTCGCGCCCGAGCGCCGCGACAGCGAGGCAGGCCGTGACCGCCGAATCGATCCCGCCGCTCAGACCGAGCACGACGGATTGGAAACCGCATTTTCCCGTGTAGTCGCGAAGACCAAGAACAAGCGCGTCGTGCAACGCCGCAGCTGACTCCAGCGGAGCGAACGGCTGCGCCGACGCGCGATCCTCCAGATCCACCAGCACGAGGTCTTCCACAAACGCGCCGCCTTGGGCCAGAAGACGACCGGAGGCATCGAACGCCAGGCTGTTGCCGTCAAAAATCAACTCGTCGTTGCCGCCGACAAGGTTGCAGTACACCACGGGAACACCCTGCTCCCGGGCCACGGCCTGAAGCATGTCGTGACGGACGCGCTCCTTGCCGAGGTGATACGGCGACGCCGACAGGTTCAACAATACTTGCGCCCGCGACTCGCCCCGCAGGAGATCGTGAATCGGGCTCCGCTCGTATAATTGCGCGGGTAAATACTCCTCTGTCCAAATATCCTCGCAAATCGTCACGCCCAGTCGTCGACCGCCGAAGTCGATGGCGGTATTCGCGTCCGCGGGTTGAAAATAGCGATCCTCATCAAACACATCGTAGGTGGGCAACAGCATCTTCTGGCGGCGGGCGATAATTTTTCCGTTCTGGATGAACGCAACGGCATTTCGGTAATCCCGGCCCGGGCGTCGCGCGTTAAAGTCAACATATCCGACAACCAACGCGGTCGGGCCGACCTGCGTGGCCAGCTCGTCCAAAACACGCAGATTGTCTTCCACGAACCGATGTTTGGCCAGCAGATCGCGCGGGGGGTAGCCCGTGATCGCCATCTCGGGAGTCACGACCACGTCCGCGCCCGCGGCCACTCCGCGGCGGTAAAAATCAAGAATTCTGGCGCCGTTCCCCCGCAGATCACCCACGGTCGTATCCAGTTGCGCCAGTGCCGTCTTCATTCGATTGGAGAATCTACGGCTTCGCGGTGGCGGCAGCAACCGCAAAAGGGCTGGGCGGAAGTTTCCCGCAGTGCAACTTGCGTTTTCATGCAAGGACGGCTATTCTGTAGGAACTAGGACGACGCGATGGCCAAGACGTACGATCAACATTTACAAGAAAGCCTTGCTTACCTGAGCCTCCCCACCTTGGCTTCTCACAGTGCCTGGTCACCCAACACGGATGTGTACGAAACCCCCGAGAGCGTCGTGGTCAAGATGGAAATCGCCGGCATCAGCAAGGAAGATCTTGAGATCACGTTGAACGACCGCGTGTTGCTCGTGCGCGGCCACCGCAAAGACCCGTGCCGCCAACGGCGGTGTTCGTTTCGCCAGATGGAAATTGACTATGGTCATTTTGAGCGGCGTATCGTCATCCCCCGTTCGGTGGATGGCAACCGCGTTCGGGCGCAGTTCCAGAATGGTTTCCTGCATATCGAACTGCCGAAGTCCCAAGGGTCCGAGCACGCGACGGTCACTGTCATCATCGAGCAGGCAGGCTAGCCGCACGACAGCGATGTTGTTGGCGGAGTAGCCCGGGTGTGCGGGTTCCAGCCGCCCCGGGAGGACGGCGCCACGCCGCGCCGGCACAGAACTCGTCATAATGAACACAATGGCCGAAGCCACGGAAAATCAGCAGACGCAGGACGTGATCAAGACGGCGACGTCCCTGCCGGAATTGCCTACGCAGTTGGCGATTCTGCCCATGAGCGATGTCGTGGTGTTCCCGCACATGGTCGCGCCACTGCTGGTCTCCAACAGCCAATCGATTCGCCTGATCGATGACGTGGTTGCCGGCCACCGATTGCTCGGGGTCACCTGGCAGACGGACCCCGATGTGGACCAACCGCGACCCGATCAGTTGCACCGCTTCGGGTGTATCGCCCGCGTCGTGCGGATGCTGAAATTTCCCGACGACAGCGTGCGCGTGCTCATTCAGGGTGTGAAGCGCATGCGCATCGTCCGCGTCGAAGCGGAAACCCCCTACCTGCAAGCGCAGATTGCCCCCGTGGACGACGAACAGGAGACGAGTCTGGAGTTGTCCGCGCTCGCGCGCACCGCCGGCAACCAGTTCCAGGAAATTATCAATCTTTCCCCGTCGCTCCCGGATGAATTGAAGGTGGCGTTGGTCAACGTTGATGACTCCGGCAAACTGGCGGATGTCATTGCGGCCAACCTGAACATTCCCCTGCACGAGAAGCAGCGGTTGCTCGAAGCCGTGCGCGTCAAATCGCGGCTGACCTTGCTGACGAACCTGCTCAATCGCGAGATCGAGGTGCTCCACCTCGGCAGCGAAATCCAAAGCAAGGTGAACTCCGCGCTCAGCAAGAGCCAGCGTGAGTATTTCCTCCGCGAGCAACTCAAGGCCATCCAGAAAGAACTCGGCGACGGCGGCGAACAGGGCTCGGAGATCAAGGAATTGCGTGACAAGATCGACAAAGCGCAAATGCCGGCCGAGGTGAAGAAGGTCGCCATCAAAGAAGTGGATCGCCTCGCGACGATGACCCCCGCCGCCGCGGAATACACGGTCGCGCGTTCCTATCTGGACTGGCTCATTGCGTTGCCCTGGTCCAAATCGACCGACGACAAGCTGGACATCGTCCAGGCCAAACGGACTCTCGACAACGACCATTACGACCTCGAACCGGTCAAGAAACGCATCCTGGAATACTTGAGCGTGTTGAAACTCCGGAGTAACGGGTCGACAGAGGCGGCCGTCGGCAAAGGTCCCATCCTGTGTTTCGTCGGCCCCCCGGGCGTCGGCAAAACGTCGTTGGGCAGGAGCATCGCTCACGCTCTCGGTCGGAAGTTCATTCGTATTTCGCTCGGTGGTGTGCGGGACGAAGCGGAGATTCGCGGGCATCGCCGCACCTACATCGGCGCGTTGCCAGGCCGCGTGATCCAGGGACTCCGCCGGGCCGAGAGCAACAATCCCGTGTTCATGCTCGACGAAATTGACAAGGTGGGCACTGATTTTCGCGGCGACCCAAGCTCGGCGTTGCTGGAAGTGCTCGACCCGCAACAGAACAACAGCTTCTCGGACCACTATCTCGAAGTTCCGTTCGATCTGTCGCGCGTCATGTTCATCACCACGGCGAACCTGCTGGAGCCGGTGCCGCCAGCCTTGCGCGACCGCATGGAGGTCATCGAATTGCCCGGCTACACCGAGCACGAAAAGATCCACATCGCGACGAAGTACCTGGTACCGCGACAACTCGCCGAACACGGATTGAAAAAAAACCAACTTGTCCTGAGCAACGACGCGCTCGCTGCCATCATCCGCGATCATACCCGCGAAGCGGGCGTGCGCAACCTGGAGCGACAGATCGCCGCGATTTGCCGACGCACCGCTCGCCGCATTGTCGAGCGCAAGTCGAAGCTGGTGTCCGTCACGGCGCGCAACTTGAAGGACTTCCTCGGTCCCGCCGAGTATTTCCATGACGTGGCCGAGCGCACCACCGAGCCCGGCGTCGCCATCGGATTGGCGTGGACTCCCGCGGGGGGCGACATTCTTTTCATCGAAGCCACGCAAATGCCCGGGCGCGGGAGCCTGATCTTGACCGGTTCGCTGGGCGATGTCATGCGGGAGAGCGCACAAGCGGCGCTCAGTTATCTCCGGTCCCGAGCCCAACAATTGGGCATCAATCCCAAGAGTTTCGAGAAGACGGATATCCACATTCACGTGCCGGCAGGCGCGATTCCCAAAGACGGCCCGTCCGCCGGCGTGACCATGGCTGTCGCGCTGAGTTCGTTGCTCATGCGCAAGCCGGTCCGACCCGCGCTCGCCATGACCGGTGAGATCACGCTTCGCGGAAAAATCCTGCCGGTGGGTGGCATCAAAGAAAAGGTGCTGGCCGCCGCCCGCTCCGGCGTCAAGACCGTCGTGCTGCCCGATCAGAACCGCAAGGACTTGTCCCAGGTGCCACCGGAGATTCGCAAGAAGCTCCACATTCGGTTTGCGAAAACCATCGATGCGGCATTGCGGTTGACCTTGTAGTTCCGGGTTCAACGCCTCTGCCGTTTTCACTGGTCAACGGCGCGCGTTTCATTTTCGCCGCACAATCGTCTCATGTTGCTGTCGCAACTTGACGATGCTGTCGGCGGGACAAACCCCGCGCCAGAGAATGTTGGGGTACAACACGGTGTTGCGGCCGATGATCGAGCCGGGATTCAACACGCAGTTACACCCGATGTCGCTGCCGTCGCCAATCACCGCCCCAAACTTTCGTAGTCCCGTGTCCATGTCGTGGCCGTACTTGACCGTCACGTTGCCCTGGATCGATTTGACGTTGGACAAAATCACGCCCGCGCCCAGATGCGCCTTGTACCCGAGGATCGAATCGCCGACGTAACTGAAATGCGGCACCTGCACCCCGTGGAACAAGACCGCGTTCTTGAATTCGCTCGCGTTGCCAAGCACACAGTCGTTCCCCACAATCACGTGCTCGCGGATGTACGCGCTCGAACGAATCTGGCAGTTCTCGCCGATGATCGCCGGTCCTTTGATCGTCGCCCCGTGCTCGACTACCGTCCCCTTCCCGATGAACACATCTTCGCCGATGTACGGCGTGCCCACGGTCGTCCCGAGCCGCGCCGGCTTGAGGCGCTTCCGAAGGAACGCGGACAATCGCTTCAGCGCATCCCACACGTTCTCGTCGTCGCCGAACAATTCGGGAAACGTGCACTGGTTCAAATCCAGAAAATCTTCCGCGCGGAACATGCCGCGCATCCTAGCCATGAGCCCGCTCTCCGGCAAGCAGTTCTGCGCATGCCGCACAACTTGCTGCCCATCGTTAGGCTGGCATCTCCGCCAAAACCCGTGTACATGTCATCGCCATGAGTCCGCCAACCTTGGAAGGCAGTTCGCTGTCTCCGTTGGAGTATTACAATGTCGTCCGCGCGCGCATCGAACATGAGGACAACCTGGTCGTGCAGCGGCTCTCGTGGTTGGTCGCCTCCCAGTCATTCCTGTTCACGGCATACGCCATCGTGACCAACGGGCTGGCCTCGCAGCCGCCGCCACCCGGCTGCTTGCGTTTCTCGGCGCAACTGCAACTTTTGTATCAGTTGATACCTGTCGTCGGAACACTCACGTGCGGCCTCATCTACGTCAGCATCCTCGCCGCCATCGCCTCCATGCGCCAGCTCCGCAACTCCTATCATTCCCGCTTCCCCGACGACGAGCACGGCCTGCCACCGATCATGACCCGCGCGCCAATCCGTTCTTTCGGCCACTCCGCCGCCATCCTGCTCCCGCCGCTGTTCATCATCATCTGGTTTGCCCTGTTGATGCACGGGCTCGCGTAAATGCCACCCATCACACTCGACTGAATAGTGGACCGGGCGTCCCGTCCATTCGAGCTTGGAGATGGTTATGTCATTACCACCAGTCGCTCTTATTTCGCAATACAGTTGGGGAGAACGTCCCCGACCGGGTTCAAAAATGAGGCTCAAGCAATCTTCACCTTGTCTGGCATGCTTCATGCTTCCCCAAGGAACGGGAGGAGAGACAAACTTATGCTACTGATGAATCGCCATAGTCTCAAACGGAACAACCAAGGCTTCACCCTGGTTGAGATAATGATCGTGGTCGCCATTGTTGGACTGCTGGCGGCCCTGGCAGTTCCGGGCTTCGTCAAGGCCCGCAAACAATCCCAGGGTCGGCGCATCATGAACGACTGCCGTCAAATGGACGCCGCCATCGACCAATGGTCCGTCAATAGCGGCATCGCCGATGGCACCGTCGTCGATACCGTGGCCGCCGACACCTACCTGAAAAGTGCCTGGTTCGTCAACGACCTGCTCGGCAATCCGTATACCCTGGGTACGACCGGCACGGGTCAGATCCAAATCAGCACCGCCACCAAGAGTTCCTTGGCCAACGTCGGTATCGACTGGGGAATCTACTAAGACTCCCTACTGCCACGGACAGTGGCGACGTTGTCATCGAACAATGACGATTGGGAAAGTCTGCTTTCTCGGTCGCGCTTGCATTCCCCGCAACAAGGCGTACATTGTTTTGGGGAGTCGAGCGACCCTCTCGTCAAGTCAGGTAGAATGAGGGCTACGAGCCCACCCTTGGGAACGGCTCGGGGGTTTTAATTCGAGAGTTGAGCCTCGACTCTCCCTTCTTTTTCACCGCCAGTACGGTGGCCGGAGACCTCATCGAAGCCGCCGTCACCGCTTTCCGAGCAACTCCGCCAATTTACCCAGGTCGGAGGTCGGCAACTGGCAGGCGTAATTCACGCAGACGTACGCCGTGGCCTTGCCATCCATCGGCTTGATGGTTTCCAGAAACAGCAGCAATTTCGCCAGCGTTTTCTGCGCATCGCCACCGCCAGCCACAACGACAATCGCGTTGGGCAAATAGCGCTCGTGAACCGCGTGCAGCATCGCCCGCGTGTCGACCGCGTCGGCCTTGCCCGCAATCACGATCTGTTTCGGTTTGCTCAGGTAAAAATCCAATACGCACAGCATTTGCGGGACCGTGCTCGGCGCCTTCCGCAGATGATCGCCGAACAGTTGCAACGTCTTTCCCGCCGCGTCCCGATAACTCGCGCGGTCCGTGAATTGTGCCAACCGCAACAACAACAGCGTCGCCATGGAATTGCCGCTCGGCTCGGCCCCGTCATAATCTTCCTTCGCGCGAATGATCACGCTCGGGTCGCGCCCGTCCGTCTGGAAGAACCCGCCCTCCTTCGCATCATAAAACCGCGCGAGGATCGCGTCGGCGAGTTCGGTGGCCTTGACCAGCCAGCGTGGATCGAAGTCCGCCTCGTACAAATCGACGAGGCCATTGCCCAGAAACGCGTAGTCCTCCGCCATCGCCGGCACCGTCGCCGTGCGGGTCAATTGGCCATCCTTCAGCCGGTTGGCCACGAGATAACGGGCGGCCCGCTCCGCCGCGTCACGATACTTGGGTTCATCGAGCGCCTGCGACGCGCGCGACAACGCCGAAATCATCAAACCGTTCCACGCGGTCAAAACCTTCTCGTCCCGGTGCGGACGCACGCGCTTTTCCCGGACCGCGAAAAGCCTGGCGCGCTCGTTGGCCAATTTCGCCGTTTCAGGCGAGGCGACATGCAGCACGTTCAAGCCGTGCTCCCAGTTTCCATCCGTGGTGACGCCGTAAGCGCGACAGAAAGCATCGGCTCGATCACCCAGGGTTTTCGTGATCTCCTCGCGCGTCCAGACGTAACACTTGCCTTCGACGCCTTCGCTATCGGCGTCCTCCGCCGAATAAAACCCGCCATCGGGACTCGCCATGTCGCGCAACACGTAGTCGCATGTCCGCCGGGCGATGTCCGCATAAAACGGATCGTGTGTGACCTGGTAGGCATCCACGTAGCTGGAGACGAGTTGCGCCTGGTCGTAGAGCATCTTCTCGAAATGGGACACCAGCCAGCGTTCATCCACGCTATACCGATGGAATCCACCGCCGAGTTGATCGAACATTCCGCCCGCACCCATCGCCCGCAATGTGTGCAGCGCCATGTCGCGGGCGGCAACTTCGTTCGTCCGTGCAAAATAACGAAACAGAAAATTCAGCCCAACCGGCCGCGGGAATTTCGGCGCGCCGCCAAATCCGCCATTGACTTCGTCGTAGCTGGAACGAAATTGGTCGAAGCCGAGCGGCAACGGCGCGTCATCCAGCGCGCGCCCCGGAGAACCGTCCCCGCCGATGGTCGCGTACTGCCCGATCGTTTCGGCGATTTTGCCGGCCTGAGCCAGCACAGCGTCGTGGTTCGCCTCCCAAACGTCGTGTACGCGCTGGAGCAACTCCTTGAATCCCGGCCGCCCGTACCGCCCGTCCGGCGGAAAATACGTGCCGCAGTAGAACGGCTTGAGGTCGGGTGTCAGCCACACGCTCATCGGCCACCCGCCCGAGCCCGTCGTCGCCTGCACCGCGGTCATATACACGCGATCGATATCCGGACGCTCTTCGCGGTCGACCTTGATGCATACGAAATACAGGTTCATCAACGCCGCCACGTCGTTGTTCTCGAACGACTCACGTTCCATCACATGGCACCAATGGCACGTCGAGTAGCCGATGGACAAGAAGATCGGCTTGTTTTCCCGTCGGGCCCTCGCAAACGCTTCCGCGCCCCACGGATACCAATCCACCGGATTATGGGCGTGCTGCAACAGGTACGGACTCGTCTCGTGGATGAGACGGTTCGGCTTGTTGGTCTCGGTGGTGCCAGCCATCGCCTCGCAACATAGCACAGCCGCGATGCCGCCGACCAGCCACCCGCGTTGGAAATGTCCAGCCACCCCGGTTGCAGTATACACGCAGATCAGGAAATACGCTTTTTGAGAATCGCGGCGGCCTCGTCCGCATCTACATTGGTAGTGAATTGTAGCTGTATGTCGATGGGGTCGGGGCTTGCGAGACTCGCCGCTTGGTGTCATGATAGTGTCCCAAAGGGTGACTCACAGGTCATGGCGACTCCCACATCAAGAACGGACGCCCAAATCAGCGATACCCAATTGGTCGCGCGGCTTAAGCAACGCGACAAATCGGCGCTGGACGAGCTTGTCCAGATCCATGGCGCCAAGATGTACGGCGTTGCGCTCCAATTCATGCGCAACGAGTCCGACGCCCATGAAGTCATGCAGGACGCCCTCGTCTCTATCTGGAACAAGATCGGCTCGTTCGAAGGCAAATCAGCATTCACGTCCTGGGTTTACCGCGTCACCGCCAATGCCGGCCTGATGGCCCTGCGCAAACGGAAGCGGCGCGAAAACGACGTCTCGCTCGACGCCACCGCCTCCGACGACGACGATGCGCCGTTGCCCTCGTTGCAGTTGAGCGACAAAGGGCCGCTCCCCGACAAGGTGGCGATGACCGGCGAACTCGGCGAACAGGTCCGCGCCGCGATCGATCGATTGCCGGAACCGTACCGCGTGGTGGTGTTGTTGCGCGACGTCGAGGAATTGCCGATGGAGGAGGTCATGGAAGCGACGGGCCTGACCGAGCCGGCGTTGAAAAGTCGCCTGCACCGGGCACGATTGGCGCTCCGAGAAGCTTTGCTGCCGTACTTGAAAGGGCGGGACGTTTAGCCATCATGAGCAAGAAATCATTTGTCGGGTTCTTCAAACACCTGCTCCACCCGGCCGAATGCTGCAGGACGAAGAAGTTGCTCTATGAATACGTCGAAGGGGAATTGAACCAGAATACGCAGCACAAACTGGAAGAGCACTTGGGTGATTGCCCGTCCTGCCTGCAATACGTGAAGAGTTACCGTCAGATCATTGAGTTGACCCACAAGCATTGCCTGCCCGAGACGCCGATGCCCCCGGCGCTCAAACAAAAACTCCGTGAGTTCATCGAGCAGAACCCGGATTTGAAGTGAGCCACGTCCCGGATCCCCGGACGACAAACCAGCCGCGACGACCCTACCGCATCTTGGATGCGGTCATTTCCGTGCCCACTGTTTGCAAGGCGTTGTTTACCTGCCGCAGCAATCCATCGGCCGGTTGTTTGAATACGATCTCGATTTCCTGGCGCGCCGGGTTCGTGCGGACCCGCAACACGCTCGGCAGTTGAAGAATCTGCTCGGCGGCGCGACCCAGAAAATCCGTGTCCCCATCTTCTCGCAACGTAAACCTCATCATTCCCACCTCGGATACTTGTGTGGTGTTAGTCATGTTCCCACCCCGCCTCCTTGCAAATTACCATCGCAATCCCGCGCAACAGCCGCGTGACGGACCGTTGCCAAGTGTGTAACATACGCCAGCCGAGGAGCTTGGCACTGATAGTGGATGAAGAAGCGGGCTTTTCGACGGCCAGCGGCTCTTTGTGTGTTTCAAGCCGTGGAGAACACGCCAGAAGTAACAGGTCACCTCGACAAATCGGCCACGTCGCGCACGAATGCTTCCACGTCGCCCGCCGTCGAATCCCACGAACACATCAGCCTCGCGCCGCCCGGGCCGACATCCATGTAGAAATGCCAGCCCCGCTCGTGCAGGCCGTCGAGAACGCGCCTCGGCATGTCCACGAATACCGCATTCACCTGACGGGGGTAGAGGATTCGCACGCCCGGCAAACCGCGCAGCTTCATCTCCAACAGCGCCGCCGCATCGTTCGCATTCTTCGCGTTCCGCAGCCAAGCGCCGTCCTGCAGCAACCCGATCCATTGCGCGGCGATGAATCGCATCTTCGACGCGAGTTGGCCCGATTGTTTGCAACGGTAAAGAAAATTCTGTGCGAGACTCCGGTTGAAGAACACGACCGCATCGCCGAACGCCATGCCATTCTTCGTCCCACCAAAGCTCAACACGTCAACGCCAATCTCCCACGAGATTTCGCGCGGTTTCACGCCCAGACCGGCAACGGCGTTGGCAAATCGCGCACCGTCCATGTGCACCAGCAGACCCAGACGGCGCGCGGCACCGGTAATCGCCGCCAGCCCGTCGCGGGTGTAGACCGTGCCCAGTTCGGTCGCCTGCGTCAGGCTCACGACGCGCGGCATGGATGCATGAACATCGCGCCGCGCCTTCGCTGCCCGCTCGATGGCATCCGGGGTAATCTTTCCATTCTCGCCCCTTACAGAATGAAGCTTGACTCCCGGTGCGAAAAATCCCGGCGCATTGCATTCGTCGGTTTCCACGTGTGAATAATCGAATGCGATAACGCTGTGGTAGGAATCACACAGGCTGGCGAGCGCAAGGGAGTTCGCCGCGGTACCGTTGAAGACAAAAAATACGTCGCAATCGGTCTCAAACAATTCGCGTATCCGTTGCTTCGCCGTCTCCGTCCACGGATCGTCACCGTAGCCAGTGACATGACCGGTGTTGGCTTCCTGCAACGCCGCCCACACTTCGGGACAGATTCCTGAATTGTTATCGCTGGCAAAGTGGCGCAGTCGTTTCGCTTCGTGCATCAGCACCTCTGTCGGTAACCACTGTGCCCGAACTCGCTGTGACATTCCAGCGAAACCCGTTCATCCATGCCGCCGCTGGCGGCTTGAATCGCGGGGCCGTCGCCGATACACTTCGCCGCCAGTGACCACGAGCACTTCCGAACGACCGTGGCGGCGCGGTTTCTGGAGTTTGATCGTTACCCAGTTTCAGGGCGCCTTTAGCGACAACGCGCTGAAGACGCTCGTCACCTTTGTGGGATTGAGCGTGGCGGTCTCCCATCGCGAGCGCGAGGCCATTGTGCCGCTCCTCGGCATTTTGTTTTCCATTCCCTTCATTCTGTTTTCGATGGCCGGCGGTTATCTGGCCGACCGCTACAGCAAGCGCATCATCACCATCGGCGTGAAGATCTTCGAGATGTGCCTGATGTTGTTTGTGCTCGCGGGCTTCGTGCTGAACAACCTGGCGATGGCCATGGCCGGCGTGTTCTTCATGGGGGTACATAGTGCGTTCTTCGGGCCGTCGAAATACGGGTTGCTGCCGGAGCTTCTGTCGGAGAAACGCCTCTCCTGGGGTAATGGCATCCTCGAATTGGGCACGTTCCTGGCCATCATCAGCGGGGGCGCGATTGGCGGTATCCTGTTCAAGACGTTTGAAGGACGCCAGGCTTGGTCGGCGGCCATATTCATCGGCCTGGCCGTGCTCGGTTTTCTCAGTAGCCTGGGCATCACGCGCATTCCGGCCGCGGACCCGGAGAAAAGATTCCGCGCGAATTTTCTCGGTGACCTGTTCGAACAAATCCGGGACATTCGCCGGGACCGCGTGCTGTGGCTGGCCGTGCTTGGGAACATTTATTTCTCGTTTGTGGGCGCGTTGGTGCTTCAAAACGCCATTCTTTTCGGGACCGACACGTTGCAAGTCGGCGAGATCAAGACCAGCTACATGCAGGTGGCGCTGGCGATCGGCGTCGGGCTCGGCAGTTTCGCGGCAGGCTATCTCTCGGGCGGGAAGATTGAATACGGCCTCGTCCCGCTCGGTGCGCTGGGATTGACCGTCTTCAGCGCGACCCTGTGGCAACCAGGTCTCACGTACCATGGCGCGCTCTCATACCTGGCGCTGCTGGGGTTTTTCGGCGGGTTCTTCATCGTTCCTGTCTCGGCCATCATGCAACATCGGCCCGACAAGGGGCGGCGCGGCGCGGTGCTGGCCGCGGGCAACCTGCTGTCGTTCGTCGGCATTGCGCTGGCGTCGGCGGTCTTCTGGGTGGCAACCTCGGCGGTGGGACTCCAGCCACGGCAAATTTTTCTCTTGAGCGGAGTGATGACACTGGGCGCAACCGTCTACGTCGTCATTCTATTGCCCGACTCGCTCCTGCGCCTGTTCATCTGGCTGTTCACGCATTCGGTGTATCGGTTGCGGGTCGAGGGACGCGACAACATTCCCGAGAAAGGCGGCGCGTTGTTCGTGTGCAATCATGTGTCGCTCGTAGACGCGCTGTTCATTATCGGTTCGACCGACCGCATGATCCGGGCGATCATGTTCCAGGGCATTTACGATCATCCCTTCGTGAAACCGTTCGCCAGAGCCATGAAGGCAATCCCAATTTCGTCGCAGTTGCGTCCGCGTGAGATGATCAAGTCGCTGCGTACCGCGAGCGAGGCCATCAAGAACGGCGACGTCGTCTGTATCTTTGCCGGGGGACAGATCCCACGGATCAGTCAACTGCTCCTGTTCCATCGCGGCTTTGAGCGGGTGATGGAGGACGTGGACGCACCGATCATTCCGGTATGCCTCGACCATGCCTCGGGCAGCATCTTCAGCTTCGAGAAGGGACGTTTCCTGTGGGAAATGCCCCGGTACGTTCCCTACCCCGTGACCGTCAGCTTCGGAAAGCCGATGCCGTCAACCTCGACTCGGTTTGCCGTACGCCAAGCCGTCCAAGAACTGAACATCGAAGCCTAGGATCATCACGAGAAATTGATGACGCCAGGCGAAGTGGATTATCGAGTGCCGTCTCGCCGCAGGCTTGGATAACCCACGTTGTGGGCCATTCACGTTGGGGAAAATTGGAGCGAGCGAAGGGATTTGAACCCTCGACATTCACGTTGGCAACGTGACGCTCTACCAGACTGAGCTACGCTCGCTTCCGTTGGGACACCCCGAAAATACCAAAAATCCCGCCGACTGCAACACGGAAAACTCTCCGCCCCCCCCCACACCCACATCCCGACAAAAAAATGCGGGCGGAGGGACTCGAACCCCCACGGATCTCTCCACAGGCTCCTAAGACCTGCGCGTCTGCCAATTCCGCCACGCCCGCGTCCGCCCTACCATACCGCTCCCGCCCCCCTCCCGCAACATTTCCCTCCACCCGCCCCCCGCCTCGCCCCTCCCCAATGACCACCATCGACCATTTCCCCTCAACCGTTCCCATCACCCCTCCCCCATTTCCCCCTTCCTCATTTCCCATCGACCATTTC
>JBEKBH010000051.1:0-31947 GCA_050015495.1 Verrucomicrobiia bacterium
ATCATGTCCGTCATCTCCAATCGGGGCAGGTTCTCGTCAATGACCCGGCGTTCAATGCCCGTTTGTTGCGATACCTTGGCGGTGTTGATCTCGATGCCGGGATGGGCGAGCAGGAACAGAAAGAACCGCAACACGTTTTCCGGCTTGCGGTACTTGGTCAGCATCATCAAATCCTCATACAACACCTTGCGCACCTGCTGCTCCATCAGGTACTCGATCTTCCGCACGGGGTCGCTCAACGCCCACACTTCGGGAAACCCGCCTTCCAAGCAGTAGCTGCGCACTGCCGCTTGAATCGGTTCATCAAATTGCCGCAACGCCTCGTCCAGTTGCTGGGCCGCCGCGACGCACCCCGGCCCGTCCTCCTGCAACAACGCCTCGCGCAATCCTCCTTGCTGAGCCAGAATCGCGGCAAACTCCGGCGTCTCGCGCAACTTGTACTCACAATACTCACGGAAGCTGAACGGCAGCAGATGACGATCCTTGATGCGGCCCAATAGGCTTTCCTGGCTGCTGCGGAAAATCGGCGACGATGCCGAGCCGCTAATGACAAACCGAATCGGCGTCTTGAGGTCGTAATACTTCTTGATGAATAATTCCCAGCGGGGCAATCGTTGGATTTCATCGAGAAAGAAATAGACCGGCGGCGTCCGCCCCTTGAACAGCGTCACCAAGTCGTCAAAGATGCCCCGCTGCAACTCGGGCGAAGCAAACAGCGCCGGATCGTCAAACGAGAAATACAGAATGCTCTCGGACGCCAGCCCCCGGTCCAGCAACAGGCCAACCGCCTGTCGCACGGCGGTTGTCTTTCCCACTCGTCGTGGCCCGGTGATCGAAATCACCTGCGGCAAGTCCCGGATGTCCGCCAGCAATTCATCGACAATTGGGCGTTGATACCCCGGCAAGTTGCTCCGCCAATCTGTCGTTGCCTTCCACCACGGATTGTAGGGTGCCAGCAGTTCCAGCAGTTGTTCCCGCTTCATGGCCCACCTCATTTACCACAAGGGAATTGAAGCCCAAAGAAAATCTTTAGCCTCATGGGGCCAATCTTTTGCCGAGCGACGCAACCGACTGCGTAGAAACACGTTGAACCGGAAGGTAAAGCGCCAAATTCACACTGGTTGGCCCAATTGCCGCTGTAAACACAGCGCGTGAGGCCGCACAGCACCGAGCGCACCCCTACGGGCGACCACAATCGGAATCCCGTTGCGGTCTCCGCAGGGGCTTTGGGTAGCCTGGCCGCGGGAATTTCGTTACCAGCGGATTACGACCACCGGCGGTTCGATCGCAGACCGCCGAGGACTACACTTTCAGTTAGGCGATGTCAGCACGGGCGTGACTCTTAAGCGCCTTCCCCGGCGGAGCGAGTGCGGTCAATGCTGGAGGCGCAGGGCAAAGGGGACGCACGAGCTTGACGGCGCGAGCGAGCCATACAATCGAGGCGCAAGGCACGCCGCCCGTCGTCCTGGCGCGGATAGCGAAGTCGTTAAGAGGCTCCCCAAGTCCGGTGCTGTGATGAACTGAATTTGTGTTGAGCAGTATTGATCTTGTCAACGCCCGTCAGCAGTTGTCTACACCGCTGCCGAATGGCGACCGTCGTGTGGGCAGAAACCCTACGTTTTGGTGTAGGGGTAAAGCGTCCGATCTGTAACCCAGCCGCATAGGATGGACATACCGGTGCTCCTTCTGAGCACACTGAATTGGACAGCCATTACACGGAAATCGAGAATCCAAAGCCTTGCCGATACGATGGCCGATGCATGGACACTGCGTGTTCTGCGCGTGATCGACTGAGTGAGGGGTGCGTTGGCCTTTTGTCACTTGGCAGTACCACGCTGCCCAGCACAACTATTTTGCTGGCTTTGCCGACTCGTAATACTGGCAGAGAAGTGGGTTTGCGGACGATCGGCCCGCACTGGTTTAGCGCTCGAATCAGCGCGTTTTACAAGAGACGCACTACCTCTAGCTCCCGCTAGATTTTCACGATGCTGCGACCGCAGAGATTGGAAGCTATGAAAAAGCGTTCCGTCGCAGATCCGGCGCAGATCAAATTCGCCAGCGCCGTCAGCCACTCGGTGACAATACGCAGGTGATTTGAGCAAGGACGGCAGGGCGTGTAGCGCAGTCTGCGTGTGGAACACGGCAGGCCGACACGCAGCCGACCGGGAAGGCCCAGTTGGTTCGTACATTGGCGCGAATGTCGCGGTGAAAAGCCTGTCTTCCGCCGCGTCAATCGAGTGGATTGAGGCGAGCTGTGTGCGGCGGAAGAAACAAAAATGCACTAGGACACTTACCCCGCCTGAGAGCGGTGCCCAAATTACTCGGCGGATGCCGGTCTGGTCGCGTGGTGGACTACGCATGACCGTATCTTGGATTGACGGACAGATACCGCTCGGATGCCGGTAGGATGTCGCGTGACCGCACGAGTCAGCGAATGTCTCACCGCCGGAGTGACGAATGCATCCGCATTGGAATTTTGGTCGCATACTCGACGGTCGGATGCTCGCAGACCCTGCGCGGCGGACGCTCGTTTCGCGCCCCCCTCGCCGCGTCTGCGGCGCTGCCAAAGAGTATCGACCACACGTCGCTGTCCGTGGCTGCGCCGTGCTCGCCACCGATAGCCAAGAGCGACCGCCTGTTGCCGCTTAATCGGTCAAGTAGAGGACGGTGCAATGTCGGAGCGCCCGACCTTCATTATGCTTTCATTTGCTTCGGATCAGAAGCATGAAGTCATGCCGACCATGCTCTCGCGTATCCGTGTCGAGGGCGCGGATAACAGCCTGCGCGCACTGGTCAAATATCTCGATGAGGTTTCCGATACGGACATTGTTGATTTGAACATCCCCACAGGAATACCCTTGGTCTACGAGCTTGACGAAGAGTTGAAGCCTGTGAACCTGTACTGTCGTAGGCTCAAATTCGACGCGAGGATCGCGATCTCTTCCCATCATCGGAGTGGAGTTTCCTATACCCAACAGGGGATGGTTCACCGAGGCGTGAACGCGGCTTCGGTTGCCGTTTTGTTCCCATGCCTGCGCCTTGGTTCACGGTAGCGAGATCTGGACGCGATAGAACTCGTTGGAGGACTCTCGATAGCAATGAAGGGCTGATTGCGGGAATAGCAACTGGTTCTCGCGGCGGTCTTGGCAGTGTAAAAGGCTCGATTTGGCATGGGCGGAATGCTACCCTTAGCAGCGTGGCCAATGACACAGTGAGCAATCAAAGGCGTCTTCCAGATCCGGAAATCTGTCGGACCAGGCATCTGGGGCCATCTCTCGATCTCTCGAAATGCCTAGTGGAAAACTCCAATGGTTGCGTGTATGCGGTACGTTATGGTTCTGGCGTCTATTGTCACCATCATGATCGGCGTGGGTTCGAGAGGAAAGACCGCCTTTGATTTTCGCCAGCAGTCATTGACCACCGAAGCCACGTCGCCGCCCAACCGGCGAATTACAGAAACCATTTGGCATACGGGACTTCGGCGGGCAATATTGGCAAGCTGAATGCTTATTCTGGAAGCACGAGCTATGCATACAAAACTCGTACACAACGAAAATGCTAATGGATAACTGGGGTACGAAGAGAACAATACAGAAACTTTATCGAGCACTCAGATCACGAAAGGGCCAAAGCCTGGTCGAATACTCGCTGATTCTGGCTCTGATTGCCATCGTGGCGATCACGGTTTTAAGGGGCCTCGGCAAGCACATAAACAACACGTTGTCGTCGATCAACGCAAACCTGCCGTGAGGTAGAGGAAAAGCATAATTATGCCCCGTATGAATTGCCATGCTGTCAAACGGGATAGCCATGGCTTTACCTTGGTTGAAATAATGATTGTGGTCGCAATTGTCGGCCTGCTGGCGGCTCTGGCAGTTCCCGGCTTCGTGAAGGCCCGCAAACAGTCCCAGGGCCGTCGCATCATGAATGACGCCCGGCAGATGGATGCAGCGGTTGACCAATGGGCGATAGAGCTTTACAAGACCGATGGTTCTACCATCGACACAGTGGGTGCCTCGACCTACTTGAAAACGGCATGGAAGTCGAACGACCTGCTTGGCCACGCCTACGTACTCAACACCGTTGGAACGGGCCAGATCACCATAGCGACGAGCACCAAATCTGCATTGGCGGGCGTGGGGATTGATTGGGGCGTTTACTAGAAATCCACACGTGGTCGTCGGACTGAATGGCCAGCGAGAATCGGGGGGGCAGTAAGTCATAACTGGGGGCACTCACGCGATGATTTGCCATCGCCGTTACGCTTCACGGTCTCCACCACTCGCATCCCCAGTAGTTGTTGATCAGCACTGCCCCGCTGTTGTCGAAGCAGCTACATGCAGACCCCTGTTGGCAGTCTTGGCGGCAGGTACTGAGGTGGAAAAAAGTTGGAGAGTCGAGACTCAGGCCCGAACACTCAAGCCTTCCTCTTCCCATTGGAAATTAGCGTGCCTCGCCTAAATAAATCCTTGGGAACCCCTCGCTCGACTCTCCGGCTTCCTTATACGTCGGGGCGTGGGAAATGCAAGGGGTATCTGTGGGTGGTTCTCATCCTAAGCGTCGCTGGTCGAACGGGATCAGGCGGGTATTTGGCCGGCGGAGAATGGTTTTCCGCTACATCATTTCGGCTTTAGCGCCATGCGACGTTGCTTGTGCTGCTTTGCAATGGTTCTCTTTCTGCTTTTGGTCTGCGGCCCAACCCACAATGGCCCCCTCACCGTTTTCCCGCAGTGGGGACAGATTACCTTCTGTCGCTCGACCCGGTCACGCCACACATGCTTGCTTAACGGCTCAACGCTAATAAAGAAGATTCTTCTGCAACGCTCGCAAAGCAATTCGTGCGGTTGTTCTGGACTGCTTTCCTTTACGCCTCGTTCAGGTATCATGGTTTATCCTTCTTCCTCTGGTACAGTTCATCGACGCGGTCTTCGTAGTGCTGCGGCCGGGGCAATTTGAGACGATGGAGAAATCAAGAGGTAACGGCTCCCGCTTTGCCCTCATCAGCCCGTTACCCCATTTCCCACCCTTACGAGGGCAAAGCAGGAGGTTATTCATTCTCCCTCATTCAAAAGGACAATGGCGAATTGCGCGATTCTTCGCCATGGGGTGTTCACCCTATGGGACAAATGCCAGCGGTTCGCGTAGCCTATGGCAGTGACCAAATCGGACCAACCAACGTCCGCCTGCAACTCGAACCGATGAACCCGGTTAATGGCCTCGGTCGGGCAGAGTCACGGGTAGCCTGAGCACGAGTCTGCTGGCCTCGATGGCGACTGGGGAAACGGCCGTCGCTCCATCGGATGAAATCCGGTGCTGAGTTGGGTACAGGAATCGAAGACAGACAACGCGAACAATAGTCAGATGATGTCATTGCGCTACCACAACTGGCTGGGCGGTCAGACGCGTTCACGCCCGCGCGCCAGCGAGCCGCCATTGCGAGCCGAGCTGTTCAGCGGCGATCAGTTGCGGCGGCATGCCGTCGCACTGGCGGGACAGCATCTAATCGACCCGAAACACGGGTCGAATCGGTTGCTGCTGCGGTTGGCGGACAACGAACAGGTTCTCATTCAGGCCTATGATCTGGTGACCGGCGCGGAGGCCGAGGGCCGGCGCGTCGCCCCGGCGGGCGAATGGCTGCTGGATAACTTTTATCTAATCGAACAGCAAATCCGTCTGACGCGTTTGCATTTGCCGCGGACCTACAGCCGCGAGTTGCCGCGTCTGTTGAATGGAGCGGCGGCAGGGTTTCCTCGCGTTTATGATATCGCCCTGGAGTTGATTGCGCACGTGGATGCTCGCGTGGACGGGGAAAACGTCAGCCACTTCGTCGCCGCCTACCAGTCGGTCACCCCGCTGGCGCTTGGCGAACTCTGGGCCGTGCCGATCATGCTGCGGTTGGGGTTGATCGAAAATCTGCGGCGTGTGTCGGTGCATATTGCCCGGCGGCGGCGCGATCGCAATCTGGCCAACATGTGGGCCGGTCGCCTGTTGGCAGCGGTGGAAAAAGAGTCGGCAACGGTGCTTCACGTGTTGGCGGAGATGGCCGAGTCCGAGCCGCCGTTCAGCAACCAGTTCGTGGAGGAATTCTGTGGCCGCATGGAGGGACAGAGCCCGGCGCTGGCGACCGTCCTGAGTTGGGTGCAACACCGGCTCGCCGAACAAGGCCTGAGCCGCGAGCTATTGCAGCGCACCGACAGCCAGGCCCAGGCGGTCGACCAAGTTTCTATCGGCAACAGCATCAGCAGTCTGCGTTTCCTGAGCGCGATGGACTGGCGAAAGTTCGTCGAGACGATGAGCATCGTCGAGCAGACACTGCGCACTGATCCGACCGGCGTGTATGCTCAAATGGATTTCGTCACGCGCGACCGCTATCGCCACTGCGTGGAAGCGATGGCGCGACAGTCCGGGGTCACTGAGGACACAGTGGCCCGCGCCGCGATTCAACTCGCGACGGAAGCCGTCCACCGCGACGGCCCACCGGCGCGCACCGGTCACGTGGGATTCTATCTGATCGACAAAGGCCGCCGTCAGTTGGAGAGCGTTGTTCACGTCCACTGGTCACTCCGGCGGTCGCTCACGCGAATGATTCGTCGGTTCCCCATGTCCTGTTACCTCGGCCCGCTATCGGTCATCACGGCGGCCACGGCCAGTCTCGTGCTGGAGCCGGTCTTTCCGCTTGGCTGGAATGACTGGCGATTGTGGTTGTTGCTGATGCTGGGAATCATCAGCGCGTCGCAAATGGCGGTCACGTTGGTGAACTTGCTGGTGAATCTCCTGGTCGGCCCGCGCCTGCTGCCGCGACTGGATTTCTCGGAAGGGATCCCGGTGACCGACCGCACGATGGTGGTCATCCCCACGCTCTTGACCAGTCCGCAGGTGGTCACCGATTTGGTGGAAGGTCTGGAGATCCGGTACCTGGGGAATCGCGACCCGAACCTGTTTTTCGCACTCCTCACCGACTTCCGCGACGCCCCCGATCCGACGCAGCCCGACGACGCGGAACTGCTGCGGTTGGTGCGCGAAGGCGTCGAGTCTTTGAATGCCCGGTACAACTCCGCAGGTGTAACGGTCTTTCATCTCTTTCACCGGTCGCGCGTGTGGAATCCGCACGAACATCTCTGGATGGGCTACGAGCGCAAGCGGGGCAAGCTCGAACAATTCAACGCGCTGCTCCGCGGCGGTCCGCGCGAACCGTTCGCCGAGATCATCAGCGACCTGACGATCCTCCCCACGATCCAATACGTCCTCACGCTCGACACCGATACCGCGTTGCCGCGCGATGCCGCCCGCAAACTCATCGGCACGATGGCGCATCCACTGAACCGGCCCCGCTTTGATCCACCGACCGGCCGCGTGGTCGAGGGTTACGCCATTCTCCAACCACGCACACCAATCAGCCTGCTCTCGGCCAATCGCTCGCGGTTCGCCCAGCTCAGCGCCGGTGAAGCGGGGATCGATCCCTACACCCGCGAGGTGTCCGATGTGTATCAGGACTTATTCGCCGAGGGATCCTACGTCGGCAAAGGCATCTACGATGTGGACGCGTTCCGAAAAGCCACCATCGGGCGCTTCCCGGAAAATCTCATCCTGAGTCACGATCTCGTGGAAAGCGGGTATGCCCGGTCGGCGCTGGTCTCCGACGTGGAATTGCACGAGGACCACCCCGCGAATTTCGCGATTGAAATGAGTCGCCGCCACCGCTGGATCCGGGGCGACTGGCAGATTGCCGGTTGGCTCTTGCCGCGCATACTCGGGACGGACAAGAAACGTCACCCCAACACACTGACCGCGCTCGGCCGGTGGAAAATCTTCGACAACCTGCGCCGCAGCGTCGTGCCGCCCGCGCTGCTATTGCTGCTGCTCGGTGGCTGGTTCGCGGCCCCGGAACCGACCGTCTTTTGGACGCGGTTCGTGCTGCTGTTGCTCCTGTTGCCGGTGCTGTTGGCGTCGCTGGTGGAAATCGCGCGCAAACCCCGGGAGCGGACATGGGCCATTCACTTGGATACTGCCATGAAATCCATCAGCCGGCAGTTGGCGGAAGCCGGTCTCACGCTCTGTACGTTGCCGTATCGCGCCGTCATCAATCTGGATGCGATTCTCGATTCCGGCGTGCGCATGCTGGTTACCCGGCGCGGGTTGTTGCTCTGGCACACGCCGCGATATGCGAAACGCAATCACTGCACCACACTGGCCGATTTTTTCCGGGAGATGTGGGTCGCGCCGTTGTTCGCCATGGCCGGTCTCGCGTGGCTCGTGCTGGCACATCCCGCTGAACTGGATATTAGCGGGGTGGTGTTGTTGCTCTGGCTGGTTTCGCCCATCGTCGCTTGGTGGATCAGCCGGCCACTCGTTACCGAGAAGCCGGGCTTGTCTGACGTGCAGCAAACGTTTCTGCGCAGCTTGGCCCGGCAAACCTGGCGCTTCTTCGAAGTGTTGGTCAACGCAGAAGACAATTGGTTGCCGCCCGATAATTTTCAGGAAGTCCCGACACCTGTCATCGCAACACGCACCTCGCCGACCAACATCGGCATGGCGTTGCTGGCCAATCTGGCGGCGGGTGATTTCGGCTATCTCACCAGCGGTCAACTGCTCGACCGCACGGACAAAACCCTCACCACGCTGGAAAAACTCGAACGCTATCGGGGACATTTCTACAACTGGTACGATACGCGCACGCTCAAACCGTTACGCCCGGTCTACGTTTCGAGTGTCGATAGCGGCAATCTCGCCGGGGCGTTGTTCACCTTGCGGGCCGGGTTGTGGGAATTGAAACATCAACGCATCGTTTCCCCACGCGTCCTGACCGGGCTGCGGGATACGTTGGAAATGTTATCGTCACCGGCAATCGACCGGCTCCGCGAAAAACTGCAAGCTCTGCCGCCAACCAACCTCCCAGCCACGTTGGTGCTACTCGAAGAACTCAGCCGGGATGTCGCCGCGCTGCCCGTCAATGGTGACGTGGAGCAGCGCTGGTGGGCACAGACTCTTGCCCGGCAATGCCACGCCACGCGGGACGATGTGCAGTTCCTTGTTCACGATCCGAAGCAGTTCGATCACGTGCCGACGTTGCAGGAGTTGGCAGGTGCGACCACCGGCGGCGAACGCGCCGTGGAGCGCATCCGGCGAATCGATCAACTTGCGCAGCGTTGCACAGAGCTGGCGGTGATGGACTTTGCTTTCCTGTACGATCCGGCCCGCGATTTATTGGCGATCGGTTACAACGTCACCGACCGGCGCCGGGATTCGTCGTATTACGATCTGCTCGCGTCGGAAGCGCGCGTGGCGAGTTTCATTCTCGTGGCGCAGGATCAGTTGCCACAGGATCATTGGTTTGCTCTGGGCCGGCAATTGACCACTCACGACGGCGCGATGGCGTTGTTGTCGTGGAGCGGCTCGATGTTCGAGTACCTGATGCCACTGCTAGTGATGCCGACGTTCGAGCACACGCTGCTCGACGAGACGTACCGGGCGGTCGTCGCCCGCCAGATCGAATACGGACGGCAGCGCGGCGTGCCGTGGGGCATTTCGGAATCGTGCTTTAACACCACCGATGCCCAGGGCATTTATCAATACAGCGCGTTCGGCGTGCCGGGCTTGGGATTCAAACGCGGTCTTGCAGACGATCTGGTCGTTGCACCGTACGCGTCGGCGCTGGCGTTGATGGTCGCACCCCGGTCGGCGTGCGAGAATCTGGAACTGCTCGCCGCCGACGGTTTCCACGGCACGTACGGACTTTATGAAGCGATTGATTTCACGCCCACGCGCGTGCCGCGGGGGAAGACGAGCGTTCCGCTCCGTAGTTTCATGGCGCATCACCAGGGGATGAGTTTGCTGGCGCTCACTTATCTGTTGCTGGACCGTCCCATGCAGCGCCGGTTCCTGTCCGACCCGTGGTTCAAGGCGTCGGAGTTGCTCTTGTGTGAGCGCATTCCCAAGGTGGCTTCTCCATTGCAACCGCACGCGGCGGAAGTCAGCGCTGCGCGCCGCCCGCACGTGAAAGCAGCGTCCACCATGCGCGTGTTTCCAACGCCGCAAACGCCGATTCCCGAAGTGCATCTTCTATCCAATGGCCGGTATCACGTCATGGCGACCAATGCGGGCGGCGGGTATAGCCGGTGGAAGGATTTGGCGGTCACACGCTGGCGCGAGGACGCGACGTGCGACGGCTGGGGCACGTTCTGCTATCTACGCGACGCCGGTACGGGCGCGCTCTGGTCGTCGGCTTATCAACCGACGCGGCGGCTGTCCAAAAAATACGAGGCAATCTTCGTGCAAGGCCGCGCCGAATATCGCCGCCGCGACGAAGACATCGACGCGCACACCGAGATCGCGGTGTCGCCGGAAGACGACGTCGAGATTCGCCGCGTTACGCTGATGAATCTCTCCTCCCACATCCGCACCATCGAGTTGACCAGTTACGCCGAAGTCGTCATCGCGCCGCTCAATGCCGACTTGGCGCACCCGGCCTTCAGCAACCTGTTCGTGCAGACCGAGATTCTCCGCGACTCGCAGGCCATCCTCTGCACGCGGCGGCCGCGCGCGCCCGGTGAGAAACCGCCGTGGCTGTTCCATCTAATGACCGCGCAAGGCACACCGGCGGGTGATGCGTCTTACGAAACCGACAGGTCAAAGTTTATTGGCCGCGGCCGGTCCGTAGCGAATCCGGCGGCGTTCGACACGGTCGGCCCGCTTTCCAACACGGATGGCTCGGTGCTCGATCCGATTGTCGCGATTCGCCGGGGCGTTGTCATCGAACCCGACACGTCCGCCAACTGGCACATCATCTCTGGCATGGCTGAGACGCGCGCGGCAGCGTTGATTTTGATTGAAAAATATCGCGACCCGAGTTTCGCCGCGCGTGCGTTCGACATGGCCTGGTCATATAGCCAGATCGTGCTGCGGCAGTTGCAGACCACCGAGGCGGAGGCGCAAGTGTATGCGCAGTTGGCCAGCTCGATGATCCACGCCAACCCGCTCCATCGCGCCGGCGCCGGCATTCTCACACGGAACCGGCTCGGCCAGTCTGGTTTGTGGGGTTTTGGAATCTCGGGCGACCTGCCGATCCTACTGATGCGGATCGCGGACGTACACCGGATCGAATTGGTCAAACAGGTTCTCCAAGCCCACGCCTACTGGCGCGAGAAAGGTTTAATCACTGATCTGGTCATTCTCAACGAGGATTTCTCCGGGTATCGTCAGGTTCTGCAGGACCGCATCTTGGGCTTGATCGCTGTCGGCACGGAAGCGCAACAGGTGGACAAACCGGGCGGAATCTTCCTCCGCCGCAGCGAACAGTTGACGGAAGAAGACCGGGTCCTCTTGCAAACTGTCGCGCGCGTCATCCTCACCGACAGCGCCGAGACCTTGGCGGAACAAGTCGAGCGCCAAGCGCCGATCAAGAGAAAAATCCCCCGCTTCGTGCCAACGCGATCGCCGTTCTTGATTGCTGCCCCCGCGCCGCCGCCGCGCGAACTCATCTTCTTCAATGGTCTGGGCGGTTTCACACCCGACGGACGCGAGTACGTCGTCACGCTCGCGCCCGGGCAGACCACGCCTGCGCCGTGGGCGAACGTGCT
Source organism: Verrucomicrobiia bacterium (assembly GCA_050015495.1). GTDB lineage: Bacteria > Verrucomicrobiota > Verrucomicrobiia > Palsa-1439 > Palsa-1439 > Palsa-1439. The sequence continues at coordinate 11,577 of JBEKBH010000051.1, forward strand.
GGCCAATTCCCAAATCGGCACGGTGATTTCGGAAAGCGGCGGAGCGTACACGTGGGTGGACAACGCGCACGAATTCCGTCTCACCCCCTGGCACAACGATCCGGTCTGTGACACGAGCGGCGAGGCGTTTTACATCCGCGACGAAGTTACCGGTCAGTTCTGGTCGCCGACGCCGTTGCCGGCACGCGGGAACGGAACGTACGTTTGCCGGCACGGGTTCGGCTACAGCGCGTTTGAGTACACGCAACTGGGAATCAGCTCGGAACTCTGGACATACGTCGCTTTGGACGCGCCAGTGAAACTGGTGGTGGTGAAGCTGCGCAATCGCTCTGGCCGGACTCGGCGCTTGTCGGTGAGCGGCTACTGGGAGCTGGTGCTCGGCCAGTGGCGACACGCGAATCTGATGCACGTGGTCACCGAGATTGACCCGAACACGGGTGCGCTGTTCGCCCGCAACGTATACAACCGAGAATTTGCCGGCAAGACCGTCTTCGCCAGCGTCAGCGACGCAACGCGAACCGTCACCGGCAGTCGCACGGAGTTTGTCGGACGCAACGGCACACTGGCCAGTCCCACCGCGATGCGTAACACACAACTGTCCGGTAAGACGGGCGCGAGCCTCGATCCGTGCGCGGCACTGCAGGTACAGTTTGACCTGGCTGACAGTCAGGAGCGCGAACTGGTTTTCGTGTTCGGTGCCGGCAACAATACCGAGGAGGCGCAGCAACTGGTCCGGCGGTTCAGCGGCACGGCCAGCGCGCAGCTGGCCTTGGAGAGCATCTGGGAATTCTGGAAACGGACGCTGGGCGTGGTGTACGCCGAGACGCCGGACCCCGCCTTGAACCTGCTCGTCAACGGCTGGCTGCAGTACCAGACGCTGGCCGGTCGCTATTGGGGACGGAGCGGGTATTACCAATCCGGCGGCGCGTACGGGTTTCGCGACCAACTGCAGGACACCGCGGCGTTGATCTACACCGCGCCGTGGACAACCCGCGAGCATTTGTTGCGGTGCGCCGGCCGCCAGTTCCGCGAAGGCGACGTGCAACACTGGTGGCATCCACCCACAGGCCGCGGCGTGCGCACGCATTGCTCCGACGATTACCTCTGGTTGCCGTACGCGACCTGCCGGTACGTGAAAATGACCGGCGACACCGGTGTGCTCGATGAGCGCATGTCGTTCCTCGAAGGCCGCCCCGTGAACCCCGACGAAGAATCGTACTACGATCTGCCGCAGCGCTCGGGGGAAGACGGGACGCTTTACGAGCACTGCGTGCGGGCGATCAAACACGGACTCCGATTCGGCGCGCACGGACTGCCGTTGATGGGCTGCGGCGATTGGAACGACGGGATGAACCTCGTCGGCGAGAAAGGCAAAGGCGAGAGCGTGTGGCTGGCGTTCTTCCTGTACCACGTGTTGCACCACTTTGCGGAATTGGCCCGAAACCGGGGCGATTCCGGGTTTGCCGACCAGTGCACCAACCAGGCGGCTCAGTTGCAGCAGAACATCGAACTGCATGGGTGGGATGGCGATTGGTACCGGCGTGCGTACTTCGACGACGGCACACCGCTTGGGTCGGCCACAAACAAGGAATGCCAAATCGATTCCGTCGCCCAAAGTTGGGCGGTGCTGTCGGGCGCGGCGAATCCGGCGCGGGCAGGACTGGCCATGGACCACGTGGATGAACGCCTGGTTCGTCGCGACCAGCGGCTGATCCAACTCTTCGACCCGCCCTTCGACAAATCCGCGCTTGAACCCGGCTACATTAAAGGCTACGCGCCCGGCGTGCGCGAGAACGGCGGCCAGTACACCCATGGCGCAATCTGGGCCGTCATGGCGTTCGCGGAACTGGGCGAGACCGAACGGGCATGGGAGCTGTTCTCACTGCTCAACCCGATCCGTCACACGTCTGTCTTGACGGAGGTCAACCGTTATAGGGTCGAGCCGTACGTCATCGTCGCCGACATCTACGCTGGCGGGTCGCACACCGGTCGTGGCGGCTGGACCTGGTACACGGGTTCAGCGGGTTGGATGTATCGCCTGATCGTCGAGACGATGCTCGGCCTGCGGCTCGAAGTGGATCAATTGTGGGTGAGCCCGCGACTGCCACACACCTGGGAGTCGCTCAAGCTTCACTACCGCTATCACGACACGTTTTACCACATCACCGTGAAACGAGCCGGGGCAAATGCCGTCGCGGCGGGCCGCGTGTTCGTGGATGGCAAGGAGCAACCCGATGCCGCCATCCGTCTTGTTGACGACCGCCGCGAGCATTCCGTCGAAATGACCGTCCCCTGAGCGGGGAGTGGCTTATAGTGCTGCGCACGGTTGTCATGGCTATTATTCTCTGTGAAACACAAACATTCGCACCACAATGAGAAGCCCGTCAGCGCGAGACTGTCGGTACCGGCCGCGGACTCAAACCAAACCGGAATTGATTTTGTGCCGTCGCCAGACGAGGTGGCCAGGAAGGCATACTTCACCTATGTGAACGAAGGCTCCCCGTTGGGGCGCGACGTACAGCATTGGTTGGATGCAGAAGCCCAATTGATTGCGGAGCGCAACCTGGTCCGTGTTCATGGGTTTCGCAACTGAGTACCGTATTCGTAAATTTGACTGGGGAAGCCGTCGAGCAAAGTCATGCTCACCATCTAGTTTCGGCGGTGCGCGATCGACCTCCGGCGAGCCGAATGCAGCCGTGAGGCAACAATTGGAGGATACATGAACGAGCCATCAGAATCTGCGACATCAATCAGCCGCGTCGCCACGCTCCTCGTAGACCTCGGCAGCGACTCGGCCGTGGCCCGTAACCGCGCTTATCAGGAGTTAGTCTTCCTGGGGGAGGCGGCAGTCGAACCGCTGATTGGTGCGCTGTGCACGTCTACCGAATACGGTCGTGGACAGGCTGCCAAAGCCCTGGGTGAGATCGGTGATTCCAGTGCCGCGCCGGCACTCGCGGAGGCTCTCGCAGACGACAAATTCGATGTACGCTGGCTGGCCACGCGGGCGGTGGTATTGCTGGGCCGAGCAGGTCTGACCGCACTCTTGCAGGCGTTGATCGAACATCCCTATTCGACCCTTTTGCGCGAAAGCGCCCACAACGTGCTGCACGACGAGGCCCAAGAGAAATGGAGCCGGCAACTCGATCCGGTGACTCGGGCACTGGAAAGCCTTGACTCCGAGGCGGAGTTACCGATGGCGGCGACGAATGCTCTCCAAGCGATCAGGAGCCTCCCAATTCAAAGCTGATCAGTCGTTCCTTGGAACTGTGGGTATTGCAAGGGATGGAAGGGGCGATGCTGATCAACCATGTGGCGGAGCGATTCGTGCGGGTAGAAGCCAAGCTGTCTCGGGGTGTTGAGTTCGGCTGGGGCATCCTCGGCCGCATCAGTCGCGGAGGCAGTTTCTTGTTGGAACAGCAAGGCGTCGAGAGTGAATCGCACACGCCTAGAGGGGTGGGAATTTAGCCACATGCTAAAGCCAGACGTGCGGTCGAGGATCTCAAGCGGTACGGGGCACGGCAGTGGAGTGGTTCGCCAAGATGGCGGCGTCTGAACAGACGGGGCGTTCTGCTGTGAATCGCCGCATAGTCAAGCAACTTCAACCGGAAGTAGTCGTGTAAGTTCTTCGAGAAAGACGAAATTTAGCGTCGACCTGCCATAATCGGCTCGTGGTGATTCGAAAGCGAATCGGAGTCAGTCGATGGAGTCAACCCACGGCCCTGGCTGATCTGGTCAAGCACGCGCGCCACGCGCTGGCCGGACAGCGAGGTGTCCACCTCAATGGCCAGACACTCGCGGGTGAAGTCATCGACCACCGTCAGCAGCCGAAACCGCCGACCATTGGCCAATTGATCGCTGACGAAATCCAGCGACCACCGCTGGTTGGCCCGCTCGGCCGGTGCGGGCTTCTCCCCGCGCCACCGGGCCGTCCGCTTTCGTTTGCGCACGCTCACCTGTAAGTGTTCCTCCTGATAGACGCGTAACACGCGTTTGTGGTTGTCGCGCCAGCCCTCGCGGCGTAACAGCACCAGCAACCGTCGATACCCGAAGCGTCGTCGTTGCGCCGCGCGTTGGCGCAGCCACTGCCGCAAGGGTTCATCGTGATCCGGTTGGGCCACATAGTAATAGCTGCTCCGGGGGAGTTGCATCAGCCCGCACGCCCGTCGCCGACTCACCGCGTGGTGCTCCCGCACGGTGGCAATCGCTTGGCGTTTGGCGGCGGGCGTCAGTACTTTCCCGAGTTCACCTCCTTGAGGATCTGGATGTCCAAGGCCTGTTCGGCCACCAGCCGCTTCAGCCGCCGATTCTCGTCCTCCAACTGCTTCAGACGCTTGGCGTCGCTGAGTTCCATCCCGCCGAATTTGCTCTTCCAGCGGTAGTAGGTTTGCTCGCTGATGGCGTACTTGCGGACCAGCTCGGCCACCGCCAGACCGGCTTCGGCCTCCTTCAAGATCGCGATAATCTGCTCTTCACGGAATCGCTTCCCTTTCATCTTGGCTCCTTCCTGGCTCCCGCCAGATTACCCGCCAAGACTCACACTGGAAATGGTCCAGTTTCAGGGGAGCAGGTCACCCACAGCCCGATTTTTTCAAACAATTGTTTGCCCAATTTCCCACCCCAATATCCCGCTCCACCACTGTTCAAAGAACGGGTCACCCGACCCCATTCCACGCATCTATTTATGTTTCCGCTTTGCCTTTTCGCTCGGTCTCCGTTTCCCCCTTTTTCCGGTCAGCTCCCGTTTTGCCTTTTCGGCCAGTCCCCGTATTGCCTCTTTTGTCTCTTGGGCCAGTTCCCGTTTCGCTTTTTCGAACAATTCCCGCCATTGAGTATGATCAAAACTCTTGTTGTCGATGATAATAGAATCCTTTGCGGACAAATATGTGTACTCTCTAACAAGGTTGATCTGCACAAGCAGAAGTCGAAGCAAAACTGCATCGTCGTTTGGTATTTTATCTCTAGAGTTTGTGAGTCTCCAATATGTTCGTCTGACGCCGATATTAATACAGACGCCGAAGTTAGATTCGTCCCACGCCATGTTGCGAAACTCAATGCGTTCGATGTAGACGTTGCTCATTTTTGTCTTTTCCTTTCGTTGCATCCAACTTGTTGACCCTGACAATAGGCCGATTAGCGGAGCATGGCAGACCAATCTTCTCGATCCTCCGCCGATCATCATGGTGACAATAAACGCCAGAACCAAAACGTACTGTAAACTCGCAGCCGCTGGAGTTTTCCACGAGCCATTTGATTGCTGACTGTTTTGTTCATGCAACCGATTCCGATTGATTTACATGAATGGACAACCCGGGCAGGCAACAGCTTTCATTTCCTTGCCTTCGCCCCCTTGGTCTTCGCCCGTCTAGCCCGCTGGGCGGCGGCACCCCTGACTCGTCCCGCCTTCGAAACCTTCGGCTTGCAACGTTTCGCTTTACTTCGTCGCAGCCGTAGCGGCTTCTTCTTTACGGTCTTTGCGGCTTTTGCTTTACGGCCCCGGGATTTTTGGACCGCCCCAATGGCCTTCCGTTTGGTCTTGCCCTTCGCCTTGGGCTTAGCCGTTGCCGGGGCGTTCCTCGCCGGGGCTTCTGACGGTTTAATCGGGTGCTCTGCCTCACGCTTCTCAAGCTCGTTCTTTACCTTCCCCAGATGGCTTGGACTGGCAAAGAAAACCAAAAGCCGGTGGGCACTGTTGGTCTTAAGGAACGGCAACTTGCTGTCTTTATTTAATTCGGCATGGGTACAGGCACTGCGGCAACTGCGTGAACGACACTGACAACCCCTAAAACGAAAATGATGACGAGGAATACAATCGCTACAATATTTCTTCTTTTCATCGCCGTCGTCCATTGCTTGAAACAGGTACGGGCTCTGCGGGTACCCACCGTCGCAGCAAAACCCGTCACCCGCCCTCGGAAACTTGTATTACCCGTCCGGACAACTCCTTGCCGTTGAGTTGGTCGATTGCTCTTCGTGCCTCCTGCACCGTCGCCATCTCCACGAATCCGATGGCCTTCGACATGCGTGTGGTTCCGTCCGTGACCACGTCGCAGTTGATGACCCGCCCGACTCCCTCGAACAGTCTCTGCAATTCAGAGTCCGTTGTGCTGATGGGCAGGCGGTGGACATGTAGTTTCGTTGTCATGCTGGTCCTCCTTTCATTCCGGGGACAATGGCGGATGGGGCGTTTCTTCGCCATGGGGTGTTCACCCCATTGTGCGTGGATGACGTGCCACCTAGTCTCTTGAATTATGAGAACAGGAGTTGTTGCTCAATGCTGGGGTGTCTTCACCCCCACCTCGCTGAGAGCAAATCCTGTTCATGGTGGGCAGTGGGTGCCCGTGAACAATCCACAATGGTGGCTACGCTTCTCTAGCCTTACCTGGCCTCACCCAGGATGCCACCATTTGGTTTGCGGGCATCCCCCCATTAGGTAAGGCCTGCAAGTATCGTGGTGCTTCCGCAAGTGCAATCGGTTCCTTGGAGCGGTTTGGCGAGAAGGCTGGCGAAATGGCTACAAACGATCTGCCACCGCCTCCGCCTGACTCCCTCAAGCCAATCTGCGATCACGGGAGACCTCTTGCTCTCCTTACTTGCTTCCGCCTTTCACCGCGAGCCTGTGAACCCATTGGACTATCATGTGCTTGATGTCCCAGCCAGGGGTTACCAACCGCTCAGGCGAGTGTTGCACGGGGTTTCACACGGTGGTAGACTGACGTCGTGAGGAAGAAGAATCAAGACGACCAGGTCCGTCGCTTTGTGAAGGACTCCAAGCGCAAGGGCGCAACCGTCGATTCCCACCGGTGGTTTGCCAGCGCGGAATTCAAGGATGGCAGGCACGCTGAGATTTTTGCGCCCGAGGAGAAACGCAAACGTGGCTGATTCTCCGTGGGTGGAGGCTTCGCATTGACCGGACGGTGCCACTGCGGCGGGTATTGACCCGTGGCGCGAAACAGAATTCGTCACTCCCAAAGAACCAAAGCGACTGTGGCACACCGGCGCTCTGTCTTCAATGTGGGGCGCACCAGGGCGTTGTCCTAATTTGAATGTGCCGAACGAATCAGGCGTATGCCCAAAAAGGCATAGCACACAGCTAGTATTGCCGGTAGCACCACACTGAACAATATCATGGGCATATGATAATCGGTTATGACTATCAGGAAACAGGTTGCCGGAATCCACACCATGGCGATACACGCCGAGATTATTAGAAATAGAATCCCGGCGACTAATTTTACTACTCTAATGACGCGGGTTTTTGGCATCCGCGATAATCGACGCACGTACAGCGTTGCGGGGCGAATCTACAGGCGGTAGGCCAAGTATCGTGACAACGCGCACCTCCTTGCCTGTGGGCTTCATGGCGTGGCCCCACGCATAGGCGTGTCTTGCGGTTGCGTGGCCGGTCAGCAGAAACTCCTCTACATCTCCGATCCACACAACGGCGTTCTGAAAATTTTCCTCAATGTGCACGGTGCGGTTGTGTTCGGCCCTGCAACCGAAAGCCTTCTCAATCGCAACTTGCAGCATCGGAATGTAGTCTGTCGTTTCAGCCATCGGTTTTCTCGACCAGATCGGCCACTGTCCAGAGCGTATCCACAACCCCGGCGGCCATTGCTGGCGTCGTGCGAAGTGTGCTGTGCATCTTCACGAAATTGTAGTAGCCGAAATAAAGGCCGATTGCAGCCTTAAAATTCTCCAGTTTCTTGCTGTAGGCATTCGTGAGTCTAGTCAGCCTCCGGCAGTGCATCCCGGCAGACCAGTATCAATGGATTGATGCGCGCGTGGTTCCATCCGTAACCACGTCGCAGTTGACGACTCGCCCCACTCCCTCGAACAGTTTCTGCAACTCAGCATCCGTTGTGCTGACGGGCAACCGGTGCACATGTAGCAAAGCTGTCATATTCGTTCTCCTTCGTTCGGTGGGCAATGCCGAATCGGTCGGTTCTTCGCTATGGGGTGTTCACCCCACCGGTTGCCGGGACCATCACCTGACGGTGCGAGCAAGCAACAGTGGCGTCCCCACCAGGTGACCACGCTGACTTCCATGCGGCCTTGTATCTTTGGGGAGACGGCTCGTTACCGCGGTCTGGCCAACCGTGGCGTTCAAGGAATGGCCGCAGTCGTTCTCTGCGAAACGTCCCAGCCGCCACCCAGCGCTTTGATCAACTGGACGTTCGCCGTCATCTGTTGCATCCGCAGGTTCATCGCCGCCTCCTGATTGTTCAACAGGGTGGTTTGCGCGGTGATCACGTTAAGGTAACTGTCCAGGCCGGATTGGTAGCGGGCCCCCTCGATCGTCAGGTCGTGCTGCGACGATTCGACGGCGCCATTCTGTTGTTGAAATTCCTGTGACAGGATTCGCAGCGTCGACAGGTTGTCTTCGACTTCTTGAAAAGCGGTGAGTACGGTCTGACGATAGTTCGCGACCGTGCCCCGGTAGATCGCCCGCGCCTGTTCGGTGACGGCCTGGCGTTTCCCGCCGTCGAAAAGTGTTTGCGCCAGTGTCGAGCCCACGGCCCACGCCAGGCTTGGCCCGGACACCAGATTCCCCAGCGACGTGCTCTGATATCCCACCGAGCCGCTCAAGGTAATCGTGGGAAAATACGCCGCGCGCGCCACGCCGATTTGCGCGTTCGCTTCCGCAACGCGGCGTTCGGCGGCGGCGATGTCGGGACGCCGTTCAAGCAGTTGCGACGGAACGCCCGAGGGAATGGCGATGGGGTTCACGGCCAGCGGATTTGTTGCAATGGAAAACAGGGACGCCGGTTTCCCGAGGAGCATTGCGATGGCGTGTTCGAGTTGCGCGCGCTGGATGCCGAGGTCGGTGGCCTGAGCGCGCGCGATGTCGAGTTGCGTTTCGGCTTGCGCGACGTCCTGGCCGGAAGCAAGGCCCGCCTGATGCTGGACCTGCGTCAGCCTCAGTGACCCCTCATCAGCGACCGCCGCCGCATCCAACACCTGCCTCTGCGCGTCGAGCACGCGAACCTGAAAATAATCCGCCGCCACTTCCGCCTGCATGGTCAGCCGCACGTTTTCGAGATCGGCAAACGTGGCTTGCGCTTCCAACGAACTCGCCTTCACCGTGTTGCGAATCCGGCCCCAGAAATCCAACTCCCAGGAGGCATCAAACGGCAGCGCGTATTCCGTGACGGTAAACGGAGTCGGCGACGAGCCCGATTGAGCGAGCAGTGATGATTGCCGCGATCTCGTGACCGAAGGACTGGCGGTCACGGTGGGGAAATACTGCGACCGGCTTTGCTTCACCACCGCTCGCGCCGCGAGGAAATTGGCGAGCGCCGCAGCGACGGTCTGGTTGGAAACAACCACCTGGTCTTCGAGCGCGTTCAACTCCGGCTCGTGGAACATCTCCCACCACTTGCCGCGAAGCATGTTGTCCTTTGGCTCCGCCGCCTTCCAGGCTTCGGCTTCTTGGAACTGCTCCGGAGGCAGTTCCTTGAAGGCTGCGGGCGTTTGGACTGACGGCGTGACGTACTTCGGCGCGAAGCTGCATCCGCCGAACAGGACCAGGCATGCCAGTGCGACGAACGTCATTTCGGTTTCCGTTTTGAGCTGTAAGATTATAGTTTTCATTGGATGGCTCACGGCTACCCCCTGAAGATGTCGAAGGGCTCGATTTTGAGGACTTTGCGTACCCCGATGTAACTTGATATTCCGGCGATCAGTACGACCATGCCGAACGCCAGCCCCAGGTTCCAGTAGGTGATCGTGGCGGCGTAGTTGGGCAGACGGGATCGGGCGATCATGATCATCAGCGTCACGAAACCGACGCCCAGGCCATAGCCGGTCAGCGCCGTAAAAGTCGCCATGAACAGGATCATGTAGATCAGCTCACGCCCCTTGGCGCCGATGGCCTTCAGCGCGCCGAATTTTTCCATGTTTTCGAGGATGAACGTGTAAAAGGTCTGGCCGGAGATGGACAGCCCAACGATAAAGGCGATGGACACCATCAAGAGAATGTTGGTGCCAACACCCGTCTTGTACGTGTAGTAGTCGGCAATGCCGCTTTTGAATTCATCCTTGGTCAGGGCGACATAGCCGAGCCTGGCAACTTTCTGTTTGATGACGGCCGCGGTCGCCGCGCTCTTGGGCTGCACGAGCACGTAGGACAAGGTGAAGCGCGTCGACGGGATGTATTCGATCGCTCGGTTGTAGGTGGTATAGAGCGTCGGCACGCCGTTCAGTCCGTTGACGGCGACCTTGGCAATCCCCACAATTGTGCAGCGGTGATCATTGAGTTCAAATGAGGTGCCGATCTTGGCGTGCTCCAGCTTCGGGAATTCGGCGTCATCGACTGCCAGGACCGTGTTGTCGTTATAGATGTCGAGAATACTGCCCTGTTCGAGTTCGGGACGGCCAAACAGGCTGTTGTCGTCCAGGCCGACGACCGTGACGGATTGATAGTCACCGTTTTGGAGCTTGACCAGGGCGCCACCGATAAAGAGTGGCACCGCATAGCTGACCTCATCCATGCTGCGCACAACGTCCAGCACGTAATCGGGCATGGGGATCGGGCCGGTGGGAGTATTGACCGACGGGTCCATGACCCACATGTTGGCCCCGATATTGGTGACCGTCGAATACGAGTGGTTGAGGATGCCGGCGAACATTGCGGTCATCATCATCATCAGGAACACCGAGAAGGTAATGCCGATCAACAGCGCGGTGAACTTGGGCTTGTCATTGACCAGCAGCTTGAAACCGATCCGCAGGATGCCACCGTACTTCATGGCGCCTTCCGTTTGCCCGCCGGGCGTTGCCGCTCTGATCGAGATTTGTTCATCGCGTTCGCACTAACTTCGGTCGGGCCGGGCCGCTATTGCTGCCCGATATAGACATCCACCTGTTGTCCCGGATAGACCGGAGCGTCCTTTTTCTCGAACCGGAAAATCACCGGCAGCACCCGCAGGTCGACTTGCTCTTGCTTCTCATTGGACAGCTCGATCTTGGGCGAGACATACGGCTGCACCCGGACGAACTCGAGCGGTACCTTGATGTCGGTCCCGCGGATCGACATCTGCGCCTGAATATGCCAATGAGATGGCAGCCGTGAGACCAGGATCTCGTCGACAAAGCAGCGCACGGCCAGATAGTCTTGAGGCGTTCCCATCACGACGAGCGGGTCGAACAACTCCGTGTACGTGTCGTAGGCGCCCTGCGACGACGCATAGCCACCGACCGCTGCGTTGACGGCCAGCACGACTCCGTCGACCGGTGCTTTGACCGAGTAATATTGCAGCAGCGCGTTGGCGGCCTTCAGCGCGGCTGCCGCCTGATTGACCGCGTCTTCCGAAGTATCCAGCACGTCCTTGCTGATCGATTCCGGATCGATCTCGTAGGCGGCGCGGCGCTTGTCGTACTGGTCGCGGGCCGCTTTCAGGTTGGATTCGTCCAACTCCACGGTGGCTTGCTGCACGGAATCTTCGATGGTGAACAGTGGCGCGCCGGCGGACACCTGTTGGCCCTCATGCACGAACACCTGGATGATTGGGCCAGACACTTCTGGAAAGATATCGATGTTTTCACCGCTCGACTGGTCACTCTCGATCATGCCATTGGCATAGATAGCCGAGGCGTACGGGTTGCTGACCGGCTGAAACACGGGGGGCTGGGCCTTCCTCTGCATGGCAAAGAGGTAGGCGGCGACCAGCGCGGCCAGCACGCCCACGATCGAGAGAGTAAAGATGATCTTGTTTCTGAATTCCGGCTTGGGCTTGGACGGTTTGGCTTCTGGCTTGGGCTCCGCTGCCTTGGCTTCCGACTTCGGCTCAGCTGCTTTGGCCTCGGACTTGGGTTCTGCCGCCTTCGCTTCCGGCTTGGGCTCCGCGGCTTTGTCTCCGGGTTTGGGCTCGTCTGCACTCATTAGGCACCCTTGTCCGTCGCGGTAAGACGTCCATCTTCCATATGGAGGATCCGGTCCGCGTACTCGTTAATGCGCGCATCATGGGTGACGATCAGGATGCAGCGATGTTCGTTGAGAATTTTCTCTTTTACGAAAGCGATGATCATCCTCCCGGTGTCACCATCCAGGGAGGCAGTCGGTTCGTCGAGAATCAGGATCTCTGGACTGCTGATGATCGCGCGCGCGATGGCCACGCGCTGCTGCTCGCCGCCTGAGAGCTTCACGGGCAGAATCTCACCCCGGTCTTTCAGGCCGACGATCTCGAGGGTTTTTCTCGCCTCGGTGATGGATTCGTCCCAGTTGCGCTGCTTCAGGATCAATGGGATCGCGACATTCTCAGCCGTGGTTAACCGCGGGAAAAGATGGTAATCTTGGAACACGAAGCCAATTGTGTTCAGACGAAAATCAGCCAACTGATCATTGTTCAGAGTCCAGATATCGGCTCCTTTGACCGTCACCGTGCCGGCGTTGGGACGCAGGATGCCGGAAATCATGCTGAGCATCGTGGTTTTGCCGCTGCCGGAGGGGCCGACGATGAACAGCATCTCGCCAAAGTGAGCGACCAGCCCGACACGATTCACGGCCGTCATCCTGGCGCTGCCTTCGCCAAACCACTTAGTCAGATCGGTCGCGATGATCGCCTGATTGTCTGTTGGTTTTACGCTGTCGGCGGTCATTGGTTTATCCGTCGGACCCTTCCTCAAAAAGCCGGTCCTCCCGCTCTTGGCCGCGCGACTGTATGTCGGAAGTCCGTCGGAGGCGATGGAGTGTTATCGGTACTTCTCCGACCGAAACCCATGAACTCGGGTGAGATTGCGCTCGGCAATCAACTGGGTTTCTGCATTCAACCAATGCTGTACGTCGCGCCCGAGCGGGGAACCCTCGTTCACATAGGTAAAGTACGCCTTTCTGGCCACCTCATCTGGCGACGGCGCAAAATCGGTTTGATCTGAGTCTGCGGCCGGTACTGGCAATGTTGGGCTGGCTGGATTTTCATTTGCATGGGAACGCTTGTGTTTCATTGAAAATAATAACCACGAAAACCGTGCGCGGTACTATGGGGTGTTTACCCCATCCGGTGGCCGTGGGACCAATGCCTGGCGGTTGGCGCGGGCCACTGCGGCACCCAGGTCGATGACATTCCCCTGCGCCATGCTCCCACGCTATTATTGCGTGACAGGCAGGGGTGCGGCCGTCGGCAACTGATTTGTGGATGTTGGCAGCGAAGTCACAGGCAGCGGTGTCCCAGCCGACGTGGAGTCCGGCGAGTTATTGGTGGAAGATGGCGCTGTCGCGGAGTCCGTCGGGTTACTCGGGGGCGCCGGTGCCGGCGTCGGTTGGGCAGTCGTCTGGTGGCTCGTTGATGGCGTGCTGGTTGTCTGCCCCTGTTGGCTGCATCCGTATAGCAACAACCCTACAAGCATACTGGCGGCGGCGATCTGGACTTCTGGTATCGATTTCACTTTCATCATTCCTTTGTTTGAGCGGTCCCTTACGGATGGGCGCTTCTGAGCCAGGATGCAGTCGGCCCACGCTTTTCAGTTGAAACGCACGGCGTTAGGGAACCTTGAGGCCTAGAATGGAAATCCGGTGTGCGACGTGAGTATCCCCATCGTCGGTGTACTCTACCTGAATTCCGTCGCTGACCTTGAGATCGCCGAGTGTGCCCCTTGGTTTGTCCTTTACGATAATCTCTGCGTCGGTCGGGACCATAAACTTTTGCGGGACAGCTGACCCATCGACCGTAATTATTCGCGCCTCCAGATCCACCGCCCGAAGGATGCCGCTGTAGATGGTAAGCTGGTGCGTCGGCTCCGGCTCGTCTGCGACGACACGAATCGCCACCGCGACCGCGACGATGGTGAACATCGTCCATACTGCGAATGCAGAATTCCGTCTCATGATAAACACTCCCTTTTCTTGTGTTACGAAGCGAGATGCTCGATTACTTCCTCACAAAACAGACGCAGTTCCGTTTCGAGGCCGTCTCGTTTCAGATTCTCGACGTCCCACCGTTTATCCCACCCTTCCCGCTTGTGTAATTCGGACCGGCCAACCGTCTTGGCGTTGAATAGAATCAATCCGCTTTCTTCATCGCAATCGATGAGAACCTTTGGTTCTCCAGGGTACTCAAAACCGAAACGATACACCGGTCGAGTTGGCTGAGACATCTCCTTGTCCAATCCAGCTTCGACTCGAAATCCCTGGCGTTTTAGGTAGTCGGCGCGTTCCCTCAGCACCGGCTCCACAATTCTCTTCATTGCGTCGGCACAGGTACCCAGTTTCTTTTTCAGTTCTTCACGTTGCTTGCCGCAATCTTCTTCCTCCACTTTGGTCTTGGCTTTCCATTTTGCGATGAGCTCGGGTAGTCGTCCATCATCAGTCATATCGAACCTCCCACAACAAACATAGCCGACATCATTTCTCGGACACGGCGCTCACGACTCCCTGATCCGTCACCAGCGTCCAGTCGCTGTCCGGATTGTATTCCTTGAACGCCGCCGCCAGCCGCGAAGTCTTTTCGCCGAGATTCCGCTGATAAACTTTGCCGTCCTGATTCACGATAAATGTCATGATGCCTGACTGGTCCCAACGCTCCGGATAAGCCACCAGCGCGAATCCCTTCGTTAGATTTCCGTGGTCCATGTAATCCATCTTCCCGCCGGGCGCGGCCTTGCCCTGGCGCGTCAGTGTTCGGAAATAATAACCGTGAAACGGGTGCGGACCCTTGCTCGTGTTCCCGACATAACCCTCGGCGTGGGCTTCCGCCACCAACGGCCCGAATGGGCTGGCGGCTTCGCCCTCCGCTGATGTCCAGTAGAGGCCATCCTTCTTTCCGGGCGTGCTCTTGAATTTCATCGCGTATTTCGGCTTTCCGTTCGCGTCCGTATTCAATTTGGCGTACTGCGGTTGCGCGGCCACGTAAGCCTGGCAAACGCCGATGGCGTGGAGTTCATCCTTCCCGATGTGCCGGTTGATGATCTCCTCCTTGCCCGCTGCCGTGTCGAAATGCCATTGCCCGTCCGTTTTCACCAGCGGAATCGGCATCGGCCAATCGTTTGTGCCAATCTCTAGGGTGATCTTGTCGTCCGCCTCGTTCACGGGTTTGCAACTCTGCGCCATGGCGGCGGCGAACTTCTGCGCATTGTTCGCGTCCTGTACTTCGTCGCCGGTCAACAGCCCGTGGATCTCCGGGCCGAAAATCTCATCCAGGGCCGCTTTGTCTTTGGCCGAGGTGGCGGCCTGCAAGGCTTTGATGGCTTCGTCCGGCGACGCGAACGATCGTTGCGCGACCACAGGTTTTGGCTCCGCC
Source organism: Verrucomicrobiia bacterium (assembly GCA_050015495.1). Taxonomy (GTDB): domain Bacteria; phylum Verrucomicrobiota; class Verrucomicrobiia; order Palsa-1439; family Palsa-1439; genus Palsa-1439. The sequence continues at coordinate 26,810 of JBEKBH010000051.1, forward strand.
CCATTAAGGTCCGGCGACAAAATACTCCATGCGCCTGCCAAGAGTGCGAATGTCAACAGGCTGGTAAAACGTGTCGTTTGATTGGAATGTTTCATAAATTTATCAGGTTTGTTTCTGTTCGATGGGTTGTGCGGTTCATCGCTTTCCCCCTGCGGCATGCCCGCCGCCGCCAGCAGGGTGCGCCACCGCGCGACTGGCCGATCCGCGCTGACTGTAGGCATGGATGTCGTGTCCCCCGCCGTAGTAGCCGCCGCCGAAGACGTAGACATCCGGGTCCGCCACCACTACCGCGCCGCCGTCGTAACCTCCGCCCACGTAACCGACGCATCCCATCAGGGTCGCCAACAGCGCAATCCCCAGACCCATCTTGATTTGGTCAACCAGACTGTTCGTCTTGTTCATGCGGACCATCCCTTCGTGGAAGAAATTAGGCAATGCAGCGGCTCTCGGGATACATCCGAGACCGTCCGCTCCCGTGTGCGTTTTGGTTTTCATACGCCGAAAATAGCCCCGGAAACCTCCCGCCGCTATAGGGTGTTCACCCCAACCGGTGGCCAGGACCAACCTTCAAAACCGTCGATGACACCGTCAAGACACCTGCCAAGCGCTTGTCGCGCTTACGGTGCCACAGGCAGCGAGACTGTCGAGGTGTTCACGGCGTCGCGATAGATTGTCACGGTGGGTTGGTTGAGGTTGGGCAGGAAGAAGGGGTAATCGCGGCTGCTGACCCGGAACAAAATCTCGCTGCCGGCTGGAAATGTATGGTTCATGGTGAACGTCGAAAAATCAATTGCGTGCGGCGTGGACGGGTTGGCGGTGTGGTCCTTGAAAGCGCCACGAGTGATGAGTTGGGTCTTGCCCTTGGCCGTATGCTCGAGGATCTGCACATAATAATAAGCGTTCGACTTGGCGGCCGAGACGACCAGATGGCACCTCGGTGTTCCGACAACGTTGAGGTCCGTGGCCAACGTGGCGCCGGTGAATTGGGCCCGGTTCGCGCCCCCGTCCGCAGACGTGAGAATTTTTGGGTTGACGATGCTGATGGCGCCGGAGTTGAGGATGGCATTCACCGAAAAGACCTCTTCGAGGAGGGTGTTGTCGTCCGCGCCGACGGCTTTCAGGAGCGGACGCAGCACGAACAGAAAACCGGTCGTGGGCGGCAGTTTCTTTACTTTGGCATTCGGAAGCGGGCTGACGGTGGAGAGCGTCGACCCGTTGAGGAAGTACGTGTTCGTAACCGTATCCGACAGCGGCAGGCTGTTGACCGGTATCAAGGCGCTACTGGACCAGTTCGTCGTGTTCTCCGGGGCCAACGTGATCGGCGGCTCGTTCGTGATGCCGTTGTCGATCCCCTTGAGCCATTGGTCGAACCAGCGGACGGCCTGCGCGCGCAAATAGACTCCTTCATTGCCCGTGATACTGAGCGAAGCGGGCGGATGCCCCAACCCGCCGATGTACAGTTTCAGGAACGGGATGGAATTATTGGTTTGGGTGAGCTGGAGGGCCTGTTCGGCGGGAAACAAATCATCATCCCAGCCCTGAATCACGAAGGCCGGGACGGTCAGTTCCGCGGGATTAAAGATCACCGAGCGCCAATCAATATTGCTCTCGGGATCGCCCTGGCGCGTCTGTTCGGGTGTGCCGTTGAGAATGTTGCGGAGCCAGTCGAACATCACGGGCGCATAGTTTGGATTCTCGAAATTGAAGCCCGTGGCGAAGAGGCCGAGCGAATACGCCAATTTGGGAACGTCATTGGGCGCCAGCGCCTGGTAAAGGTCTGTCCAGCCGATGGTCGGAATCACCGCGGTCAAGCCGGCGACGTGTGTCCGCATGATCTCGAAGGTGTGTCCGCCGCCGTACGATGGCCCCATCACGCCGAACTTGCTCGCGTTGGTGACGGGGATCGCAATCGCCGGCGCATCCCCAATCGAACCCGTTTGCATCGCGAGGATGATGGTTTTCAAGTCGTTGACCTCGTTGGGTCCGACCAACGACACCAAGCCGTCGGAATTCCCAAAGCCGCGCACGGTGGGTGTGACCACGACGTAGCCCGCCGCGGCAAAATCCTCGGCGAACGTCACAATGGTCGCGGTACTTTTGGTTTCCCCGAAGCCGTGGACCACCACCACTGCCGGAGCGGGCGCGACCAGGCCATCGGGCACATAAACGTTGGCATCGAGATGAATGGAGTTTGTCGAGGATGCGGACGTATCGCCGTTGGTCGTGCCATCAGCGGTCGCCGGGACCGGGATGCGTGTGCTGTAGACCGTATATGTCCCGCCCAGCGCTTGTGTCGATAGCGCCAGAACAAATGCAAAAATGAGCCTACCCTGTTTCATGCCGATGCCCCCCGCTTGTCGTTGATATGCCTTCACCCTACGGAAGAAATCGGATTTTGCAAATGCGGTATCACCGCCGAGGTTCATGAGAGCAACCCATGGGCTACCTTTGTCAGTCTGCTGCAAGCACTGCACGGGCTCCTTCTGCGAGGTGGAGCGGATCTTCGACTTCGAGGGACCGATTCCAAGATGGACAACAAACGGGAATCACGCTTCGCTCGCCTTCTGACACAACGCTAAAGGCCTGAGGCATCTGGTTTCTTGGCGGCGAGTTCGAGACGCTCTTTGTCGGCCTGCTTCTTCAGGTCGTCGTCGGTGTAATACAGATTGAGGGTGATATCGTCGGTGCCGCTGCTACACTTGAGGACCATGGAGCGGTTGCCGCGGGTCATTCGTTTCGCGTCGTAAAAGTCGTCAAATTGACCCTCTTTCTCCGCCTGTCCGTATTTCTTCTTGAGCAGGTCGAGAATGGTGGCCTGTTGCTTTTTACAGGCATCGTCGTTCTTGCAGTCGCCCTGCGCCCAAATGCGGTAAATGATACCTGACTTTGGGGTTGCCTCGAACCAATACGTCGTCAGACCTTCGATGGGATTCTGAGGCGTAAAGCCATAGCGCGGCGTCTTGTCGGGGTTCTCGCCCGCCTTCTGGTATTGAGATAAATCGACCGCTGTTCCGAGGACGAGACCGAAGGCTCCTGTGATTTGCTGCTGGGTCGGCGCTGCCGGTGTGTTCGTTTGAGCGGTCACCTGAAGAACGGAACCCGCCGTTATCAATGCTGCCAGTTGAAACCATCTCATGGTGTTTCTCCTTCCGATCCGCGCCTTGCCCCTGAACGCATCCAGCCAGCGATGGACTTCGGACATGGGTGTCATGCTTCGTCCTCATTCATTCAATGAAAGAATGGAGGATGGAGCGGTTTTTCGCCATGGGGTGTTCACCCCATTGTGTGGGGATGGCGTGCTACTTAGTCTCTTGGACTATGGGAACAGGAGTTGTTGCTCAATACTGGGGTGTCTTCACCCCCACCTCACTGAGAGCAAATCCTGTTCATTGTCGGCGGCGGATGCCCGTGAACAATCCACAATGGTGGCTGTGCTTCTCCTCACACACTTCAACCATTTGGTTTGCGGGCACCCGCTAATTTTCAGAGGCATCAGCGGACTCTGGCAAGTCGAAGCGGCAATCGCCGCCCATCGGCGATGGAGCCAATATCTCCCGGATCCGACGGAGGAGTTCCTTCCGTGTGGCCGGTTTTTGGACGAAAGCGCTTTGGCCGCTGTTGAGCATCGTGCTTGGGATGTAGTCGTCGGAGGCGCTCATCCAAAGGACACGCGCCTGCGGGTTGATCCGGTGCAGGCGTTCCCAAACTCCGTCGCCACGGAGACCGGGCATATAGTAATCGAGCAACACCAGCGAGATTCCCCGCCAATGTTCCTGATATGACAGCAGACCTTCGCTCGGGTCAGAGGCGGTCAATACCACCCAACCCTCGCGGATCAACAACCGGCGGATGCTGGTCAGAAGTTCCGTGTCGTCGTCGATGGCGAGTAGGACGCCCTGGTGGATCGGGGCGGTCACTATACCGGGTGACGGACTGTCGGCAGTCATGCAGCACCTACATTGCACACAGTGTGCCAATGTCACAAAAAGGGTAGCCATCCCGTGCGCGGGTCGGCGGGCGGAGACTTGCAACTATGGAAACAAGCGACGATCCTGAAAGCATGAACTCAACGACCATTGGACTGCGAACGGCGGGAACCGTGTTTGCCATTGTGTGTGTGGTGCATCTCTTGAGGGTTGTGACGAGTGTCGAGGTTCTCGTTGCGGGACATCAATTGCCCGTGTGGGTGAACGCCGTGGCGGGCGTGATCACTGGCGGTCTGAGTGTCTGGATGTGGAAACTCTCCGCGGGAATTCGCACGTAAAGACCCCATTCGATCTCCACAGAGGGAAGACACTAGCGCGCGTCCTGGGCATGGTATCCTCCTGTTCTACCACTTCGCTACGCCCGCCGTATTTTGCCGATGCCGACCGACACGCCGACGGGTCAATCTCCGGTTTTCAACAACTCCACCACCGACAACGGCCTCATGGTTTTGTTCCTGCTCAGATCCACTTCAGACGCAGCAGCCACATCTTCACACCCTGGGTGAGCAGCATGTAGCACACGATCGTCAGCCCCAGCAGCGGCCAGTAGAGCCGCGGCAGCATTGAAAACCCCAGGTAGCGGCCAATCGGTGAAAGGGGAATCGCCACGCCGACCGCCATGATGACGACAGTCATCACCGTCAGCGCCAAGGAAGGACGACTCTGCAAAAAGGGGATTTTGTTGGTTCGGATGACGTGGATGATCATCGTCTGCGTCAACAAGCTTTCGACGAACCAGCCGGTCTGGAACACGCTGGCGCTGTGAGCCGCGGCCGTTGGCGTCGATGTATTCCAGCAATGGAACAGATAAAGCATCATAAAGTACGTCGTGTAATCGAAGATCGAGGAGCACGGACCGATGAGGATGACAAACCAAGTGAGATCCTTGATGTTCCACTGGCGCGGGGCCGCGATACGCTCGGGGTCCACTGCGTCTGTAGGGATGGCGGTCTGGCTGACGTCGTAGAGCAGGTTGTTGGCCAAAATCTGCACCGGCAGCATCGGCAGGAAGGGCACGAAGACGCTGGCCCCCAGCACGCTGAACATGTTGCCGAAGTTGCTCGACGCACCCATACGAACGTACTTGATGATGTTGGAGAAAACCCGCCGTCCTTCCATAACCCCCTCGTCCAGCACCAACAGGGACTTCTC
>JBEKBH010000052.1:0-13950 GCA_050015495.1 Verrucomicrobiia bacterium
GATCGTCTGTTCGAGGTGAACGATGGCTTCTGGAATCTTGTTGGTTCGCAACAACGCCAGGCCCAGGTTGTAGTGCGCGTCCACCATCTGGGGATTGGTCCGCAGCGCCAACTCCCACTGTTTCATCGCTTCCGGCATCCGGCCCGCCTGCGCCAGGGTGGCCCCTAGATTGCAGTGCGCCTCAGCGGAATCCGGCTCGATCCGCAACACCTGTTCGTACTGCGCGATCGCTTCCGGCAGCCGGCCCAGTCGGGTAAGGGCGATCCCGAAATTGATGTGCGCCTCGGTGTAATCGGGCTTGATCCGCAGCGCCTGTTCGTACTCCTGAACCGCTTCCGATATCCTGCCCGCGACAAACAAGGTGACCCCCATATCATAGTGCGCCTCCGCGAAATTGGGATTGACCCGCACCGCCTCCTCGTACTGCTGCTTCGCCTCCGTCAGCTTTCCCAGTTTCTGTAGCACGACCCCCAGATTGCAGTGGGCCTCGGGATAATCCGGCTCAAGCCGCACCGCTTGTTCGAAGTGCGCCCTCGCCTCCGCAAGCTTGCCGGCCCGCAGTAAGGCCGTCCCCAGATTGTTGTGCGCCAGCCAGGCGTTTGGATTCTTGGTCAAGGTATCCCGCCAGAGCGTTTCGGCATCGGCATACACCCGGCATTGTTGCCACGTGAGAATCATAAGGAGAAGCAGTATTACGGCGGCGAATCCAAGGAGCATCGCCGGGATGAGGAAATGCCTGGCGGCCCGCGCGACCAGCGCGACGCCAAGTGCGATCAGCCCGAGGCTGGCGATATATTGAAAGTGATCAGCAACGTAGGAGTACCGGAACGGGTATACATCAAAAAAACCTAGTGCGGGCACGAGCGTGATTGCGAAGAACAATACCGCCACCAGCGGCCCCCTTCCGATACGCGAGCGCATCTTCCACAAGGCGACGACCACGGCCAGCGCGGCCAGGGGAAACAAATACTGCCAGACCGCGCCGGCATCGATTTCCCAGCGCGGGTAAATGAACGTGAGATCGTGCGGCCAAATAAGTTTGCTCGCGTAAAACCACAACGCCCGTCCCGCGACGAGACAACGCTGGACGAATGACAGCTCCCACTCCGCTCCGCTGGCTCCCAAGCGCCGCTCCATCCATCTCGTCATGAACCCCGACGCAGCCCCTAGGACAAACCATGGGGCTAGCGTCAAACCGTCCCGCTTGTCCAGCCGCCCTGTTTTCCACCAGATCAGCAGCACCAGCACCGCCGGCAACGAACAAGTCACCGTCTTGCTCAACAGCGCACACGCGAATAACCCCAGGGCCACCCAGTAGAATCGCCAGTCCGGCGCGCGGGCTGTCTCCCCGGCCGTCAACGGCCGAAACCGAAGCCACGCCAGCGCGGCCAGCAGGTAGAACAGTCCGGAAAAGGTGTTCTTGCGCTCGGTGACCCAGGCTACGGACTCCACGTTCACCGGGTGAAGCGCGAAGATGGCTGCGGCCCACCACGCACCCGGGAGTCCAAGCCGCCGCAGCACGCGCCACAACAACACCGCGTTCGCGGCGTGGAGCAAGACGTTGACCAGGTGATACCCGAACGGCTGCAACCCCCAGAGATGGTATTCCACCCAAAAGCTGGTAAAGACCAATGGGTAGTATTGGACCGTCGTCCCGGGCCTGCTCCATATCCTTTGTAACCCGTCCGCCGAACGGAGCGCCTCATTCTGGGTCACGTAGCGATCGTCATCCCAGATAAACCCCGCATGCCACACTGGCTGATAGGCAACGAAAGTGGCCGCTAGCAAAGTCAAGGCCACCAACCACGCCTCGTGCCGAGGCAGCCGGTTCCCGGCGCCAGCCGCCTCCGTAGCCCCATCCGGTGTCGTCCCGTCGGTGCGCTTTGGCTGCATCATCATCTGGATTATAGCGTATCAGGCGCAGTCGGCAAAGCCGAGCCATGCCGGCCATGGCGGCTTCGCGTTCGCGTAACCGCTTCACCTCGCCAGCGCAAGAGTTCGCACCTTGGATACACGCTCTAATATTCGTATTGACGCGGGTTTTGCCAACTGGACAATATGGTCAAATCATGGGACGGGTTCTTCTGACTGCGGCTTCTTTTCAGGACGCGCCCGGCGGCATCACCATCTCCCGCGCCTCTATCGAAAGTGAAGCGCTATGCCACTGAAACTTCGCGACAAATTCGCATTCGACCAGCTTTCCCTCGGCGAAATCATGTTGCGGCTCGATCCCGGCGAGGGACGCATCCGCGCGACGCGCGAGTTCAAGGTCTGGGAAGGCGGCGGCGAATATAACGTCGCGCGCGGATTGCGCAAATGCTTCGGCCTGAAGACCGCCGTGTGCACCGCCTTCGTGGACAACGAGGTCGGCCATCTCATCGAGGATTTCATCATGCAGGGCGGTGTCGCCACCGACTACATTCTCTGGCGCGCCGATGACGGCATCGGGCGCTCGGCGCGCAACGGGCTCAATTTCACCGAGCGCGGATTCGGCCTCCGCGGGGCAGTCGGCGTGTCGGACCGCGGTCACACGGCCGCCAGCCAGCTCAAGCCCGGTGATTTCGATTGGGAGAAGATTTTCGGTCAGGTCGGTGTGCGCTGGTTCCACACCGGCGGCATTTTCGCCGCGTTGAGCGAGAACGCCGCGGCATTGACCATGGAAGCGGTCAGGGCCGCCGCCAAACACGGGACAATTGTGAGCTACGACCTGAATTATCGGCCCAGCCTGTGGAAGAGCATCGGCGGTCAGGCCCGGGCCCGCGAGGTCAACCGCGAGATTGCCAAATACGTGGATGTGATGATCGGCAACGAAGAGGATTTCACCGCGTGTCTCGGCTTCGAGGTCGAAGGCATGGATCGCAACATTACGAAAATCGAAACCGACGCCTTCAAGAAGATGATCCAGAAGGCGGTGGGTGAATTCAAGAATTTCAAGGTCGCCGCCACCACCCTGCGCAAGGTCGTTACCGCGACCCGGAACGATTGGAGCGCGATTTGTTGGATGGACGGCAGGTTTTACGAGAGCCGCCAGTATCCCGGGTTGGAAATTCTCGACCGTGTTGGTGGCGGCGACAGTTTCGCCAGCGGCTTGATTTTTGGTTTACTGAAGACGGGTAACCCGCAACAGGCGGTGGACTATGGCGCGGCGCACGGCGCGCTGGCCATGACCACCCCCGGCGACACCTCCATGGCCACGCTGAAGGAAGTGGAAAAGGTCATGGGAGGCGGCAGCGCCCGGGTCCAGAGATAAAACAACCGGCAGCGGGGCGCGTGCGCGGACCGTGCAGGGTTTGGCGCTTGGTATTTGTGTGCGCGGCTGCCATAGTAAGGAAGGGATTGAGCCTCGATCCATGGAGACGAGAAACACACCGGATGCCGCGCGTTATCCGCGCCTGACCGCCGACGAGTTGCGCGCCGGCTACCTCGTGCAAAACCTGTTCCAGCCGGGGACGGTGCAACTTGTCTACACCGATATCGATCGCGCGATCATTGGCGGGATTGTTCCGACCGCCCAGAAGCTATCGCTCGGAACATCGAAGGAACTCGCATCGAATTTCTTTGCCGAGCGCCGCGAAATCGGCGTGATCAACATCGGCGGGAAAGGCGCGATCACCGTCGACGGCAAAAAGTTTGCGCTGGCGAAACGGGATTGCCTCTATATCGGGCGCGGCAGCAAACAGATCGAATTCAGCAGCGCGAACTCGCGCGAGCCGGCGTGGTTCTACCTGGTGAGCTATCCGGCCCACGCGGCGCATCCGACGCGCCTGGCAACCATCGCCGACGCTGAAGCCGTGGCGCTCGGCGCGCAACGTGACGCGAACCAGCGGACCATCCGCAAATACATTCACGGCGGCGGCATTCCGAGTTGCCAATTGGTCATGGGCTTCACCGAATTGAAGGAAGGCAGCATTTGGAACACGATGCCGCCGCACACGCACGCGCGGCGGTCGGAGATCTACCTGTATTTTGACGTGCCGTCGGATGCGGCGGTATTTCATTTCATGGGCGGTGCAGCGGAGACGCGGCATCTCGTCGTGCGCAATGGCGAAGCCGTATTGTCGCCGCCATGGTCCATTCACTGTGGCGCAGGAACGCGGCATTACTGTTTCATCTGGGCAATGGGCGGGGAAAACCAGGAGTTCACTGACATGGACCAGATTGCGGTCGACGCGCTGAAGTAAACCAACATCGAGGAGAGAGAAACGAGCATGGCGATTCTGGATCAATTCAAACTGGATGGCAAAGTGGCCATCGTCACGGGAGCCGGGCGCGGCCTCGGCCAGGGAATCGCTTTCGGCCTCGCCGAAGCCGGCGCGGACATCGCGGCGGTGGATTTGATCGAACAATCCGAAACCAAAGCCGGCGTGGAAAAACGCGGGCGACGTTGCGCCGTCATTCATGCCGATCTCTCGAAGGGCGGTTGCGTCCCGCCGATCATCGACGCCACGCTCGCGGCCTTCGGTCACATCGACATTCTTTTCAACAACGCCGGCATCATTCGTCGCGCGCCGCTTGTCGAGTTCTCGGAAAAGGACTGGGATGACGTCATCAACATCAATCTGCGGACGCTGTTTTTTCTCAGCCAGGCGGTCGCGAAGGTCATGATCAAGCAGGGCAAGGGTGGCAAAATCATCAATACCGCGTCGATGCTCTCGTTCCAGGGCGGCATTCGCGTGCCATCGTACACGGCTTCCAAGAGCGCGGTAATGGGATTGACCCGTCTCATGGGCAACGAACTGGCGCCGCACGGCATCAACGTCAATGCCATCGCGCCGGGGTACATGGCCACGGACAACACGACGGCGTTGCGCGCGGATGAAAACCGCAGCGCCGAAATTCTGGCGCGCATTCCGGCCGGGCGCTGGGGCACGCCGACGGACCTGCAAGGGGCCGCCGTGTTCCTCGCCTCGCCCGCGTCGGATTACGTGCAGGCGTACACGATTGCCGTGGATGGCGGCTGGCTGGCGCGGTAGGACAACATGACGAGCAGAGGATAAACAATGAGATCTGATATGACCACGGCAACAGGTTCCACAACGGTGCCCAACGCGCAGAGAATGACGAACTATCGATGGGTGATCTGTGCACTGCTGTTCTGGGTCACAACCGCCAACTACATCGACCGCAGCGTCTTCGCCAATCTCGCGCCGGAGATGCCGGGTCGACTGAACGTGGCCAAGGCGGACTGGGACGTGGCCTACTGGAACATGCAGGTGTTCTTTCAAATCGCGTACGCCATCAGCATGTTGGTCATGGGCCGGTTGATGGACGTTCTCGGTCTGCGCTGGGGCTTTGCTTTTGCTTGCGCGTTCTGGGGCGTGGCTTCCATGTCACACGCGTTTGCGCCCGAGATTGGCAGTCTGTTCGGCGGTCCCATCGCCGGCTTCCTCGTTTGCCGGATTCTTCTGGGTTTGGGCGAAGGCGGCAACTTTCCCGCGGCCATCAAGACCACCGCCGAATGGTTCCCCAAGCGCGAGCGAGCGCTGGCCACGGGCCTGTTCAACTCCGGCTCCAACGTCGGCGGGCTTCTCGTGCCGGTCATGCTTCCCATTGTCATTGCGTTGAATATTGCCGGCCACGTCGTCGGTTGGCGGGGCGCGTTCTTTATCACGGCCATTGTCGATCTCTCCTGGATTATCGCCTGGCTGTCCATCTATCGAAGACCCGAGGATCATCCCAAGGTGGGCAAGGAGGAGCTGGCTCTCATTCAAAGTGACGCCGCCGAACCCACGGTCAAGATCCCGTGGAGGAAACTTCTGCCGCATAAACAAATGTGGGCGTTTTCGGTGGGCAAGTTCATGACGGATTGTTTCTGGTGGTTCTACCTGTTTGGCAGCCCCGATTTCTTCAACCGGAAATTCCATCTGGATCCCAAGGGCCGTGAAGTCATGATCATGATGATTTATGTTGTCGCGTCCGTGGGCAGCATCGCCGGCGGCTGGCTGGCGGGTTCGTTCATGAAACGCGGCTGGTCCGTCAACAAGGCCCGCAAGATCACCATGCTTATCTGTGGGGCGTTTGTGGTGCCGGTTGTGTATTCAGCGATTACGGAGAACAAGTGGGTGGCGGCGGTGCTGATCACAATCGCGGCTTCGGCTCACCAGGCATGGTCCGCAAACATGTTCAGCCTGGCGGGTGACATGTTCCCGCGGCGCGTGGTCGGCTCGGTCACAGGCCTGGGCGGCATGATCGGCGCGGGCGGCGGCGTGACCCTGTTCTACATCACGGGAAAGGTTCTGAAACAAACGGGTAATTACCTGCCGGTCTTCGTTCTGGCCAGCCTGGCATACGTTCTTGCCCTGCTGATTATCCATCTGATCGTGCCAAGATTGGAAACGGCACAGATTGAAGAACCGACTTCGAGTGGGGCTGCCACCGTTTGAGCTAACGACCCTGCTTTTTCCGGCATCGGTACGCGTGACGTGAGATTTAGCCAATCTCACGTGGACGGTGAACTTTTTCGGTCCGGCTTGCAACTACGGAGAGAGAGGAGACAATCTCAGGCAGGTGCAATCCGACACCGATACCGTAGGCCGGTTGTACGGGCAGCACGCCGGCGAGCTGTACCACTACCTCGCAAGGCGGTGCCCCGATGCCGCGACCGCAAGCGACCTCTTGCAGGAAACCTTCCTGCAGGTCGTCCGCCAGTCTGATCAACTGGCCAGGGTGACCATGCCCCGCGCCTGGCTGTTTGCCATCGCCCGCAACATGTTGGCCCGCCACTACCGCCGCCAGCGCGATCCGCGACCCGTCGCCCAGCTCTGGTATGAACCCGCCGAAGAGAAGGACGACCGCCTTGCCGTCATGCGGGAGGCCATCCGCAGTTTGTCCGCCGAGTTGCGCGACACCCTCGAATTGCGGCTCGAACAGGAATTGTCCTACGAAGAAATCGCCCATGTGCTGGATGTCCCGGTCGGGACCGTCCGCTCGCGGTTGCACAACGCCGTGCGTCAGCTGCGCGATCTCATGAATCGGCCGGAGGAAACCAAACAATGAAACCCGATGTCATCGAACGTTTGCTACTGGACCGCGCGTTGGGATGTCTCGATCCCGACGTCGATACCTTGCTGGCCGATTACCTGGCCAACGCCGCGTCCGCGGCGACCCAGGCCCGGGAACTTCAGGATGTGGTTCATCTGGCCCGCAAGGCCGTTCGTCAACCCGTACTCGCCATCGAGCCGCCCAATCAAATCCATCAACTCGTCTGGCGTCATCGCGCCGAACGGGCATTGGCCCTCGCCGCCTCGTTTGTGATCGGTGTGGGCATCACCGCCCTGGCGCTCCGCGCCAGCCTCCGGCGCGAGGACAACGCGGTCGCACTCGCGCCATCGATCCAAAGCGAGCCGACCGGGTCACGCCAACAAGAGGCCAGCGTGAAGACCAAAATCGAGTCCCTACCCTTCTGGTCAAACCAACGGTTGTACCTGCTGGCATCGGCGTCCACCGCCGACGCCAACGCAAAGGAGACGGTGAAATGAATCCCGGCCAATGGCTCTCACACCGATTTCTCCTGGCAGCCTCCGTCCTTCTCGTGCTTTGCGCTGGCTGCGACCCGCAGGACTGGATTTGCTGGGCGCCGGACGGCGAGCACGCGTTCGTGCAGGGAGCGGACAACAACACCTTCCTGATTGACCGATCCGGCAAGTTCCTCGGCAACGCCACCGACGCGCGCGCCTGGCTTCCTGACTCGCGGCGGGTGATTGCCGTTCACGTGGTGAAACCCACGAGTTGGAATGAATATGCCAAATTACTCGGCGTCGACCGTGCCGAGAGGACAACGAATACCGCCGCCAGCCTGGTGCACGTGATCCAAGCGTATCATGGTGATTGGGCCAGGTTCGGCGATTCGACCGAATACAAGGCATGGGAAAGCAAAGTGGTTGGGCATACGTTCCATGCGGAATGGCTGACACGGGCGATAACACTGTATCTCGAACAAACGAATCCGCAGGTTCTGGCCCCCATCTTCAACGCCAGGTCCATCTCCGTAACGAATTTTATCTCCGATATCTACGAACTCAGTGTCCGCAACGTCCTGCCGTCTGACCCGCCCGCCGAGCAGTTGCTGGCTCGTTTCCCGGACGAGATTGTATCAGTGTTCCCCTCGCCGAGCGGGCAGGTGCTCGCGTTTGCCGTGGCTGAACCCGACCGCCCGGCTCTCTACGTCATCCTGCAATCCACGAACAGTTCTTCCGTGTTGGTGGACGAAGGAGCGACCGAAGCCGCTTGGTCGATGGACGGCCAGAGCCTCGTGTACGCCAAAACCACGGTTCCATACGAGCTCCTTCAGAACAGCATGCAATTGGGAACCATCACGAGCCGACGCGTTTGCGGCACCAATGGACAACTGCTGGCCACGTTCGAGGATCCCAAAGACCTCGCCGGAATAATCTTCGGACAAGCTTCCACTCGCGTGGCCTGTCTCCCCGACGGCCGGATTCTCTTCGCGGCGGCCCCCATTCGCCTGCCGGCGCTTTCCTCCGACCAGCCGAACCACCTGACGCTGTTTGCCATCCGACCGGGCCCGACGCCAACCTTGGAGTCGATCGTGCGCCCCGCGGACATCTCACGGCTTCCCGACCGGGTGGACCGCTTTGCGTTGAGCCCTGACAAAAAACGTGCGTCCATCGTCGACGAACAGGGGCATGTGAGTATCGTATCTCTGGACACCGGGGAATTGCTGGCGATTCAGGAGACAACCGTCTATTCCAACACCGACAAATACACGCAACTCATCCCCACGTGGCGCACCACCAACGAAGTCACGTGCCTCGTCCCGATCGGCGACCCTGCGGGCAGCACACAACGCGTCGAGGTTGTCTTGGCGAACCTGAACCGTCAAAAGACCGCCATCAGTCTGTCGTGGTCGAACGCGACGATGAGGGGATTGCTGCTGCCAAGCGAATGAACCCCGCTCAACGGGACGCGCCGCGTGGGTTCCGGCCTTCGCCGACCGACTTCGGGCTCTTGCCGACAAACTGCTTGAACGCCCGGCTGAAATCGTTCGGATGCTTGTACCCCAGCGCGTACGCAATTTCTTTGACGGAGAAGCGGTCGGTTTCCAACAACTCCTGCGCCCGCGCCATTTTGAGGCGCTGGTGATACACCGCCGGCGATTCCCCGTGATGCGTTTGAAACATCCGTACGACCGTGGCCGGAGAAATCTGCAGGTACTCGCACAGCGCCGTAACCGGATTCGGCTCAGCCAGGTTCTGGGCCATCCAGCGCACGGCCAACTCCATCCGCAGCGATGGTTCGGGCGGCCCCACCTTGCGCTGGACATGCCGGGCCACGGTGACGTCGATGGAGAGGTGCAACTGCTCAATCGCGAGTTTGGTCAATTCGTCGGGCCGTTCCACTTCCAGGCGACACAACCCGTGAAGATGTTCCAACTTGTGCCACAACCGTGTGCCAATCGTCCACTGCCGATACGAACCGGATTCCACGGCGCACTCTGAACAACGCGGGCCCGTTCGCCAGATCCAGACAAGCAGGTCCGACACACCATCGGGCCGGTCCGTCCAACCGCTGGCGCAATCAGGGTCGATCACCAGAAAGTCGCCGGCATTGAGTGTTTTCTGCTCGCCCTCGAGGACCAAAGTCGGCTTGCCCCGATTCACCAACACATAATGCCAGCCCGGGTGGCGGGACACGGGGATCGGGTTCTGGCCATACTGACGATGGCCCCACGCCAAATACAGGAGATCAAGCTGCGCGCTTTCCGGACGGACCCAACGCGGGCGCCCCGGCGGCGGCAAATGTAACGCCTTCGGAAGCAAGCTCATACAGATATCCAGATAGTCTCAACAATCATGACGCAACAAGATACTCAAATCGCATTGGCGAGTGACCCGGCTCGCCTTAGAATTTAGTCGCATCGAGACCTGTCCCTCAATTATCGTGAGCACAATGAATACGACATCACCTACTGGCCCCGCAACAAGAAAAACAACCCCCGCCGCCCCACTCGCCGGCAAAACCGTGGCGTCCCCCACGACGCTTGGTCTCGTGAAATCTTTTGGTTTCGGTGATCGCTTCGGTCTGGCTACGCCGGGGCACCTCGCCGCGGCGCGGAAATTCGATTTCGCCCCGATCTTCGCGCAGCAATCCATTCGCGAATTGGAACGCACTCAGCGCACGGCCCAGCAGGTCGTCAAGGCCGCCACCACTGCGCTTGCGCAGCACGGCTACGGCGGCAAGTGGGGAGCGGATGCGGACCACTTGAAAACGACCGAACATGTGGACCGGATGGCGGCGGCCGGCTTCTGCTTCTTTACCATCGATCCCTCCGAGCATGTCGGCAAAGGCGCGCTCACACCCGAGTTGGAGTCAGCGTACTTGGGACGCACGTTCGATGTACCCAACGTCGGGAAGCTGAAGTTCGACGCCCCGTCACTCCGTAGTGCCGCGGTAAAATACGGGCGCGCCATCGAGCACGTCGGCCTCATGGGCCGTCACATCGCGAAGACGATGGACTCGCGTCCGTTCGAGATCGAGGTCAGCGTGGACGAGACCAGCGAGCCAACGACCGTGCTGGACCATTTGTTCATTGGCTTGGAACTTCGCCGGCTCGCCGTTCCCCATGTGATCAGCGTGGCGCCGCGGTTTATCGGCGAATTTGAAAAGGGCATTGATTACAAGGGCGACCTGAAGAAATTCGAGGCGTCCCTGCGCCAGCACCTGGAGATCGCACGGTTCTGCGGCCCCTACAAGATCAGCGTTCACAGCGGGTCGGACAAGTTTGCCATCTATCCCATTGTCGGCCGTGTTTGCGGCCAGTTGCTCCATGTGAAAACATCGGGAACCAGTTACCTCGAAGGGTTGCGGGTCGTCGCTCGCACGACACCCCAGGTGTTTGCCGAGATCGTGGAGTTTTGCCGCGGCCGGTTCGAGACGGACCGGCAGAGCTACCATATCTCGACCACGCTGGCGCACGTCACGGCCCTGCCGAAATTCAGCGGGCCCAAGGAAGAACCGGCGTTTCTCGACGAAGTAGCGGGCCGGCAACTGCTGCACGTGACCTTCGGCTCGGTGCTCACGCATCCGACGTTCAAGCCGCGCATCCTGGAAACTCTCGAGAGCCACGCCGCGTTACACGAAGAATTGTTGGAGCGACATCTGACGAAGCACCTTTCGCTGTTGGCGAAAGGGTGAGTCCATGCGGGCGTTCATTACCGAGAATTTTCTCCTGCAAACCCCGGTCGCGCGCGAATTGTATCACGAACACGCGGCGCACGAGCCGATCTTTGACTATCATTGTCATCTCCCCCCCGACCAGATCGCGGCGAACAAGCAGTTCCGCAACCTGTATGAAATCTGGCTGGCGGGCGATCATTACAAATGGCGAGCGATGCGTTCGGATGGTGTGCCCGAGAAATACTGCACCGGCGATGCCAGCGATTGGGAAAAATTCCTCGCCTTTGCCCGCACCGTTCCGCACACGCTACGCAACCCGCTCTATCACTGGACCCACATCGAGCTGAAACGCTTCTTCGGCATCACCAAACTCCTCGACGAAAACACGGCGAAAGAGATCTGGGACGAGGCGAACGAAAAGCTGGCCTCGATGCCCGTACAGCGGATCCTCGAAACCAACCGCGTCGTCGTGGTGTGCACGACCGACGATCCAACCGACTCCCTCGAACATCATCGACGAATCCGTGAGTCGGGCACCCTGCGCACCCGGGTGTATCCGGCATTTCGTCCCGACAAGGCGCTGGCGGTGGACCAGCCGGCCGCGTGGACGGCATGGGTGAACAAGCTCGGTGAATGCCCGACGTTGTCTGCGTTCCTTGGGGAACTGGTGAAGCGACTCGATTTTTTCCACACGAACGGCTGCCGATTGTCCGACCACGGGCTGAATCAGGCCTATGCCGACGATTGCACCGAAACCGAAGCGGCGCGGGTGTTCGACGCGGCCCGGGCGGGACGGACGGTATCACGCGCGGATGCGGACAAGTTTCGCAGCTTCGTCCTGCTGTGGCTCGGCGAACAATATCAGGCACGCGGCTGGGTCATGCAACTCCACCTCGGCGCCATGCGCAACAACAACACCCGGATGATGCGCACGCTGGGACCCGACACCGGCTTTGACTCGATTGGCGACTGGCCCCAGGCGGAGCCGCTGGCCCGTTACCTGGACAAGCTCGACCAGAAAGACCGTCTGCCGAAGACCATCCTCTACAACCTGAATCCCGCGGATAATTATGCGTTCGCCACGATGCTCGGCAATTTCCAGGACGGCAGCGTCCCGGGCAAGCTCCAATTGGGCAGCGGGTGGTGGTTCCTCGACCAGCAGGAAGGCATGGAGTGGCAGATTAACGCGCTGTCGAACCTCGGCTTGCTCAGCCGGTTTGTCGGGATGATTACCGACTCGCGCAGCTTCCTCTCCTACTCCCGTCACGAATATTTCCGCCGATTACTCTGCCACCTCATCGGGCGCGACGTGGCCAATGGCCACCTGCCGCACGACATGAAGATGCTGGGTGACCTCGTCCGCAACGTTTGCTACCACAACGCGAAGAACTATTTCGGCCTTGAACCGGGCACGTTGTAGTCTTAGCTCGTACACATGCGGAAGAAACAAAAGTGGGTTCTCGCCGCGCTGGGATGGTACGATCTCCGCCTGCATCGGGGCATCGAAAAATTTGCGCAGGAGCACAACTGGCACCTGACGATCAGTCAGGCGCGGGAGAAGATCTTCCCGTGGGGATGGGAAGGAGACGGAATTGTCGCCTGGCTGGGCGCCGGTGATGAGATGGCGGAATTCGTGGTGCGGGCCCGCAAACCAACCGTTGATTTCAGTTTCCGTCGGTCGCATCTGCGATTTCCGCGCGTGCTGGAAGACCACGCTCACGCCGCGCAGTTGGTCGCCGAGCATTTTCTCTCCCGCGGGTTTCACAACTTCGTGTTCTACAGCATCACGGACAACTGGTCGTTCGAGGCTCGCGGCGAGGGATTCATACAGGCGCTAAAGGCATCCGGGCACCGGTGCACGTGGTTGCGATGGCATCCATCCCCGGCGACCTATCCCAACGACCGCGAGCAATGGAGGCACCGCCGAAAATGGCTGCTGTCCCAATTGCAGGCGGCGCCCAAACCCCTGGCCATATTTGCGGCCAACGACGAGCAGGCCGTGGATGCGTTGGAAACCTGTGAGACTGCCGGTTTGAGCGTACCCGAGCAGGTGGCCATCGTCGGCGCGGAGAATGATCTCCTGTCCCCGGACACGATGCGGACGCCCATTTCCAGCGTGGACACGAACCTTGAGACCCTCGGGTACCGCGGGGCGGCGTTGTTGGATGACCTGATGAACGGGAAGAAGCCCCCCAGGAAACCCGTTCGGATCCCTGCCAAAGCCGTGGTCGTGCGCAAGAGCAGCGATTTGCTGGCGATCAACCATAAAGGCGTGGCCAACAGCCTCCGCTTCATCTGGGAGCACGCCGACCAACCCATCGGCGTCAAAGACCTGGTCAGCGTCGCCGCCATGTCACGGCGGGGACTCCACAAGGCGTTTCTGGAGAACGTGGGGCGGACTCCCGGACAGGAGCTTCAACGCGTGCGGATTGAGCGAGCCAAACGCCTGCTCGCCGAATCGAACCACAAACTCGAAGTGCTCGCCGGGTTGTGTGGCTACCACAGCATCAACAGCTTCTGCGTGGCGTTCAAACAAGCCACCGGCATGTCGCCAAAACAGTTTCGGGACAGCGTCGTGCAGTAGAGCCGTGCCCGGCCGATGCAAACGTGCCGGAACCGCCAGCCGACACTCACCCTCTCTCCTCGCATCGAGAGACCGGGCTACGGCAACAACACGCGCACGCGGTAGTAGCGCGATGGGACATTCGTCGCCCCGCCGGAATCGATCATGTTGGTTACCGCGCCGTAGCCGTTTCCTCCGCTGAGGATATTGGTCTGGCTGGTGGTCGCGAAGTTGATGTTGGAGTACCCGCC
>JBEKBH010000053.1:0-13772 GCA_050015495.1 Verrucomicrobiia bacterium
AAGTGGAATTCCTTCCCACGCTGGTGCTGCTGGCCGTGGTCGGCATCCTCGGATTGGAGCGCACGTTGGCTGACCGGCCGGTCTGGCGGCGTGCCGCGCGCTTGATCTGGGGCCTGCTGCTGAGCTTCTCGGTGGCGTTTAACATGTTCGCGAGCATTGTCCGCTACGCCGAGACAGACAACGAACTGGGGGTCGCCTTGGCGCAGGCGGGCAAGCTGCCGGAAGCGATGAGCCAGTATGATCGGGCGTTGCGGATCAAGCCCGATTTCGCCGAGGCACACAACAATCTAGGGGCCAGCTTGGCGCAAACGGGCCAGATGCCGGAGGCCATCGGACATTTTGAACAAGCGCTGCGGATCAAGCCCGATTTCGCCGAGGCGCACTGCAATCTGGGATTGGCCTTGGTGTCATTGGGCCGGGTGCCGGAGGCGATTGCCCAGTACGAGCAGGCCCTGCGGATCAACCCCGATTACGCCAAGGCGCACTACGATCTAGGGCTCGCCTTGGGGCAGGCGGGCCGGCTGCCGGAAGCGATGAGCCAATATCAGCAGGCGTTGCGGCTCAAGCCGGATTACGCCGACGCGCACAACAATCTGGGGATCGCGTTGGCGCAGGCGGGCCGGATGCCGGAAGCGATTCAGGAGTACGAACACGCGATCCGGATCGAACCGGATTCCGCCGAGGCCCACTACAATTTGGGAAAAGCCTTGTTGCAGGAAGGCAGGCTTGAGGAGGCGATGGCGCATTTCGAGCAGGCGTTGCGGATCCAGCCCGATTACGCCGCAGCGCACTACAATCTGGCGAATGCTTTGGCGCGAACGGGTAAGATCGGGGAAGCCATCGCCCACTTCGAGCAGGCCCTGCGGAGCAAGCCGGGCGACCCCGAAGTCCAGAACGATCTCGCCTGGTTATTGGCGACGCACACGCCGTCCGAAGGCGGCGACCCGGTTCGCGCGGTCACCCTGGCCGAACGTGCCTGCGCCCAGACCGGCAACAGCGCGTTCCCGTATCTCGACACTCTCGCCGCCGCCTATGCCGCCGCCGGGCGATTCCAGGAAGCCGTCGCCACCGCCCAGAAGGCCATCGAACTGGCGCGCGCCGGGGCACAAACACAGTTGGTCAGGGAAATGGAACAGCGGTTGGAACTCTATCGCACCGGACGCGCCTACCCTCCCCCTGCCAGCGCTGCGACACGTCCCCCCAGCCCGTGATGCAATGTGTTCTTTCGTAATGCTGCCATGTTAGTATCCCCTCAATGACACAAGCGCAGCCCACCGATGACGCTCCGCATCAACCGACCGCAGTGTCGTCCCCGGCGACGGACACCGGCTTCGCCCGCCCCTGGTTCCTGGCCTTGGTCCTGGCGATCGTCACGTTCGCAGCTTACGAGCCCGTCTGGCACGCCGGCTTCATCTGGGATGATGACGATTACCTGACGAACAATCTGACGCTCCGGTCTCTGAGGGGGTTGGAAAGAATCTGGTTCGAGCCCGGGGCCACGCACGGGCAGTATTATCCCCTGGCCCACACGAGCTTTTGGGTGGAGTACCATCTTTGGGGTTTGCGGCCTTTCGGGTATCATCTCGTCAACGTTCTCCTGCACGGCGCCAATGCCGTTCTGCTCTGGTTCGTACTGAGACGATTGAAGATTCCGGGTTCGTGGTGGGCGGCGGCCATCTTCGCCCTGCACCCGGTGTGCGTGGAGTCGGTGGCGTGGGTCACAGAGCGCAAGAATGTCCTTTCGGGCCTGTTTTATTTTCTCGCGCTACTCGCCTATCTGCGGTTTCAACCGTTGAACAGTCCGGACGCAACTCGCGTCCGCGATTGGCGGTACTATCCCCTGGCTCTCGCGTTGTTCCTGTGCGCTTTGTCGAGCAAGACCACGACGTGTACTCTGCCGGCGGCGCTGTTGCTGCTGATCTGGTGGAAGGAGGGCCGGGTCGAGCGGCGAGATATTGTGCCGCTGGCCCCTCTGTTCCTCTTGGGAGTCGCGGGGGGCAGCCTGACGACCTGGGTGGAGAAACATTACGTGGGAGCCAGCGGAGCGGATTGGGAGATGTCCGTTGTCCAGCGGTGTCTGGTCGCCGGACGAGCCCCCTGGTTCTACGCGGGCAAACTGTTTTGGCCGCGCCAACTCACCTTCATCTACCCACGATGGGAAATCGATGCCGGCGCGGTCTGGCAGTATTTGTTTCCCCTGGCCGCCCTGATGGTGCTGGTCGCGCTGTGGTTCCTACGGCCCCGGATCGGAAAAGGGCCGCTGGTGGCCGTATTGTTCTTTGTGGGCACCCTGGCGCCTGCGCTTGGCTTTGTTAATGTCTTTCCCTTCCGCTACTCGTATGTTGCCGACCACTTTCAATACCTGGCTGGCATTGGGTTGATCACTCTTGCCGCGGGCACCGGCACGGCGATCTGTGCACGAGCCAGTCAATGGGTCCGCAGTTTGGGAACGCTCGCCGCCGCCATCGCGCTGTTGATATTGGGAATGTCCACCTGGAGGCAGGCACGCATTTATCAAGACCTGGAAGCACTCTGGGGCGATACCTTGATGAAAAATCCCCAGTGTTGGATGGCCCACAACAATCTGGGAAATCTCGTCTTGCAGGAGGGCAAGTTCAGCGATGCCATCGGGCATTTTGAACAAACGCTGCGGATCAAGCCCGATTCCGGCGAGGCGCATTGCAATCTGGGGATCGCCTTGGCGCAAACGGGCCGGGTGCCGGAGGCGATTGCCCAGTACGAGCAGGCCCTGCGGATCAATCCCGATCTCGCCAAGGCGCACTGCAATCTGGGATTGGCCCTGGTGTCATTAGGCCGGGCACCGGAGGCGATTGCCCAGTACGAGCAGGCCCTGCGGATCAACCCCGATTACGCCAGGGCGCACAACAATCTGGGGATCGCCTTGGCGCAGGCGGGCCGGCTCCCAGAAGCCATCGCCCACTACGAGCAGGCGTTGCGGATCGAGCCCGATTACACCGACGCGCATATCAATTTCGGGAAGGCCCTTGCCCGACTGGGCCGGCTGCCGGAAGCCATGGCCCGCTTCGAGCAAGCGTTGCGGATCAAGCCTGATTCCGCCGAGGCGCACTACAACCTAGGGAACGCTCTGGCGCGAACGGGTAGGATCGAGGAAGCCATCGCCCACTTCGAGCAGGCCCTGCGAATCAAGCCGGGCGACGCCGAAGTCCAGAACGATCTCGCCTGGGTATTGGCGACGCACGCGCCGTCCGAAGGCGGGGACCCGGCTCGCGCGGTCACGCTGGCCGAGCGCGCCTGCGCCCAGACCGGCAACAGCGCGTTCCCGTATCTTGACACTCTCGCCGCCGCCTATGCCGCCGCCGGGCGATTCCAGGAAGCCGTCACCACCGCCCAGAAGGCCATCGAACTGGCGCGCGCCGCCGGACAGACGCAGGCGGCGAACGAGATTGCGCCCCGGTTGGAACTGTACCGCAGCGCACACGCGTATCGCGAAGCCACGAACACCCCGACTTCCCGCAATCCCTGACCCAGTCCATTCGCGCACGACTGGCCTCGTGTGGCGCGCCGATGTCGGATTCGGATAGGAGGCTACTTATGGCGGGCGCACCATTCGACCGGGTAGGGAGACATCGGTCCTCTAACTTTGGGGAGGGTCTCTGGAAGTGGCTGGCGACCATGTTCCGGGTCAAAAAACAAACAGGCGCTGGGAAAATTCCCAGCGCCTGTCGTGAATAAGCGGACAATGGATATTAACGGCGCATCCGTCGCGCGAGAGCGAACCCAAGCATACCCAACCCGCAAAGGACGAACGTGCTCGGTTCAGGTACTGTCGGTGTGACATCAGCCCAAGTTGTGCCAACAAGAAGGTTGCCAACCGTAAAGGCACCCGTGGTGCTCTGAGCTTTGAATCCCACATCGCTTACCGTTTCGCCCGCTGTGAGTCCTGTAAGCTGCGCAATGGCCGTAGGCGCGGTGTCGTTGCCGCCGGGGGCGCTGAACGTCA
Source organism: Verrucomicrobiia bacterium (assembly GCA_050015495.1). Lineage (GTDB taxonomy): Bacteria > Verrucomicrobiota > Verrucomicrobiia > Palsa-1439 > Palsa-1439 > Palsa-1439. The sequence goes on from JBEKBH010000053.1 coordinate 3,983, forward strand.
AGCTGCTTGGATCTACCCAGAGGTAGGCATCTTTATTAGCCAAATCAACTTCCTCGACAATGAAATAGGTGATATTCAACCCCGCGGTGACGGGACTAGCGCCGCCAGTTGCGGCATCGGCGTTAGCTCGCATTTCAAAATTCCCGTTCTTGTAGGAATACGTATCAATTACGTCTGGGCCGCCGCTCGGGGCGCCACTGTTCTGCGAATTATTCAGCGCAATGAAGTAGTCATTGGCGCCGTCAATCGTATTCACCTGAACCAGATAGGACATAAAAACCTGGTCGCCGCTCTGAGGGGTGAAGTAATTGACGGAAGTTCCCGAGGAACTATTTTGGATTATAAGGTCGTTACCGGGCATGGTAGCCAACCCCGGATAACTCAGGGCACTGCTGCCGATGGTTAACCCCGAATTCGCGCCATTCCATTGTAGGCCGCTACCGGGGTTTGTGTTGGCGCCAAGACCCGTCGTCGGTGTGTAGTTGAAGCTCTCCGAAAAGAGGAGGCTACCATAGCTGGACGATGCCACGGCGCAGATAGCTGTGACTGCCAGAGTAACTGCTACGAACTTGTTGCTGATTTTCATATCCCTCACCACTCCATTGTTTTGTTATACCGCTTATCCCGTTAAACTCGCACTACCTAAAGTCGCTAACATCTCTCCAGACGTTGGCGACTCTACCAGATTCACCGCACCGAAAGCAAGAGAAAAATGCAATCTCTTGCAGAAATAAGTGAGAGCGCAGCCGCCGGAAGTTCACCGAGTCGTGAACGAAGGCACTTGTTGTTACGTTTCATACCTTCCTGCCGCGCGGCTGCGCTCCATATCGTTTCCATCCCAATAAACCTCAACAGGTTACGGCACCAACACCCGTATCCGGTAGTATCGTGATGGGACAGCCGTCGCCCCACCGGAATCGGTCAAGGTGTTCGTCATGCCAGAGCCGTTTCCTCCGCTGAGGATATTCATCTGGCCGGTGCTTGTGAAGTTGATGTTGGAGTACCCGCCGCTGGCCGTGCCGGTGGTGTAATCCAAGATGTTGGTGTATATCAGGCTGCCCAGCGAAGAGTGGCTGTCGCCATTGGCGCCGAGATAGGTAACCTGGATATCATGGCCACTGTTCACCCTGGCGACGCTGATTATGTGCAGATACGCCGCCGCGCTGGTGGGATTGAAGCCCGCCAAGAACTTGTTGGTGTTGCTCATACCGTCGCCCGTGTAGGAAGCGTTCCCACCACAGACTGTGCAGCCGGCGTTGGTGAGGCCGTAGGTCTCTTGCCATGCGACGAATGGATCCACGGGGGCAGCACACCCTCCAACCTGCAGGATCACGGAACCAACGGTGTTGGTGTTGATTACATAGGTCGGGCCAGCGATCGGCACGGAGCCGACCGTGAGTGTCCCGACGTTCGTCAACGAGCCCGCGTAGGTAAAGACTAGGTAGTTGGTGCACTGGATGAAGTAACCGAGACTGTTAACGTTCAGGGTCCCGCCCAGTTCCAGATTGCCGTTGACTGTCACGGTATCGCTGCCGTTAGCGTTGGTGCCGAGGTCATAGTAGAGTTCTGCCGAAGGCTCGAAGGTCAGATTGTTGCTGACAAAGATCGAGCCGACAGAGAACCCGGGTGAGAACGAACCATACACCCAGACAGCGCCGCCAACGAGCGTGCCGCTTCCGCGCAACCAGGCGTTGCTGCTCACCACGATGTCGCTACCGAAATTGTGGAAACCGCTGCCGCTGGCCGTCATATCGTAGTAGGCGGTGTCGACGCCATCGCCCACCACAAAGGCGCTGCCGTTGTTCGCGAGTTGATCAACCGTCGAAGCCCCCGCCTCGATCGAGCCGGCGCCGAACACAATCGTGTTGGTCGGGCGGACTCGCATAAAGTTGTAGGAGATCGTCCCGCCGTTGATTTGCAGGAGATTGTTCGTCGCTCCACTGACGCCCACATTTATGGTGCCGGCATTCAGCACCGCGTTGGTGATGGTCACAACGTTTCCGTAGTTGCTGCTGGTTGCGCCGATATTCAGCGACCCATTATTGATGATAACGCTCGGGAAACCGGGGCCTCCGAAAGCGACCGTCTGGTTAATGGCTTGCACTCCGTCCTGTCCGATGTTCATGGAGCCGCTATTGTAAACCATCGCTCCATTGAGAACGGCAAAGTAGTTAGACCTGCCGAATTGACCGGCGCCGATAACGATCGGGAAGTTTGTTGGAATTGGGGTCACTGTCGAGCTTGGGATATAGTTCGACCAGACCGAACCCACACCGTACACAATGCCGGTGGTGTACGGCGAGCCGCCGCTAATGGTGCCCGCGGAGGTCAGCAACACGCCGCCGTTGGTGATGATCAGCGAATCACCGGACGTCAGCGTGCCATTGTTGATCGTCATGCCGCCGCCGTTGTCGGCCGTAAGGAGGTCGATGAGGGTGCCGCTGTTGATGACCGTCAAAATATTAACGCCCGGGACGTTGCCGACGGTAACGTAGCAATTGGTGGTTTTGTTGCCAACGTTCAAGCTATTGGTCAACTGCACCGTCGCATTACCCAATATGCTTATGATCTCTTGCGGTCCCTGCAGTTCCAAAAAGCCCATGGTGCTGAATGAGTTCGTGAAAGTCAGGAAGTTGCCGAAGTGGTTGGTGGTGTTGGCTGCACTTCGCACCACGAGAAACGCGCCGGTGCTCTTCAAACCGGTTCCGCCCATCTGGAAGCCGTTTTGGACGTTAAAGCTGTTATTCCCGATCGCGAATGTGCCGGCGTTGGCAACGAGGGACCCGCCGTTCTGAACCACGAAGAAGTTGCCGGTGGCGCCGCTGGAGCTGAGACCGACTTGCATACTGCCTCCCACAAACACCGTGGCGCCATCAACGACGCCGGTGTTGTAGCAGGCTTGCTGTCCGAACACGAGAGAAGCGCCATCGTAGAGGGTGGCCTTGTTGGAAATGATCAACGTGCCGCCGTTGCCGGCGAATTTGACCCATCCATTCGTGGTTGTCCTCACCACGCTGCCAGGATCCGTGAGGACCATGGCACAGTTCGTATTGTCAACACCATTACCGACCGTGATCGTGCCCGCCAAGGTCATCAAGCCGCCGTTGCTAATGATCAACTGGCTGTTGGCCGCGCCACCCGCACCGACGGTCAGCGTGCCGACGGGATAGGAAGGGGTATCGAGGTTGTCGAACACGCCGTGACCGGAGACGACCACCGTGCCACAGGAATTGGAATCCGCCCCAATCTCACCCACGTCAAAAATCACCGTTCCGTTGGTGATCCAGAGTGCGGCCTGGGAGTAGTAAAGGTTCGTCGTAGCATGGGAGACGCGAAGCTGGGCTGCCGTGACGTAAGGGAAACTCTGGCTATCGACCCAAAGCGTGCCGCCCGCCAGATAAACCGTGGATGTGGATGTTCCCTGGCCGATGTTAAATTCATTCGTCACATAAAAGTTATTCCCGCTGGCATCGATCGTGATCACACTGTTCACGTTGGAGATTGTGGCATTCTCAATTCCTTCAGGGGTGTCGCTTCCGTTCAGACTGACGGTGAAGTTTACGTTATTATTTGTGAACAAAATTGAGTCACCGCCAATAGGCACCTGCGGGGACCAGTTGACGAGATTGCCAAAGATGCCATCGCCGTTGAGCTGCCAAACGTCAGTAGTATTTTGGGCTCGGGTCTGGATCCCGCTTGCCAAAAAGGCCAGCGCCAGCGCGCCGGCGGCAATTGCCCGGCTCATCCCGAAGAACAACCCGGGGTGGCGGCCCGCAGCCGATGGCGGCGTCGAGCGGATTGCTTTTCGAAGTGTGCATGCAAATGCTGAATTCTGATTCATTGTGACCCTCGCTGGTTTGGACTGTAGTTTGTTTGGCCAGAGCATCCCTGTTACCCGTATGTCGCAAGGCATAATAGAAACCCGCCGTTCAGTAAACCTCTCTACCTCGCCCTAAGGTACGCAAATCCGCCGGAATGTCAACTAACATCGCGTGTTTGTCGCATAGCATCGTTAGTCATATGCTAAAAAGGCTCTCAACCCCACCCCGTCGAACCCATTATCTGTGAAAGCATTTTTTGTGCCCAATATGGCACACCGGCCTGTCGCCGCGCCGATGTTTCCTCCTAGGATGCATTCCAAGGGGGCCTTGTGGAAGCCGGACAACATTTCTTCGGCCATCCTGGTGTTGCCAGCGCATTCGCGGTGTCGCCTGCAAAACGCGTCCCAGTTTCAACGAAGCCAACGAAGTTCCCGACTGGCCTGACGACGGCGTTTGGCCGGTTTCTTGCGTTCAATCCCGATTTCTTTGGACCGCGTTCACGCGTATTCCGCATTCATTATAGTTCACTGATTATGCAGCACTTGTTTCGCCGCCGCGGACGGCATTGTGCGAAGCGATGGCTCCGGTCTGTCCTGACGGAGTGGCTGGCGCCCGAGGTGGGGATTGGCGCACTGACTGGAGAGTTCGAATGCGACTGTCCTCGGAGAAAATTTGGGTGCCGACGGTGAATTGCTTGCGGCGGAGATTGCGTTTTGCCCACCGGGCCAATGCGTAGCACTTTCGCTCGTGGTGGCAGCATGGAAGGCCGATGTACGAGCGCGATCCCCCGGAGAGCCTGGGCAGCCGTTCCGTCCGAGAATCTGTGGGTGGCCCGTCGCCAAACAAGTGCAGAGTTGCTAAAATCCGTTGTGTCGCCGTCCTGAAGAACAGCCGATTCAGCCGCGGGAACGTGTCGGCAAAGCATCCGGACGCGCCTAGCATGTCCATTCACTGCGCGAATCGGCTCTGGAATGGGTGGAGATTTGTTGCCTGATAATGCTTGCAAGTCTGTCGGCGGAGGGTTAAGTTGATTCGTGGTGCACAGACGGCACCCAGGTTTTGTGCAGCGTAGGGAATGGGATGGGATAACTCTGAGTTGTTTTCGAAGTGGAGGAACACACATTAATATGCGGAATCATCAATCCAAAATCAAAGCGTTTACACTCATTGAACTGCTGGTCGTCATCGCGATTATCGGCATCTTGGCGGCCATGCTCTTGCCCGCCCTGAACAGAGCGCGCCAGAAGGGCTTCCAAGCGTCCTGCCTCTCCAATATCAAGCAGTGGGGAATGGCGGAGAACATGTACGCCGACGATTGGAACGGAGTCCTATTCTATGACGCCGCGGGGACCCATTTTACTGACACCTCTACTCCGCTTATCCCGTATCTTGCAGGGTCAGGTGCCGCCGTCAACAGCGTCGCCACCACCGAAAAGATACGTACCATGAGGCTCTGTCCGGCAAGGCGAGGGAAAGTCAATATGAATGGGCCGACGGGCATCGCCAGTTACAATATGCCGATCGGCGTGGTCATCTACAAAGGGGGCGTTGTCGGCGCGAATTCGGACAACAGTCCTTATTTCGGTACCACGACCAGTCCTTATTGGCCGAAGCTGAACAGCTTGCAAAGCCCGGCGTCATTCGTATTAATCATGGAATGCAACGGCAACACCATTAACCCCGGTGGCACCGCCTTCGAAGACTCGGTGACGAAGAACGGTACCAGCGTCGATCCTGTGCTTCCGCTCGATCGACACGCAGCGAGCATGTCAATTCTTTTTGGCGATTATCACGCGGAATCTCAGACGCTTCAGCAGATTCAGACAATGGACCACGCGTACAACGGCCAAACAGGGAGCCCGTATACGTTAATGAATTAGTGTGGCGCGTCAGGAAATTGGTTCATCATAGATGAAGTAGTGGTGTGGGTGTATTTGATCGTGTCGCAAGATCGGTGACGGGCCGGTGTTGTGGACCACGGAAGACCGGCAACTGCACAGTTCGCCCTGCTGCATTTTAGGCGCGGTTAGGCCGTCGGCACTTTTGGGGTGGGATTGGGCTTTCGTGGTAAGTGGTAAAAGGCGGTAACAGATTTGTATCCCCATGATGGGAGCCAGGGTTATCTCTCAAGGTCGGTTCGTCAATGCCCAGCCGGGCCGGGCAAACCCTTCGCCACTCATCAAGGCGTCTGTTTGGCGCCATGGCCGGTTGGGATGCACGGAAACGAACAGGCGGAAGTGGCAAACAGCTTGCCGGGGGTGTAATGTAGCCAGTTGACGGGCGACGTAACCACGGATGACGGCACGTCTCGTCTGGATCGACACGACGCGGGCACAAGAAGCATTTAGCCAGGGGTTTATGATGAAAAAGAGTGCGGGAATGCGGTGTCCGGCGGCGCGTGCCGTGAAGCTCCAAGCGCAAACCAATCAGCGACCGCACCGGCGGTCTTTTGCCGCTCCCTGGTGGAAGACGACCGCTGGGGCCGTGATGTTGTTGCTGGCCGTGGGTGGGTCCGTGTACGCCGACCCGCCGTTGCCGGTTATTTCCAACCAGGTGTTCGTCGTGACGAACACGGCGTTTGCCGGCGGCGCGTACGGGGACGGAGTATCGAACAACGCGGCGGCGATCAACGCGGCGATTTCGTTTGCGTCGGCCAACGGCGGCGGCACCGTCGAGATCCCGGCGGTGGGCACGTTGACCAACTATCTGTCCGGCCCGATCACGATGGCCAGCCACGTCAACCTGCAAATCGACACGAATGCGGTGTTGCGTATGGAGCCGATGGTCGTTTGGACCAACCTCTACGGCACGACGACCTTTCTGGACGGGGCCACTCTCACCGACGTCGAGATCAGCGGGTCGGGAACCATCGATGGACAGGGGTCGAAGTGGTGGTCCCCGACGTACGGGTCACGGCCAAACTTTGTCGAGTTCGACCATTGCACGCGGGTGCTGATCCAGAACGTGTGGCTGCAAAATCCGCCGAAATTTCACATCTATTTGAAGAACAGCGATACGAGTGTCACGATCCAGGGCATTACCATCAACACGCCGTCGAGTTCCCCCAACACCGACGGGGCTGACATCGCCTCCACCAACGTGTTGATCCGCAATTGCTACATCAGCGATGGAGACGACAACCTCGAGATCGGAGGCAGCGATTTGGCATCGGACATTACCGTCTCCAACTGCACGTTCGGCACCGGGCACGGCCTGTCGCTTGGGAGCGATACACCCGGCGGGGTGAACAACCTGCTCGTGAGCAACTGTACGTGGAACGGCACCGAGTACGGGATTCACATGAAATCGGACCGGGGTATCGGCGGCTTGGCGAAGAACCTCACATATGAGGACCTCGTCATGTCCAACGTGGATTTCGCCATCGCCATCTACAGCTACTACAACGAAATCGGGGCGCCCCCCAACAGCATCAATGTCACCCCGTTCATGGCGTCCACGGACGTCGTGCACTCGGCCTCCAGCACGCCAGTCTGGCAGAACATCACCATCAGCAATGTGACGGTGACCAACCTCAACGGCAATATCGCCGGCATCATCTGGGGCCTGCCGGAATCGCTCGTCTCCAACGTGACGATCACTGGCCTCAACATTGCGGCGCCGACCAAGACCTTCTGCGTGTATAACGCCACGGGCATTAATGTTGTCGACTCGAACTTCACGCCGGCCACGGGCACGAACACCTGGACGATCTATCGCGCCGGGATGACCATCACCAACAGTGCCGCCAACACCAATCTGGTGACCGTGGGTGGATTGGCCGCGCCGCCGACCAACAACGTCCTGGGCTTCTTTAACGGGCTGGCCTCGATCACTGCCTCCAACGAACTGGGCGCCGGTTCCATCACGCTGGGGGGCAGCACCCTCTCCTTGAGCCAGAGCACCGTGACGTTTTCCAACAACATTGGCGCCGCCAGCGCCAGTACGCTGGTGTTGCCCAACGGGACGGACACACTCCAGGGGGCGCTGACTGGCCCCGGGCCGCTTGCGGTCACCCTCACCAACAGCGGTGCGTTGCGGTTCAACCAGGGCGCCAACGCGTGGGGCGGATCCAACGCCATCTTCAATGCCGGTTCCTCGGGAACGATCAACAATCACTCGGCTGGCAACATCAACATCGTTCTGGGCGCGCTCTCTGGTGGCTCGGGATCGACATTGCGCGGGAGCGACCAGAATGGTCCGGGGGTGGATACCTACGTGATCGGCAATTTGAACTCCAATACGACTTTCGCCGGCACAATCGCCGACGGCACCGGTGGCTCTTCGCCGCACACAGTGGCGCTGGTCGAAGTCGGGACCGGGGCATTGACCTTGTCCGCAGCAAACACCTACAGCGGCGGCACGACGGTGAGCAACGGGACGTTGTCCGTAGAGAACACAGCGGGCAGCGGGACCGGCGCGGGTGCGGTCACCATCGTGAGTGGCGGCACGCTGGGCGGCACGGGCGTGGTCGCCGGCCCGGTGACGGTGAACGGCACATTGTCGCCCACATTGTCGACGGGCAACAGCCCGGGCACGTTGACCGTGAGTAACAACCTCGTGGTCAACAGCGGAGCGGTGTTGCAATACCAGTTGGGCGCCAACAGCGACTTGACGGTGGTCAGTGGCAACCTGACGTTGGGCGATACGCTGAACGTTTCCAACGCGGGCGGGTTCTCGAACGGGACGTACACGCTCTTCACCTACGGCGGAGCGCTGACCTACAACGGTGTGAGCATCGGCACGACGCCCGGCACGAACTTTACGTACGCGGTTTCCACGAGCACCCCCGGTCAGGTGAACCTGGTGGTTTCTTGCTCCGCCGGCGCCGCGGGCTCCATCAGCGGATCCAGCTCGGTCAACGCGGGGGACAGCGGGGACACGTACTCCATCTCCAGCGTCAGCGGCGCAACCAGCTACACGTGGACCGTGCCGCCGGGAGCGTCCATCGCCAGTGGTCAGGGCACAACCTCGATCACCGTCAATTACTCGTGCTCGGCGGTTTCCGGCAACGTGGCGGTTACGCCCTCCAACGGCAGTTGCAGCGGCACGTCCAGCAGTCAGTCGGTCACCGTCACCCCCGTCGGCGCGGCGGGCTCGATCAGCGGCCCGACCGCCGTCTGCGCGGGACAAACCAGCCTCGGCTATTCGATTTCCAGCGTCAGCGGCGCGACGACCTACACGTGGACCGTGCCGTCCGACGCGATGATCGCCAGCGGCCAGGGCGGCACGTCGATCTTGGTCACTTGGGGTTCAACCGCCGGCAACGTGACGGTCACGCCGGCCAATGCCAACGGATGCACCGGCAGTGGCTCCGGTTTGTCCGTGGCGGTCAATACGGCTCCGAGCGTCCTGTCGGGTCCCTCGCCGCAGGCCGTCTGTGACGACGGGTCGGCAACCTTCACCGTCTCGGCGAGCGGCGCGGGCCTGAGTTATCAATGGCAGAAGAACGGCTCCAATATCAGCGACAGCGGCACTATCGGCGGCTCGGGCACGAGCACGTTGACGCTCACGGGCGTGGGCACGGGCGATTCGGGAGCGAGCTTCGATTGCGTGGTCAGCGGCACGTGCAGTCCGCCGGCGACCTCCGGTGCCGCGACCCTGACGGTCAGCGCGAATCCCGCGGTGTTCAATGTGACCGGCGGCGGTCCCTACTGTGCGGCCAGCGGCAGCGTGACGGTCGGCCTGGATGGATCGGAATCGACCGCGGATTACCTGTTGGAATTGAACGGCACTCCCACCGGTGCGCAGGTTGCGGGCACGGGCAGCGCGATTTCGTTCACCGGCCAGACGGCGGTGGGCACCTACACGGTGATCGCGTCCAACGTGACCAGCGGGTGCACGGCGACAATGAACGGCAACGCCAGCGTGACGCCGGTCGATCCGTTTACGTGCTGGGAAGAGGTCTACGGCATCACCAACTGCGCGGTCTGTGATGGGAATTCCTCCTACACGGGCGACGGCATGAGCAA
>JBEKBH010000054.1:0-13543 GCA_050015495.1 Verrucomicrobiia bacterium
CAGAGCAATATCAAGGCGGGCGTAACCCCAAAGTACAGGTAGAGCTTGCCCTTGTAATAGCTCAGATCGTGCAAATGGTCGGGCCCGGTGCGAAAGCGGGCATTGGCCGCTGAATCGTAGGGATCGGCGAGCTGGATGAGTCCGGGCGGCACAACTTTTTTCAAGTTGAGCTGGCCGGCGCGAAAACCTTGCACCAACAAATTGTAGTAACTGTCAGCCGCATTCGCGCTCACCGTCTCCAAAAAGCTCGAGTGGGCGGTGTACGCATAAACCCCGATGACCAGCGCGCACACGGCGGCCAATGATGTCCACGCGTTTTTCATTGTGCCACACCGACCTAGCCCGTGTACCGTTGTCGCAAAGTCATCATCTGCCTGATGACATTTTATACGCTTCTCCAGTCGAACACACGCGCTTTGTCGAGCCAGAAACCATAAGGGCTTGCCCGCCGTCTACGCACGCGGGATGCGCCTCCCTGCCATGGACGATTGGCGAACCGTACGGTTTCAGATGCCGAGCCGGATGAGGACGATCGGCGGTGTAATCGCCGAGCCGCCATATGTGAAGAACCGAGCTACGCGCTCCATGGATGCGTAATCTTGAGAATGAAAGCCAGCACCCACACCACGATTGCGAAGACGCCAATAACGATGGCCGCGATTGCCTTGCCCGAGCCGGTCAAATGGGGATTGTAGGCGATTATTTCCCTCGCTTTGATCGCCTTGTAGATGGCGACTACCCCAACCACGAAACCAAAGAAAAAAACGCCCGTAATAGCGCATTTTAGCGCTTCGTCTGCTAGCTCGCACGGCCTCGATTCTTCCACAATCGGGTGCTCCTTCCGCGCCGCGGGCACACACTCGCTGCAGTATCGCTTGCCCGCAATCACCAGCAAGCAAAAGGCGCAATACGGCTGGGCACACCCTGCACAGTTGTCAAAGGCCGATACGTCTGGATGGTTCTTGCATTGCATACTCAGGCTCCTCCGAGGAGCTTCATTCGTGACGGTGACGGATGGGCCCGACTATCAAACTATAGCCGAGGATTGCACACTCCTTCTCGCCGTGAAACTTCTACTACATCAGCGGTGATTGTGGAAGCCGATTCTAACACAGGAGAAAAGCGATGGGTTCGATTGTAAGTCCGATGCGGCTGAAGGCGCACTTGGTCGGCATGGGCGATGGAGATCGCGGCGTTGGAAAGATTGTGGTTGCCTCGTCGCGGCGCCACCCCGACAATACGATTGGAAGGATGACGGGACTGGAGTGAGGAAGAAAACTTTCCCGGGCAGAGACCGCCCAAAGCCATGAAGACTCGTTTCAGCGTTGTCGTACCGGTGTACAACCGGGGAGACCTCGTGGGGGCAACGATTGATTCAGTCTTGTCCCAGAGCTTTACCGATTACGAACTGATCGTGGTTGATGACGGGTCCACGGATCACACCCCGGACGTGCTTCGTTCCTACGGAGCCAGGATCAACATCATGCGCCAGCCGAATCAAGGGCCGGAGGTTGCGCGGAACCGGGGAGCGTCCATCGCCCATGGAGAATACCTGGCGTTTCTGGATAGCGACGACCTTTTGTCGCCCGATGCCCTGGCAACGTATGACCGTGTCATCCGTGCATTTGATTCGCCCGGCATAATCATTGCCTCTGTAATCCACTTCCGAGAAGGAGACCTTGTGCGGGCAGATGCTGACAGCTTGGCTATCATCGAAGCAGTGAAGTTCCATGACTACCTCGCGAGGGATATAGCGATCGGCGTCTATGGCAGCAACGTGTTGATTAGGAAATCTATTTTTGATGCCATGGGCGGACTCCGGAACAGCACGCCGACGACCTTTGATCAGGATAACCATGACATGATGCTTCGGTTTGGCACCTGTGGACCTTGCATCGTGGTAACCAGACCGCGCACAGTTGCCTACCGATATCATCAGACCAACCGTTATCGGGATACCCAACACATGGTTGAGGGCACGTTGCGTCTTGTGCGCGACGAGTTCCAAGGGAGGTACCCGGGTGGGAGAGCGCGTCGATTTGATCGGTATGCGTGTATCGGTGGCCTGGCGTGGTGTTGGGTCAAGCGCGCGTTTTACGCGCACCATCCCGGGCTGGCGCTCAAGCTCCTGGCGCAAAGCAGTCCGATGGTGGCAGCCGGGGCGCTGAGAAAACTCTGGTTGGGCTTCCAACGCCGGACCCCATCCATTCGTCTGGACGCAACGAGGAACTGACTCGCGGGCGCACTACGCCGTCACGCCCCAATGGTCATTGATGAGCAAATAGCGCATCCCTCGACAAACTTATCCACCCATCCAGCCTTTCCCATTGACATTGTGCGAGCACAGTTGTTACGTTTGTTTGCTAGAATCGCTTCGAGTTACCAGCGTCCAATGCCGGGAAGAGTCCCGGCGTCAAGTCAGCAGATGACGAACTGTTTGCCAGCGTCAACCGTGTAGATTCTAATGACTGTCAGCACAGAGAAAACTTTAGCCATGGATGCCAGCCATGGGCGCAGCCCTCCAGCCGCGCTCACCAAGGTCGCGTGGCGGTGGCAATCGCTCCGTCAAATGGGCTTGGGAAACGCTGTTCATCTCGCCGCGAAGAATGTGGCCTACGTGGATCACTACTACGTGCTGCGCGGCAACCTGTCCGCCCTGCCGCCCGATACCCCGAAACGGCTGGGAACCGGCGAACTGCAACTGCTGGGTGAGGCCGACATGAAGGATATCGTCGCGCTCGTGCCGACGCTCGGTTTGTACGACCGTCGCCGGCTGCTGTCCTTTTTGCGGTTTTGGGCGGACGGTTTTGAGCACGGCTACGCATTGCGCATCGACGGGACACTCGCCTATCTGCAATGGCTGGTGCGTCCGTCCATGAACAATCTCATCCATCAGCGTTGTCGGCGACGGTATCGTCTGCTGCGACCCGACGAGGTCATGCTCGAGAATGCGTTCACCTTCCCCGCGTACCGTGGCTGGGGCCTTTTGCCCTCCGTGTCGGTGGAACTATTGAAGAAGGCGCGAGAGGAAGGGTTCACACGAGTGGTCTGCTACGTACGGAAAGACGGAACCCAAGTGCTCAATCATTTTCTGCGGATCGGGTTCAAGATCACCGAACTGATCCCCGAGTTCCGTGTGCTGGGCTACGTATGGCGGCGACTGTAAATCCAGGGGAAGGGACGCGCCTTGGTTGCAAGCCGAAGTGGCTTGTGTGTTGCGCGCGTGCCGGAACCGTACCGGGCTTGTAACAGGTGTCTATTCTCGTTCAGGATTTTCTTCAGAATTCCGCAGCCCGCCAGCCCGAGAAGGTCGCGCTGGTCTGCGGCGGCCAGCGTTTCACGTACACCCAACTGGACGGCATGGCCAATCGACTGGCCCATGCGCTTCACGAGACAGGTGTGCGTCGCGGCGACCGCGTGGCCATCTACCTGAACAATTCCCCCGAAGCCGTGGTTTCGATTTTTGCGGCGCTGAAGGTGGGCGGAGTATTCGTCCCGGTCAATCGCACCACCAAGGCAGACAAACTGGTTTTCATCCTCAGTAACTGCCGGGCGTCGGCGCTGATCGCCGATACGCGCGCGCTCGGCGCCGGCATCCGCGAGCGGGTACGGAAGGACGTGAAGTCGGTCAACTGTCTGGTGGCCTGCAATGGCGACACCGCCGAGGATGGGGGCACAGCCCCGTGCTGTCGGGATTTTGCGTCGATCCAGGCGGCGTGTTCGCCCGCGCCGCTGTTGCCTCAAAACATCGACCTCGATCTGGCCTGCCTGATTTACACATCCGGCACGACCGGGGAGCCCAAGGGGGTGATGTGCGACCACAGCAACGTGGTCTTCGCGTCCGGCTCGATTATCGACTATCTGAAGAACGTGGAAGAGGACATCGTGCTAAACGTCCTTCCGCTCGCCTTCGATTACGGTCTGTACCAACTGCTCATGACGTTCCGTTTCGGCGGCACACTCGTGCTCGAGAACTCGTTCGCGTTTCCCGCGACCATTCTCCAACTCATCGAGCAGGAACGGGTCACGGGCTTCGCCGGCGTACCAACGATCTTTGCCATGCTGCTGCAAATGGATCTCTCGCCCTACGATCTGTCGAGCTTGCGTTACCTGACCAACACGGCCGCGGCGCTGCCGCCCAGTCACATCCTCGAGTTGCGGCGCAAGTTCCCCAAGGTCACGATCTTCTCGATGTACGGCTTGACGGAGACCAAGCGCACACTGTATCTGCCGCCCAGCTGGCTTGACAAGAAGCCGGGTTCGGTGGGCATCGCCATTCCCGGGACGGAGGTCTGGCTGGAAGACGAGTCAGGCCGACGACTTGGGCCCGGCGAAGTGGGGGAACTGGTCGTGCGCGGGCGCCATGTGATGCGGGGGTATTGGGAGTCGCCCGAAGCGACCGCCGCCCGCTACCGCCCCGGACCCGTTCCCGGAGAGCGGCGGTGCTACACAGGAGACCTGCTCTGCATGGACGAGGACGGGTGCATGTACTTCGTCGGACGCAAGGATGATATCATCAAGAGCCGTGGAGAGAAGGTCGCGCCGAAGGAGATCGAAACGCTGCTCCATGCGCTGCCCGGAGTCGCCGAGGCGGCCGTGGTCGGCGTCCCCGATCCGGTGCTTGGCCAGGCGATCAAGGCCGTGGTGGTGCGGTCAGACCCCAAACTGACCGCCATGGACGTGCTGGCGCACTGTCGCGCCAACCTCGAAGATTTCATGGTGCCCAAGACGGTTGAATTTCGGGACGTACTGCCGCGGTCGCCGGCCGGCAAGGTGAACAAGGAGGAACTGGTCTGATGTGCGGCATCGCGGGGATCCTGCAGCCAGCCGGGTTGCCATCGACAGCAGAGGACCAGCTTCGCCGGATGATGTCCAGCATTCGCTATCGCGGGCCCGACCAGTTCGGACTGTATTTGGACGAGCAGGCGGCGCTCGGCAGCGTTCGGCTGAGCATCATCGATTTGAGCACCGGGCAGCAACCGCTTGCCAACGAGGATGAGACCCTTTGGATTGTGTTCAACGGAGAGATTTTCAATCACGTCGAGTTGCGCCCGCAGTTGGAGGAGCGCGGGCACCGGTTCAAGACCCACTCGGATACGGAGGTCATTCTCCATCTTTACGAGGAGCTGGGGGCCGAGTGTCTGTCGCGTTTGAATGGCCAGTTTGCCTTCGCGATCTGGGACAGACGCCGGCGGACATTGTTTCTGGCGCGCGACCGCCTCGGAGTGCGGCCGCTGTTTTACGCGCGGCACGAGGGCGCCCTCTATTTCGGCTCCGAGATCAAAGCTATTGTCAACGGCTCTTCGCTGTCGGTTCAGATGGAGCCATCCGTGCTCCGAGAGGTCTTTACCTACTGGTCTCCACTGCCGGGGCACACGGTGTTTCGGGACATCGTCGAACTGCCGCCCGGCCATTATCTGGTTGCGCACGACAACAGCGTGACGGTGCGCCGTTACTGGCAGCTCAGTTATGAGCCGGCTCATACCGAAGGCGAAAGCGCGCCCGCGAATCTTCCCGAGCGACTGGAGGAATTTGAGGCCCTTTTGGTGGATGCGACGCGCATTCGGCTCCGGGCGGACGTGCCGGTGGGCGCATACCTGAGCGGCGGACTGGATTCCTCGACGATTACCGCCGTCATCCGCACCTACACGTCCAACCGGCTGCGCACGTTCTCGATTGCGTTTACCGACGCGAACTTCGACGAGCGCGAACACCAGCGGCGCATGGCCGAGTTCCTCGGCACGGAACATCAGATCGTCGAAGCCACTCACGCGGACATCGGGCGCGTGTTTCCGGACGTGATCTGGCACACTGAAGTGCCCATCCTGCGCACGGCGCCGGCGCCGATGCTGCTACTCTCGAAACTGGTGCACGACTCCGGATTCAAAGTTGTGCTCACGGGCGAAGGCGCTGACGAGTTTCTCGGGGGCTACGACATCTTCAAGGAAGCAACGGTGCGCCGGTTCTGGGCGCGGCAGCCCGATTCCCGGTTGAGACCGCTCCTGTTGCAGCGACTGTATCCGGAGATCGTTCAGGCCGCACAACCGAACAGCTCGTTCCTGGCGGCGTTTTTCCGCGAAGGGCTAATGGACTACGATGCACCCGACTACTCCCACGCGTTACGCTGGCGCACCACGCGGCGTGCCTGGCGATTCTTCAGTGATGATGTGGCGGGAACGAGCGAAGAATCGCCCAGCCAGGCGATTGCGGAACTGCTACCGACTGCGTTCCAGCGCTGGGGAACACTCGAACGAGCCCAGTTCCTCGAAGCGGTGATTTTCCTGTCACAATATTTGTTGTGCTCGCAAGGCGATCGCGTCGCCATGGCCAACTCGGTTGAAGGACGGTTCCCGTTCCTGGACCACCGGGTCGTCGGGTTCTGCAACCACCTGCCGCCCCAGTTGAAACTGCGCGGCCTGAATGAGAAATACCTGTTGCGGACCCTCGCCCAGCGCTGGCTGCCGCCGGAAATCTGGAAACGGCGCAAGCGTCCCTACCGCGCTCCCATTCACCGCAGCTTCTTCCACGAGCAGACACCCGAATACGTGCGCGAATTGCTCTCGGATGAAGCCCTCCATCAGAGCGGGTTTTTCAAACCCCAGCCGGTGAGGCAGCTCGTGGCCAAGCTGGACCAGGGAAAGGCTCTGGGCGAAACGGACGACATGGCATTGGCCGGCATCCTCTCCACCCAATTGGTCCATCATCATTTTGTCGGAAACTTCCGGAAGGCGGCCCCCATCGATGATGGCGCGGACGGCAAGGTGGTGCGCTGCCGCAACCTCGCAACGGTCCCCTCAACATGACATTCACCAAAGAATCCATTCGCATCGATCCGGCGGCAGAAGCGGATCGCATTGTCTCCGAGCTCCGACGTGTGGCGCGTCAGGTCATGCGCCGCGGCGGTGGCGTGGTCGGTATCAGCGGTGGCGTGGACTCCGCGGTGGTGCTGGCGTTGACGGTGCGGGCATTTGACCCGGAACGAGTGGTGGCGCTGATCATGCCGGAGAAAGACTCCGAGCCCATGAGCGAACAACTGGCGCGGGAACTCGCCCGACAATTCGGCGTGCAACCAGTCCGAGAAGACATCACGCCGACGCTGGAAGGCTTTGGCTGCTACCAGCGGCGAGACGAGGCCGTGCGCCGGGTGTTTCCCGAATACGACGCCGCGGCGGGCTACAAGGTGAAGATTGGGCTGCCGCCCAACATGCTGGAGGAAGGCACCTTGAACGTGTTCTCGATCACCATCGTCGCCCCGGACGGACACAGCCTGACCAAGCCGCTTCCGCCGGCGGAATTTCGGCAGATCGTCGCGGGATCCAACTTCAAACAACGCGCGCGGATGGCGATGCTTTATTACCATGCGGAGTTGCGTAATTATGCGGTCATTGGCACGGCCAACAAGAACGAGCACGACCAGGGTTTTTTCGTGAAACACGGCGACGCTGGAGTGGACATCCGGGCCATCGGGCACCTGTACAAGACGCAGGTGTATCAGTTGGCCGAACACCTCAACGTGCCGGAAGCGATCCGCAAGCGGCCGCCCACTTCCGACACGTACAGCGCATCCTGCGACCAGCAGGAGTTCTTCTTCCGTCTGCCGTTCGAAACCCTGGACCTGCTGTGGTACGCGCAAGAACACCAGGTTTCCGCAGCGGAGGTCGCTCGGGCGATGGACCTGACGGAGGCTCAGGTACAACGTGCTTTCGATGATTTCAAACAAAAGCGACGCGCGACTGAATTCTTGCGCATGGCCCCGGTCGCCGTCGGTTGAGCGAGAACCCGTCAATTCAGACGACAGGGCCATTCGATGCGACAGGCTGCTTTTGGCCGTACGCGCCTGCCGTCTGGAGCACCGGCCTGTGGGCGCGATTGTTGCTGCACTGAGTTTGTGACTCACAGGTGGCGCGGGATAACGAGGCGCGGACAATAATTCGCATAACTTGGAGCGGTGGACACGGTTATAAGCAACTGGATGCGGACGGATCACCCAGGTTGGTAATGGAGCATCGCGTCAGATGGCTACTCGAATTCTGTGGATCAAGTGACTGAATATGGGACATAAAGAACTGGCTCAAACCGGGACCATGCTCCCGCCAAGGTTCAAGAGGGGCATTAAACGGGCCGTGGAACGCCTGCCGCGCGTTTGGCGGCGTCCACTCCACTAACAACTGATCACCGCCGATCGAGCTCACGATTACATGAACGAGTCAGACAACGACCAGCGGATCGAACAGCAGATTCGCGACTTCATTGCGAACAATATGCTGTACAGCTCGGACGGGTTCCCGCACTCCGATGACGCATCGTTTCTGCAAGAGGGCATTATCGACTCCTTCGGCGTGATGGAACTTGTTGAGTTTGTGCAATCATCCTTCCGCGTGACGGTTGATCAACGGGAAGTCACACCGGACAATTTCGACTCGGTCAGAAAGCTTGCCGCGTTTGTCCGTCGCAAGCTGGACGCCTCCAAGAGTGCCTGACCAGATCTGCTCGCACGGGCGATTCAGTCTCATCCTGCTCCGCCATGTCGCAACGCCGCCTGCGGAAGTGGTCGTCCAGCGGGTCGCAAACCGAGGTTAGAAGAACTTGTCGACTTTGATCACACAACAGAGACGGAGGAACCCCTTCACGAGCTGGTTGCCGGGACGCATCGCACCTTCTACGGGTGGCCGGATCGGATGCTCGGCACGAAGCAGCAGGATTTGGCCCAAATGTGTCAGGACGGGCAGCGCACCGATCAGGCGCGAAACCCAAACCGACCATGGCACCGGCAGCCGCCTGACCAATGGAATAAAAGGCCGAATGGGGCGGATGCGCAGTTTCGCGAAGTACGGTGCTGCCTGGCATCGCAGTGTCGCCATGTCGAAGTGTTCAATAAAGATGCCGCCGCTCGTGTAGCGCCGCGCAATGGGCAACCCCAAAAGCCGTCGGAGCAGCGAATCATGCTCGACACCCCCGACATATCGCCCTTGATCGGTTAATGCATCCGCGACGGTGTGGTACATCCGCATTCGTTCGTCGCGCGAGTCCAGAGGGGTTGCGGACAGCGCCCGCTCGAAGCTGCGGGGCGCCACATGGAAATGACTGGCGTCGGCTCGAACCAGCCCAATATGCGCCCGCACATCCGCGGTCGAGCATCGATGGACGGTCTGGTATGTCGTGGGAGCAACGCCGATTTGCAGCCACCATGCCAGTTTATGCAGCGCGGTGAGCGAAAAATCGACGGCCAAGACTCGCGCTCCCATTTGAGCCATGAGGATGGTGAATCGGCCGTCGCCGCAACCGAATTCCAAGACCCTGCAACCATCCAGTGGTTCCAATTCTGCGAGATGAAAGGGTATTTCCATACGGTCCCAATACTCGGAACGCCAGCCGTCAGCGGGTGGGACATAGTGGTCGGGCCATGTGCACGCATGTCCCGCGTCGATCATGGCAATCTCGTGTTCGTCTTCGGAGGTTAGCGATCCCTCCAAGAGGCAAGCGATCCCGTCCTCGATACGGTACTCGGAGGCACACGTCTCGCACCTCAGGCGTCCTTCGATAATGCCCACCGCACCGCTTCGCAACTCCGCGGCAAGTTCCAACGGACCGCCATCCCGGCTACATCGCAGGAGGGGAAGCAGATCGCGCGGGAATTCTGCAGAAACCACCCTGGTTTGCTCTCTGCTTGATTCAACCATTTCGGCCTCTTAACACGGGAAATGCGAGTCGCTTTCTCCCGCACGAATACAATTCCGACATTTCGCCCCCAGATTTTCTATATGAGTTTTGCCCCGCTATCAGCGCGGGTCGTAGTCCGTTCATTATCTCTCCCGTCCACAGTTTTGCAAGCCCTCGGACCAGTTCGGGAAGCGCGTGGCCGGAGGTGGCGGAGGATGGCCCCTGTGCTCGCGACCGAGGACACCATCCTGAAAGCTACGACTTGCGATAGACATATTGCTATAAGGGCAGGTGAATTGACCTTCTGAGGTTTCCGGCAAGTTTCCAGGAAATGAATTGCTTGCCTTGCAATAGAAGGCAGGCCTATAAAATCCATTGCTCACCCCGTTCGGGGCCGATCCTCCGGCCTGCCAAAGCGTCACGTTTACGCGAGGCGAGGGGAAGGCGGCGGAATCGAGCGTGAGGAGAGGGTGCGAGACGCAGGACGTGAATGGCGATTCAATCGGCAGGGGATGGGCGTTCTTCTCCAGAAACTCCAATGCTAAGAAACCGCATCTATTATCAGGTTAAGCCCTACTTGCCGCGGCGCTTTCGGATGGCCCTGCGAAGAGCTGTTGCGCGGAAAACGTTGCGGGCGTGTCAGGATGTCTGGCCGATTCACCGGGCCGCCAGTTTGCCCCCCGAGGGTTGGCCGGGCTGGCCGGGTGGCAAGAAATTCGCCTTGGTTCTGACGCACGATGTGGAGGCCGCCAGGGGCCTGGCCCAAGTCCGAGATCTGTCCATGCTCGAACAGAAACTCGGCTTCCGTTCTTCCTTCAACTTCGTGCCGGAAGGCCGGCACAGGGTTACCGCCGATATGCGGGAATATCTGGCGCAAAACGGCTTCGAGGTGGGTGTCCATGATCTCCACCATGACGGCAAGCTGTTCAGAGAACGGCGGGAGTTCAGCCGAAAGGCCAGGCGAATCAATCAGTACTTGAAGGATTGGGGCGCCAAAGGATTTCGTTCCGGCTTCATGCACCACAATCTCGATTGGATACACGATCTGGACATACGGTATGACTCATCGACATTCGACACCGACCCATTCGAGCCGCAACCAGATGGTGTCACGACGATTTTCCCCTTCTGGATGGAGGGAGTGGACGGACGGAGCGGCTATATTGAACTCCCGTATACCCTGCCGCAGGACTCCACGCTATTCCTCCTTCTGAAAGAACAGTCCCCTGAGATTTGGAAGAGGAAACTGGATTGGATCGTGGAGTGTGGCGGGATGGCGTTGGTCAACGTGCATCCGGATTACATCAATTTCGGCAACATCACCAATGGGACCAGGACTTATCCCCATGTGTATTATCAGGAATTCCTGGAGTACGTGCGGGGCACCTATGCGAATCTCTACTGGCATGCCCTGCCGCGAGATGTGGCCGAGTTCTGCTGGGGCTTCCGCCCCGTGAGACGAGAGAGGTTGCCGCGACGGGTGTGCATGCTCACCCATTCCATTTATGAGAGCGACAACCGCGTGATGCGCTACGCCGGGGCGCTGGCCGAGCGCGGAGACCGAGTGGATGTTCTCTGCCTGAAGCGGGATCGCCACCAGACGAGCGACGAAATAATGAATCATGTGTGGGTTCATCGGATCCAGCGCCGATCAAAAAAGAAAACGAAGGGCCAGATTTCCTATCTCCTTCCACTCCTGAGCTTCTGGACAAGATGCACACTGTGGCTGACCCGGAAACACCTGTGGCGTCGGTATGATTTGATCCACGTGCATAACGTGCCCGATTTCCTGGTCTTTGCCGCGTGGTGTCCCAAGTTGACGGGGACGAGGGTGATCCTGGACATTCACGACATTGTTCCGGAGTTCTTTGCCAGCAAGTTCGGCACGCACCAGAACTCGCGCACTATCCGCCTGTTGAAGTGGATGGAACGCATGTCGGCCCGGTATGCGGACCAGGTGATCATTTCCAATCATCTCTGGCTCGAGAAGTACGCGAACCGGAACCAGGCCGAGGACAAGTGCTGCGTGCTGATCAATTTCGTCGACACCCGCATCTTCCGTCCTCGTCCCCGCGCGCGGCGCGATGGCAAGATTATCATTCTTTTTCCCGGCAGCCTGCAGTGGCATCAAGGTCTGGATATCGCAATCCGGGCCATGAAAAGCATCGCCACGGAGATGCCCCAGGCGGAACTCCACATTTACGGCGATGGCAACATGAAGGACAGCCTCGTAACCCTGGCCAACGAGCTGGGATTGAACGACCATGTGCGTTTCTTCAATCCGCTTCCTGTACGCGAAATCGCGGACATCATGGCCAACGCGGATATTGGTGTCGTCCCGAAGCGGGCCGATTCGTTTGGCAACGAGGCGTATAGCACGAAAGTCATGGAATTCATGTCGCTGGGTGTGCCTGTGGTTCTATCGGACACCAAAATCGACCACTACTACTTTGATAACTCCTGCGTCCGCTTTTTCGAATCCGGCAATCCGCACGCACTCGCCGGGGCTTTGCGTGATGTGTTGCAAGATGACCAGTTGCGTCGTCGGCTGGTGGCCTGCGGCTCCGAGCACGCAACCCGCAACAATTGGCAGAGCGCGAAGTCGGAGTACCTGAAACTAGTGGACGACTTGTCTGCGCAAACAACAAATCAAACCAGATTCACGACTCGGTGAATCAACCTGCGGCTGCGCTTCCTCTTCTTGCGTCGCGACAAGTTCAGGTCGCCTGCGCGCTTCGCGCCGTATCCGGCCTCGATTGTGCTTCGGCCCTATGCATCACCGAGTTCCTGCCAAACTGCCTGTCAAGCAAGTGGTGACTGCGTAGTGAACGAGTACTGGCAGGATTCTGCGGGGATACGCTCACTTCTTGCGTAACGCCCTCTCTCTGTGAGCCTAAGATTGGCTCCCTGCGTTGGACGATTTGCGAACCTTCAGCGTTCAGTTGCCGAGAAGACTCACGACGAAGCTCCGCAGAAATCACCAATCTAAAACTTTGTCGCGGCGACTCCTGGCTTCGTAGCGCTCAGCCGCGTCGGCGGCCTCACAGTTGGCACTGCGATCAAGCCGCCGGCCACCAGCGCCCAAGCGGAGGGCTCCGGAACGGGCTGAAAGGCCAGGCTGACCGGATTGTCCGGCCCCGAGCTGGCAAAGACGGTACCTACGCCCGACGAGTTGAACTCCTCGATGGTGCTGCTGCCCAGGTTGGCCGTGTGGAGGAGGTTGCCCGGCCTGTCGAAAGCCAAGCTGTTCGGGTTTCCGCTTCCCGCTCTCCGCGTTCGCCTGTATGCTGCGAGCAGGTTCGTCGATAAAATCGTGTGGGAAATGTCAGTCTGATTCTTGGCTGTCATGAAAGCGCGTAAAGTGAGATAGATAGATGGAGCAAGGAGTCAAGAGTTCGGACCGCCGTGGACGCCGAGGGTTGGCGAGGTTTGTTCTTGCGGAATTCTGGGTGGAAATCGTTTTGACGTTGCTCGGCTTGTCGTATGTCGCCTACCGGCTCATCAAACTGCCACTCGCCCCCGATGAGTGGGGGGTGGTGCGCTCGATCTATCACCATCGCTTTGCCGACCATTTCACTGCCCGGGACTGGCAGGACTGGAACGCCCAGGCTCAATTCCTGAACCTCGTTCTCAGCCGCATCTGTTTTCATCTGTTCCGGTTCAACGAGATTCAGCGCATCCGGATTCCGAGCCTGCTGGCCTTCGGAGTTTTCCTGTGCGCGATTTGGCGAATCCGGCAACAGTTCACCAGACGGCTTGTAGGCCGGTTGGCTTTTGTCGCCCTGCTGTCCAATGCGTTTGTGTTGGACTATTTCAGTGACTCGCGGGGCTACGGGCTGGCGATGGCTTTTGCGACGCTCAGCCTGGCGGCATTGCTTGAGGT
>JBEKBH010000055.1:0-13475 GCA_050015495.1 Verrucomicrobiia bacterium
CGACGCGGGGGCGGTATGCGGTGGTGGCGGGGTGCTACGCGATGGGATTGATGGCCAAGCCGATGGTGGTGACGCTGCCGGGTGTGCTGCTGTTGCTGGATTATTGGCCGCTGGGGAGGACGCGGTGGCAGCCGCCAGTGGTCGGTCATCACGCTCCGTTGCGCCTCGGCGAGTTGGTCCGGGAAAAGGTTCCATTCTTTGCGCTGGCCGCCGCGTCCTGTGGAGTGACCATCTGGGCGCAGCACAGTGGCGGGGCGATCATGTCGTTGGAGCGACCGTTGGGGCTGCGCATGGCCAACGCGGCGGTGTCCTATGTGCGATACATCGCGAAGGCCGCGTGGCCAAGCGGGCTGGCGGCTTTTTATCCGTATCGGTCGTGGCCGCCGGCGGTGGTGATCGTAGCCGGCGCGATCTTGGCGGCGGTGTCGGGCGCGGTGATTCGGGGAGCGCGGCGCGAACCGCATCTGGCCGTGGGCTGGTTCTGGTTTTTGGGGACGTTGCTGCCGGCAATTGGATTGGTGCAGGTCGGAAACCAGTCCATGGCGGACCGGTATACGTATCTGCCGTTGATTGGGCTGGCCATCATGCTGTGCTGGAGCGTGCCGTCCCGCGCGATGGAGCGGCGGAACCTGAAAGGAATCATCTGCGTCGCTGCGGCGGCAGTGTTGGCGGTCTGCGCGGCCCTGTCCAGGATCCAGGTCGGGTATTGGAGGGACTCGGAGACACTGTTTCGGCATGCTCTGGATGTGACCCGGGACAATTGGTTGGCGCACAACAATCTGGGAGCCGTGTTGAAGGATCAAGGCAGGTATCCGGAGGCGATCGAACACTACGAGGACGCGCTACGGATCAAGCCCGAGTACGCCGAGGCGCACAACAACCTGGGGTTTCCCCTGGAAGAAGAGGGCCGGACGCGGGAAGCGATCGAACACTACGAGGAGGCGCTGCGGATCAAGCCCGAGTACGCCGAGGCGCACTACAACCTGGGGAACGTCCTGCTGAAAGCAGGCAAGTATCCGGAAGCGATCGAACAGTATGAGCAGGCGCTGCGGATCAAGCCCGATTTCACCGAGGCGCACTACAACCTGGGGAACGTCCTGCTGAAGGCAGGCAAGTATCCGGAAGCGATCGAACAGTATGAACAGGCGCTGCGGATCAAGCCGGACTATCCGCAGGTCCACAACAACCTAGGGTTCACCTTATTTCAACTGGGCAAACTATCGGAAGCCATTGGGCACTACGAGCAAGCATTGCGGCTGCAGCCCAATTACGCCCAGGCGCACTACAACCTCGGGAACGCCCTGGCGAAACTGGGCCGCACGCCCGAGGCCATCGCGCACTACGAGCAGGCCCTGCGGATCAAGCCGGATTTCGTCCAAGCTCAGGATGCCCTGGCGCGAGCGCGGGCTGTTCCGTGAAGGGGCGAGGAGAGGAAGTGCGTATCCCTCTCCCTTCTCAAGGGGAGCCGAGCCTGCGAGACGCCGCTGTCGTTTGCGGCAAAGGGTCAGGGTGAGGGTTGGGCAGTGGGCCGGTGGAGTGCGGCGTAAATCACGTCCAGCACGCCTTCCAAATCGTCCTGAATCTCCACATTCCAGAATCGCAGGACCCGGATTCCTTTGCCGTCCAAGTACGCGTCCCGCCTGACATCGTCGTTTTTCCGCCGAGGAGCACCATGCACGTCACCATCCAATTCCACGGCCAGCTTCTTCGATGCACAGTAAAAGTCCAGTATATACGGCCCGACCGGATGTTGACCACGAAACTTAAACTCAGCAAAACCCCGGTTGCGAAAGCGGCGCCACAGTTTACGCTCTGCCCACGTCGATGTCTTTCGCAAACTTCTGGCCAAGCCGTGGCTCATAATTCACCGACCACAACCTTCCGAAACCCCTCACCCTGACCCTTTGCAGCCCCCTCACCCTTGACCCTCTCCCCGCAAGCGGGGAGAGGGAACCTCTTTGGTGCCCCATCAGCCTAATCCCCTCTCCCTTGTCGTGCAAGGGAGAGGGTGAGGGTTCATTATTCCTGCCGCCACGGCACGACCAGCGGCATCTCGTCCGACTCGGCTCCCCCCAGAGGGGGAGAGGGGAGCATACACCGAATCCTGACCCGGCTGGGCCAAGGCCAGGGCGGACAGGTCGGCGGGTAAAAAGCAAGAGGCCAGCCTTTCGGCTGGCCTCTCGGAAGATAGGGAATTCCTTTCTTTAGCTGCGGCGACGAATCAGGCCGATCATGCCGAACAGACCCATGGCCACGAGCACGAGGCTCGAAGGCTCAGGAACTGTGCCAGCAAAGTACGTCGCATAGCCAGCGCTTTCCGCCACTGACCCGCCCTCACCGGTGGTTTGCATATTCAAGCCAAACTGGCCACCATCAGCGGGAACGACCCACGGATCGCTGCCATCCACTGTTTCCGATAGACCGTCAGTGCCGCCCCAGAAGGAGCCGTACAACGTCTGGCCGCTAGCCGGGATTGCCTGGTCGCCGGAGCCTGAGCCGTCACCAGCCAAGCCGCCGAACCACACCAAGTCAAGCTGGGCGCCAGCGACAAGAGTTCCGGAACCGAAAGCACCCAAGGTCAGGGGGCCGACACCGCTGGCGATCTGCCCGGCTGAGCCGGAACCCGTGTTGTCGTAGTTAGCGAGAACCAAGTAGTGACCGCCGATCACTGACCCGGCGGCGATAGAAGTGCCATTGGGGATGAGCGCGGACGGGCCAGCGCCCGAATTGCTCGTGTCCTCGACCAGCAACACCGTCTCACCCGTGTCGGACGGCAGGAGGGTCACACCACTATCTGAGTACACGTTGGCCCCGCCGAAGTTGATTGTTACTGTCGCTCGGGCTTGCAGAGCAACCAAGCTCGCGCAAGCTACTGCTGCTACTATTAATCGTTTCATGTTTTGTCTCCCTATCTTTCCTGTTTCCCACATTGTTCGTTATTGTTTCGTTGATTTCGCTAAACTGCTGTTGTTGATTGTTTAGTAATTCGGCTGATTATCCCACATCCTGATCGGGGTGTTGTTCGGGACCGCGCGGTAGACAAACCCCTGGGCCGAGAAGAACACGTTCGACGGCCCGAAGTTAACCGAGGCGGGCGGACCAACCTTCCGCCACGCGTCGTTGTAGAAGAAATACGTCCCGACCGGCGACTTGTTCTCACCCGACACCGCGTTGGTATACACGAGCACTTCATCCTTTGGCGAAGACGAGAGCGTGGTGGTGACCACCATGCTGGCCAAGCCCGATTGATCGAGGGTCAGCGTGGTCGGCCGATAGATCCCGATGTAGTTATCCTGCTTGTTCCCGTTGGCGACCGAGTTCGCATAGACCGGGATGCGGATGTTGTTCGTCACGACCGCGCCCAAGGCCAAGAAGTTCGTCGAGGGTGTGGTGCCATTAGAGCGAAGCGTGACGTATTGGTCGGGCAAGATCGCCACGTCGTTGAAGTTCGACGACGAGGGCGGACCAACCTTCCGCCAGTTGTTGTTGTAGAAGTAATAGGTCGCCTCGGGCGATAGGTTTATGCCGACGGACCCGATACTCGGGAACAAAACCTCGCTCTTTGGCGAAGACGAGAGCGTGGTCGCCACGACGCCCGTGCCGTTGGGCCAAACGGTGTTCAGCGTCCAGAACGGAACGATCGTGACCTGATCGCCAGCCGCGGCCAGTGACGCGTTTTCGGGGGTGAGCGTCACATACAAGTTCGAGGCGTCGTTATTCGTGATAGTGAACCACGCGCCCGCCTGGGCACCCGTCACGAGGAACGCGAAGTACGGAGCATAGTTGTTCGGTGTTGAAAGAATTGCCCACTGGCCGGGGTTCCAGCCCGGCGAGCCACTGATGGCCAACTGAGGACCGGTGCCCGGCGCGCTCGCCAGCGTACCGGTGAAGACCGGCGGCTGTGTGAACGGCAATGAGACCAACGAATCGGAAGCTGGCCCCAGAACCGGGACATTGACGAATCCGACTGGTAATGTGGTAATGCTTTGTGCCGATGCCTGCCAGGCAGTCGCGGCACACACCAACCCCACGGTGGTAATGAGTACTACTTTCGGAAGGAAGCGCAAGCCCCTTGGTATTCTCGCTGTTTGCATTTCTTCTCCTCGCCTATTTCCCAAAGCCTCGTTCACGACTCGGTGAACTTTCTCGTATCCCTATACTACTCTTCACTGACTCGGTGAATCTAACTGGGGAGAGACTATCAGGTGACCCATAATGTGTCAATAACTAATTCACATTTTTGTGCGTTTTTTTTGGGGGGGCTTCCGACCCTCCGAAAAGCGTCCGTTCTGCCCAGTATTCAAGGGGTTGTGGCGAGGTCATCTCCCTTCATTTTGACTCTTTTTTGGCCATTTTTGAGTGATGGATATGGTCGATTTTGCCTCCATTATATTGTCTTTCTTTGACCTTGGTGCACATTCCGGGCCAGTCGCAAAATAGTGTTTTGGCAAAGGTTCCGCCTTCGCCAAACCCATGGTGGACAGGCTGGAGAGGCCCAAAAATGCTGGTTTTCAGGGTAATTTTGGGTATCAGGGCTGCGAAACGCTTGATTTGATGGGGAATTATCGGTCAGCATGAAGAACCCTCACCCTGACCCTCTCCCTTACACGACAAGGGAGAGGGGATCCGTTTGTTGCCTCCTCACCCTGACCCGCCTCCGCCAAACGGCAGGCTACGGCGGGCAAGCCCTTTGCCTTGAAAAGGGAGAGGGGAATGCGAAGGGGGGCGGAAAAAGACGGGCGGCACGGCTCTCTCATCAACAGTCATCCCTCGACAAGCTCAGGGTGACAAGCAAGGATAGGCGCTTTCAGAGATAATAGCTGGGGCGGCCGATGTCGAGAAGGTGGAGTTGGGAAGCGACCGTCCGGCAATTATGTGGAGAGGGAAGTCCGATCAACGGGTGGGACGCGCTGTTCAACACAAGTCACTGGTGGGCTTGGAATTGATCGAGGGCGGCCTCCGCGTCGTCGTAATCGGGCTTGATCCATAGCGCCTGCTCGTAGTGGGCGAAGGCTTCTTCCATCCTGTCGGCCTGCTCCAAAGCGAGGGCCAAACCGTAGTGCGCCTCGGCCAAATCGGGGTTGAGCCGCAAGGCCTGTTCATAGTGCCGAATGGCGTCGCTGATCCGGCCCTCGCGCCAGAAGACATACGCCAGGTCGGCATGCGCCTCGGGGTAATCGGGCTTGATCCGCAGGGCCTGCTCGTAGTGGGCGACGGCTTCGTCAGTCCGGCCCGCCAGCTCCAACGCGACGGCCAGGCGGTGGTGCAATTCGGGTAACCCCGGTGTGATCCGCAGGGCCTGTTCATACTGCTCGATGGCGTCGCTGGTCCGGCCCTCCATGGAGAGGACAGATCCCAGGTTGACATGGGCCTCGGCGTAATCGGGTTTGAGGCGCAAGGCCCGCTCGAAGTGGGCGATGGCTTCGTCAGTCCGGCCCGCCTGCTCGAGAGCGAGGGCCAAGCCGTAGTGCGCTTCGGCGAGAGCCGGCTTGAGCCGCAGGGCCTGGTCATACTGGCCGATGGCGTCGCTGACCCGGCCCGCCCGCGAGAGGACATATCCGAGGTTGGCGTGCGCCTCGGCGTTTTCGGGTTTGATGCGCACAGCCTGCTCGTAGTGGGTGACGGCTTCGTCAGTCCGGCCCGCCTGTTCGAGAGCGAGGGCCAAGCCGTAGTGCGCCTCGGGCAGATCGGGATCGAGCCGCAGGGCCTGGTCATACTGGCCGATGGCGTCGCTGGTCCGGCCCTCCTGCGAGAGGACATGTCCGAGGTTGGCGTGCGCCTCGGCGTTATCGGGCTTGAGGCGCAGGGCCTGCTCGAAGTGGGCGATGGCTTCGTCATTCCTGCCCGCCTGTTCCAAGGCGAGTGCCAAACCGTACTGCGCCTCGGGGGACTCGGGATCGAGCCGCAGGGCCTGGTCATACTGGCCGATGGCGTCGCTGACCCGGCCCGCCCGCGAGAGGACATATCCGAGGTTGTTGTGCGCCAGCCAACACCCGGGATTTTTCGCCAGCGTATCGCGCCACAGCGTTTCCAGGTTCCGGTAAATGAGCGCCTGCCTCCACGTGGACACGCCCAGGACCAGCAGCACGACGGCGGCGGCGAGTGGTCCCGAGACGCGGCCCCAGTGACCGGCCCGGTCGCAGACCGCCACGCCGGCGCTCACGGCCAGGGAGATCAACCCGAGGCAGGCCAGATACTGGAAGCGGTCGGCGACAAAGGAATAGCGAAAGAAGAACAAATCAAAGAACCCCATCGCGGGCAAGAGCGCCGCCAGAAAGAAGCCGCCTCCGAACAACGCGGCGCGACACCACGCGCGGGTCCGGCACCGCCAGAGCGCGATGCCGACCACCACGACGGCGGCGAGCGGCACCCACGACCACCACGAGGACGCGTCAACCTTCCAGCGCGGATAGACGAACGTCAGGCGGAAGGGCCAGAGGGTTTTGGCCGCGTAGAACCAGATGGTTTTCCCGGCGACAACGAACCGCCGGGCAAACCCCAGGCTCCATCCGGCCATGGAGGCCCTCAGGACAAGATCGCGTTGCTCGAAAATCGTCAAACCCGAGACCAGCCAGGCCATTCCGAGGTACGGCGAGAGGCGCACAGCGTCCGCCCGTTCCCAATGTCCGCGCTCCCACCACACGACCAACAACAACGCCAGGGGCAACACGGCGGTCGTGGCGTTGCTCAATATGGCCGCGGTCCCGCACCCCGCCGCGCACACATACCAGAGCCCCGACAGGTATCCGCGATACCAGCGATGGGGCAGTTGTTTTTGTTCGGTGAATTTGAGGTAGCACAGCAACGACGAGAAGAAGAAGAACCCCGACTGTGTGTTCTTGAGCTCGGTGATCCACGCCACCGATTCGACGTTGACCGGGTGCAGGGCCCACACCATCGCGGCCAGCCACGGCGCCGGTATTCGCAGGCGGCGCAACACGAAAAAGAGCAGCACGCCGCTCGCGGCGTGAAGGAGGACATTCACCAAGTGATATGGCAGCGGATACAGTCCCCAGAGGCGGCGTTCGGCCCAGAAGGTTGTCAGGGTCAATGGGTAGTACCGGCCGATGTCCAGCGACGTCCAGATCATCCACAGGCCATGGGGTGCGGTCATGACCCGGTTGGCGGTCACGTGATAGTCGTCATCCCAGATGAAGCCGGCGCGCCAGACGGGCAGGTAGGCGATGAGCGTGACGGCGACCAGGAGCAGCGCGAGGAGCCAGGGGCGGCGGACGAAGTAGGTTTCCGGCGCGGGGGACGACACCGCGGCCTGCGGATGCGGAGCGTCCTCGATGGTGTTCCTTCTCATCATCAGACCGATCATAGCATCTTCCCCCCGGGAAAATACAGCGCAGCTTTTCGCGGGGCGGGCCGACGGCGCCCGGGCCCTCCGCGGCGCTCCCTGCCGCCGCCGCGGGGCGATCTCAAGGAAAGGATGGTTGTGTTCTGAAACACTGGTTTGTTACTGTTTGAGAACAGAGAAGCAACTTCGGGGCCACGGCAGAGACCCGAAACTTCGGGTTCCGGCCTGAAACGGCCCCGAAACGACCGTGGCTCCATAACGGAAGCGGCATTCCGAACAGATTGCCGAAGAGCGGACACGACAAGGCACCGATGAAAATATTTTTTGCCGCGAGCGAGATGACGCCGTACGCCAAGACGGGCGGGCTGGGCGACGTGGTGGGGTCGCTGTCGAGCGCGTTGCGCGGACGGGGACACGAGGTGACGTGTTGCCTGCCGTTCTACCGGTGCGCCCGCGAGGCCGCGCGCGGGGCGACGCCGACTGGACTGACCTTGAGCCTGCCGCTGGGGAGCCGGGCGGTGACGGGCGAGGTGCTCGAATGGACCCAGCCCGACGGCGTGCGGGTGTTGTTCATCCGGCGCGATGAATTTTTCGACCGCGCGGAGTTGTATTCCACCGGCGTCCGCGACTACGAGGACAACGCGGAGCGATTTTTATTTTTCTCGAAAGCGGTGGTGGAGTTGATCGGCCACCCGCGGTTTCGTCCCGACGTGGTGCATTGCCACGACTGGCAGGCGGCGTTCGTGCCCACCTTCGCCAAGGCTATGGTGGGCCAGCCCGCCTCCGCGAACGCCCTGACGGGCAAATCGGCGGGCAGGCCCGCGCCGCGCCCGCCCAAGATGGTGTTGACGATCCACAACATCGCCTACCAGGGGATGTTCGGGGGCCCGGCTTTTCCGCTGACGAATCTGCCCCGGGAGTATTTCACGCCGGACACGCTGGAGTTCTACGGCCGGATGAACCTGCTCAAAGGCGGGATCGTGTTTGCCGACATCATTACCACGGTCAGCCCGACGTACGCGAAGGAGATCCAGACCGCGGCGGGCGGGTTCGGACTCGACACGGTGATCGCGACGCGCACCGCGGACCTGCACGGGATCATCAACGGGGTGGATTACTCGATGTGGAATCCCCAGACCGATCCGTACCTTCGCCAGCGATACGGGCCGGACGATTTGTCCGGCAAACCGGCCTGCCGCGCGGACCTGCTGACGAAACTCGGGCTCGAAGGCGGTGCAAGCGCCGCCTCCGCCAACCCGCCTTCGCCGAGGCTTCGGCGGGCAGGGGCTGGTGCGGGCAGGCGGCCCGTGGCGGGGTTCGTGTCGCGCCTGACCGCGCAGAAGGGGGTCGAGATCCTCGCGGGCGCGCTGGATGAACTCGTCGAGTCGGGATTGACCTTCGCGATTTTGGGGAAGGGCGAGCCACCCTACGAACAGATGTTGGTCGCCGCCGCGAAACGGCATCCGCGCCACGTGGCGGTGCGGATCGCCCACAACGAGGAACTGGCTCACCAAATCCAGGGCGGTGCGGACATGCTGTTGGTCCCATCGCATTACGAGCCGTGCGGGCTGACGCAGCTCTACGCGCTGAAATACGGGACAATCCCCGTGGTGCGGGCAACGGGCGGGCTGGACGACACGGTTCGGGCCTACAACCCGCGGACGGGCCGT
This sequence comes from Verrucomicrobiia bacterium, assembly GCA_050015495.1. GTDB lineage: Bacteria > Verrucomicrobiota > Verrucomicrobiia > Palsa-1439 > Palsa-1439 > Palsa-1439. The sequence continues at coordinate 8,974 of JBEKBH010000055.1, forward strand.
GGAACGGGCTTCAAATTTGCTCCGGATACGTCGGCGGCGTTGGTGGAGGCGGTGCGGCAGGCGATGTTGGTCCACCGACAGCCGAAGAAGTGGCAGAAGTTGATGGCCAACGCGATGGCCGGCGATTTTTCGTGGCAGGCCAGCGCTCTGGAGTATGAAAACCTGTACGCGGCGCCCTGAGGCGCGATGCCGCCGTCGCCTTCCTCTTCATCCTGTCGTCAGGGGTTGCCCGGGCTCGTCACTGCCGTGGACGGACTGTACGCCCGTCCGCTCCGGTACAACTCCAGCCGGGCCGCGATTTCTTTCACCAAGTTGGTTTGCCCGGCGGCGCGGGCGAGATCGATGGCTCGCTGCGCGGCGGCTATCGCGGCATCGAATTGACCGGCGGCGGCATAGGCGATGCCCAGCGTGTCGAGATAGTCCGCCGACCGACTGTGGTCAGGCTCGCACGACCGCCGCGCCAACTCCACTGCCCGAATTGGATCGCCGCCTTGCGCTGGCGGCAGGGTTGCCAACAGCCACGCCAGATTGTTCTGGGCCTCGGCCAAATCAGGCTTGAGTCGCAACGCCTGTTCGTACTGCCCGACTGCCTCCTGCACCCGGCCGGCTTGGAGCAGAGCATTCCCCAGGTTGTTGTACGTTTTCGCGTAATCCGGCTTGATTCGCAGCGCCTGCTGGTACTGCCCGATCGCTTCCTGTAGCCTGCCCAGTCGGGCCAGGGCGTTGCCCAAGTTGTTGTGCGCTTCCAGATGATCGGGCTTGAGCCGGAGCGTCTCCTCGAATTGCCCGATCGCCTCCGATACCCTGTTCGACTCCAAGAACAGCGTCCCGAGATTGTACTGCGCGATCCAGGCATTCGGATTTTTCGCCAACGTATCGCGCCAGAGCGTTTCCAGGTCTTGATAAGCGTGCGCCTGCCGCCACGTGGACAATCCCAGCAACAGCAATACGGCCGCAGCAACCAACGTCCCCAAGCGCCGACCCCATCGACGGCCCCGTTGGGAGACCATCGCCGCCGTGCTGACCGCTAGTGCGATCAGCCCGATGCTGGCCAGGTACTGAAAGTGGTCGGCAACGAAGGAGTAGCGAAAGTAATACACTTCCAGGAACCCGAGCACCGGCACCAAGGCGGCCACAAAGAAGCCGAAGCCAAACAGCGCGGCTCTGGCCCAAACTTGTCGCCGCCACACCCACAGGATCATACCCATGGCAACCAACGCTGCCAGTGGCAGCCAGCTCAAGAATGAACCAGCGTCCGGTTTCCAGCGCGGATAAACGAACGTTAGCCGTGCCGGCCAGAGCAATTTGGACGCATAAAACCAGACCGCCTTGCCGGCGAGGACGAACCGCTCCGCCATTCCCAGATTCCATTCAGCGGTCCCTTCTCGTTGGATGTGCCCCCGTTGTTCGACAACGGTTAGTGCCGACATCCCCAATGCCAACAGGAAGAACGGGGCGATTCGCACCCAGTCGACCCGCCGCCAATGTCCCCGCTCCCACCACACGCACAATAGCAGCGCCACGGGCAACACCACCGTCGATGGCTTGCTGAGCATGGCCGCAAGCCCGCACCCGATGGCCAGCGCGTACCAGGAACCGTTCTTCTGCTCGTCGACGTGGAGAAAGCACAGGACCGACAGGAAGAAGAACAGCCCGGATTGGGTGTTCTTCAGTTCCGTGATCCAGGCGACGGATTCCACGTTCACCGGGTGAAGCGCCCAGAGCATCGCTGCCAACCACGCCGCCGGCACCCGCAATCGGTGTAACACCAGAAAGATCAGGAAGCCATTCAGCGCGTGGAGCGCGATATTGACCTGATGATAGGGCAGGGGATCAAGCCCCCAGAGGCGACGTTCGACCCAAAAGCTTGTAAGCGTTAACGGGTAATATCGCGATACTGCCAACGACGACCAAATCATCTTCAACCCGTGCGGCGCGGTCATTGCCGGGTTGGTGGTCAGGTGATCGTCGTCATCCCAAATGAAGCCGGCGCGCCATGTTGGCTGGTACGCGGCGAACGTGACGATCACCAAAACCAAAGCGACGAGCCAGGGCCGGTGCGCGAAGCAAGTTTCTGTTGCCGGGGACGGTACCGCCGTCGGTTGCTGCGGAGCGTCATCCATGGGCTTCCGTCTCGTCATCGAGCCCATCATAGCATGTCATCATTACGAAAAAAGCGGAACGGCCCTGCCCTGGGCGGCGTGGGTTGCGCGCACATTCCGAAGCGACCGGCTGCGCTTTACGCCAGTGGATTAGCGATTGCCCGGGCTGGTCACTGCTGTGGACTCACTGTACGCCCGTCCGCTCCGGTACAACTCGAGCCGGGCCGCGATTTCTTTCACCAACCCAGGTTGCCCGGCGGCGCGCGCCAGATCGATGGCTTTCCGGGCGGTGGCAACGGCTTCGCTGAATTGACCGGCGGCGGCATAGGCGACAGCCAGTGTGTCCAGATCACCCGGCGCACGATTACCCGAAAGCTCGCACGCGCGTTGCGCCAAAGCCACGGCCCGAACGGGGTCGCCGCCTTGCGCGGGCGGGAGAGTGGCCAATACCCAAGCCAGATTGTTTTGCGCCTCGGCCAAATCCGGCTTGATCCGCAACGCCTCCTCCAGTTGGCCCCGGGCGTCATACGCCTTGTCCACCACGATCAGAGCCGCGCCAAACTTGCTGTGCGCTTCGGCGTACTTGGGGTTAATCGCCAGTGCCTGCTGGTAGTGCGCGACTGCCTCCGGCACCTTGCCCAATGCCAGCAGGGCGTTTGCCAAACTGTAATGTGCCTCGGCACTCGTGGGGTCAATCTGCAGGGACTTCCCGTAGTGTATGATGGCTTCCTCGATCCTGCCCGTTTGCGCCAAAGCGACCCCGAGGTTGTAGTGCGCCTTGGCGTCAGCGGGTTTGATTCGTAGCGCCTGCTCGTACTGGACAACCGCCTCCTGAATCCGGCCCAATCGTACCAAGGCGACTCCCAGATTGTTGTGCCCCTCGGCGTAGTCGGGTTTGATCCGTACTGCCTGTTCAAATTGCCCGATGGCCTCGCTGGCCTCACCCTCCTTCAAGAAGACACTTCCCAGATTGTTGTGTGCCATCCAGCACTGAGCGTTTTTTGCGAAGGTGTCCCGCCATAGCGTTTCCGAGTCTTGATAAATGCGGGTCTGCTGCCATGTCAACGCACCCAGCACAAGCAGAAGCGCGGCCGACAACGTACATCGCAGGTTATGGCCCAGTTGCCAGGTGACGGCTTGACTGGAAACGGCCCCCGCGAACAGCGCGATCAGGGCAATGCTGGCTACGTACTGGTAGTGGTCGGCGACGAACGCGTAGCGGAACGTGTAGAGCGGAATAAACCCCAGCAGTGGTGAGAGCGCTGCCACAAAGAACACGACCGCCGCCGCGGGCGCCCGGCCCAAAGCCCGCCGGTGCCGCCATAGGAACATCGCGATGGCGACGCACCCGACCAGCCAGGTGTATTGCAGCGGGTTGCGCGGGTCGATTTCCCAACGCGGGTAACTGAAGGCCAGGTTCGTCGGCCACACCAACTTCGTTGCATAAAACCACAAGGCGTGCGTGGCGATGAGCACCCGGTCCAGACCATTGAACGAATAGTCAAGTTGTTCACCGTAATTGCCCAGATGGGCCTCCCACCATACGGACAACAAACCCATCGCGACGCCCAGACCCATAAACGGCGCCACCTGCATCAGCCGGCGCCAGCCGATCAGTTCCTTTCGCAACCACAGCACGAGCAGCATCGCCGCGGGCAGCGTGCAGGCCGTCGTCTTGCTGAACAGCGCCAGTGTCTGCAATCCGAACGCCAGCCCATAGAATCGCCACGGGCGGCCGGTCTGTTGGTCCGTGAATTTCATCCACGCCACCAGCGCCAGCAGATAGAACAACGTCGACTGCGTATTCTTGAGCTCGGTAATCCACGCGACCGACTCGACGTTGACGGGATGCACGGCCCAGATTGCCGCCGCCAGCCACGCGCCGGGCAGCGCCAGTTTTCTCAGTACTATCCAGACCAGCAATGCGTTTATGCAGTGGAGCAGGAGGTTGACGGAATGGTAGCCAACCGGATCCAAGCCCCAGAGCGTATGCTCGAATCGCAACGTCGTGAACACCAGCGGGAAATACTGCGATTGACGGTGTGCCGAAAACCAGATGTGTTCCAGCCCGTCCGGTGCAGTCAGCAAGGGATTCTGCGTAACATAGGCGTCGTCATCCCAAATGTAGCCGCATCGCAACACCGGCAGGTACGCCACCACCGTCAGCAGAATGATGAGGACCGCACCAACAACCGGCGATTTCCACGTATTTTCCAGTTGCTGCGGCGCGTCATCAATGGGCTTCCGTCTTGTCATTGAGCCGATACTACCATGTCACCATTAAGAAAAAACATCCTGCATCACGGGTCGGGGGGACTGGTCGCTGGGCTGACAGGGAGATGGTACGCACGTCCGCTCCGGTACAACTCCAGCCGGGCCTGGATTTCCTTCACCAACCCA
>JBEKBH010000056.1:0-12039 GCA_050015495.1 Verrucomicrobiia bacterium
CGGATGGTCGAGAAGTCGGTGGATATCGTCCATCGGTTCGCGCGGGATTTGCGCCCGGCCGTATTGGACGACCTGGGGGTGATTCCCGCCCTCCATGCGTTTATGAAAGGATTTACGAAACAGACGGGCGTTCACATTCATTTCACGACCTTTACTTCTGACAGGATTGAGCGATTGGACACCGTCACGCGTACGGTTCTCTATCGCGTCGCCCAGGAAGCGCTGACCAATGTCGGCCGCCATGCGCACGCCAGCCGGGTGGACGTCAGCCTCCAGAAACTTCCGCGCACCATTGGCCTGACCATCCAGGACAACGGCAAATCCTTTCGGGTGCAACGGGTGTTACACGCCAAACGGAACAAACGATTGGGATTGCTCGGCATGCGCGAACGCGTCGAGATGGTCGGCGGTCGTCTGCGCATCGAATCCGCACCGGGCCAAGGTACGACCATCCGCGCCGAGATTCCATTCACCATCAACAACCGGGGTTAGTAATTATGAAACGCATCACCGTCCTGCTGGCTGAAGATCACATGGTTGTCCGTGAGGGGTTTCGGAAATTGTTGGAGGCCGAAGACGATTTCGAAGTGGTCGGCGAGGCGCAGACTGGCCGCCAAGCGGTGGAATTGACCAGGAAGCTTTGTCCGTCGGTGGTTGTGATGGACATCGCGATGCCATTGCTCAACGGGTCGGAAGCCACCCGGCAGATTCGCAAAGCCGTTCCCGGTACCAAGGTGCTCATTCTCTCCGCGCACAACGATGACGCGTACGTCGATCATGCGATCGCGGCCGGCGCGGCGGCATTTCTGGTCAAGCAAACCTCCGCGCACGATCTGTCGCGGGCGATTCGGACAGTGCAGAAAGGAAACACGTTCTTCAGTCCCTCCGTTGCCAGGCGGCTGCATGATCAGAAGATGCCTGGGAGAGGCGGAGCGCTACGGAAGAAAATCGCCCGCCTGAGTTCACGCGAGATCGAGGTGCTCCAACTGATTGCCGAAGGCAAGGCCAACAAACAGACCGCATCGGAACTCGGCATCAGCATCAAGACCGTCGAAAAACACCGGCAGAATCTCATGGCCAAGCTCAACATCCACGAGATCTCCGGTCTCACCCGGTATGCCATCGCCGCGGGAATCATCGAAAGCAGTGTCCAGTTAACGATCATCTAGTTGCCGGATCACCCCGCATCCCCTACGTAATCTTGTGAGAATCGCACCCACCTTCGCAACCGAAATCTCGTTACGGGCCCTCGGAAACTTGTATTACGCGTCCGGCCAATTCCTTGCCGTTGAGTTGGTCAATGGCTCTTTGTGCTTGCTGCACCGTGGCCATCTCCACGAATCCGATGGCCTTCGACGTGCGCCATTCACGAATCGTGTTTATTCCGGCGACGGTTTTTGCGGCTTACTGAGCGAGGTGACCTCGAAAACCACAAAGTCAGCGCGAACAAAAACTTGTGGTATCGAGAACAAGATGTAGTTTTGTTCAATTTCTTCGACCGCAATGTTCGCCGGTGCCAACGGACCACCGGGTTCGATCTCGGCGCTATGATACATTCTCGTAAACGCTTTCACCCGGCTGGCCGGTACAATCGTAAACAGCCCCAATAATTTAAAACCGTTGTCGTGGCCCGTGACATTCAGCCTTTGCACATGATAATTGGCTTGGGAAAGCTTGACTGCCGTGATGGTTCGAGGCGCTTCCGGAGCACTCGCGGCGGGATCAGCCGTAAGGGCGAGGGACGTCAAGGCCGCGCATCCCGTTAGCATTGGCGCTACCAGGCCGCACAACAAGAGGTTCACACAAATCCCCCCCGCAAGTTTTTGCAGATTCACCTTTCCCTCCCAATAGTTTATCCAACATTTCCCATATGACTTATGCGCGTGGTTTCATCCGTGACCATGTCGCAGTTGATGACTCGTCCCACTCCCTCGAATAGTCTTAGCAAGACAGCGTCCGTTGTGCTGGCGGGCAGACGGTGGACATGTAGCTTCGCTGTCAAACGTCGGCCTCCTTCATTCGGGGGAGAATGGCGAATTGGGCGATACTTGGCTATGGGGTGTTCACCCCATTGTGCGCGGATGACGTACTACATAGGCTCCGGAATGATAGGAACAGGAGTTGTTGCTCAATGACGGGGTGTCTTCACCCCCACCTCGCTGAGAGCAAATCCTGTTCACGGTAGGCAGTGGGTACCCGTGAACAATCCACAATGGTGGCTACGCTTCTCCTAGCCTCACCTAGGTTGCCACCATTTTTGGTTTGCGGGCACCCGCTAATTTTCAGAAAACATTGCGGATTGGCAGCATGTACGGGACGGCACCGTTTCGACGTTGGTCAACAAGCCCGCGAACGGCGTACCACAAGCTATCGAGCCCGGAAGGGAAATTATGACGCAGAACCAAGAGAACAAGCCAAAGAATCCGTCTCGCATCACTCCCGCACGGGCGCTCATAGCCTTGTTTCTTCTCGTCCTTTTCGTGTCGTGGTTCTTTGGCTGGTATCTCCGCCGCCGTTGAGGTCTGCTTCCCACTGCCCTGATCTTCTGTTCCTGACGGTCGAATGGCCCCTTGACCGCTCGGATCCACTAAGAATCAACCGCTGGGTAGGGTCAACACCCCATACCATCCCGCCATTGTCCCCCCTATACTCCCTGCATGAACCATCATCCAAAACGGTCAACCTTCAGATTGGCAGTCTTGTTGGGAGCGGTTTCCATCTTGCTTGCGGGATGCTTTTTCTCACGAGACCACGGTGACGCTCGCGACGAATCGCCTCGCCCTGAGGATCAGAATCGATCTGATCAGGCTCACCAGGATGACCAAGACTACCAATATGATCGCGGGCATCCATGAGTAGACATCGGACACGACTCTGACGCATGTCTAGACTGGTTGTCGGTGCACTGAATTCTGTTGCCCCCCAGTTTCCCTCGCGACTACGCAGATGCATCGTTTTGGACTACACGTGCCCGGACTCCGCGACGAAATAGCGGTACCTATCACACTCGACACAATGGCCGAATGAGGACACCGTGCCCTTGCCGTTGTCCACTCGGATGCCTGCAGATGGGGTAAACACCCCATAGTCGCCGCACAGTCTCACCGCTTACTCTGAGCGCGTGAACAACAATCCGGCAAGGTGGGTGAACTGAATGTCAATCCCACTACAGATCGCCCTGTTTCTCGCATCCGTCGCGATCGTGATCTTCGTCGTGGTTTGCATACCGGCCATACTCCAACTGCGCCAGCAGGCCGCACGGATGTCGCAGACGCTGGCAGAACTCAAAGCCGAGGTTTCACTTCTGGTCCAAGACGGCCGCAGGTTGTTGTACAACGTCAACGAACTATCCACGCGCGCCCACCAGCAGTGCGACGACGTCGAGCGCGTGATCCAAACCGTGCGCGGCTGGACAGAGCGAGTGGATCGTGTTGTCGAGGAAGTCGGCACGGTTCTGGAGCCACCCATCCTCACGGCGGCGCGCAACGCACGGATTTTTCGCAAGGGGATCGCGGTGTTCTTTGAGACGTTCTTGAATCGAAATCGTCACCAGCCACAGAAAACAGAGGAACAACATGTCAGACAATAATAATGAATCATGTCGAGTCGGCGGTTATCTCGCCGCGTTTGCCATCGGCGCGCTCGTCGGGACGGCGGCCGCCCTGCTGTACGCGCCCCGTTCGGGCAAGGAAACGCGGGATCTGCTCGCCAAGAAAGGCCGCGATCTCAAGGGCAAGGCGTCCGATGCCCTGGAGGATGCCACGGATTTTGTCCGAGGCAAGAAAGCGGAACTGGCCGCTGCCGTCGAAGCCGGTAAGGACGCAATGCGCGAAGAACGGGCCAAACACCAGAAGGCAACGTAGCCACCCGGAAATTTACGAGCGCCGCTGGCGCCGCCTGCGAAATGGCGTCCCCCACGCCGACCTGTCAAAATTGGCGACGGCCGCGCGAGTAACAAGAAAAGGGGTCGGTCCGAAAGCGGACCGGCCTCTTTTTCGTTTTCGTCGCAACGCGCAGGGATCTGCCTTGCGCTGTCGCCACGCCTCAGGATCGTCGGGATTCAAGTTTCCCATGGGGCAAACACCCCATGGCGGCCACGGGGCTCCGGTCTTATGATGATTGTGTGAAAGGGCTCTTCCATCATTCGGAGCGAGCCAGCGCACAAGCACTCGCGGCGCTCCTCATTCTCTCATGTCTAGCCTGTCAGGCCGCTGACCGGGCATCGTGGTATGGGGAGAAGGAGCGTGGCCTGCCGATGGCCAACGGCCAACGGTTCAATCCCGACAGGCTCACTGCGGCGTCGTGGTTTTTCGATTTCGGCACCAAGGTGATCGTCACGCACGCGAACCGGAGCGTGGTGGTAGAAATCACGGATCGCGGCCCCACGAAACGGTTGGTCCACGAAGGACGGAGGATCGACCTGAGTCGAGCCGCCTTCGCGAAGCTGGCTGACCTTGATTTCGGCCTCATTGACGTCACCGTAAGAAAGCGGTGAGGCAGCGGATCACTATCAGATTGCAGCAAGTAAATCGCCGACAAAGGAGAGTTCCATGAAAACGACTGTGGGTTTGTGGATTGATCATCGGAAGGCCGTGATCGCCATTGTCTCCGCCGCAGGGGAAGAGACCATGGAGATCCGGTCGAACGTGGAAAAACAGCCCGGACGTTTTGCCGGCGTCCGATCGACGACTTCCTACGAATCACAACAGGTTCAAGCCGATGATAGTCACGAGAGGGAGTTTACGGGCCATTTGAACAACTACTACGATGAGGTGATTGCAGCGATTCGTGATGCCGAATCCATTCTGATCTTTGGTCCCGGGGAGGCCAAGGGCGAGCTCAAGAAGCGTTTGGAGCGAGACAAGCTCGGCGGACACATCATCGCTGTTGAAACCATCGACAAGATGACCGACCGCCAGATCGCCGCGAAAGTCCGCGAGTATTTTCATAAACAGGATCCAGCCGTTGGATCAAGATCGAACCCGTAACATAATGTGGCAGCGGATCCGAACAGAGGTCGCCGGGATTCCCGAACTTCCCGGTGGGGTGAACACCCTATGGCGCGCACAGGCCTCTGACCCCTATCGTCACAGCATGAAAGCCGATCACAAACAGAAGACATTGACCTTTGGCAACCTCATCGAGACCGTTTACGGCGTTTGTGGGGATCGCCGAGCCAGAGGAATTATCCGGCTCGCCATTGATACCCATATCGTTGTTTTTCGAGAACAACAACGCGTTTTTGATTTATTGAACAGATGGGTAACTCCATGAATGGAACCAAATGCTTGGCAGGAAAAGTCGGATATGCTCTATGCGCCGCGCTTTTAGGGACGCCGACAGAATCTTTTTATTGCACCGAGAGAACACGATGACCGGTTCAAAGAAAAACGGTGAGCGCAAAAACCACAACGAACCGAAAGGACAACCATGACCAAGAACAACACCGTCGTGGCGATTTACAAATCGCACGCCGAAGCCGAAGCTGCGATTAAGGAACTGCAGCGGTCCGGTTTTGACATGAAGAGACTGTCGATCGTCGGACGCGACTATCACACCGATGAACACGTGGTCGGCTACTACAATACCGGCGACCGCATGAAATACTGGGGAAAACTGGGGGCCTTCTGGGGTGGGTTTTGGGGCTTGTTGTTCGGGGCCGGATTCTTTTGGATTCCTGGTTTGGGACAGGTTCTGGCAGCCGGGCCAATAGTCAGTTGGATCGTCGGGGCGCTGGAAGGCGCCGTCGTGGTGGGTGGTCTGACCGCGCTGGGAGCCGGCTTGTACGGACTCGGCATTCCGAAGGACAGCATCGTGCGGTACGAGACTGCGATCAAGACCGGCAAATATGTTCTGGTCGCCCATGGTTCCCCGGAGGAAACGGTTCGGGCCCAGGAAATCATCAACCGCACCAATCCGGAACTGACGGAACACCATCAGCCGGACCGCAGTCTTCCCAAAGAGAGCCTCGTGGGAGCAACCGCAAGTCGATAAAGCCACGTGGCAGGGTTTTCAGCGGGGTCACACTGCGAAGGGTGTGACCCCATTGCCATTCGCGCACGGCTGGATTTGAGGCGAAGCAACAACTCGTCGGAAGGTTGCGCGCGGTCGGACACGACGGCAGATGTTCAAAGGCACCAAGGGCGCGACGCAGATGATTCTGGCGCTGGCACAAGGCCGCCGCGTAAGAAAATCGAAACAACAAACAAATCCGAAGGGGGACGCGCTGATGAACAACCAAACCCCAATTCAACCCACTTCCGGACAGATCGCCATATGTGCGTACCTGATCTGGGAAGAGGAAGGCCGCCCACACGGGCGGCACGAGGCCCATTGGTTACAGGCCGAAAAGCAACTCAAGTTGGACTGCACCCAGGATGCCCGTGTACAGCGACGCCCGGACGGTGCGGCACCGGCCGAGTTGGCTGTAGCCGAGCAGCCCCGGTCCACCCACCGCAACACGTCCAAACATCTGCAAGTCGTGGCTTTATGACCGCGCGCCGCGAAGTCGAAATCCGGGTCCACATTCCCGCCGGCAAGGATGGGCCAGATGTGCTGGCGTTGTTGGCCGATCATCAACTCTCCATATTGACCCGCAGTTGTTGTGCTGACCGCGAGGGACTGCTGCTGTTGTTGACCACCAGTCGGCCAGAGGAGGCCCAGCAGGTACTTGAGGCGGCCGGCTACATCTGCCAGACGCATGCCGTCGTACTCCTCGGCCCTGCGCCTTACCAGCCCGGCGTGGCCGCCCGGCTGCTGGCCGAGTTGGGTAAGCAGGGGGTGAACATTCGCTATTCGTATCTGTCCTCCAGCGCACCCGACCGGTGTTTTCTGGTCGTCCAGACCACGAACGATGAGCGGGTGGTGGAGGTGGTGACCGCCGCCGCCTGAACCGTCGCGTGATGACACATGACTGAGCCATCAGAATCTGTAACCTCCACCGGTCGCATCGCCGCGCTCCTCGTAGACCTCGGCAGCGATTCTGCCGCGACCCGCAACCGTGCACATCAGGAGTTGGTCTCCCTCCGAAAAGCAGCCGTCAACCCGTTGATTGGTGCGCTCCGCACATCGACCGAATACGGTCGCGGACAGGCTGCCAAAGCCTTGGGTGAAATCGGCGATGTCAGCGCCGCACCGGCACTGGCGAAGGCACTCGCCGATGACAAATTCGACGTGCGCTGGCTGGCGGCGCGCGCCGTCGTAGCGCTGGGACGGACTGGCTTGTCGGCGCTCATGCAGGCTTTGATTGAGCGTCCCGACTCGACTTTATTGCGGGAAAGCGCCCATCACGTGTTGCACGACGAGGCGCACGAGAAATGGAACAATCAACTGGTGCCGGTGATTCAGGCATTGGAAGGCTCTGATCCCGAGGCCGAGGCACCGGTGGCGGCGATGAAGGCGCTCCAAGCGATCCGTAACCAACCGACAAGGCCCACGATGAAGGCCGGTGGAGAATCACGATGAAACATAAATTACTGTTGGCGGTGGACGGAACGAAAAGCTCTTTCAAAACTGCCGATTATGTCGCGCTAGCCTGTGCCGGCAGCAAAGCGCCCGGCGTAAGAATTGTTGTCTTCCATGTGTTACCGGGACTTCCACCGCATGTCGAAGGATCAAAAGCCGCCGCCGCCGACAAGCGGGCGGAAGAGTTTGCTGGGAAGGCATGGGACAAAGCCGAACAGATGCTGGCGCAGATCAAGGAACACATTGTCCGCGCCGGCGTGGCTGCTGAATCTGTGACCACGAAGGCCGCCGAAGAAGGAGGCGATGTGCTTGCCCAAATCGTTCAGGCCGCTGCCGAGCAAAAGTGCGACACGATTGTCGTTGGTCGCCACAAACAATCTCTGTTTGGCAAGCTCTTCGCCGTTGGCCTCGGTGAACACCTCCTAAACAAAACGGTGGGGTATGCCGTCTGGCTGGTGGAATGAGTTTCATCGCATGACAATCTTGCCAGGAACATCGAAACGCATCGGTGTCGCCACCGACCATGGTGGTTACGAGCTAAAGGAATATCTGGCCGGGAAATTACGCGACGCCGGTCATGAAGTGGTGGACTTCGGCAATGGTCGGCCGAAAGAGGACGATGATTATCCGGATTTTATCGTCCCGCTGGCCAGGGCGGTTGCCGCCGGGACGGTGAATCGCGGCGTGGGCATCTGTGGCAGTGGGGTTGGAGCATCCGTCTGCGCGAACAAAGTGGCCGGGGTTCGCGCCTGCTTGATTCACGAAAACTTTTCGGCGCACCAAGGTGTCGAGGACGACGACTTGAACATGATCTGCCTCGGTGGCCTCGTCGTCGGTCACGCTCTCGCGTGGGAATTGGTGCAAACATTTCTCGCCGCGCGATTCAGCGGCGCGGCGCGGCATCGTCGCCGCTTGGCGAAGGTGGCGGCTTTGTGCGCCGCGCCCGGATCACGAGCAGATGGCACACCGTCAAGCTCCGAGCAAACCGCAGTGATTGAAGCTGAGGTCGGATGGCGTTAAGGAGGAAGATTTAACTTATGACCACTGAAAAGTTATTCAATGGATTCGATGCGTTGAAAGAACTCGCTTTGGATATGCGCTGGTCGTGGAATCATGCTACTGACGAAGTGTGGCGGCAGCTTGATCCCACGCTGTGGGAGTTCACTCAAAACCCGTGGGTGGTCCTGCAGACTGTCGCAAAGGACAAACTCCAGCGCGTGCTGGCCGATCCGGCCTTCCGTAAGAATGTTGATGACCTGCTGCGAGTCAAGCATCAGGCGGCGGAGACGCCTGCGTGGTTTCAGCAACATCATCCGCAGGCTCCCTTGACCTGCGTCGCATATTTCAGCATGGAATACATGTTGAGCGAAGCGCTGCCCATTTACTCCGGTGGCCTAGGTAATGTGGCTGGTGATCAACTCAAAGCTGCCAGCGACCTGGGAGTGCCGGTGGTCGGCGTGGGGCTGCTCTACCAACAAGGCTATTTTCGCCAGGTGATCGACCGGGACGGAGCGCAACAAGCCCTTTATCCATATAATGACCCCGGACAGTTGCCGATCACGCCGGTGCGCCAAGCCAACGGCGAGTGGTTACGGTTCGAGATCGCGCTGCCCGGTTACTCGGTCTGGCTGCGCGCCTGGGAGGTCCAAGTCGGTCGGGTGAAACTTTACCTGCTGGACAGCAATGACGCGGCGAACTTCCCTGCTCATCGAGGGATCACCAGCGAGTTGTATGGGGGCGGCCCGGAGTTGCGGCTCGTGCAGGAATTGCTCCTCGGGATCGGCGGCTGGCGGCTGCTCGCGGCACTGGGAATCAAACCCGAAGTCTGTCATTTGAATGAAGGTCATGCGGCCTTTGCCGTGTTGGAGCGCGCCCGAGGTTTGATGGAAGAAACCGGGCAGCCCTTCGAAGTCGCGCTGGCCGCCACGCGAGTGGGGAACCTTTTCACCACCCATACGGCGGTAGCCGCCGGGTTTGATCGCTTCACTCCGGCTCTCATCGAGCAATACCTTGGCCGGTATGCGCAGGAGAAGCTCGGTATTTCGATTCAGGATTTGTTGGCCCTTGGTCGTCAGAATCCGAACGACGCGTCTGAGAGTTTTAACATGGCCTACTTGGCCATTCGCGGCAGTGGATCGGTGAATGGCGTAAGTCGCTTGCATGGGCAGGTTAGTCGCCACTTATTTGCGCCTCTCTTTCCGCAGTGGCCAGAGGACGAAGTCCCCATCGGTTACATCACCAATGGAGTTCATCACCCGACCTGGGACTCGGCGGCCGCCGACGATCTTTGGACAACGGCCTGTGGAAAAGGCCGCTGGCTGGGGACGACGGAAACCCTGGAGCAGGACATTCGCCGCGTCTCCGACGAGAGCCTTTGGCAATTTCGCACCGCTTCCAGCAAGTCCCTGGTTGAATACGCTCGCCAGCGTCTGGCGCAGCACTACGCCGCTGCCGGCGCATCGCCCGAGGCGGTTGAGGAGGCGAGGCATCTCTTCGATCCCAACGCATTGACACTGGGCTTTGCCCGACGCTTCGCAACCTACAAGAGACCCAACCTGCTGCTGCATGATCCGGAGCGACTGCTGCGTCTGTTATCCAATTCTCAGCGGCCGGTGCAACTCATCCTCGCGGGCAAGGCTCATCCCGCGGATGGGGCGGGACAGGCTCTGATCCAGAAATGGATACAATTCATTCGCCAGCCCGAAGTCCGTCCTCACGCGATCTTTCTCAGTGATTACGATATGCATTTGACCGAGCGCCTGGTGCAGGGGGTGGATGTTTGGATCAACACACCACGGCGGCCTTGGGAGGCATGTGGAACGAGCGGTATGAAGGTGCTCGTCAACGGAGGAATCAACCTCTCGGAATTGGATGGTTGGTGGGCCGAAGCCTACGCGCCTGAGGTGGGGCGGGGGTTGGGGGATGGTCAGGAACATGGCACCGATCCCGCTTGGGATGCAGCCGAAGCCGAGGCGCTCTACGAACGGCTCGAGCGCGAGGTGGTCCCCGAGTTCTATACCCGCAACGAGAAAGGCATTCCCACCGCCTGGGTCGCGCGGATGCGGGAAAGCATGGCGCGCCTGACACCGCACTTCTCCGCCGACCGCGCGGTGCGTGAGTACACAGAGCAACACTATCTCCCGGCAGCTACTGCCTACCTTTCGCGTATTGCGAACAAAGGCACCGTTGGAAAGCAAATGGTGGATTGCCAGCACAGTCTGGAACAGAAATGGATCACGTTACACTTCGGCGAGGTGAAGCAGGAGACGCATGGCAAGCAGCGTACGTATGAGGTTCAGGTCTATCTCGACGACATCGACCCGAAGGCTGTGCGAGTCGAGCTCTATGCCAACAGGGTTAACGGAGGCAGTTCGGTGCGGCAGGAGATGAAGTGCGTTCGCCAATTGGTCGGCGCGTCGGGCGGCTACGTTTACAGCGCGACTGTGTCTGCGGCCCGCCCGCCAGCGGACTATACGGCGCGAGTGATGTCGCACCACGATGGCGTAGCGATCCCACTGGAAGACGCACGAATCCTATGGCAACGATGATGAAAGCACCCCAACGCGAGTCGCACGATTGCATCTCGCAGAACTCCGAGCGCGCTGACGTTCGGGCCGGTTCTCCTATGCCTTTAGGAACCCAGGAAAAGGGAGGAGGGGTTAATTTCGCCATTTTCAGCCGTTACGCCAGCCGCGTTCGACTGGAATTGTTCGACCATCCCGAAGACGCAGCGCCCGCCCGGGCAATCGATCTGGATCCAGTGCGCAACCGCACCGGCGACGTATGGCACGTCTGGGTAAAAGGGATCGGTCCCGGTCAATTCTATGCTTACCGCGTGGATGGCCCTTACGAACCCAGCGAAGGACATCGTTTCAATTTCAACAGGCTTCTCCTCGATCCCTTCGCTACCGCGATTTCACGGCTGCCCCCGTGGGATTTTGCATCGGCTCGTGGATACGACCCGTCGGCGCCGGAGCAAGACCTGGCTCTCTCGAAGCTGGACAATTCCGGGTCGATGCCGAAATGCGTCTTTGTCAACGAGCCCTTCGAGTGGGATGGAGACCAGCCACCCCGGCATCCGTGGTCGAAGACAGTCATTTACGAAACACATGTTCGCGGCTTTACCATTCACCCCAAGTCGGGCGTGGACCATCCGGGAACCTATCGAGGCCTGATGGAAAAGATTCCCTATTTCAAAACCTTGGGGGTGACCGCTGTGGAACTGATGCCCGTGCAGGAGTTCAGTGAAACTTCTGTGACGCGCAGGAATCCGCGAACCAGTCAACCGCTCAGGAATTACTGGGGATATGATCCCGTGGCCTTCTTTGCACCCAAAGCTTCCTATAGCAGTTCGGGAGGGTTGGGCCAGCAGACGCTGGAGTTTAAGGAAATGGTCCGGACCTTTCACAAGGCCGGCATCGAAGTGATTCTGGATGTGGTGTTCAATCACACGGCGGAGGGAGACGAGCTGGGTCCGACGCTCTGTTTCCGCGGGATGGATAACGCGATCTTCTACACGCTGGCGGACGACAAACGCTACTACAAGGACTACACGGGGACCGGCAACACCGTCAA
>JBEKBH010000057.1:0-11717 GCA_050015495.1 Verrucomicrobiia bacterium
TGCGGATTTCCTTTTGTCTGTTGGCCATCGTGGCAATGATTTATGTTGGGCATTATCTTTTTCATATCCTGTTCCCCATCGAGCGAGCCGCGATGTATTTCTTCCCGCTGTTCGTGCTGCAACTGGCCCATCTCGCTGATGGTACTGCTGTCCGCTGGCTTCGGCGGGGGTTGTCGGTCTTGTTGTTGGCGTATACTGTGACGGCGGCGTGGGGTCTGAACCGGACTCACATGTGCATTAGCACGGTTATGGCCGATATCCCCGCACTGATTCAGGACTTGACCCGTATCCATCAAAAAAACAGTCAACCAGTCGAGCTGTGCATGAGCGACGGCACGAAATGGCAGGTGTGGTATTACGCGGAACTGGCGACCCAGGTGCCGGAGAGCGAGCGGCTGCAAGACCACGAGTGTTTCGCCCGGATTGATTGGCTGTATGTCTACGAGGCGCACTGTGGACTACCGGCCGAAAAGGGTCGGTTGTTCACTGCCACGACCACGCATCTGTTCCTCTCGAGCGACGACTATCCGCCGACCTGGTTTCTGCACGATACGGCGCTCGTGCGGGAATATCCGGTGTCCCATTGGCGGCTGTATTCCAGGACCGAGGAGACCGTCGCACGCGATGAGGACATCCTGCGGATGAAACCCGACTTCGCCGATGGGCACTACAGTCTGGGAGACGCCTTGATGCGGGAGGGAAAGAACGAGGAAGCCATCGCCCAATTCGAGCAGGCACTGCGGATCAAACCTGATTTCGCCGAGGCGCACTCCGATCTGGGGGTGGTTTTGGCGCAAACCGGTAAGATCGAGGAAGCCATCGCCCAATTCGAGCAGGCGCTGCGGATCAAACCCGATTACGCCGTGGCGCACTACAATCTGGGGTTCGCCCTGGCGCAAACCGGTAAGATCGAGGAAGCCATCACACACTACCAGCAGGCGCTACGAACCGAGCCGGATGACGCCGACGTGCACTACAATCTGGCAAATGCTTTGTCTAAACTGGGCCAGACGGCGGAGGCTGTCGCGCAATTCCAAGAGACACTGCGGATCAATCCCGATTACGCCGAAGCACACTACAATCTGGGAAACGCTCTCGCGCAGTCGGGCCGGGCGCCGGAGGCGAAGGTACAGTACGAGCAGGCCCTGCGGATCAAGCCCGATTTCACCGCGGCAGCCGATGCGCTGGCGCGACTGCAAGCTCGCCAGTAAATGGCTTTCCCCTTCCCGCTGTCCGCGTTTGCGGCTATGCTTCCCGCATGTTCGTCAATAAGGTCAGAATCCGCGTCAAGGCGGGGGGACGGCATTGACTAATTGCGAGCCATATCCATCGGAGACAAAAACGTACGGAGGGAAAGTGCGATGGATGCAGCGCGGAGTCCTCGCCGCCGTGTGCGCGCTGGTCATCGGGGTTTATTTGTACACCGCTCATTCTGGCCTTTTGGTATCGGCAAGTTTGAACGCTGCTGACGATTACTACAATCTGCTGGTGCAGGGTTTTCGCGCTGGCCAGCTCAATCTGAAAAGAGAGGTGCCGCCCGGGTTCGCGCAACTCGCCGACCCCTACGATCGGACGGCCAATAGCCCCTACGGGCTGCTCGACCTGAGTTATTACAAGGGGAAGTTCTACCTCTATTTTGGAGTTTCGCCCGCCGTGGTGTTGTTCTGGCCCTACGCGGCGCTGACCGGCCGCTATCTGTCTCAAAAAGACGCCGGGGTGATTTTCTGCGTGGTGGGTTTCCTGGCCAGCGTGGGTCTGTTGTGCGCGCTCTGGCGGCGATACTTTGCCGGAGTCAGTGTTGCGGTGGTGGCGGCCGGCACGCTCGCACTCGGTTTGACCACGCTCACGCCGTTGCTGTTGGCGCGGTGTGATGTGTACGAGGTATCCATCAGTTGTGGGTATGCGTTGACGATGCTGGCCGTGGCGGCAATTTGGAAGGCATTGCACGAGCCGGAGCGGAGGGGTTGGTGGCTGGCTGCGGCGGGTGCGGCGTACGGGCTGGCGGTGGGGGCGCGGCCAAACTTGTTGTTCGGCGCGGTCATCCTGTTGGCACCGGTGGCCCAAGCGTGGTGTGAGCGCCGGAAGATTTTGGCTTTGCTGATGGCGGCGACCGGGCCGATCATACTGATCGGGTTGGGGCTGATGCTCTACAACGCCCTGCGCTTCGATAATCCATTCGAGTTCGGCTGGCGCTACCAGTTGGGCGGAGGCCGGCAGGTCGCAGTTCAACAGTTCAGTCTGCGCTATCTCTGGTTCAATTTCCGGATCTATTTTCTGGAGCCGGCGCGCTGGAGCGCTCAGTTTCCCTTTGTACATGACATCACCGCGCCACCCTTGCCTGTGGGCCAGGGGTGGGTTGAGCATCCCTTTGGCGTCTTGACCAACATCCCGCTGGTGTGGCTGGCACTGGCTGTGCCGTTGGCGTGGCGTGATCGGTCGGCTGAGGCTGGTTCAATTTTGCGCTGGTTCGTGACGGCAGCGGCCCTGCTCTTCGGGATGGGGGCCTTGACGATAGCCCTCTATTATTATGCCGCCCCTCGTTATGAAGTGGATTTCCTTCCCGCGGTGGTGCTGCTGGCAGTAATCGGCATCTTGAGTTTGGAGCGCGCACTGAGCCCGACCCCGACCTCGAAGTCGGGGCAAGCCTCGGAGCCGGGGCAGGTTTGCCGGCCGGTCTGGCGGCGTGCGGTGTGTTGGGGCTGGAGTCTCCTGCTGTGTTTCTCGGTGGCGTTTAACTTGTTAGCGAGCGTCGAGTATTGCGCCGAGGCGCACAGCAATCTGGGGAAGGCGTTGGTCCGTTCGGGCAGAGTCCAGGAAGCAATTGCGCACTATGAGGAGGCGCTACGGCTCAACCCCGATTATGCTGAGGCACACAACAATCTGGGATTGGCCCTGATGTCATTGGGTCGGGCGCCGGAGGCCCAGGAGCATTATGAACAGGCACTGCGGATCAACCCCGATTACGCCGTGGCGCACAACAATCTGGGAAACGTCTTCTTGCAGGAGGGCAGGGTCAGCGACGCCATCGGACATTATGAACAGGCGCTACGGATCGACCCCGATTTCGCCGACGCGCACAACAATCTGGGGATGGCCTTAGAGCAGGCCGGCAAGCTTCCCGAGGCGATGGCGCACTACGAACAGGCGTTGCGGATCCAACCGGATTGCATTGAGGCGCACATCAATCTGGGGGTTGCTCTGCTGCAAGCGGGCAAGGCGACCGAGGCGATCGCGCGGTACGAGCAGGCGTTGCGGATCCAACCGGATTACCCCGAGACTCACTACAACCTGGGGAATGCCCTGCTCCAGTTGGGCAGGACGACCGAGGCGATCGCGCAGTACGAGCAGGCGTTGCGGATCAAACCCGATTACGCCGTGGTGCACAACAACCTCGGGAGCGCTCTGCTGCAAGCGGGTAACATCGAGGAAGCCATCGCCCAATTCGAGCAGACCCTGCGGATCGAGCCGGATAACGCTGACGTGCACTACAATCTGGGGACCGCCTTGGGGAGGGCGGGCCGGGTGCCGGAGGCGAAGGTACAGTACGAGCAGGCCCTGCGGATCAAGCCCGATTTCACCGCGGCAGCCGATGCGCTGGCGCGACTGCAAGTTCGCCAGTAAGCAGCTTTCCCCTTCCCGCCTTCTCGTTTTGCGGCTATGCTTCCCGCATGTTCGTCGATAAGGTCAAAATCCGCGTCAAGGCGGGGGACGGCGTTGACTAATAACGAGCCACATCGAACGGAGACAGAAACGTGCGCGGAGGGAAACTTCAATGGATGCAGCACGGAGTCTTGGCCGCCGCGTGCGCGCTGGTCATCGGGGTTTATGCGTACACCGCCCACTCGGGCTATCTAACATCGACCCGGTTGACCGCTGCTGAGAATTACTACAATCTGTTGGTGCAGGGTTTTCGTGCCGGCCAGCTCAATCTGAAAAAAGAGGTGCCGCCCGGACTTACACAGCTCGCCGACCCGTATAATCCGACGGCCAATGAACGCTATCGGCATGGCGCTGCCGGGGTACACGACCTGAGCTACTACAAGGGGCGGCTCTACCTCTACTTCGGGGTGACACCGGCGTTGATATTGTTTTGGCCGTTTGTCGCGCTGACCGGCCACTACCTTTCTCACCAACTGGCCGTGTTGGTATTTTGCACGATCGGCTTTCTCGCCAGCGTGGGCATACTGGTTGCGGCGTGGAGGCGATACTTTTCCGAAGTGAGCGTGTGGGTGGTGGCGGCGGGCGCGCTGGCGCTCGGCTTGGCGACGGTCGTGCCGGTGATGCTGCCGCGATCCGCTTATAACGAAGTGGCAATCAGTTGCGGGTACATGCTGACGATGCTCGCCGTGGGGGCGATTTGGGGCGCGTTGCACAAGCCGGAGCGACGGGGCTGGTGGCTGGCGGCGGCGAGTGTGGCGTACGGGCTGGCGGTCGGGGCGCGACCGACCTTGCTGTTTGGCGCCATCATCCTGTTGGTGCCGGTCATTCACGCGTGGCGCGAGGGGCGGGGTGTTTGGACGCTGTTGGTCGCGGCCATCACCCCCATGGCGCTCATCGGATCGGGGTTGATGCTCTACAATACCCTGCGGTTCGACAATCCATTCGAATTTGGGCAGCATTACCAGTTGGTACGGGAGCGGCAACTTACGCTGCAAATGTTCGGGTTGCGTCATCTATGGTTCAATTTCCGGGTGTATTTTCTCGAGCCGGCGCACTGGAGCCGCCGGTTTCCCTTCATACACGACATCACCGTGCCACCCTTGCCTGTGGGCCAGGCGGGGGTTGAGCATCCCTTTGGCCTCTTGACCAACGTCCCGCTGGTGTGGCTGGCACTGGCTGTGCCACTGGCGTGGCGGCACCGGCCAAGGCGGGAGGCATCGACGTTGCGCTGGTTTGCAGCGGCGGTGGCCTGGTTGTTTACAGCTTGCGCGTTGCCACCGGGGTTCTACTTGAGCGCAATCGTCCGCTACGAGGTGGACTTCGCGCCCGCATTACTACTGCTCGCGGTGGTTGGTTTGCTCGGATTGGAGCGCGCGCTGGCCCCGACCCCGACCTCGAAGTTGGGGCAAGCCTCGGAGTCGGGGCTGGCTAACCGGCCGGTCTGGCGGTGCGCCGCGCGCTGTGGTTGGAGCGTGCTCTTGTGTCTCTCGGTGGCATTCAACCTATTGGCGGGCGTTCAGTATTATGCTGAGGCGCACAACAATCTCGGAAACGACTTGGTTCGATTGGGCAAGCTGCCGGAAGCCATCGCCCACTACGAGCAGGCCCTGCGGATCGAACCCGATTACGCCAAGGCGCACTACAATCTGGGAAATGCTCTGTTTAAACTGGGCCAGACGACGGAGGCTGTCGCGCAATACCAAGAGGCGCTACGGATCAACCCCGAGTTCGCCGATGCGCACGCCAATTGGGGAGTCGCTTTGGCGCAATCGGGGAAGACCGAGGAAGCTATCACCCACTACGAGCAGGCCTTGCGGATCAATCCCGATCTCCCCGAAGCACACTACAATCTGGGAAACGCTCTCGCGCAGTCGGGCCGGGCGCCGGAGGCGATTGTACAGTACGAACAGGCCCTGCGGATCAAGCCCGATTTCACCGCGGCAGCCGATGCGTTGGCGCGACTGCAAGCTCGCCAGTAAATGGCTTTCCCCTTCCCGCTGTCCGCTTTTGCGGCTATGCTTCCCGCATGTTCGTCGATAAGGTCAAAATCCGCGTCAAGGCGGGGGATGGCGGGAACGGATGCGTGTCGTTTCGGCGGGAGAAATATGTCGATCGGGGTGGGCCGGATGGCGGCGACGGCGGCACGGGCGGCGACGTGGTGGTGGTCGCGGACAAAAACATCACCGATCTCTCCGATTATTATTATCAGCCCCGCCTGATGGCCAAGCACGGCGTCCATGGGCGCGGGAAGAATTGTTTTGGCCGGAGCGCGCGGGACGTCATCGCCAAGGTGCCCATCGGCACGCAGGTTTTCCGGCTGACCGCGCCGGTGAAACAGCGCGCGCCGTCGAATTATCATCCGGCGGCGGCGACGGAGGAATTCGACCCGCGAGTAACCGTCGGCATGCCGTTCACGCCGGGCCGGGCGAAGCAACTGGTGGAGGCCTCGCGAGCTGAAACGACCGTCAGCGCCCCGGTTGTCGAAGTGGTGGAAGCTCCGCCTGTCGAGACCGGCCGCGAACTGATTGCCGATCTTGTGGAGGACGGGCAACGGTTCGTGCTGGCGAAGGGCGGACGCGGCGGACGCGGCAACGCGGCGTTCAAAAGTTCGATACACCAGGCGCCGCGCGAGTTCGAGTACGGCGAGCCGGGCGAGCAACTCGAAGTCGAACTGGAACTGAAGACGCTGGCGGACGCGGGGCTGATCGGGTTTCCGAACGCGGGCAAATCGACGCTGATCTCGAAGATCACCAACGCCCACCCGAAAGTCGCGCCGTATCCGTTCACGACGTTGACCCCGAACGTGGGAATCCTCGACTACGGCAATTACGAGCGCATCCGCATCGCCGACATTCCCGGGCTGATCGAAGGCGCGCATCGGGGCAAGGGGCTGGGGCACGATTTCCTGCGGCACATCGAGCGTTGCCAACTGCTGGTGGTGCTGCTGGACATGGCGGGGGTCGATGGCCGCAAGCCGCAGGATGATTACCAGCAATTGCTCGACGAGCTGAAGCTGTACAATCCCGAAATTCTGGAGAAGAAACGGCTCGTCGTGGCCAACAAAATGGATCTGCCCGACGCGAAGAAGAACCTGGCCGCGTTCAAACGCAAGTTGGCGGGACGACCGTCCCGCGCGCCGAAGAAACAGCCGACAGGGACCCGTTCGGCAGGCTCAGGGCAGGCACCCGCTCGTCAAAAGATATTGGAAATATCCGCGCTGGCGGGAGAGGGACTGGAGAAATTAAAGCTGGAGTTGCGCAAGGCGCTGGCGTAGCGTGACGGCCAAGTCCCCAACTTTGGAGTTGGCGCTGAACCCGGGGAGCGAGGAGCCCAATGTTCAAGATTATCGGTGGTGATGGCCGGCCCTACGGCCCGGTCAGTGCAGACCAGATACGCCAATGGATCGCCGAAGGCCGCGCCAACGCGCAGACTTTGGCCCAGGCCGAAGGCAGCGTCGAGTGGAAGCCGCTCGGCCAATACCCGGAGTTTTTCCCGGCGGGAACTCCGCCCGTGATGCCGTCAGCGCCGCCATCGGCATCGCCCACGCCGGCGTTTCAGCTGCAACAACACGTACCGAGTTATCTCGTGCCCGCCATCTTCAGCACGATCTGTTGCTGCCTGCCGGTAGGCATTGTGGCGATCATTTTCGCGGCACAAGTGAACACCAGGCTCCAGGCGGGCGACATGCCGGGCGCGCTCGAGGCATCCCGAAAAGCACAGACATGGTTTTGGGTGGCGGTCGTGCTGGGGCTCCTCTCGACGCTCCTCTGTGTGCCGCTGATGCGCTTTCATATGTTTCGGATGCACCGGGTATGGTGATTCGACTAAAAACAATCCTTCTCGGCCTGGCGTTTGGGGCCGTGGCCACGGCCGTGTTCGCTTTTGACCCGGAGCGCACGCGGATTTATCCCGTGTGCGCCTTTCACCAACTGACCGGTCTGTGGTGTCCGGGTTGCGGGACGACCCGCGCGCTGCACCAGTTGTTGCATGGAAACCTGGCCGCGGCGTTTCGATTCAACGCGTTATCGATGTGCCTGCTGCCGGTGGCCGGCTACCTGTTCGTGCGCGGCGACGCCAGCACGTTGAAGCCGACCTGGATCTGGGTGTTGCTGGTGGTGATTGTCGCGTTCGGCGTGCTGCGGAATATTCCCGCATACCCGTTCACGCTGCTGGCGCCGTGATGCTGGAACGACAACGATTCGACGGAGGTTGACATGTACAAAGTTATTGGAGCCGACGGCCAGGAGTACGGTCCGGTCACAAACGACCAACTGCGGCAATGGATCACCGAGGGCCGCGCCAATGCCCGAACGAAGATACAGCCCGGCGGGACCACGGAATGGAAGACCCTTGCCGAATTCCCCGAGTTCGCCGATGCGCTCCGCATCGCGGGCGGAGGTTCGACCGTGCCGCCGTTGGTGGGCGCGGTCGATCCGGAAGCGCTGGCCGCGCAGATTCTGGCGCGCGGCTACCAAATTGATATTGGACGATGCATCGGCCGCGGCTGGGAACTCGTCAAGAAGGACTTCTGGTTGTTGGTGGGTGGCACATTTCTCGTGCTTCTCGTGATGGGGGGCGTGGGCGCCATCCCGATCCTTGGGTTGATCGCGGGATTTATCATTGACGGCGCATTGCTGGGCGGGCTGTACCTGCTGTTTCTCAAACGAATCCGCGGGCAGGCTGCGACCATCGGTGACGCGTTTGCCGGCTTCTCGCTGGCGTTTGTGCAATTGATGCTGGCGCAGATCGTTCTGGGTTTGTTGTCCGGGCTCGGGTTCCTGCTGTGCATCCTGCCCGGGATTTATCTGGTGATCGCCTGGACGTTTACCCTGCCGCTCGTGATCGACAAGAAACTCGAATTCTGGCCGGCGATGGAATTGAGCCGGAAAGTTGTCACCCATCACTGGTGGACCATGTTCGGCCTGATGATCGTGGCCGGGCTGGTCGCCATTGCCGGTGTTCTGGGTTGTCTCGTCGGCATCTTTGTGACCATGCCGATCTGCATCGCGGCGATCATGTACGCCTACGAGGATATCTTTGCAGCCCCGAGTCCCGCCCAGGATCACTGAGGCGACCGGCCACGGCCTGACGCGGCAGGCCGCCTGGGGTTGCGTGGTGAGCAACCTCGTGCTGCCGGGACTGGGCACATTCCTGGCGCATCGGCGCGTGGTTGGGATCATTCAGCTTGTCGTCTCGCAAACCGGGTTCGCGCTGTCCCTGCTCTGGGCGATCCTGTTCCTGCGCGATTGGGTTCAACAGGGAAGCCTGCCGGACGATGTCACGCCGCATCTGGCGCTGGGGCTGATCGGGTGCGCGATTTTTCTCCTCGCGTGGGTCTGGTCGCTGGCCAGCAGCGTGAACATCCTGCGCGTCTCCCGAAAGACCGGTTTGTAATCACGGTCGGCTCCGAATAGGATTCGTCCGCGCATGGAAACACCCGTACCCATACTTCACCCCGGCCAGCGGCTCGAACTCGACATCACGACCGTTGCGTTTGGCGGCGACGGCATCGGGCGCGTGGACAATTTCGTGGTGTTTGTGCCGTTCGTTATCGAGGGCGAACGGGCCGAGGTCGAGATCGTCGAGGTCAAACGCCGGTACGCGACGGCGGACCTCGTGCGAGTGATTACGGCGTCGCCGCGGCGGGTGGAACCGCGGTGTCCATACTATGCGAAGTGCGCGGGCTGCCAGTACCAGCATATCGAGTACGCGCATCAATTGGAGTTGAAGCGGTGCCAGATTCGCGATGTGTTCGAGCGCATCGGCAAGCTGGCTGATCCGCCCATCGAGCCGGTCGTCGGTTCGCCGCGCGAGTACCATTACCGCAACAAGATCGTCGTCCACGGTCCCGGCAAGCCCGGTTTCTGGAGTGTGCGCGGGCGGTCGATCATCGGCATCGAGCAATGCCCGATTGCCGGCGAAGAGGTCAACGCGAAACTGGCGGAGGTCGCCCAGCAATCGCTCGAGAACGTGCACCTGACCATTCGCTCCAACTCCGAGCGGCGGGTGTGGACGTATATGGAAACCCGGCGATCCACGGTGGACCCGCTCGATGCCGACGAATCGGCGGAACCGGCGGTTGTCGAAACAATCACCGAAACCATTCTCGGCAAAACGCTGCAGGTGCCGCTCGGCTCGTTTTTCCAGGTCAATCGCGAGGTTATCGAGTTGGCGCTGGAGCACGCGCGCGGGATTTTTGCGGCCAGCGGGTGCAAGACACTTGTGGATGCCTACTGCGGGGTCGGTTTGTTTGCGTTGATGCTGGCCGATCTCGCCGGGCACGTGTACGGCATCGAGGAGGACGCGAAGGCCATTCAGTCGGCGAACGAGAATGCCAAGCGGCTCGGTCTGAAGAGTTACGATTTTTATCCGGGTAAGACGGAGCGGTTGCTGTTCTATACGTTGCGCCAGTGTAAACTAGAGGAGACATGCCTGATTCTCGACCCGCCGCGGTCGGGATGCGCCCCGGTAGTGCTCAAGACGTTGCGGGAACACAAGCCGCGCAAGATCATCTACGTATCGTGCGCGCCGCCGATGCTGGCGCGCGACATCAAGCAGTTGGCCGCGCACGGGTATCGGCTGGAGCGCGTCACGCCGTTCGACATGTTTCCCCAGACCGCCCACTGCGAGGCCGTGGCGGAACTGACGCGTAAGTAACGGCGGACGGATTCCCTCGCGGCATTTCTCGAGCCGAACTCCGTGGTATTAGTATTGCGTTTTCTTTCGACGCAGCTTAACCTTATAGAGTTCGACTGCATCGCACGAGCCATGAACTACGCGACCATTATCTTGCTATGCGCCGTTGCGTTGTTCTTACCGCTTGTGTTCACCGTCGTTGTTCCGCGCTACCGGATGGAGCGCCGAGCACGCGCGCTCCTCGCGCAATATCCTGGCGCCGAGCGGACATCGGTTTATCTGTCGTTGCATTCGACATGGCCCGCCGGGAAGCAGCGAGAGATGGATGCCAAGATTGCCGAGATGAAGGCGCGCGGCCTGACTTTCTTGCGGGCGACGGAGGCCAATCCGTTGCGCACGATTCATTCCTGGGGCGGCGGCCTGACATTGCATTTTATTCAGACGCGTGATTCAGAGTCGAGCCACGCAGCCGCCCGCCCAACATCACCCCTCTGAAAAGCGTGCGGCTCTTCCTCGCCAAGGCGATGAACACCGTTTGGGTCACGTCTTCTACCGCCCGTGCATCCCCGCCGACCAAGCGGAGCGCCACCGAATAGACAAAGTTGATATGGCGCGGGGACATCAAGCAGTTGGTTGCGCATGGGTAGGGGTCCCATTCCGGCTCGCGAGTTCGCCGTGATTTTGGTATGATGCGGGCATGATAGGGTGGTTCGTGGATCGAGGGGGTTGTGGGGTTGGCGTGAAAACCGGGCCCACAAAGGGGGGGTAGCCCCCCAAAGGCAAAATTGCGAAACGAACCCAATTTCATGCAAGCCGGTGTGGAAAAAGTGATTTTAGAAAGCCAAAAACGAACCCAAATTTAGCCCCGAAATCGGCCTTGTAAGGCGGCCTAAGGGGTGAGTTTAAGGCCTTGTGGGAAGCAGTTGAATGACCGCGGCAGACGAACCATTGCAGACCGTTGAAGGCACGCTGGAGCATGTCATTTACTCCAACGAGGAGAACCATTACACCGTGGCGCAACTTCTGCCGGAGGGCGGCGCGCGGCGGACCGAGCCGATCACCATCGTGGGCAATCTCGCGGCGCTGAACGTCGGCGAGAGCGTCCGCGCCCAGGGTCATTGGGTGAACCACAAGCAATGGGGGCGACAGTTCGCGGTCGAACGGTTCGAGTCCGTGTTGCCGCGGACGGTGGTGGGCCTGAAGAAGTATCTCGGCAGCGGCCTGATCAAGGGCATCGGCGACACGTTTGCCGACCGGATTGTCGAGAAATTCGGCGAGCGGACGCTGGAGGTGATCGACACGTTTTCGGCGCGGTTGCGGGAAGTGGAGGGGATCGGTCCCGAGCGGGCGAAGCGGATCAAGGAAGCGTGGACGGCGCAGAAGAGCGTGCGGGACATCATGATTTTCCTGCAGGGGTACGG
>JBEKBH010000058.1:0-11714 GCA_050015495.1 Verrucomicrobiia bacterium
GCGGTCACGTGGTACCACCCACCTCTCAGATCGATTCGCAAGGGCCGCGCCATTGGCGCATCCTGCCCTCAGGCCACCACCATTGTCAATTGCATAATAAATAGACCTGACCCCAAGTCGTCGCGCGGAATCGTCGTCGGAACCCGAGCCGGAGCCTTGTGAGACGGCGCGATAGATGGGGATGCCGACGCCGAGCGTGGCGGTCACGGCGAGCAGCACCCAGACGAGCGCGCGGCCTGCGGATTTGGGTTGGGGGTTGGCTGGCATGGCGGGGATTCTCCTACCAGGGCGCATGGCCGCTGAGGACGGGTTCGTGGGTCGTACCCGGATTCGCGAAGGCGAGGTTCAACCAGAGTCCGGGCGCGTCCGTGCATCGGGCGTTACTGGCAAGAATGACCGTGTCTCGCATGTGAGCCTCGGCGTACTCTCGCGGCGCTTCTCCTGAGACAAGTGCTGCAAACGTGACAGCGATTCAGACTACGGCCTCGGTGTACGCCGGGGGGATACGTTGTCAATCACATTCGGCCTGGACGGATTTGGGGTGATGCGGGAATTTTATCGACTCAAGGTT
Source organism: Verrucomicrobiia bacterium (assembly GCA_050015495.1). GTDB lineage: Bacteria > Verrucomicrobiota > Verrucomicrobiia > Palsa-1439 > Palsa-1439 > Palsa-1439. Next base: position 572 of record JBEKBH010000058.1, read on the forward strand.
CCCCGGGCGTTATACTCGCCGCGTTCTTTGACAGGGCCAGAGTAGGGGTAAGAAAAAAGGGTCTTTTTTGCGAAGCGAACCCAAACGGCTGGCGCTGCGTTGCACATCAATCTTCCTAGGCGATAATTGGTTAGAACGTGGGGACGCGGGCGGTGCTTGTGGGGCCGCCTTCGGCTCACCGGGAGGTTCGCCCTCCAATAACATGAGCCTGCTGCTACTAAAATCTCTTGTGGCTTGGCGCCCTTTCCGGTAGATTCGGCCCAGAGTTGGCGAGGGTACGACTACAGACGCGCCTCCCCCGGAAGACGAAGGAATGTATGGATAAGAGACGGTATTTATTTTCATCGGAATCGGTGACCGAGGGTCACCCGGACAAGGTTTGCGACACGATTTCGGACGCGGTGCTGGACGCCTGCTTGAAGCAGGATCCGAGAAGCCGCGTAGCGTGCGAGACGCTCGCCAAGTCCAACCTCGTGGTGCTCGCCGGTGAAATCACAACCAAGGCGCACCTCGATTATTGCCAGATCGTCCGCGACGCGGTCCGCGAGATCGGCTACACGAAGGATGTCAGCACGATGTTCAACGACGAGGACTGCCAGGTTCTCACCGCCATCTGCAAGCAAAGCCCCGACATTTCCCAAGGTGTTGATGAGAAGGCCGCCGAAGGCAAAGCGACGGCGGAACAGGGCGCCGGGGACCAGGGGTTGATGTTTGGGTTCGCGTGCACGGAGACGCCCGAGCTGATGCCGGCGCCGATCATGTTCGCGCATAATCTTGGCAAGTCCCTGCGCGATGCGCGGAAGACCGGCAAAATTCCCTGGCTGCGGCCGGATGGCAAGACCCAGGTCACGGTGGAGTACGAGGGATACACGCCGGTCCGCGTGCACACGGTCGTGATCTCCAACCAGCACGCGGCGGATGTGAAACACAAAGAGATTTCCGAGATCCTCATCGATGAAATCATCAAGAAAACGATTCCGAAGAAACTGATCGATAAGGAAACACGCTATTTGATCAATCCCACGGGCCGCTTCGTGATCGGCGGACCAGAAGGCGACAGCGGCCTCACGGGCCGAAAAATCATCGTGGACAGCTACGGCGGCATGGGCCGTCATGGCGGCGGCGCGTTCAGCGGCAAGGACCCCAGCAAAGTTGACCGGAGCGCCGCGTATATGGGCCGTTACGTCGCCAAAAACATCGTCGCCGCCGGCCTGGCCGAGCGTTGCGAAATCCAGTTCGCGTACGCCATCGGCTATCCCGAGCCCGTGAGCGTGTTGGTGGAAACGTTTGGCACCGGCAAGGTTTCCGCGGAGAAGATCGAAAAGGCCGTGCGGGAGATTTTCAGTTTCAAGCCTGCGAACATCATCAAGCAGTTGAACCTTTTGCGACCGATTTACGGCAAGACGACCAATTACGGTCATTTCGGCAAGACCAATGATCTGGAGGCGCTTACGTGGGAGCGCACCGACAAGGCCGAAGCGCTGAAAAAAGCCGCTCGCTAGTTCCCGCCGATATCGGTTCCACGAGTCGGGCGGCTGGAGTCGCCCCGGCAGTAAAACAACTGACACGCGGGCCGGCCCTGTGATAGTAAGGGCCGAACATGGTTGAACAAACGCACACCGGATTGCCGGGGATTACGGACGTCGCGCCATTGGGCCGACGGATTACCCTGCCTTTTCCCGAGACGCCCGAGCAGTTGGACCTGAACCTCAGCTTCGTGCGCGACTTGGCGTTGAAGACGCTGTCGACGGACGCGCACGGTACAACGGCCAGCGTGAGCGAAAGCCTGAAGCTGGGGTTGGTGATCACGGACACCGTGCTTCAACAGCTGTATCGCGAGAATCTGATCGAACTGAGAGGCAGCATTGCGCTGCACAATCATCGCTACGCCATGCTGGAGCGCGGTTGGGCCCGAGTGTCCCAGTTGATGGGCGTTTGCAACTACGTCGGCCCCGCCCCGGTCACGGTCGAACTCTACAGCCGGATGATTGTGAACCAGATGCACAATCGCGCGCCCGTTACCAAGGCGGTGCTCGAGCAGACGCTGTCGCATCTCGTGCTTCCCGAAGCGGTCAAGCGGACGCTCGGAGTCGTCCTCAGTTCGGGACGCAGCCTGTTCTTGAGCGGGCCGCCCGGCAACGGGAAAACCGCCATGGCCCGCGCGTTGGTCGACGCAATTGCCGAGCCGCTCTGGATCCCCTACGCCATCGAAGTGGACGGGCAGGTCATCCGCGTGTTCGACAAGCACGTGCATCGCACCGAGAAGCATCGCGAGGACGATTTCGATCGCCGCTGGGTGAAAATCCGCCCGCCGTTGTTGGTCGTGGGTGGCGAGTTGACAATCGAGAGCCTGGACCTGACGGCGACGGAAACGCCGCGGTTCTACGAAGCGCCGTTCCAACTGAAGGCCAATGGCGGCGTGTTGTTGGTAGACGATTTCGGCCGGCAACGCTGTTCCGCGCAACAATTGTTGAACCGCTGGATCATTCCACTGGAGAACCGGGTCGATTCGCTGACCCTGACCACCGGCAAGAAGATCGATGTCCCCTTCGAGCAGATCATCGTGTTCGCGACAAACCTCACGGATGCCGACCTGGTGGACGAAGCGTTCATGCGGCGCATGGGATATCGACTGACTGTGTCGAATCCGTCATGGGAACTCTATGCGGAGGTTTTCCATCGCGCCGCTGCCGACTTTGGGTTGTCTGTCGAGGATCGGTCGATCGAGCGGCTCGTGAAGCGATACAAGACCGAAGGTCGCACCCCGAATGCCTGTGATCCTCGCGATTTGATACTTCGGGCGGCGGATTTGTGTCGCTTTGAGCACCAAGACCTTACATTGACGGATGAAATCCTAGCCCTGGCATGGGAGGGTTATTTTGGCACGCCAACCGATCAGCGAAACCGGCGGGTATTTCGTTGATTTGCTGGCCTGCGACCTGTATCTTCTCTCACTCCAAGAAATTCTTCATCGAACAATTGCGACGATAGAAAGCACCATGGCAACCATCAAACTTCCTCCCTCGCGCGCGAAACTCGCCAAGGCCACCGACAACGGCACCAAAGGCGATTTCAAGGTGCGGGATCTCTCGCTGGCCGATTGGGGACGGAAGACCATTCAGGTTTCCGAACACGAGATGCCCGGCCTCATGGCCATCCGCGCCAAGTACGGCCCATCGAAGCCGCTCAAAGGCGTGCGCATCACCGGCTCGCTGCACATGACCATCGAGACGGCGATCCTGATCGAAACGCTCGGCCAACTCGGCGCGTCCGTGCGTTGGGCCAGCTGCAACATTTTCTCGACCCAGGACCACGCCGCCGCCGCGATTGCGAAGACGGGCATTCCGGTGTTCGCGTGGAAAGGCGAGACACTGGAGGAGTATTGGGACTGCACGCTCGACGCGCTCACGCATCCCGGCAATCTCGGCCCGCAACTTGTCGTGGATGACGGTGGCGACGCGACGTTGTTGATTCATAAGGGCTACGAGCTGGAAAACGGCAGTGATTGGGTCAACACAACCAGCTCGAGCCACGAAGAGCAGGTCATCAAGAACCTCCTCAAGCGCGTGCACAAGGAGCGCCCGGGTTTCTGGCATACGGTGGTGAAGGACTGGAAGGGCGTCTCCGAGGAGACCACGACCGGCGTCCACCGTCTCTATCAGATGCTCGAAGCCGGTACGCTGCTCGTGCCCGCCATCAACGTTAACGACTCCGTCACGAAGTCGAAGTTCGACAACCTGTACGGTTGCCGCGAATCTCTGGCCGACGGCATCAAGCGCGCGACGGACGTGATGGTCGCCGGCAAGGTCGCCGTGGTGTGCGGCTACGGGGACGTGGGCAAAGGCAGCGCGCATTCCTTGAGGGGCTTTGGCGCCCGCGTGATCGTTACCGAGATCGACCCGATCAACGCCTTGCAGGCGGCGATGGAAGGTTTCCAGGTCGCGACTGTCGAGGACACGCTTGGCGAGGGTGATATCTACGTCACCACGACCGGCAACTGCGACATCATCACTTTCGAGCACATGGCGAAGATGAAAGACCAGGCCATCGTTTGCAACATCGGCCATTTCGACAACGAGATTCAGGTGAACCGCCTCAATACCGCCAAGGATGTCACCAAGCTCAACATCAAGCCACAGGTGGACAAGTACAGCTTCGCCGACGGCCATAGTATCTACCTGCTGGCCGAAGGACGCCTCGTGAACCTCGGTTGCGCCACCGGCCATCCCAGTTTCGTGATGTCCAACAGTTTTACCAACCAGTGCCTGGCGCAATTGGATTTGTGGAAGAACAAGGGCACGAACAAAGTGGGCGTCTACCGGCTCCCCAAGAAGCTCGACGAAGAAGTGGCTCGTCTGCATCTCGAAAAGATCGGCGTCAAGCTCACGAAGCTCACGAAGAAACAAGCCGACTACCTGGGCGTGCCGATCGAAGGCCCCTACAAGCCGGAACACTACCGGTACTGAATCGTTCGGGGTTCGCTTGTTCGTGGAGGGTGGTTGTCGCTTTCAAGTCTGTCGCGCACGGCAGTCGCGCGGGCTCTGGCGCAGGACTTCATGACCGTCACGATCTATTCCAAACCCGATTGCCATCTGTGCGATCTCGCCAAGGAGGTCGTCGAGCGTTGTCGAAAGAAGGTCGATTTCGCGCTGGAGATAATCGATATTTCTCAGAATCCAGAGCTTTTCGCGCGCTACCGGGATGACATCCCCGTCATCCTGCTTGACGGCCAGGAGATTGCCCGCCACTTTGTGCGGGAACGCAAGTTGCTGGAACTGTTGCGGTAAGCAAGAACAACAACCGCTGGAGGAACGTCGCCGATGAACACGAAATTCGCCGCCATCTTTGCTCTCGCAGTGGGGCTCGTCGTGGGCAGCCTTTTCATGGCCCAAGCCCAGACGGAGGTCAAGCCACCGCCCCCCGATCCGCGCATCGACAAGTTGTTGGACCAAAGTGACCAGATCCTGAAGAACCAGGACCAGATCATCAAGGACCTCAGTGATCTCAAAGAAGGCCTGCTGCAGTTGCGCCGCCGCTCCAGCTAACCCGCGCCAGCCGCGAATACGATTTCCTCAGCGATTCGCTTCGCTGCGTGGGCGGGATTCCTGGCCGCAACAATGGGCCGGCCCACGACGATGTAGTCGGCGCCCGCGATGATGGCTTCCGCGGGCGTCATCGCGCGCCGTTGATCGCCCGCCTCGGTCTTCGCGGGACGGATCCCCGGGGTGACAATCAGGAACTTCCCGCCCATCATCTCGCGAATGGGATGAATTTCGCGCGGTGACGCAATGACGCCGTTCATCCCGCACCTCTTCGCGAGCTTCGCCAGACGCAGCACTTCCGCTTGTACGTTGCCGCCCACGCTGGTCAGCACGGTGACACCGAGCAGCAACGGCCGATGCGGGACAGCCGCGGCCGCCCGCAACATTTCCGCGCCACCGCAGGTGTGCACGGTTACCATCCGAACGCGCAGCGCCGAGGCGGCTTCCACGGCCCTGGCCACCGTGTGGGGAATATCGTGGAACTTCAAATCGAGAAAGCATTCCTTGCCCCGTTCGTGGAGAAATTCGATGATTCGCGGCCCGACACGCGTAAACAACTGGCTACCCACCTTGAACACGTCCACGACGTCGCCCGTGGCCTGAACCACGGCAGCCGCTTCCTGGAAACTGTCGACATCCAGCGCCACGATAAGCTTTGATTTCATCCAACCCGCATGGTAGGGAAAACTTCGTGATCGTACAAGCGCAACCCGGGCGAGAGGCGGCTCCGTTGACGGTGTTCTCTCCCGCAAAAATCAATTTGTATCTGCGCATCCTTGGAAAACGGCCGGATGGCTATCACGAGCTCGAGACTCTGATGGTCCCTCTCGGGTTCGGCGACGAAATCACGTTGTGGCCGCATGCCGATAGACTGACGCTCGAATGCGACAACCCGAGCCTGCCGACGGACGATTCGAATCTGGCGTTGCGGGCGGCAAAACGGTTGGCCGAGCGATGCGGCGTGAAGCAGGGAGCGAAGATCGCTTTGACGAAACGCACGCCGCTGGCGGCCGGGCTCGGCGGCGGCAGCAGTAACGCCGCCGCTGTGTTGTGTGGTCTCAACCAATTGTGGGGACTGCAAGCCGACGACTCGATGCTCCACGAACTCGCCGCTGGCATGGGGTCCGACATCAATTTCTTCCTGGCGGGCGGAGCGGCGCTGTGCGGCGGTCGTGGCGAACGAATCGAAGCGGTCCCCTGCAAGCTTTCGGCGTCGGTCTTGCTGGTCAATCCGGGGTTCGGCATCTCCACCAAGTGGGCTTATGAACGCTGGGCCAAGACGGCGGCGGAGTCGCGATTGACAGCGTCGCCGCCACCGGTTAGTCTGCTACTGCGCGCCTTGGCGGAGGACGACCTGGCCGGGGTTTCACGGTGCCTGTTCAACTCGTTGGAGGCGCCATCGATCCGCAAGTTCCCCGTATTGGAATTGATCAAGAATACGATGCGCGACAACGGGGCCCGCGGCGCGCTCATGAGCGGCAGCGGCGCCACGGTTTTCGGTTTGTTCGCCGACCCGAAGGCCGCGGAAAAATCAGCTCGGCGCGTCCGTGAACAATTTGGGCCAAGCATGTGGACAAAGGTGACGCGGTTCGCATCTGCGTGCCATCGTCCGTAGCAGGCCCCTGATCAGCGTCGGTCGGTCTGCCCGGTAGTGTAATTGGTAACACAGCGGCCTTTGGAGCCGTAAATAGCCTTTCTTTGCAACTCCATGGCATTCCGATGAATACGCGCGCAAGCCTTGTAATAATTGGCTTATACGCATTATCCACACTGGCAACGAAAAGCACCAAGTAGCAATGAATGGCAGTTCAATTTGCCACTTTTTGCCACGCGGCCAGAGGGCACGTGGGGCGTCCAAAATCAGAAATCGGAGCCTTCCCCTCCCTTGCTCCCTGGTGTGGTGGGTGTGTGGTTTGGGTCGTGCCGGTGATCGCGAGTGGGCTAGAATCGAATCGTGGAGCGAAGGCGGGGCGGTGTGGCGGCTCTGGTGATCGTGGCCGCAACTGGGCGCCGGTGTCGGCAGCAATGCGCGGGCGGTGGGTGGCTGACTACAATGTGGCTGGCTCAGGCGCGATGCGTTGCATTCGGTGTTTGCGCGTTGGCGGCTCACTGCCGGTGGCCAGCACCGTCCCGGTGATCGAGCCGGTCTCGACTGACTGACGGCGCGGTCTCGGCTCGCCGATGGGCGCGATGCGGTAGCGGTCAATCGCGGTTTGAATGTCCGCAACGGAGAAAAGTATCGTGCGACCAACCCGGCGAAAGCCGATGACCCGGGCGGACTGCCAGGCCGACAGGGTGCGCCTCGAAACGCCGATGGCGCGTGCGGCCTCGTCGGGCCTGAGATAGAGGCGCGGCAACGGCGTTCCCGCCTCTCTTTCCCCGATTGTTGCCAGTCCATTCATGCCATTACGCGTGCTCTTGCCTGTAGGATCACAGTTCTGCCTGAATCGCGTCCGTGAGATTAGCACGCATGAAATGAAAATCCCGGATGCCACGAAATTTGGGCTTTGCAGGGAGTATCCCCAAGTTTATATGATTGGCTATGGTTGCAGAAAAATCCTCATTTTGTGGTTGACAGGGTTTGGGGACGATCACGGGACCAACCCGACTGTGAAATGCTCCAGCGTGAAGTGCTAAAAGCTAGGCCGCAGGCGGAGCAAGCCTGTCAAGAAGCGGCAGCGGTGGACCGCAGCGTAGCGAGGAAAATCTTGCACAGGCGCAGCGAGCCGTATAATCGAAAGGCCACGCACGCACAGTGGATGACTGATGGAGCGGAATCACGCGACCACTGATTTCCGCCGCGTGGACCACACCACCACCACACCGAACCGTCCAAACCGCCTCCCCGCTTTGGACGATTTGCGAACCTTGCAGTTTGAGATGCCGAGGCGGATTACAACGAGCGGCGACGCCGCCGCAGCGAGGGCATCCGCTTGAGGGGTTCCGATTGGTTCGCTTGGGGAATTACAATCGACGCACTGCAATCGGGACAATTGACCGACAACCCCACTCCCGCATCATCGACGACCAGATTCTTCTCGCAAGCCTCGCATTTGAAGAAGATGTCTGGCATGCGTGACGTTCATTCTAGGCAGGCTTCTCAATCCTCGCCAAAACGGTCTGTCCATCGCCAAGGAGCTCGTCGACGGTAGCGATCAGTTGGGCGGCGATTACCGGCTTTGTGAGCAACTTATCTACGCCGTCGAGATACGCCTTGGGCACCGAATCGAGATTCATGGCTGTGAGTCCAATGAGTTTCGTTTTCGGGCGAAGTTGCCTTGCGAACGTGAACGTCTCCTCACCATTGAGTTTGGGCATGTTGTAATCGAGCACCACGATGCGGATGTCACGAGCGGCATAGTGGAGCATCTCCAATCCCTTTCGTGCCGAAGAGGTACTCAGTACATTGAAGCCACGCTTGACCAGCAAGGATTTGACGGTTTGGAGCAGCATGGGGTCGTCATTGATGACCAGGATGGTGGATTTTGTTTCAACCTTGTCATTGGAAGGACGCTTCGGTAGTTTTTTCTGTTGGCCAACGCCACCGGGACTGAATAATGCGATTGCTGCGGAGAACATACCCATATACTTCTTTCCCCAACCAAGTCTAGCCATCGCAAGCTGCGTCAGCAGCTCGGCATTGGCTCAGCATGAACTTGCGCGGGGGTAATGTCAACGCAAAATAGCCGCGCACGTTAGCATTCTCCTGCCACAGAAGGGGGTTGGCAGAAAGGAATTTAATGAGGAACGGCCCTGCCGCCAGTTCTCTCATACCCAATGCTTTCTGTGGGTAGTGTCTCCGCCCGCCGGCGCGCATGGAATGGGCGGCGCGGCAGATGCGCGATGCTGGTGGCGTGCGGCGGAGTTGCAGCGCAGACTTCGGCGGCGTGCGAGTTTCGCTAATGGCGGGACAGACCGTTCCTGTACGGCTTCCCCCACAAAAACGTCACGCCGGAAAAACGCTTGACGCAACCAAGGCGCAGGCATGGGAACAAAACGGCAACCAAACAACAACCGAAGCCGCGTTCACGCCTCGGTGAACCATCCCTGGCTGCGCTTTTTCTCTTTGCCATAAGGCCTGCGCCCGCAGGGCCAAGGTTCAGTTGTTCACGGGGCATCGGAATCTGGGCAGCAACTGGCAGAATTCGGCTTTTGGACGGGTCGCTTTCAGGCTGCGTTTCATGACGGCAGGCGCAACTCCACCAGCAACGGATAATGGTCGGAAGCCACGCGCGTCAATGGGGTCCGCATCACCTCGACGTGGCGCACCTCGAACTCGGCGCTCAGGAACACAGGGTCGAGGCTCGCCACCGGATACCGCGTCGACAACGTCCGCGTGGTTGTCGCGTTTCTCTTTTGTTATGATCGAAGATAATCCGCGTAGCTTACGAGCAGCCGCAGGAGGAGCAGGCTTCCTTGACGGCTTTTTCGACCGCTTCACGGGTTTCGCCGGTGCGCTTCTGAATCCGACCGAACAATTCGTCATGCTTGCCCTCGACGTATTGAAGATCGTCATCCGTGAGCTTGGCCCACTTCTGTTTCAGCTTACCCTTGGTGATGTTCCAGTCGCCTTTGATTTCGAGTGTCTTCATAGCGGTTCCCTTTTTTTGTTTTTATTCGTCGTCACTGTGACGGCAAAAGTGTTCCTGCGGCTTGGATGTTGGCTAAGGGTACGACACCGACTGGCCCAGTCCTATGGGGTGTAACCCTACCGCGGATTATGGGCAGAACAAAGGCATGGCGCTGTTCCCGCGAAAGATCAACGGTCGCTACGCCATGCTCAGGCGCCAGGATTCCGAAAACCTCTACATGATGTTTCCCGATCATTTGCATTTCCGGCACGCCACGCAACTGCTCCTGAAGCCGAAGTTCCCATGGGAATTCATCCAATTGGGCAACAACCGCATCATCTCCCTGAGTTGGTCACGGCGACCCCGGCGAAGAGTCTATTCACGGTAAGGGGCGGGGACGGACTGCGGATCGAGACGAATGTCACAATCCAGCGGCATGTTGATGACGTCCGCGTGGTCGGCCATCTTTAACCTGACTCAGTCCCTTTTGGGACTGACGACAAGCAACACGATCCCGCCAACCAGCGCGAGTGCCCCGGCCACTGGCGGGATAAAGTGACTGTGGGTGGTCTCGAAGTGCATTCCGAGGAAATCGACAGGCTTTCCTGGGGTCTTGTAAGTGATGCCCGAATAAGCAAGCACCACGATGCCGAGAGCGATCAGGATGGCAGCAATGATTTTTGTATTCATCTCGAACCTCCAGTTTCCCTTCTTCGGTTAACCGCTCCTTAACCGGCTCTCCGTCCACCAATGACATTGACCAAGATCATGATGATGGCAATCACCAGTAGGATGTGAATTAACCCGCCCATGGTGTAACTGGTCACCAGTCCCAGCAGCCACAGAACGATTAGTATGACAGCTATTGTCCACAACATATGATTCTTCTTTCGCTTTGCTTCGGATTCACCGCCGGCTGATGCGCCCGTTCACCCTCGCACCAGCGAGCAGTGAGTAGTGAGTGAGCGTCTAGTTGTTCTTGGGCGCGGCCTCCTCGATGGTCATGTTGTTGACCACGCTCTGTACACCGTTGATGTCGGTGATGAGTTTGGTGACTAGGGCCTTTTCGGCTTCGTTCTTGGCCTGGCCGCTCACCGTCACCACGCCATCGTTGGTCGTGACCTTGGTGTTGAGCACGCTGGTCGAGCGATGCGCCAGCAATGACCCCTTGACCTGGGCGGTGATCGATGCGTCATCAATCTTTTCGCCCGTTGTTTCGCCACGTGTATCCAGGTTCTTGGACACGACGATCTCGTTCTGCACGCCTTTCACGCCGTCGATGTCTTTAGCGTATTCGGTGGTCAGGTCCTTTTGGGCCTGGTTGGCGGCCACACCTTTCAACGTCACAATGCCATCTTTCACGTACACCTCGGTCTTGGTGCCACTGACGTTACGACGATACAGCAAGGCCGCTTTCACTTTCATGCTGATCCACGTATCCGAGCTCTCGGCGGGTTGGTCGCCTACGACTGCGATACGATTGTCCACGCTCGTGACCCCGGGCAACGCTGCGGCGGTGTCCTGGGCCAT
>JBEKBH010000059.1:0-11284 GCA_050015495.1 Verrucomicrobiia bacterium
CCCAGCGGCATCCGGACGATAATCTTCTCAGTGAAAACTTGAAGGCCGAAACATCGGGCAGTCTGGGGGCATCCGTCGAAGCCAATCTGGCACGCGACCGGGTTGTGGAACGTTGGGACGCGGATGCCGGCCGACGGGGCGAACAGCCGTAACGGGGCGCCTGGGGGAGGCGCGGTCAGCGGTTGTTTTCATGACGTTGAATACTGAAAGGATCGAAGGAGGATCCAAGAAAGATCGCAAGGAGGAGGCAGAGAGATGTCGAAGGCAAGGATTCTGGTCATTGACGATGAGGAAAGTCCGCGCGAGTCGTTGCGGTTTATTTTGAAGGATCGCTACGACGTAACGCTGGTGGAAAACGGTTCGAGTGGGTTGGAGGCGACGAGCCGGGCCGAACCCTTTGATGTCGTCCTGCTCGACATGAAAATGCCGGGCATGGACGGGCTGGAAGTGCTTTCCAGGATGCGGCAGTTGCATCCCCGGATACCGGTGGTCATGGTTACGGCGATTACCGAGACCAAGCCGGCTGTCCAGGCAATGAAACTGGGTGCAGTGGATTACCTGAACAAGCCGTTCGACGTGGACGAGATCCGGCTGGTGGTCGATCGTATCCTCAAGGAGAAGGCGAACGAACGCGAGGTGGTCCGGTTGCGCACGGAACTCCAAGCGGTGAGCAAGTTCGAGAATATCGTCGGTTCGAGCGCGGCGATGCAGAAGGTCTATGCCCTCGTGCAGCGCGTCGTGGACACGGAAACGACCATATTGGTGCTGGGGGAGACGGGCACGGGCAAGGAACTTGTCGCACGTGCGCTGCATTACAACAGCGTGCGGCGGGAGGGCCCGTTTATTCCCGTGCACTGCGCCGCCATCCCCAGCGAGTTGCTGGAAAGCGAGCTGTTCGGGCATGAGAAAGGCTCGTTTACGGGGGCGTTGCAGCGGCGGATCGGGATGTTTGAAGCCGCGGGAGGAGGGACGTTGTTCCTCGACGAGATCGGGGAGATGCCCCTCGGCACCCAAAGCAAACTGTTGCGGGCCATCCAAGAGCGCGAAATCCGCCGGGTGGGCGGCCAGGAAACGATCAGCATCAATGTCCGCCTGGTATGTGCCACCAACCGCGACTTGGAACGGGAAATCAGCCGCGGGGCGTTTCGCGAGGACCTGTACTATCGCATCAACGTGGTGCCGATCACGGTGCCCGCGTTGCGCGACCGCAGGGACGACATCCCCCAACTGGTGTCGCATTTCGCACAACGCTTTGCCAGGGAATTGAACCGCGAGGTCCCGCAATTCACGCCCTCGGCGATGGATTTGTTGTTGTCGTACCCGTGGCCGGGCAACGTCCGCGAATTGGAGCACGCCATCGAGCGGCTGTTGGTCACGTGCGATTCCAACAAGATCAGCGAGGAAGACCTGCCGTTCGTGATTTCGCAGGCCGAACAGGCGACCGCGCAAATCACGTCGCGGTTGACGGCGACCACCCCGCATGTTGATCTGGGCGAGAAGCTGGAATTCAAGGACACCGGGTTGGATCTGCCGAAGGTCACGGAGGATCTGGAGCGGCGCGCCATCGAGGAAGCGTTGCGACGCACGGGCGGCGTGATCACGGAGGCCGCGCGCGCGCTGCACATTACCCGGCGAATGTTGCGTTACAAAATGGACAAGCTTCAGATTGCGTCGGCTCGGACGGGCGAACCAGACGAAGAGCCGGACGAGTTGGACGAGAGCACTCCGGCGCCGATGTGACGCATCCAAACTTGTCCGCACGAAACTGTCGGGTTGGCCAATTTTGCGCCCCGGAGAGTGTAGTCAATGGCTTCCGTCCACGCCCACCTTTGGGAACTGCTGGTTCAGGCGGAACCCGGGGTCATCTCTCCTCTTGGTTGTCGTCCCGTGGCATACGCATTGCTAAATGGGTATGCCGTAACGTCGGCTCGCAGATGCGGAACGGCACGACAAGCAGGGGGACGTGGCCATGAACAAATACACACAGAGAATGGTTGGCGCGGCAGCGGTTGCAATCGTTATCGGTACCGGTACGCCGGAGGTGTTCGCCCTCGGTTTTCGGAATCCCGACCAGGGCGCAGCCGCCACGGCGCAAGGCAACGCATTTATCGCCCAGGCGGACGACGCCACGGCGGTTTATTACAATCCGGCCGGTCTCACGCAGATCCAGGGGACTGAAATCGCCAACGGCGGCGACCTGAATTTCCCGGATGACCGGTTGAAGGGGGGCGCTTCCGGCGCGGACATGTATACAGTCTCGTTGATTCCGCATCTGTATGCCACGACTGATTTCGGCATGACCAATTCGCCCTGGCGCTTCGGCATTGGCGTCAACGTTCCCTTTGGCAACGAGGCGGTGTACACGCAGAGTGGCCCCTTCAAATATCTGGCCACCAAAGCCTCCCTGCAAGTATTCAATATCCAGCCGACCGTAGCCTACAAGTTCAACGAGCACCTGTCGCTCGGAGCCGGGCTGAACGTGTACGATGCGTATACGGCGCTCAACAGCCATCTACCCCCAACTGTGTCCGTGCCGGAGGATGGCCACTTCCATTTCGACGGCTCCGGGGTGGCGCTGGGCGCTACGGCGGGGTTGATGTGCAAGATTACGCCGCAGCACACGGTGGGCATCGTGTATCGCAGTCCGTTTACAGTCAACTTCAATGGCTCAGCGGATGTGAGTTATCCCGCAGTTTTCAAACAATCGAATTCCGCCCAAACATCGTTGCCCTTCCCGCAAACCGTTGCCGCGGGGTACGCGTTTCGACCGGTCCCGAGGTTGAAGCTGGAAGCCGATGTCGAGTGGACCGATTGGCAGACGCTCAACAACTTGGTGTTGCACGCGCCGGGATCCCCAGTCGACAAGTACGCGATCCACTTTAACTGGATGGACAGTCTCCTGTACGAGTTCGGCGTGCAATACGATGTGACCCAGCACTGGAAGGTGCGTGGCGGCTATATTTATTCCGAGGATAGCGTGCCCAACAGCAGCTTTTCGCCGTCGGTGCCGGACTCCAATCGGCACGTGTTCAGCGTGGGGTTCGGGTATGACACGACACGGTTCATGATCGACGCCATGTACCAGTACACGGTGGCCGCCGACCGCACGGTGAACAACGGCACCGCCGCGGACGGCACGTGGCAGATCAGCAACAATTCGGTGATGGTCACGATGGGCGTGAAATTCTAGCAAACAAGAGAGGCTCGACATGGGAACACAGGAGACGCTGACAATGGAGCCGCCGGCGGTCACGGCGGCGGAGAGACCGACATTGCTGATCGTGGATGACGAGCCGGGCCCGCGCGAATCGCTGCGCATTGTTTTCAAGGATCGCTACAACTGCATGATCGCCACGTGTGGCCGCGAGGGTATCGAATACGCACGAACGCATGCGGTGGATGCCGCCGTGTTGGACATCAAAATGCCGGACCTCAGCGGCGTGGACGTGTTACGCGAGTTGAAGGAGATTGATCCGGATATCGAATGCGTGATGTTGACGGGCTACGAGACCATCGAAACGGCGCGGGCAGCCGTGCGTTACGGCGCGGCGGACTACCTCAACAAGCCGTTCGATGTCTTTTCCGTGCGCGAGGTGCTCGACAAATGCATGAAGCGCCGCCGGGAAAAACTCGCGAGCGAAGAGACCTTCCGCACGCTCGAACGAACGAACGAACAACTCTCGGGCGAACTGGCGCAACTGAGCCGGGCCGTCGAGGCGGGCGTGCTCTCGGCCGGCGTCGTGCACGAGATGAACAATCCCCTGGCGATCATTGCCGGGTACGCGGACCTGCTCGGGCGCGATCTGGCGTCGCTCAACGTGTCCGACCAGGAAACGTCGCGGCATGTCCATCAACGGCTGACGTCCATTCAGCGGGAGATCGATCGGTGCAAGGACATCGCTCGCCGCTTTTTGAATTTTTCGCGCGGCCGCCAGGACGCGCAGGAGACCGTCAGCGGCCACAAGCTGCTGGAAGACGCGGCGGCGCTGATCAAGGCGCATCCCGCCAACCGCAGCGCCGAAATCAAGTTCGTGTCCGGCGACCCGGACCCGATGTTCACCGTCAATCCCGCGGAGATCCTCCAGGTGCTGATCAATCTGGGGGTGAACGCCCTGCACGCAATGAACGGGGGAGGGACCCTGGAGCTTTCCGCCATGCTGGCCACGTCCGTGCCGTCCGAGTTGGCCTTCCGGCCGGAGTCATTCGATCCGCAGAGGCCGCTGGCGAAGCTCGTCGTGGCGGACAATGGGGCGGGCATCGAGCCCGAGAACATCGGCAAGATCTTTCAGCCGTACTTCACCAGCAAAAAGGAAGGCACTGGCCTGGGCCTGGCCATTGCCTGTGAACTCGTCGCCCGTTACGGCGGCGCGATCGATGTGCAGAGCACGGTCGGGCACGGCAGCACGTTCAGCGTCTACTTGCCGCTGGCATCCTGAATCTGGTAGCCTCCTCGCTGGTTTATGGGCGGGGAACCCAGAGCAGACGCTTGTTTTCTCGGTGTCGAGGGTGGCGGCACGCGCACCGTCGCGCTTCTGGCGGGCCGCCGTGGCCGGATTCTTTCCCGGCTCGAATCCGGTCCCCTCAACCTCAAACTCTCATCCGACGCCGTCATTCTCCATCGGCTCCGTGAGATCAAACGGGGTCTGGCGTCTCGTCCCACGTCTTTGGCCCTGTGCCTGGCCGGGTGTCGCACGACGGCCGACCGTTCCCGGGCCCGCGCGCTCGCCGAACGGGTCTGGCCCGGGATCCCGGCGCATGTGGGCAGCGACATGGATTCGGCTCTGGCGGCGGCCTTCGGTCCACACGGTTCGGGCATCGCCATCATCAGCGGCACAGGCTCGTGTGTGTGCGGCCGCAACGGGTCGCAGGTGGCCCGGGCGGGCGGCTGGGGTCATTTGTTGGGCGACCACGGCAGCGGCTACTGGATCGCCGTGACGGGGTTGAGAGCCGCGATCCGCGAGCATGATCGCCACGGTCGCGCCAACCAGCGCCTCCGGGGCGTGCTCCGTCGCTTGTGTTTGAATTCGCCGGATGAACTTGTCGATTGGATCCAGGGCGCCAACAAGGACGCTGTGGCGGCGCTGGCAACAGACATGCTCGAAGGGGATGCCGGGCTGATGCTGCAGGCCGCTTCGTTCCTCGCGCAGGATTGCCACGCGGTCGCGCAAAAGTTGGGCCTGGAGAAGCCGCGGGTGGCGTTGACCGGTGGTGTGTTGCGGCACAACCGAAAGCTGGCCATTCTCGTTGGCAACCGTGTTCGCACGATGCTGCCGGGAGCGACGATCATCCGTGCGCCGAGTGACTCGGCGCTGGGCGCGCTGAGACTTGCCGGGTTGGCGACACCTCGGTTGATATCGGCCCCTCATCGCGATGCTTTGTCCGTGCCAATTACCGAGAGCCGTAACCCACGCACGATGGATTTGGACAAGCGATCCGTGTCGCAACTCATCGACACGATGTTACGCGAGGAAGCGCGGATCATTCCCGCGTTGCGGAAGAACAAGTCCGCTCTCGAACACGCCATCAACCGGATCGTGCGCGCGTTCCGGCGGGGAGGACGATTATTCTATGTCGGCGCGGGCACGAGCGGTCGGTTGGGCGTGTTGGATGCCAGTGAGTGTCCTCCCACGTTCTCCACCGATCCCGAAATGGTCCAGGCGATCATCGCCGGCGGCGCAATGGCCCTGCAGGCCGCCGTGGAGGGAGCCGAGGACAATCGGGAGGCGGGCGCAGAGGCGGTCGGCATGCGTGGTGTGGGTAAACGGGACGTGGTGATCGGCATTGCGGCCAGCGGCTCAACCCCGTTTGTGCTCGGGGCGCTGGACGAGGCGCAACGATTGGGCGCCGGGACGTTTCTCCTGTGTTTTTCGCCGCCACGGTCGGCCACTCACAGGCCGTTGTTGTTCCGCACGGAGCCGGAGGTGATCACCGGCTCGACGCGGCTCAAGGCGGGTACGGCCACGAAACTCGTGCTCAACATGCTGACAACGATCCCGATGATTCGGCTCGGCAAGGTCGTCAGCAACTTGATGGTGGACGTGAAACCGACAAACGCCAAGCTGCGCGCCCGGGCCTGCCGCGTCGTGGCCACGCTTCGGGGCGGCACCGAAGATGACGCGCGCCGGCGACTGGTGCGATGCGGCTGGAACGTGAAGAAGGCCCTGCGATGAGATGGTGGCTGGCGGTGTTGATGCTGCTCGCGGGATGCGTCCGACCGACGGACGACCGGGTGGAAATCACGTACCAGACCATTGAAACGCTGCCGGAGCAGCAGGCGCTTCATCAGAAGATTATTGACCGGTTTCAGCAGACGCATCCCCGGGTCCGTGTGCGGGTGATTTACGACACCTCGAAGTTTCAAAAACTGAACGTCCAACTCGCGGGCAACGCCGGTCCCGATTTATTTTACTATGTTGTCGACCGTCTCCCTGCGCTGGCGCAGCGCGGTCAGATCAGCGACCTGACGGCGACCATCGCGCCCCTAGTCGACCAGTTTTACCCCGAAGTGATCGACTCGTGCCGCGTCAACGGCAAGCTGTACATGGTCCCCTTTCATTTCAGCACGGATGTGCTGTTCTTCAATCGCGATTGGTTTGAGAAGAGCGGAGAGCCACTGCCGGACGAATCGTGGGACTGGCCGAAGTTCGCCGCTGTCGCCGCGCGTCTCGCGGCGCAGCGTCAGATCCGCATCCCGACGGTCCTGCCGCGGCCGTTGCTGCTGGTCCAATCGTTCGGTGGCGTCCTGTTCGCTGGCGGGAAATGCACGGTGAACTCGCCGGAGACAATCGCGGCCCTGCAGATGTATCGGGACCTCGTCGCGCGGGGGGTGGCGCCGACAACGGCCGCGATGGGCGAGGTGGAGGCGTTCGACGGGGTGAACCTGTTTCGAGACGGGAAAATGCCGGTGCTCGTGGGCCGTACGTACATGTTGACGGAGTTTGACCACATCACGGATTTCCGGTGGGACGTGGCGCCGGTCCCGAAGGGGAAGGTGCGCTGGTCGCGACTGTCCATCGGCGGCAATTGCGTGTGGAGTGGGACGAAACATCCGCAGGAGGCGGCGGAGTTTGCGCGATTTTATTCGACGGAAGGCGCGATGATGGCCGCGCAGAGCCGCAACGCCATCCCGGCGTTGAAGGCGGCGGCCGCCACCGCCCAGTTTCCGCCGGCGATGATGGCGGCATTGAAGTATTCCCACCTCGACAATCCGTGGGGGTATGCGTTTTGGGACGAGTTCAATCAGAAGGCGTTTTTCGAGACGACCGACGCGGTGGCGCTCGGGCGGCTGGCGCCAGCCGATGCGGCGCAGGCCATGGAATCGCTCGGAAACAGCCTGCTGCAGGGGCGCTAAAAAGCGCTTGACCGGTTTGTTTGTCTAGGGCATTGTGCGCCCGCTTTGTGAGGGACGGGAGAATTCAACAGGAGAGAACACGCATGCAATCTCGAATCATGTCGGTAGGGCTTTCGGCCCTGTTACTGGTCACTTGTAGCGCCGCGTGGGCGCAAACCAACGCTCCGTCCAACGCGCCGGTGTGGCATGGGGATGTGGCATTGGGTTTGGCGTTGTCCCGAGGAAACGCTAACACGTTTCTGTTGAGCGGCAGCGCGTCGGCGGAGAATGTTTGGGACAAGAACGACCTGAAATTCGGCGCGGACGGTGTTTACTCGCTCAACAATTACGGTCAGACCAACCAAACCCGGGCGGCGGAAGAGATTCATGGAATCACCGATTACAAAAGGTTGTTTACGGACCGGTTCTATGGCGATCTGCTCTTGGATCTCACCCACGACGACGTTGCCTTGATCCGCTATCGAGCGATCCTCGGCCCGGCGCTGGGGTATTACTTCATCAAGAGCGACGCCTCGAAGCTGAACATGGACGTTGGTGCGTCGTATGTTCGACAACGGCTCGGCGACGATGGCAACGTGGGCTATGCCACATTGCATCTGGGGGAACATGCCGAACACAAATTCAGCAAGACGGCCAGAGTTTGGGAATACATCGAGTACTTTCCGCAGTTGACCTATTGGCATAACTACCTGGTCAACGCCGAGGCCGGCGCGGAAGCGGCCCTGAACACCCATTTCAGTTTGCGCGTGGTGTTGGACGACCGCTTCAACCATGACCCTGCCCCTGGTCGCAAGGAAAACGACGTTCTTCTGACCAGTCAGCTTGCGTACAAGTACTGAGCGACTTCCCGGGCCGCTGATTTTTTCCTCGCAACGCTCGCCGTGCATTTCGTATCTTGCCCGGGCCATGCGAATCCTTTCCGGTATCAAGCCAAGCGGCAAGTTGCACATTGGCAACTACTTCGGGATGATGCGCCCCGCGCTGGAACTGGCGCAACGGGGCGAGGCGTTCTATTTCATCGCCGATTACCACGCGCTGACAAAGGTCAGTGACCCGAAAGAGCTGCGCGAGAACTCTCTGGACATCGCCCTGGATTTTCTGGCTTGCGGTCTCGATCCCTCCAAGACGGCGTTTTACCGGCAGAGCGACGTGCCGCAGGTGACGGAGTTGACGTCGATTCTGTTGAATCTCACACCTGTGCCGATGTTGGAAAATGCGCACGCGTACAAAGACGCCATCGCACAGGGGCACAAGCCCAACGCGGGTCTGTTTACGTACCCGGTGCTGATGGCCGCGGACATCCTGATCGTGCAAGGCGATCGGGTGCCGGTCGGCAAGGACCAGAAGCAACATATCGAAATCGCGCGCGATATTGCGGGGGCGTTCAACCGGCAATTTGGCGAGGTGTTCGTAATTCCCGAGGCGGTCATCCGGCCGGAAGTTGCGACGCTGCCCGGTGTTGACGGACGCAAGATGTCCAAGAGCTACAACAATACGCTCGAGATTTTCGGGGACGAGAAGGCGATTCGCAAGAAGGTGATGAGCATCGTGACCGACTCGCAGCCGGTGGAGGCGCCGAAGGTCGATCTCGACAAGAACATTCCGTTGCAGATGTACAAATTGGTTGCGACACCGGACAAGGCGGCGGAGTTGCAGGCGAAACTCGCGGCTGGCGGGCATGGATACGGCGAAGTGAAGAAGGAATTGGTCGCCGTCCTCACGGATTATTTCGCGCCCTTTCGCAAGAAGCGCGAGGAGTTGGTGAAGAACCTCGATTACGTTCACGACGTGTTGCGTCAGGGCGCGGAACGCGCCAACGCCGTGGCCGACGAGACGATGACAAAGGTGAGACAAGCTGTAGGGTTGCGATGAATGACGGTCTACTCCAGCGTCTGGCGGAGAGGGTCGGCACGCCGTTCTGGATTTGCGACGCGCCGGTGTTGCGGCAGCGGATCGCCGACGTACGGAACCTGACCCGGGGGGCCGGGATGCAGGCGCGTTACGCCATGAAGGCCTGTCCCGCGACCCGGGTGTTGAAAGAAATGCTGGCGGCCGGCCTTTGGATTGATGCGGTATCGGGCAACGAAGTGTTGCGGGCGCGGCGGGCGGGCTTTTCCGGCTCGCAGATTTTGTACACGAGCGACGTCTTTCGCGACGGCGCAATCACAGTCTTGCGGGAACACGGCGTGATGCCCAATCTGGGGTCGCCGGGGATGCTTCGCGAGTTGCGGGCCGCCGGTTACACCGGGCCGATTTCGCTGCGGGTGAATCCGGGTTTCGGTCACGGTCATGTCAACGCCTGCGACACCGGCGGGCCGAGTTCCAAGCACGGGATTTGGTTCAGCGACGTGGGCGGGGTGGCCACGGAGGCCGGGAAATTGGGGATGACGGTGGTCATGTTGCACGCGCACATCGGGAGCGGGCCGAAGTTTCCGGAATTGCTCGACAACATGCAGCGGCTGGCGGCGGAGTTTGTCCGGTTCATCCCGAAGTTTTCGGAGGTGGAGGCGGTCAGTTTCGGTGGCGGCATCCCGCACGATTACCATAGTGTGAACAGGCAGCCTTCCCTGGAGCCGCTACGGACGGTGTTCGAGGAGTCGCGCGCGGCAATTTGCCGGGCCGCGGGGCGCGAAGTGCGCTTGGAAATCGAGCCAGGGCGTTACCTGATCGCTCCGGCGATCACGTTGGTGGCCCGGGTAACGGACGTCAAGCGGACGCAAACGAACGAAAAAGGCAAGGGCGAGACGTTTGTGATGGTGGACGCAGGGTTCAACGATTTGGTGCGGCCGGCAATGTACGGGGCGTTCCACCGCATCAGCGTGGTGGGCGACGGGGCGAGCGGCGGGTCGGCGGACGTGGTGGTGGCCGGGCCGTTATGCGAGCCGGGCGATGTATTCACCCGGGACGAAGAAGGGCTGCTGGTGCCGCGTCGGCTGCCGGTGCCGCGCGCGGGTGATCTGCTGCTGTTGCACGACGCGGGGGCATACGGATTCGCCATGAGTTCGAACTACAATTCGTTGGGCCGGGCGCCGCAATTGATGCTGGAAGAGGACGGTTCCGTGACGATGTTCTCGCGGCGGGAGACGGTGGAAGACCTGCTGCGGGCCGAGACGAGCGAAACGATTCCCTGAATGGAAGCGGATTACAAAGTCAAACTGGAGGTCTTCGAGGGCCCTCTCGATTTGTTGCTCTACCTCATCAAGAAGGAGGAGGTGGACATCTACGATATTCCGATCGAGCGGATCACGAACCAGTACATGGAGTACCTGACCCTCATGCAGATGCTCAATCTGGAGGTGGCGGGCGAGTTCCTCGTGATGGCGGCCACGCTCATGTACATCAAGAGCCGGATGCTGCTGCCGGCCGACCAGCAGGTAACCGATACCGAGACGGAGGAAGGCGAGGACCCGCGCTGGGAATTGATCCGGCAACTGGTCGAGTACAAGAAGTTCAAGGACGCGGGGTTGCAGCTCGGCCGGCGCGAAGAACAGCAGGCCAACATCTTTTCGCGGGGAAGCCCGGAGGCGGGTATCGAAGTTGACAAGGACGCGCCGCTGGCGGAAGTGAGCATTTTCGATCTGATCAACGCTTTCAACGAGGTGTTGAAGAAGGCGAGCGCCCGCGAGGACTTCCGCGAGATCATCGAGGAGAAATTTACCGTCAGCGACAAAATCGAAGAAATCCTCTATACTCTGCGGGACCGATCGGAGATGATTTTCGGTGAGTTGTTTGCGACCGCCAGTTCGCGGGCGGAAGTGGTGGTGACGTTTCTGGCGTTGCTGGAGTTGATTCGGTTGAAGCGGCTGAAGGTGGTGCAGGTCGAAGCGTTTGGCGAAATACGGGTATTGAAAGTGGCATGACACTGGAACTGAAACAAATCATTGAGGCGCTGCTGTTCTCGGCGGAGCGGCCGCTGTCGCCGAAGGAAATCCG
>JBEKBH010000060.1:0-10987 GCA_050015495.1 Verrucomicrobiia bacterium
CCCCATCGTCTAGAGGCCTAGGACATCAGATTCTCAATCTGGGTACACGGGTTCGAATCCCGTTGGGGCCGCCAAATTATGAATAGCCCCATTTTGCGGCTGTCAGAGGCTGAAAAATGGTTGCGGGGACAAGGATAATCAGCTTACCGAGTTCTAGATCGCAAGGAAGGAACCATGGACATCACGATTGCAGTCGTTCCCGTGGCCGGGCTGGGCACGCGGCTCTTGCCGGCGACCAAGTCGCAGCCGAAAGAAATGTTGCCGGTCGGACGCAAGCCCGTGGTCCAGTACGTGGTGGACGAACTGGCCCGGGTGGGGATGAAGCGTGTGTTGTTCATCACCGGTCCCGGCAAAGCCTCCCTGGAAAACCATTTTGACCTGAATGACGAACTGGTTCGCGTATTGCGGGAGACCGGCAAGGAGGAGTTGCTGGCGGAACTGGAATTTGAGCGCGCGGCCATCCAGTATTTCTACACGCGGCAGCGCCAACTGCTGGGGCTGGGGCATGCGATCCTGTGCTCGGAAGCATTCGTCGCCAAGCAGCCGTTTGTCGTGGCCTTGGGCGATTCCATCATCGGTCTGCATGCCCAGAGTGATATCGTCCAACGGATGAAACGTTGTTTCGTGGACAAGGACGCCGTCGCCGTGATCGCGTTCGAGGAGGTTCCGGCCAACGAGGTGCATCAATATGGCATTGCCAAGCCCAAGAGCGACGGGGAATTGTTCGAAATCGAAGATCTCATCGAGAAGCCATCCCAGTCCGAGGCTCCCAGCAATCTGGCCATTGCCGCCCGCTACGTCCTGTCACCGGGCATTTTTGACGCGATTCGACGGATCCATCCCGGCAAAGGTGGTGAAATCCAGATCACGGACGCCATACGCCTCATGATTCGAGACGGCGGCAAGGCCTATGGCATTCGCCTGAGCCGGGAAGAACGGCGGTATGATATCGGGAACTTCCAGTCCTATTTTCGGGCATTCGTAGAGTTTGCCCTGGCCGACAAGAAACAGGGGCCGGCTCTGCGCAAGCACCTGGAGACATTGCTACATGATCATCGTTCGTAAACGTGCCTACGCCCGAGCCGGGCTGTTGGGGAATCCGTCCGACGGGTACCATGGGAAAACCATCTCCATTATCGTACGCAACTTTTGGGCGGAGGTCGTGCTGTATGAATGGGACTCGGTGGACATTGTGCTCGCGCAAGACGACCGGGCCCGGTTTAGTTCCATACACGATCTCGCCAAGGACGTAAAACTACACGGCTACTACGGTGGCATCCGGTTGGTCAAAGCCACCATCAAACGGTTTGTTGACTACTGCGAGGCGAATCAGGTGACGTTCCCGAACCGCAATTTCTCCGTGCGCTACGAGACCAACATACCGCGACAGGTGGGGATGGCTGGTTCCAGTGCCCTGATTGTTGCGACCTTGCGCTGCCTGATGGAATTCTACGGTGTCAACATCCCACTGGAAGCCCAGCCCACGCTGGTGTTGTCGGTGGAAAAAGACGAACTGAGCATCGGGGCCGGGCTCCAGGATCGCGTGATCCAAGCCTACGAGGGGCTGGTCTACATGGATTTCGACAAGGCGCACGAGCACCTCGTCGGAGGTTTGAAATGCTATCAATACGAGCCGATGTCGCCCAGTCTGTTGCCGCCCCTGTACATTGCCTACCACAACAGCCTCAGTGAGCCGACCGAGGTGTTCCACAACGATATCCGGGGACGGTTCGACCGGGGTGAGGCGAAAGTCGTCGACGCCATGAAACATTTTGCCGAGCTTGCGGCGCGTGGACATGAGGCCCTGCTCCAACAGGATACGAAACAGTTGGCGCGGCTCATTGACGAAAATTTCAACACCCGACGAAGTATTTACAATCTGGCTCCCTGGCAAATTCAAATGGTTGAGGTCGCCCGTCAGTGCGGTGCCAGCGCCAAGTTTGCCGGCTCCGGCGGCGCCATCATCGGCACCTACGAGGACCAGGCGATGTACCGGGAGTTGTGCGCCAGGCTGACCGCAATCGATTCCCACGTGATCAAGCCGCAGATACAATAGGCGGGTTGTTGGTTTGTCTGCGGCTGAAAGGGCACATCGTAGGCCGTCAGCATCGCTAATCTCTTGCTCTCACAAATCAGTGCCGCGGATCGATCAGTGTTCCGCCAGCACCGGATTCGTCAGCTGGCCGATTCCCTCGATTTCCACGGTCACGGAATCGCCGGGCTTGAGCCAGACCGGCGGAGTGCGCGCCATGCCGACGCCATGCGGTGTGCCGGTGAGAATCACCGTGCCGGGCAGCAGCGTCGTGCTGCCGCTGAGAAATTCGATGAGGGTCGGAACATCGAAAATCATGTCGCTGGTGTTGCAGTCCTGCATCACGACATTGTTGAGAACGGTACGGAGGCGGAGATTGTTGGGATTCGGAATCTCATCGGGAGTGACGAGGCATGGACCGAGGGGAGCGAACGTATCGAATGTCTTGCCGCGCGTCCATTGGCCGCCGCCGAATTGTTTTTGCCAGTCGCGCGCGCTCACGTCGTTGCCGCACGTGTAGCCGAGCACGTGGCGCAACGCATCCGCTCGGGAGACATTCTTGCAACGCTTCCCGATGATCACGGCCAGTTCGCCCTCGTAATCGACCTCGCCGCTTTTCAGATGGGTCGGCAGCAGGATCGGCTCGTTCGGATGCTGTAACGCGCCCGGCGATTTCATGAACAACACGGGAAACGAGGGAATCTTTGCCTGCGTCTCGGCGGCGTGCTGACGATAGTTCAGGCCGATACACAGGAAAGCGACCGGCGCGATCGGCGCGAGCAGTTTCCTCACGTCGGCGCGCTCATTGGTGACACGATATTCAGCGAAGATGTCGCCCTGGATGTGTCGCGCTGTCCCGTCGGGCAGTTGGGCGGCGTGGTGGGCGCTTCCCTTGGCGTCCTGGTAGCGGATGATTTTCATTGTTGCTGCGCCCCTTGTTGTACTTGGAACTCGGG
This sequence comes from Verrucomicrobiia bacterium, assembly GCA_050015495.1. Classification (GTDB taxonomy): domain Bacteria; phylum Verrucomicrobiota; class Verrucomicrobiia; order Palsa-1439; family Palsa-1439; genus Palsa-1439. The sequence goes on from JBEKBH010000060.1 coordinate 2,989, forward strand.
GAAGAAGGGGTTGTGCCGCTTCTCCTCGCCGACCGTGGTTAACGGGCCGTGGCCGGGACAGATGATCGTATCGTCGGGCAAGGTGAAGATGCCCGTGCGGTTGGTGCGTAGGGCCTCGTCGTAGCTCACCAAGCCGCCACCCATCGATCCGGCAAAGAGCGCGTCGCCAACCATCGCGAGCCGTCTCGCCAAACCCGTCACAACAAACGTCGTGCCGCCGCGCGCGTGACCGCTGGTGCGCCGCGTCTCGATTCGCAATCCGCCGAGCGTAAATTCTTTTCCGTCGGCGAACGGCTCCGCGCCGGGCAATGGTTCGCGTTCGCTCGCATACGCCTTCGCGCCGGTGGCGTCCTTTAGTCGATCCAGTTCGAAGACGTGGTCGGTGTGCGTGTGCGTCAACAGGATCAGCACGAGCGTTAACTGCTTTTCGCGGATGAATTGCAGCATCGGATCGGCATCCGCACCCGTATCAAACGCCGCCGCCTGCCGCGTCTGCGAATCGAACACGACGTAGGCGTTGACCATCATATCCTCAAATGGCGTCGTGAAAACACCAAGGCCGTCCAGCGGCTCGACGTCGCGCGGACGCCACGCCGCCGTCGCGCTGGCCACCAACGCGTCCTCGCCCAGATGCAGGGCCACGGCCAAAGGCCGAAGAAGACCCAACAAGGCCGAATTATCCCGAACGGCAGGCGAGACGGACTTCAACGCACGAAGGCGCTCCACAGACATACCGGCCCGTCGAGCCAGTTCGGCGTCGGTGAGCCGCAACCCACGCTGCGCCTTGCCCACAATATCCCCAAAATTGTCCTCCAGCGGTATCCGCGCCATCGCGCCCAAACTTTACCAGCCCTGTACACCACGTCAACCCGCTTCGCCCCCGCGCCTCAAGGCGAAACGCCCAAGATTGCGGTGGCGCGGCTCGGTCGCTATACTGCGGGCAACTTCAGGAGGAATTCATACGTGAAAACATTGGTCAGCGTTGCCCTGCTCGCCGTCACGGTCGGAATCGGTCACGCCCAAGCCATCGAGAACAATCCGGGCGGACCGACGAATATCGCAGCCACCAACGCGCCCGCCGCCCAGACAGCGCCGGCGGCGGCGACGTACATCGATGCGGCCACGGTCGCGGCGGCGTTCGAGAAAGGGGGCGTGCTGTCCCAGACCCCGGGCTACAAGGTCATGGCCGGCCGGCGGGAACGACCCGGCCGCACCGAAATCCACACCTACGAGACGGACGTGTTCTACATCATCGACGGCACGGCGACGTTTGTCACCGGCGGCACCTGTGCTGATGCGAAGATCGTCTCGCCCGGCCAGTTACTCGGCACGACGATCACCGGCGGGGAAACCCATCACCTCAAGAAGGGCGACGTGATCATCGTGCCGGCCGGCCTGCCGCACCAGTTCACGGAAGTCAGCCATCCGTTCCTGTACTTCGTCGTCAAACCCATTCGCGGCCAGTAAGGAAATTGGCTCCCTGCGTTGGACGATTTGCGAGCTTTGCGATCTGAACTCGCGAGGATCCCTGCTGTCAACACCGGTCCCTAACCCCCGAGGCCCACCAAAGGAACAAGCTGGGCAACATGGTCATACCCCCACAGCTCCGGCATCTTCTGCGGGGTCGCGGGAACAAAGCCCTTGACTGACATTTGGCTTATGCGTAACTTGAATCAGCGTTCGGCGAAAAAGTCGCCGCACAATGAGAAACTCAGGAGTGCTGCGGTAATGTCCGTCGGAATTACGTAAGGAGTTAAACAGGCCCACCCCCAAACGGTCGCGCAAGCTGTTTCTGTTTGTTGTTGCCGCTGTTGTTTTCTTCACCCCAAACGAGCGCGGTAATCACGCGGTTGTGGAGCGTACGCGCCGTTCGGAAGTGGCCCACCGACAGCCATGAAGCTGGAGGAACAAGAGCCCATGAACCATCCCCAAGCATCTCCCGCCCGGAGTCTATCCACAGTCGTCTTTATCCTTGCCGCGCTCTCGCCGGTCACCAGCGCCGCACCCTCGCTGGTCACGGCCCTCATGGTCACCGGGACCTCTTCGTCGCAAACGACGCTGCGTTGGAATGCCTCCACCGACGTCGGCGGACCAGGGCTGGCGGGTTATGAGATATACCGCAATGGCGCGTTGATGGGAACGACGACGGCCACGACATTCTTCGATACGACGGTGGCGCCGAGCACGCTCTATTGCTACACGATAGTGGCTTACGATACAGCCGGCAACAACGCCTCCCCAAGCGCCGAGAGTTGCATCACCACGCCAGCGTCTCCAAGCCTTCCAACCGCGCCCGGTTTGTATGTGGATTATTCTGCTGGTTTGGACTCGAATCCGGGGACGAACGCGGCGGCGCCGTGGCAACACTGTCCCGGCGATCCCTTGGCAACCGGTAACGCCGCGTCGGCGAGAATCGGGCCGGGGACGAACATCTACTTCAAGGGCGGGGTGGCGTACGTCCTGGGCAATACCAGTTGCGGCGGGACCGTGTGCGCGGGGATTGATCTGCCGACGAACAGCAGTGGATCACAGGCCCCGATTGTCCTGGATGGGAACACGGCGGGGAACTGGGGTGTCGGCCCGGCGATCATTACCGACTACGGCGCGAACCAGTGGCACGCCGGATTCTACGCCAACGGAACCGACGTAAGCAACGTGGTGATTCGCGGGTTTACGTTCACGGGCATTGGCGGCGTCGGGACGAATCCACTTCCACCCGACACCGGCAGCGAACTGGCGTTCAGCGGCGGGTTCGGAATCTTTGTCAACGGCGGGAAGTTGGTGAATTCGACCATCGCCAGTTGCGTGTTCACCAACATTGGCTACTGGCAGAACGTCAAGCCGAGCGGCACGACAGCGATTGCCGGGAACTCGATCAGTCCGGCGGGAATCGAGATCGATGCGGGCGGGATGGTTGGATGCACGGTGACGGGGAATACCTTTACGGCGGTTCATACGGGACTGGACATTGCCTACGAGTACGCCGTGACGAACAACGTCATCGCCGGGAATACGTTTGCAGGTTACGAAGCGTGGGGAATGCACATCGCCACCTTGGGGAACAACAGCGTCAAAGACTATAACTACGTTACCAACAATCTGTTCCTGGACATCGGCGGGGCCTACAGCCAGGCGTATTACACCGCGTATGAATCCTCGAATCCTCCCCATCAAGACGCAATTTTCGACGTCTCCAGCGTCGGCAATTTTTCCAACGGGACGAACAACGATTACGCCTTCAATGTATTTGAGATGCGAAACTGGGCCTCGGCCGCGGAGTCAGCGGATATCTTTCTCGAAGGCGGGACATCGGCCAACATTTACAACAACCTGTTCAATACCCCACTGGTGGGAGGAGACGGCGCGGTGTTCGTTTATGAGGACAATAACAACGGCACCAATTTCAATATTCGAATCCTCAATAACACGTTTGTCGTCAACATGACCAACAACCAGATTCGGGAGGCGTGGTACGTGAAGGTGGACTCGAATGCCGCGCCCTACATCGCACCCTGGGTCTGGCCGTCGACGTGCAAGTTGCAAGTCGAGAACAATCTTCTCTACAGTTTCGCCACCTCGGGCGTGTATGGCGTGACCCTGGTTCAATTGCAAGGCATCACCAATACCTTTCCCGTGTCTTCGTGGACGGTGGACTACAACAACGACCACAGCCAGCAGGGAACCAGTCCCGACGAGTGGTTCGAGTTCAACAACGGTGGGGACGGCGCGGGAACGACCGAGTACGGCGGTCTGGCGCTGTTCCAGTCCTTCGGGCTGGACACCCACGGGTTCACCAACGACCCCCGCTTTGTCAGCCTGGCATACGGGGCGACGACAAATTCACCGCTTAACAACTATGCGCTGCAAGCCGGTTCGCCGTGCATCGGGGCCGGCGTGAATCTCAGTTCCCTGAATTTGCCCGGGTTGAATGTGGGCATCAACGGTGCGCCGCGGCCGGCCACCGGCAACTGGGATATCGGAGCCTATCAACATTGATGACGAGCAGATGGACCGTGTCGCCGAACTGGCGGGTTCTGAGCGGGTTCGTAGAATCGCACAAATTGGCTCCCCGCGTTGGACGATTTGCGGACCGTGCGGTTTTGAACTGCTGAGGAAGACGGACCCGGTGCCTGATCGCGCGCGCCGGTTACCTCGCTCCTGCCTGTATCACGTAGAACGGCTCGCCAGCGATGGAGATCATGCCCGTGAGAACATTGACGCTCGTGTTGGTCGGTATTGTGTAACTGACCGTCCCGTGACCCATCCCGCTGGCGGCATTGGTGATGGTGATAAATGAATTGGTGCTGACAGCCGACCAGGAGCAGTCGCTAAAGTTGGGAGTCACCTTCACGGTACCCGAACCACCGGCGGCCTTGAATTTGCCCTCCTTCGGGCTCAGCTTGTATGTGCATCCGCCGCCAGCCTGATTGACCGTGAACGTCTGATTGCGAATGGTGATCGTGCCCATCGAGGGCGCGGCGTTCGTGTTGCCGGGGACGGTGAAACTGACCTTGCCGTTGCCCGTGCCGCTGCCGGACGTGATCGTGATGAATGAATTGGTGGTGACGGCCGACCAGGAGCAGTCGCTACCCGCGTTCACGGTCACGCTCTTCGAGCCGCCTTTAGGCGGCAGTGTGACACTGTCGGCACCGAGCGTGACGGTGCAGTTGGTGTCCACCGCAACGCGGAACACGGTACCCTGGCCAAACGGCCCGCCCGCGGAGGTTGTCCCATAATAATTGCCGTCGCTGGCCAAGGTCAGGCCTCCCAGCGGCTCGTTGCCGTCGAGGACGTCGAATTGATACAGCGTGGTCACAGCGCCCTGCGGAGTGATCGTGTACACGGTGCCGTTGTGGTTCGTGCCACCGGCGTAGCTCGTCCCGTAGAAATTGCCATCGGAACCGAGCGTCAGGCTTCCCGGAATGGCTGGTTCCGGGTCGCCATCGAAATCGTGCAGGGTGGTCAGTGTACCTTGCGGGGTGATCTTGAACACCGTGCCGCAACCGATCGCACCGCAACGCTTCAGGCCCGCTTTCCCGCCGCCGTTGAGCGTCGTTCCGTAGAAATTGCCGTCGGTACCCAGGACAAGCTGCGCCTTCGGATAAGCGCCGTCATCCCCGCCGGTAAACGAGTACAGGAGCGTGAACGTGCCCGCGGAACTGATGGTGTAGACCGTGCCGGCGTCGTTTGCGCCACCGAACAAGGTCGTCCCGTAGAGATTGCCGTCCGTGCCAACGATCGCTTCCTTGCCCGGGTTGGCGCCATCGGGGCCGCTGAAACTGTGGAGGGTCGTCAATGTGCCCTGCGGCGTGACCGTGTAGGCGGTGCCGGGCGGATTTTGCACGCTGTCGCCGTAACTGTCCTCCGCGGTGCCAGTGTACTGCGTGGTCGCGGTGCCTCCGCCATACGTGGTGCCGTAGAAGGCGCCGTGGCCGTTCGGCACAAGCCCGGCATCTGCCGTTTGGCCGTCGGTGCCGCTGAAGCTGTACAAGGTGGTCAACGTTCCCTGAGGCGTGATCGTGAACACGGTGCCGCAGCACAGGTCTTCGGCGGTGATATTGGCTCCGCCCTGCTTGGTTGTCCCGTAGAACAGGCCATTGGTCTCGATCAGCAGGCCGCGCGGTCCGATGCCATCGTAACCCTGGAAATTGTACAGCGTGGTGAGGGTGCCCTGCGGAGTCATCATGTAGACGGTACCGTTGCCGTCCACCCCGCCCTCGTAGGTCGTGCCGTAAAAGTTGCTGTCACTGCCCTGGATGGGCGGCTGCACGGCATACGAGCCGTCGAGGCTGCCGTACTGGGTGTTGGTGCTGCCGAAACTATGCAGGATGGTCATGGTAGCCGTGTCCGCGCCGACAGTTCGAGCACACAGAACTGCAAGAATGACCACAACCAACGGGCGAAGTGATTTCATGATGATTCTCCGTCTTGCGTTTTTTATCCGTCGGGTCCGCTACTCGCCCGGTGGCCGGCCAGAAAGACCCGGTCGGCGCGCGCCCTCGCGTTGGCGCTCGAACAAGCGGCATTGCCTGCGACTCTCGACCCGACATTTCCCGTACGACGTACGCCCCCCCGACCATCGCTGACCCTTCAGAGAAAACTCTCTTTGGATGCGTTGAACGTCAACGCACCCTAAAATCCTCAAGAGTCAGGAAAAGCAAACAAGGCGCCAGCCGTTCAGTTTTCCAACTGGACGAAATACAGCAAAGACGCGCCCGACCGTCAAGTAAATTGGAGCTCTCGCAAGGCTGCCCCGCCATACTTGTCTCGGCCGCGCTTACCACCGGAACCGCGCGCCTTGTGTTACACACACCTGTGCGTATGAAGTCAGGCAGGCGTATTTCCGCAGGCAATGGACGCATACGTTGATGCGTCCCACCGCCACAACCACCCCGCGGCTTCGGACGGCTTGCGACACCTGGCGGTTTTAGATTCCGAGGGTTACCAGTTACCGGGGAGCTTGCAGTCGCGCCAGCGCGATCTGCGCTGGAGCGTAGTCCGGCCGTATCCGTAGCGCCCGTTGCACATGCTCGATCGCTTCCGGTAACCTGCCCGCCTCCGCCAGGGCGACTCCCAGATTGCAGTGCGCCTCGGCGTAATCCGGCTTGATCCGCAGGGCCTGTTGGTAGTGGGTGATGGCGTCCGTTACGTTGCGGACTCGAAGCAGAGCGTTTGCCAAATTGTAATGCGCCTCGGCGAAATCCGGGCGAATTCGCAGCGCCTCCTCGTACTGAGAGATCGCCTCGTGGATCTTGCCCAGTTGCAACAACGCGTTTCCAAGATTGACATGTGCACCCTCCAAATCGGGCTGAATCCGTATCGCCTGCTCGGCGTGCACAAATGCCTCGCCAGGTCTGCCCATTTGCAGCAGCACCCCTCCCAAGTTGTTATGCGCCTCGGCGTCATCGGGCTTGATCTGCACCGCCTGTTCAAATTGCCCGATGGCATCGCTGACTTTGCCTTCCTGCAAGAGGAGAGTTCCCAGATTGCCGTGCGCCATCCAACATTGGGGATTTTTCGCCAGGGTATCGCGCCACAGTGTTTCCAGGTTTTGATAAACGTGCGTCTGCCTCCAGGTGAGTGTTCCAAGCACGACCAGCACGACGGCCGCCACTCCGTGGAACACCCGGGGGGCGCGGAGAACGACAGCCGCGCGGGTTGCCAGTGCCGCAGCCAGCGCAATCAGGCCGAGGCTGGGGAGATAGACCCAGTGGTCCCACACAAACGAGTAGCGCATCCCATACGCGTTGAAGAATCCCAGCAAGGGGAAAAGCGTGCCCACGAAAAAGAACGCCGCCGTCACCGGCCCGCGTCCCATCCAGCGCCGTGCCAGCCAGAGCCCAATCAGCGCCCCGACCGCGGCAACCGGATACAACCATTCTCGCCATGATCCGGCGTCGGGCTGCCACCGCGGATATACAAAGCAAAGATTGACCGGCCAAAGCAGTTTGCCGATGTAGAACCATGTCGCCCGCCCGGCTATCAGGCAACGTTGCGGGAACGTCAGGGCAAAGTCCGCTCCCTGCGCGCCGACGTGCGTCTTCTCCAGCCAGCCCGTCAGCAGGCAAAGCCCGATCGCCATCGCAAACATTGGCAGCGTTGGCACCACGTCCTCCCGCCACCGAACCCGTCCGCGCTTCCACCACCCGATCAGCACAATGATCGCCGGCAGGGAGAATGCCGTCGTTTTCGCCAACAGCGCGCCCAGGCACAGCAGCACGGCCAGCCCGTACGCGCCCCAGTGTCGCACCGGGGAGGCGCTGTTGTCTTCCTTCCAAAACGAATCGAATCGGCCGTACGCCAGCAGTGCCCCGAGATAGAACACCAGTGAGAGCACGTTTTTTCGTTCCGTGATCCACCCGGCGGATTCGACCATCACCGGGTGCAGCGCGAAGATGGCGCCGGCCAGCCACGCCCCGGGCGTTTCCAGCCGCCGCAGCAGTTGCCAGAACAGCACGGCTGATGCAGCATGCAGCAGCACATTTTCGACGTGATAGGG
>JBEKBH010000061.1:0-10005 GCA_050015495.1 Verrucomicrobiia bacterium
CCATCGAGAACGCGATCAACCAATTGTCGGCGAGCGGCGACGTGGTGATCGAGGACGACTATGTTTACCTGGCGAGCTTGTACAAGTCGGAGCGCGGTGTGGCGACGAAGATTCACGAATTGCGCGATGCGCCGTTGACGCTTCCATCGATTGATTTTGAGAAGGCGCTGGTCTGGGTGCAGCAGAAGACGAGCGTGGCATTGGCCGCGGCGCAACGGAACGCCGTTCAGACCGCGCTCACGTCGAAGATTTCGGTGATTACCGGCGGTCCCGGCGTCGGCAAAACGACCATCGTCAACAGCATCGTCAAGATCCTGCGGGCCAAGCACGGCAAGGTGTTGCTGGCCGCGCCGACGGGACGCGCGGCCAAACGGATGAGCGAGGCGACGGGTGCGCCTGCGCAAACGATCCACCGCCTGTTAAAATTCGAGCCACGCGAAGGCGGGTTCACGCACAACGAGCGGCGTCCGCTCGACGGCGACATGATCATCATCGACGAGACATCGATGCTCGACATTCCCCTCGCCTATCACCTGTTGAAAGCGGTGCCGTTGACGGCGTCGGTCGTGTTCGTCGGCGACGTGGACCAGTTGCCGTCGGTGGGGCCGGGCAATTTCCTGCGGGACGTGATTGATTCCGACCGGGTGCCCGTGGTGCGATTGACCGAGATTTTCCGACAGGCCAAGAACAGCTTTATCATCACCAATGCCCACCTCGTGAATGAAGGCAAGATGCCGGTGTTGGACGCGCGGGAAGAAGGCGACTTTTTCTTCATCGCCGAGGAACAGCCGGAAAAGGTGCTGGCAACGATCAAGACGCTGTGCGGCGAGCGCGTGCCGAAGAAATTCGGGTTCGACCCGATGCGCGACGTGCAGGTGCTGACGCCGATGCACAAGGGATTGTGCGGCTCGGAGAATTTGAACCGCGAACTGCAATCGACGTTGAACCCGCGCGGGCCGAACGTGCAGCGCTGGGGGCGCACGTACCGGGTCGGCGACCGCGTGATGCAGATCCGCAACAATTACGACAAGGACGTGTTCAACGGCGATTTGGGCCGGGTGAAAAGGATCGATCTGGTCGAGCAGCAGGTCATCGTCGAGGTCGATGACCGGGAGATTCCGTACGAGTTCACGGACATGGACGAATTGCTGCCGGCGTACGCCATCAGCGTCCACAAATCGCAGGGCAACGAGTACCCGTGCGTGATCGTGCCGCTGTTGACGCAGCATTTCGTGCTGTTGCAGCGGAACCTGCTGTACACGGCGATCACGCGCGGCAAGAAACTCGTGATCCTGATCGGCTCGAAAAAGGCGCTGGCGATCGCCGTCCGCAACAACAAGACCGCAGCGAGGTATAGCCGGCTACAGGAGCGATTGCGCGGTCTGATCCAATGAGCGGACTAATTCCCGCCGGGCTGACCTTTGGGGGCGCTCTCGTGGTGCCCCTGGTCGGAGCGAGGTTGGGATTCCTGTTTGGCGGGCCGTTCCTCGCGCGGCGGCTGGCCCTGCGGGGTCGCCTCCCGGGCATGCTGGCGGGGTTGGACGGAATCGGGCGCGGCGGGCGAATACGGCGACGAGCCGCGCGCGCCGAAATTCTGATACGTACTCGGCGGGGGACGTTCCGGTTTTTCGACCGTTGGCCTGTAGACGGTCGGCAGGGGCGCGACGTGTTGGTTTCCGGACTGCTTGTAGTCGTAGACTCCCTGACCGGCCCCACCCCGAATGACTTCGGGTTCGCCTTTATTGGCTTTCTCGGCTCTTGCGGGTCCCGGGCCCGGCTCGGTGGCGTTTGGTTTGGCGACTTGTGGCGCCGTTCCTACGGATCGGAGCCCGCGCGGCGGCGCCTCGGTCAATTTGCGGGCGCTGAACTTCTGAATTTCGTCGACTCTCGGGCCGTTGTTGACGACGACATTATTGACGCGGCTGATGCGGGTGATGTTGACGGTTTTGTTGATGATGGTGGTGTTGTTGACGATCACGTTGCGTCGATGGATGGGTTCGGAGAATTGACCGAGTTGGACGAAGACAAAGAACCGGTCCGGAACGGGACCATTGCGGTAGATGATCTGGCCCCCGGGCCCAAACACCGCGCCCGGCGGGAGCGGCGCCCAACCACAGTATCCGCCGCCTTCACGCCAACAGACCCAAGAGGGACCCCATTCGGTGTCCGGCACCCAGACCCAGCCGTAGTACGGGTCGTTTGCCCAGCGGCCGTAACGGTATGTGGCCCAGGCCCACGGTTCGCTGCTGACCCAGTACCATCCGCAGTTCGTCCACATCCAATACCCCTCGCAGTATGGGTACCAATTGGACGAGACATAGCCCGGGTACCAGCAACGTCCATATTCCGGCCGGCTGACCCAGTGACCGCAGGCTCCGAGCGGGCCGTCGAAAATGCTGACCGACCAACTAACGCCTGCGCTCGACTCGCTGGCCGCCAAAGCCAGCAGTACCAACGCCGCACCCAAGGAAATCAAAGATTTTGTCTTCATAACCGACAGCCCTCCTCCGTTCCCGTGAACGGGACGATCTGGCCCTGGCTGATATGTGAGGTCGACAACCAACGCCCGTGCCTGTTCCCGCCGCAACGTCCGTCCGGCACAGGAAATTTCACGCACGTGGGATGAAAACGCAATCGCAAAAATCAAAATTGACTTGGCGCGGCCCAGCTAGCATCATGCGGGCCACATCGCGGTAGCGGTCACGGAGAATGCGGAATGGCTAAATTGCACATCCTGTCGGGACAATTGGAGGGGAAGGTTTTCGATCTGCTGGAAGAACGCGTGAGTGTCGGGCGCGCGTTGGACAACACGATCCGGCTGGAGGACACCACCGTCTCGCATCACCATGCGATGTTCGTGCTCGATGGCGTGAGTTACAAGCTCCGCGATCTCAATTCGACCAATGGCACGCGCGTCAACACCATGCGCATCAACGAGACGAAGCTGACCAACGGTGACCAGGTCCGCATGGGCTCCGTCGAGATGCGCTTCGAATCCGACCTCAAGAAGACCAGCCAGCCGTTGCCGCCGTCGCAGGCGGGCGTGGACATTGCCGAGTTGGGCAAGGGCGACGGGCCTCCTCCCGCGTTCGGTTCGGCCTCGCCGTTTGGACGGAAGAAGCACGGCGGCGGCAGCGCGAAGGGAGCGGTGTGGGCGGTGGTTGGCCTCGGGCTTGTCGCCGTGCTCGTGCTCGCCTGGTTCGTATACAGCTTCTTCCTGTTGAAGTAGGCGGCGCGCTGGCGCAGGGTCACGTTGTCAACGTCCAGAAGCCAGAGCCAACCGGCCGCGCCGGGTTCAACGTTATAGAGTTGGCGGCCACCGGAACCTGCGCACATCGCACCAGTTGGCTTCGTCGTGCGCCCTACGCGACTCGCATCGCCTGCTCGATTGAATCCCGAATCGCGTGATACCTGGCCAGTGTTGCCGACACGTTACCGAGTTCGGCTTTGACGGCCAGAACCACGGGGCCGCCGGACGTCTGCAGATATATACGCGTGACACGCAAGAGCGACAGGAGAATGACAATCGCCGTGGGAATCACCATCGGGGCCAAGAGAGACACGCCCGAAAGCCCAAGCGTCCGGACAATCGGCACGAAAAAATAATAAATCGGGACCATGGGAATCAGCAGGAGCAAAGGAAACCACTTGCCGGGTCGAACCGTAGCGACGCTGACGGCCGTAACCGAGTTCGTGCAGATGGTCAGTCGCTTCGTTCGGATTTCTGACGCTGTGACACGCAACGCTTCATCTTCGTAGTAAACATCGGCTTGCATGTGAAACTTCCCCATCTTCCCGGAGGGTGCATACTACATCAATCAACGCGCTGAGGGAATCCCAAATTTTGCAGATGGCGATTGCAGGTCGTGGGCTAACGGATTGTTGCTTCCAATAATTGGGCAACGGCATGCTCCTGTGATTGTCCTGCGGATCCTTCAGTTCATGATGTCGTTGACCTTCTTGTTGCCTTGTTCGCTGCCGTAGTTCGCATCGGTGAGTTCCATCAAGCGCGCGATATTTTCCGAGTCGGGCTTTCAAAATGACGCCGAATCCCTATAATGCGCGCATGGTTTCGTGGAAATACAATGTCGTCATTGTGGGGGCGGGGTCGGCAGGCATTCCGGCGGCCATCGCGTTGGCGAAAGCGGACATCCCGGTGCTGGTCATCGAGGCCCGGCTGGAGTTGTATTGTAGCGGACGTGCTGACAGTCAGTCCGCGGGGGTGACGAGCCCCGGCAACCCCCAAGCCGACCTGTGACATCACTCATGCTCAGCGACGATAAGACGGTCAAACCATGAGCGAGCGGTCGGTCACACCTCGACGTGATGCCGCCCGGCATTCCCCAGGGTCGCACGCGCGGTTTGTCTATTGGTTGATTGCCCTGGCGACATTTCTCGCTGTCTGTTTCCTGCACTTCTGGAAACTGGGCACGGCCCCTCGGGGGTTCTATGTGGATGAGGCGTCCATCGCCTACAATGCCTATTGCATTGCGCATACCGGTGCGGACGAATACGGGGTGAGGTACCCGGTTTTCTTCCGGTGCTTCGACACGTACACCGATCCCGTTGATGTGTATTCAGCCGTGCTGCCAATTCAGTTGTTCGGACTCGATCAATGGTCGGCTCGTCTTCCGTCTGCCGTTTTCTATCTGCTGGCATGCGTTGCCTTCTTCGTCCTGTTGCGCGCGTGGCGGTTTGGAGCATGGTTTGCTTTGGCAGGCGGCTTTGCGTTGTCAATAATCCCCTGGGTTTTTCCCCTGGCACGGAATGGCGCCTTTGCCGGTCACACCGCTGCCCTTCTGGGGCTTCTGATGGGGTTGATCATCACCGATTTCGCCTTACGCCGGCGATCAAACTGGCTGGCCGCGTTTGCGGGTGTCGCTTGGGCGTTCGCGTTCTACGCTCATCAAAGCGTCCGTCCGGTTCTCGCATTGCTCGCGCTTGGCTGCGGCGTTGCACTCGGGCGTCCACTCCGACGGCGGTGGCGGGTCATTTTGGTGATCATGGGGACTGCGTTCGTCATCCTCCTGCCAATGATCATCAGCATCGTGCGGTCACCCACCGCATTTGCGGCACGATTTCAGGAGGTTGGCGTTTTTCACAAAGCGGCCTCGTTCACGGATGCGGCCGCCGATGTGGCGGGTCGCTACCTGGAGTATTTCAGTCCGCGGTTTTTGTTTCTCTCCGGCGACACGGAACGGCGCCACCACACGGGACACGGCGGGGAATTGTACTGGGCGCTCGCGCCGCTGATTCTCGTGGGGCTGTATACCGCGATACGGTATTGGCGACTTCAGCCACGGTACCGGGTGATTCTGCTGGGCCTTCTCGCTTCGCCGGTGCCCGCGGCTCTGGCCGTGGACAGGATGCACAGCACGCGTAGCTTGTACGGTGTGGTTTTTTGGCTGCTCTTGGGCATGCTGGGCGCACGGACGCTGTGGCGCCACAGACCGATGGGGCGGAAACTGGTGGCTGTCATTGGCCTCGCGGTGCTTGTCGAAGGCTGCCTGTATTTCGCCGATTATTTTGGGCCGTATCAAACGCGGAGCCAGGCGGCGTTTCATACAGCTCTCACGGACTCACTGAAATATTGCTTCGACCGAATTCACAGCAACGAAACCCTCTACGTTTCCGGTTCCATCGGCGCATCCGGCAGCGCAAGGCCGCTGGACACGGACTTCAAGCCTTTCCAGTACGCCTTCCTTCTTTTCTACGGGAAAATCGATCCGTCGACCTACCAACACAGTGGCTTCTCCAACACGGTGGTGCGGCCGTATCTGGAGCAGGTCGATCAACCCGGGCTTTTGCTGCGGTGCACCTACACGCCCACCTATTCTTTCACTTTGGAGGGCCCGCAATACAAGCCCATTCCAAACTTTGAGTCGATTCCCGACGCCGCGAAGCTCCTGGCCACGTTTCAGAACGGCTCGCTTGTATGTCAGGTGTGGGAGGTCAGAACTGCGCCGCAGGTTGGCGTGACGCACAACAATCCCGAGATTGCCGTGAAGCGTGCGGGCACCTTCGGGTACCGGCATTCCGCCGAGGCTCAGTACAATCTGGGTCTCGCCTCGGTGCTGACGGGTAAGACCGAGGATGCCATCACGCACTTCGAGCAGGCCCTGCGGATCGAGCCCGATTACGCCGAGGCGCACGACAGCCTCGGGATCGCGTTGGCACGGACGGGTAAGATTGAGGAGGCCATCGCCCACTACGAGCAGGCCCTGCGGATCAAGCCCGATTACGCCGACGCGCACGACAATCTGGGGGTCGCTTTGGCGCGAACGGGTAAGATCGACGATGCCATCACCCACTTCGAGCAGGCCCTGCGGATCAACCCGGATGACGCCGGGGCGCACTACAATCTGGGGGTCGCTTTGGCGCGAACGGGTAAGATCGACGATGCCATCACCCACTTCGAGCAGGCCCTGCAAATTAATCCCGATTTCGCCGACGCGCACTACAATCTGGGGGTCGCTTTGGCGCGAACGGGAAAGATCGACGATGCCATCGCCCACTTCGAGCAGGCCCTGCGGATCAAGCCCGATTTCACCCAGGCGCAGAGCGCGCTCGCGCACCTGCAGGCTCACCCGTAAACGGCTTTCCGACTCGGCTTGCGAAGCGACGTATCCGGCTGGCGGAGCGCGTGGGTTGAGCTTGGTCCCTGAGCGGCCGGCTTTCCGCTTCCCGCTGTCCGCTTTTGCCAGTATGCTGCAAGCATGTTCGTGGACAAAGTCAAAATCCGCGCCAAGGCGGGGGATGGCGTTGACTAATAGCGAGCCATATCGAACGGAGACAGAAACGTACGGGGGGAAACTTCAATGGGCGCAGCATGGAGTCCTGGCCGCCGTGTGCGCGTTGGTCATCGGGCTTTATGCATACACCGCCCACTCGGGCTATGTAACATCGACCCGGCTGAACGCTGCTGACGATTACTACAATCTACTGGTGCAGGGTTTTCGCGCTGGCCAGCTCAATCTGAAAACGGAGGTGCCGCCCGGGCTCGCGCAACTCGCCGACCCCTACGATCCAGCGGCCAATGCCCGGTTTCGTAATGGGCCTGACCGATTCCTCGACGTGAGTTATTACAAAGGGAAGTTCTACCTCTATTTTGGGGTTACGCCCGCCGTGCTCTTGTTCTGGCCCTACGCGGCGCTGACCGGCCGCTATCTGTCACAAAAAGACGTCGCGGTGATTTTTTGCGTGGTCGGTTTCCTGACCAGCGTGGGTTTGTTGTGCGCGCTGTGGCGGCGTTACTTTGCCGAAGTCAGCGTGGCGGTGGTGGCGGCCGGCACGATCGCACTCGGTTTGACCACGTTCACGCCGTTGCTGTTGGCGCGGTGTGATGTGTACGAGGTATCCATCATTTGCGGGTATGCGTTGACGATGCTGGCCGTGGCAGCGATTTGGAAGGCGTTGCACCAGCCGGAGCGGAGCGGCTGGTGGCTGGCAGCGGCAAGTGTGGCCTACGGCCTGGCGCTGGGGGCGCGGCCTTCGTTGTTGTTCGGTGCGGTCGTCCTGCTGGTGCCTGTTGCACGAGCACGGCGTGAGGGGCGGCAGATGGGCGCTCCGCTCCTCGCGGCGATTGTCCCCATTGTGCTCATCGGCGTGGCGTTGATGCTCTACAACGAACTGCGATTCGACAATCCATTCGAGTTCGGCTGGCGCTACCAGTTGTGCGGAGACCGTCAACTCACAACTCAATTGTTCAGTCTGCGCTATCTCTGGTTCAATTTCCGGGTCTATTTTCTGGCGCCGGCGCACTGGAGCAGCCGGTCTCCCTTCATACATGACATCACCGTGCCACCCTTGCCCGTGGGCCATGGATTGGTCGAGCATCCGTTTGGCGTCCTGGCCAACGTCCCGCTGGTGTGGCTGGCGCTGGCTGTGCCGCTGGCGTGGCGCGGCCGCTCGGCGGACATGCGTTCCACGTTCTGCGGATTCTTGGCGGTGGTAGCCGCGCTTTTCGGGATTGGCACGCTGACCACGAGCCTCTTTTGGGCTGCGTGCATCCGCTATGAAGTGGAATTCCTTCCCACGCTGGTGCTGTTGGCAGTAATCGGCATCTTGAGTCTGGAGCGCGCGCTGGCCCCGACCCCGACCTCGAAGTCGGGGCTGGCTGACCGGAGGGTCTGGCGGCATGTGGTGTGTTGGGGCTGGAGTCTCCTGCTGGGCTTCTCGGTGGCGTTTAACCTGTTGGCGAGCGTTGGGTGTAGCGCCGAGGCGCACTGCAACGTGGGGAACGCTTTGGCGCGAGCGGGCAAGATCGAGGAAGCCATCAAGCACTACGAGCGGGCCTTGCGAATTAATCCCGATTACGACGACGCGCAGACCGATCTGGGGGCGGCTTTGGCGCAAACTGGTAAGATCGAGGAAGCCATCAAGCACTTCGACCAGGTCCTGCGGAATAATCCCGATTTCGCCGAGGCGCACTACAATCTGGGGATCGTTTTGGCGCAAACGGGCAAGATCGAGGAAGCCATCAAGCACTTCGAGGAGGCAATCCGGATCAAACCTGATGATGCTGCGGCGCACTACAAACTGGGGGTCGCCTTGGAGCAAACCGGTAAAACCGAGGAAGCCATCGGCCACTACGAGCAGGTATTACGGATCGAACCGGATAATGCCGCGGCGCACAACAATCTGGGGATCGCTTTGATGAGATCGGGCAGGATACCGGAAGCGATCGGGCACTTCGAGCAGGCGCTACGGATCAATCCCCAATACGCCGAGGCGCACAGCAACCTCGGGATCGCTTTGTATCAGACCGGCAAGCGTGAAGAGGCTATTGAACACTACCAACAGGCGCTGCAGATCAAGCCCGATTACTTTGAGGCGCACGTCAATCTGGGAAATGCCTTCTTGCAGGAGGGTAAGGTCAGCGATGCCATCGGGCATTATGAACAGGCGTTGCGGATCAAGCCCGATGCCGCCGCCGTGCACTACAGCCTGGGGGTCGCCCTGGGGCAAGCCGCCAGGGTGCCGGAAGCGATCGAGCATTTGGAACAGGCCCTGCGGATCAAGCCCGATTTCACCCAGGCGCAGAGCGCGCTCGCGCACCTGCAGGCTCGCCCGTAAACGGCTTTCCGACTCGGCTTGCGAAGCGACGTATCCGGCTGGCGGAGCGTGTGGGTTGAGCTTGGTCCCTGAGCGGCCGGCTTTCCGCTTCCCGCTGTCCGCTTTTGCCAGTATGCTGCGAGCATGTTCGTGGACAAAGTCAAAATCCGCGTCAAGGCGGGGGATGGTGTTGACTAATAGCGAGCCATATCGAACGGAGACAGAAACGTACGGGGAGAAACTTCAATGGATGCAGCATGGAGTCCTGGCCGCCGTGTGCGCGCTGGTCATCGGGCTTTATGCATACACGGCCCACTCGGGCTATGTAACATCGACCCGGCTGAACGCTGCTGACAATTACTATAATCTGTTGGTGCAGGGCTTTCGCGCCGGCCAGCTCAATCTGAAAAAAGAGGTGCCGCCCGGGTTCGCGCAACTCGCCGACCCCTACGATCCAGCGGCCAATGCCCCCTACTGGCTGCTCGACCTGAGTTATTACAAAGGGAAGTTCTACCTCTATTTTGGGGTGACGCCCGCCGTGCTCTTGTTCTGGCCCTATGCGGCGCTGACCGGCCACTATCTGTCACAAAAAGACGGCGGGGTGATTTTTTGTGTGGTCGGCTTTGTGCGCGCTGTGGCGGCGATACTTTGCCGGAGTCAGCGTGGCGGTGGTGGTGGCCGGCACGATCGCACTGGGTTTGGCCACGCTCACGCCGTTGCTGTTGGCGCGGTGTGATGTCTACGAGGTCTCCATCAGTTGTGGGTATGCGTTGACGATGCTGGCCGTGGCAGCGATTTGGAAGGCGTTGCACCAGCCGGAGCGAAAGGGCTGGTGGCTGGCGGCGGCGAGCCTGGCGTACGGGCTGGCGGTGGGGGCGCGGCCCTCGTTGCTGTTCGGTGCGGTCATCCTGCTGGCACCGGTGATCCAAGCGTGGTGTGAGCGCCGGAAGA
>JBEKBH010000062.1:0-9523 GCA_050015495.1 Verrucomicrobiia bacterium
TCAACGGTGAGTGAATACAGATCGGCCACGTCGTGCACGAGGTTCTTGTCCACGAGCTGGTTCACCAGCACTTCGCCGCATCCTTCGATGTCCATCGCGTTGCGGCCGGCAAAATGGCCGATGGTGCGTTTCAATTGCGCGGGGCAGGCGATGTTCTCGCAGCGCCACGCGACGAATTCCGGGTCGCGGGCAACCGGTCCGCCGCACGCGGGACACTTGCCGTGGATATGTTTGAAGAAATCGAATTCCCTGGCGTCACGCGGCCGCTTCTCCTTCACGACCCCGATCACGGCGGGGATGACCTCGCCCGCTTTCTCGATGATGACCGTGTCCCCGATCCGGATGTCCTTGCGTTTGATCTCCTCCTCGTTGTGGAGCGTGGCGCGGGAGATCGTCGAGCCGGCGAGGAAGACGGGTTCCAACTCGGCGACCGGTGTCAATGTGCCCGTGCGACCGACCTGGATCGTGATGTCTTTCAGTTTCGTCTGCGCCTGTTCATGCGAGTACTTGTAGGCGATGGCGTACCGGGGCGCTTTCGCGGTGACCCCGAGCCGTTTCCATTGATCGAAGCTGTTGACCTTTACCACCGCACCGTCGATTTCAAACGGCAGCTTCGCTTCGAGCGTCTGCAGTTCAGCGGCGCGCGCGATGACCTCTTCGATGTCCCGGCACACCCACCAATGACGATGTGTGGGGAGACCGAACTTCTTCAGTCCTTCGAGCGCGTCGGCTTGCGTCTTGAATTCCGCGCCCTCGGCGACCGCGTAGAAAATCGCCTGCAACGGGCGCCGGGCCACGAGCGCGGGGTCGAGTTGCTTCAGCGACCCGGAAGTGGTGTTGCGCGGGTTTTGGAAGAGCGGCTCGCCGGCTTTTTCCCGTTGCGCGTTGAGTTTTCTGAAGTCCTCGACTGCCATAAATGCCTCGCCGCGGACTTCGAGGCGTTCGGGAGGATGGTTCACGTTTAGTTGCAGCGGGATGGCCCGAATGGTCTTGAGATTGGCGGTGATGTCGTCGCCCGTGGTGCCATCGCCGCGGGTCGCGCCGACTACGAACTGGCCGTTTTCATAGCGAACAGAGATCGACACCCCATCAATTTTCGGTTCGAGGACATATTCGACCTTCTCGTTGGGCAGGAGCTTGCGGACGCGGGCGTCGAACTCCCGCAATTCCTCGATACTGTAGGTATTGTCGAGGGACATCATGGGCACGGCGTGCCGGACACTCTTGAATTCCTTCAACGGTTCGCCGCCGGCGCGCTGGGTGGGCGAGTCGGGCGTGACCAGGTCGGGAAACCGGTCCTCCAGCCCTTTTAATTCGGCATAGAGCCGGTCGTACTCGCGGTCGGAAATCTCGGACCGCGCCTCGACGTAGTACAGATGGTCGTGGTGGCGGATTTGATCGCGCAACTCGGCAATACGTTTCCCGGCTTCGGTGCGGTTCATGGTTTGCGTGGGATGGCGCGGCCATCGTGAACGCCATGTAATGATGGCGCAGGGCGGAATAAGCGACAAGAATTATTTCGATATTGTTTGTGGCGACCAACTTCCGTACACTATCGCGACGCAAGGAGGCGCCGCGACATGTTCACGAAGTCATCAGGAAGCACCATGCCAAGGGCAACGGCCCGCTCGGCGAGCGTGCTGGAGCAACAGGAAAGGCCCGTCCTGCCGTTGGGGCGGACCGTTGCCGCTCGGCCACGGGTCTTTCGACAGCCGTTCCAGAGCCTTGCGCGTTCCCGCCGGGCAAAACGCCTGCTGGGCACGACTCAATTTGTTGTCATGAGCAATTTCCTGCGGTCGGGCATTGTGAACTTTCTTGAGTTGCGGCCGAGCCACGCCGCCGACCTGGATGAGATTGTCGATTTCTACTTCGCGACCGCGATGCCGGCCTCCGCAGAAGACATCGATTTGCTCCAGCAGTACTACAAAGGCGCCGCGAAACCGACCAAGGCTGCGTTTATCCAGTTCCTCATCGAACGCGCGAGTTGGCTGGAAGGACGGCGGAAGGAGGCAAAGTTCGAAGCCCCGAAAGGCGCGGAGCACGACTGGAATCCGCTTGTGCGCGCGCTGCACGCGAAGTACGACCCGAACTTCCCGGGCAAAGACCCCGCCAAACGTGACGCCGCCCGCACACACTGGAACAATTTTCTCACGATGGCGGACGCGTTTGGCATCGTGCGTTACGAAGGCGGGCGTTTGCAGCTTTCCGGGAGCGAATTGGCGCGACTGCGGCGCGAATTGGAATTGTTCGGTGACGGCTACTACGGCGTGGACGATTTGCTCGGGGTGCTGCTGAAGATCGAGGCGCTACGCGGGGAGACGGGTTGGATCGTCCGTCCGCCGCCGTTCATGCTGGAAACCTGCGACGCGCTGGCGCGGCGCCTCGGCATCGAATCCTACTGGCGCTTCTCGCCGCGGCTGCGTGACGGCGGTTGCCGCGTGCTGGACCTTGGCTGCGGTAGCGGTATTTATTCCAACGCGTTTGCCGAGCGCGGGAATAGATGCGTGGCGGTGGACATGACGCCGTGGGTATTCTTCCGCGCGTTCCTGGGCGCACGGGAGGGAGTGCAAGTGGAATGTTGCGACATGAACACGCTTTCCGAATCGTTAACGCGCGAGCCGTTTACACACGTCATCTCGAACATCGCGGCACACCATTTCAAGAATCGTCCCGCACTCTTCGCCCGGCTGCGGGAACGCCTCGGCGATGGCGGCGAGATCTGCGCGCTCAACTTTAACTACTCGCTACGCGAGGGGCCAAAATCGAGGTTCGACCCGATTGCCAGGTTGAAGCGACAGTTTGCGGCGCAGATTCAGTATAACTGGTCCGTTCTTGAGTTTGATCGTGGCGGGGTGGATTTTGTGGCGCCGGAGGAAGTGGCACGCGATTTGGAGTCGGCGGGATTCCGGGCGCATGTCCACGCGTGCGATCCGTTCCGCGAATTGTTTTTCGTTCGAGGAGTCAAGCGGTGACCGGCGCGGTACACAAATGGGGAGCGGACAGCGATTCAATGAACATGATTGCGCGGATTGGCAGGGAGTCTTTGGCGCTGACGGCTTCGGCGCCCGCAATCCCCGGTCCGCGCGCACCCGGCGCGCCGTGGGTGGCGCGGTCAGCTGATGGTCTTGTTCCAGGGTAGAAATTGATGCTTCATTTCTACTACTACCTGGTTCTCCTGAACGCTGCGGTCTGTGCGGCGGTCGGGGTGACCGTGTTCGTGAAGAACCGGCACGTACGGGTCGGGCCGCTGCTGGGCACGGCCATGGTCATTCTGGCGGTATGGCTCGGGTGTTTTGCGCAGTATTTCCGGCCGATGCCTTCCGCAGCCGCCATGATGTGGGCACACCTGACCCTGACCTGTGCGATCATCCTGCAGCCGCTCTTGCTTCAGGGTCTGTGCGCCTTGTGCGGCAAGGAGCGGCGCATGCGGTGGTGGGTGGTCGCTTCCTGTGTGAGTGCCCTGTGCGCCCTTTGGTTTCTGTGGTGGGACCACGCCATCATCGGCCTCAAGCACGCCCCGTTCATGGATCACTACATTCGCTATAAGCTGGCACTCGGCGGGCACCTGCTATCCTGGCAATTGCTCGGTGCGGGAGTCCTGGTCTATAGCGCGCGCCGCGCCGTTGGGTATAAGCGCACCCAGTTGGTATATTTTACTGTTGTTTGGCTGATTATCTTCCTGACCGTGCACCTGACCATTCTGCCCTTGGAGTACAACATTAACATTCAGCCGTTCGGTTTTCTGATTCTGCCGTTCAATCTGGTGATGTTGGCCTATGTGATGAGCAAGGGGCGGCTGGCGGATTACAACGTGGTGATTGCGCGGATGCTGCTGTATTCCGTCACGATTGCGGTGACCGCAGGGGTCGCGCTTGTCTTCTTGGGCGGCCTGGCCATGTTTGCCCCCGGATTCATGAATCAGGAGCAATTGATGTTTGCGTTCATGCTGTCGATGGCCATGAGTGCGGGACTGTCCATTGGCCTGCCCAAGCTTCTGCCGCGCGCGGAACGGATGATGCAGGAGCGGATGTTTGGCAAACGGTACGGATACCAGGACACCTTGTCGGGGCTGGTGAGGGAATTGAGCATCCTGCCAACGATTGACCAGGTGCTGAGCACGGTCGCCAGCACCTTGCATTCCCAAATGCAGACCTCGCGCGCGCTGATCCTGCTTCAGGACCCGTTGTCGGGCGACTACAAGCTGCAGGCGGAAAGCGGCCTGGGGCCCAAGGATGACACGGACGTGCTTGCCCTGCATGAAGACGCCGCCGTCATCAAATGGCTTCAGGAGAAACGGGACGAACTGGTGCGCGATGAAATGGAGCGGCGCGTGTCCCAGCGGGAGCGCGAACGACTGGAAGCGGAGATGAATCTTCTCCAGGTTGCGTTGTGTGTCCCCATGGTTCTCGACGGTCGCCTAGTGGGAGTCATTGGTCTCGGGGAGAAACTGAGCCGCGACATGTTCTTTGTCAGCGACCTGCGATTGTTGGAGACGCTCGCCACCGAAGTCGCGTTGGCCGTGAAGTACCGCCGCATCGAAGACGAGGCGTTCCGCAAGAACCGCCTCGTCGAGTTGGGTATGATCGCCGCCGGCGTCGCCCACGAGATCCGTAATCCATTGGCGTCCATCAAGACCTTCGCACAATTGATGCCCGAGCGTGTCGACGACCCGGAGTTTCGGAACGAATTTGGCAAGCTCGTGTTGAAGGACGTGGACCGGATCACGAAGGTGATCGAGAGCATGCTGGCCTTTGCGCGCCCGGCCCAGGTGAGCATCAAGGAACAGCCCGCCAACGAACTTGTCGAAGAAGCCGTTCTGCTGGTCCAGCCGCGTCTCAAGGCCAAGCACATCGAATTGACCCGCGCGTTTCACGGAAATCCGATCGTCAAGGTGGACAAACACCAGATTCTGCAGGTGCTGGTCAATCTGCTGAGCAACGCCGCCGACGCGCTCCATGAAGGAGGCAAGGCGCGGGTGGCCACCGGGTTGGCCCAGTTGGACATCGGTACTGGTGGGAACGGGAACCGAAACTTTGCCGTTATCGAGGTATCGGACAATGGCCCCGGCATACCAGCGGCGGTTCGAAGCCGGCTGTTCGACCCGTTTTTCACCACCAAGAAGGAAGGCACGGGGTTGGGTCTGTCGATCTCGCAGAAGATTGTCCGCGATCATGGCGGTGCCATCACGGTGTCGAGCGTGGAAGGCAAAGGAACAACTTTCCAAATCAGTCTCCCGGTGAAGTAGGACCTGCTGGACAAAATTGTCCGGTTCCGCAAATTAAGTTCTTTACACTATCGGCAATGCCTGTATAATTCTCCCGTGGGGAACCTTTTTGAAGGAGGCGCGCGTTGTGTACGCTGACGCGTGGTGGACGTTTTTGTCCCGTCGTCGGCACGGAGCGCAAATGTAGTCGATGAAGAGACGCTGTGTAGTCATTACAGGCATTGGTCTGTTGACGCCGCTGGGGATTGGCACCGAGGTGTTTTGGTCAAATATTCTCGCCGGTAAATCGGGCACGGATCGTTCCCCCGTTCTGATGAAATCTGACTGTCCCTGGACAGTGGCCGGCGAGGTGCGTGACTTTCATCCTGAGGATTGGATCAGCCGGAAGGACGTCAGACGCATGGACCGGTTTGCGCAATTTGGGCTGTCCGCCTCCTATATGGCCTTGCAAGACTCCGGCCTGGCATTGGAAAAGGAAAACCGCCAGCGTATCGGCGTCGCGATGGGCACGGCGTACGCCGGTTGGGAGTTTGCCGCCCGCGAGTACGAGGTGTACAAAAAGAGCGGCGTGGAAGCCATGAGTTCATACATGGGCATCGCGATCTTCACCGGGGCGTGTGGCGGGCAGATTTCACTCCATTTGGGACTACAAGGGCAAAGCGCGACGACGGCGACCGGCTGCGATTGTTCCAGCGCCACGATTGCGCAGGCCGCGGACCTCATCGTCAAGGGCGACGCGGACGTGATGTTTGCCGGGGGAGCGGACGCGCCCGTCCATCCGGTCATTGTGGCCGCGCTGGGCGCCAGCCGTGCGTTGACGGATCGGAATGATGAACCGGCGCGCGCGTCACGGCCATTCGACCAGAAACGCGATGGATTTGTCATGTCGGAAGGCGCGGGTGTCCTCGTGGTCGAGGAATTGGAGCACGCGTTGCAACGCAAGGCCCGTATCTATGGGGAATTGACCGGCTGGGCGTCCACATGCGACGCTTACCACATGTGTCAGCCCGACCCCGACGGGACGCAGGCCGTGCGTTGCGTGCAAACGGCGCTGGCGCGCGCCGGTGTGCGGCCGGAGCAGGTCGACTACCTGAATGCCCACGGCACGTCGACCCCGTTGGGGGACCGCGCGGAAACCACGGTCGTCAAGAAATCATTTGGTGACCGGGCGTACGATGTGCCGATCAGCTCGATCAAGGCGGCCTTGGGGCACATGCAGGGCGCGTGCGGGGCGGTCGAGATGGGCGCTTGCTGCCTGGCCATCCGTGACAATGTCATCCCGGCCACCATTAACTACGAATTCCCCGATCCCGACTGCGATTTGGATTACGTCCCGAACGTAGCGCGTCACCGCCGCGTTGACATCGCGGTGAGCAATTCGCTCGGGTTTGGCGGTCGCAACACGACCCTGGTGCTCGAGCGGTATCGAAACGGACACGTCAGCGGCCGAAATGGCGGGAGCGAGGCCAGCAACGCATGAAAACGGCCCTGCTCCTGACAAATTCGGCTGAGACCCAGCGACTGCTAACCGACATTCTCGGTGAGAAGACAAACATCGTCTTGCTGCCGCTGCCAACCGAACCATCCCGGGAGCGGTTCGATGCGCTGTTTTCCACCTGGTTGCGCCTGGTGGATGCCGTGATCCTGGACGCGGTCTCGTTGGGAGAAACCACACGATGGGCGGTGGAATCGCTGGCGTCTGCGCGTCTGCAGGAACACCAGGCGGTTGTGGTGCGGGCCACGCCGGCCCAGCAATCTCTGTATCCCATCCAGGAGAGTTGGCTGGTCGTTTCCGGTTCCGATTCCGCCGACCACTTGAAGCAGGCGCTCGGCACCTTTTTCGAATTGCGCGATGCCCAGTCCAAACTGAAGCGGGCCGATGCCGTGATCGCCCGTCAACGGCAGGCGGTGGCTCCCGCACCGGTGGTCGCGCCGGAGGCACGGCACATTCCGGCCCCGACGTACCTGCCGGCGCTCGCGCCCGCGTTTGACGCGTACCGGTACCGCGCCGCATTGAAGGATTTGTCGCGAATCCTGAGCCAGCATATTGGCGAGGGCGAGTTGGTGTCGGAATTTCTGCGTCTCGTCCGCGAGTTGCTCGGCACTGGCAAAGCGGCGATTTTCACCCGACGACTGCAGGGCGACCTGTTTACCGGACCGCCCGCGGCTGGTGGCGAGCAATTCGTGATTGCCCGGAGCACCGGGCTCGCGCCGCATCTGGTCGAGCACTTCCGGCTGAGTGTTGACTCGGGCATTGCCAGCCACCTGTCGCGCGAAGCGCGGATCCTGCTGCGCCCCCCGGGGGCCGATTCGCTGGCATTGGATTACGATCCGGAAGTGGCCCGGGAGTTCGATACGCTGGGGGCCGATGTGGCGGTGCCGATTTTTGATGAGGACCAGTTGTGGGGTGTGCTGACGTTCAGCGGCAAGATCACCAGCGAGCCGTTGACCAACCAGGAATTGGAGCTGGTGTACTACCTGATGGGGCAACTGGCGCAGGCGATTCGCAATCTTCATCTCCGCGACCGCATTGCCAGCCAGCAACGGTTTGTGAACGAAGTGCTCGCGCACGTCCAGACCGGCGTGGTCGTGATCGGGCAGAACAATCGCATTCTCACCGTGAATCACCGCGCCTGTGAATTACTCGACATCGAAGAGAAAGCGGTGATCGGCCTGGACATCCGGCGGTTGCCCAGCCGGGTGGCGGACGTCGTGTTCGAAGTCCTCCAGACAGGCCAGGAAGTCCGCCAGCGGGAAGTGGTGTTGCCCCGGGGACATCGCCCGCTCGGCATCAGCGCCACACGTTTCGCCATGGGGGCGGACACCGGCCTGGCGGGTGGAGACGGGCTGATCGCGGTCGCGCTGATTGAGGATCTCTCGCAGGCCCGCCTGCAGCAGGCCCGCGCCCGCGAACTGGCCGACAAGGAGTTCTTCACGCGGCTGGCGGCGCGGTTGTCGCATGAATTGAAGAACTCGCTGGTATCGATCAAGATCTTCGCGCAATTGCTGCCCGAGCGGCACGACGAAAAGGAATTTCGCGAGCAGTTCAGCACCACCGTCGCCAACGAGGTGAACCGTGTCGATGTGCTGGTGAACAATCTGACGTTCTTCGCTCATCCATTGCTGTTGGTGAATGAGGAGATCGTGCTCGGCGACCTTATCGACGCGTGTGTCAGGAACATTACACAGGAATTCAGCCGGAAGCAGATCGCGCACGTCATGGTCATGGGCGACAAAGCGCCCGAACCGGCTCCGTCCTGCGTGGTCACCGTGAGAAAGAATTTCGCCCACAAGTTTGCGCGGTTGGAAGGGGACCGGATTCGCCTGATGCAGGCGTTCGAGCATGTGCTGCGCAACGCCGTCCAGTCCATGCCACACGGCGGCCGGCTCACGATCAGTACGCTGGATGCGCTGCCGACGGATTTTCCGGGCGAAACGCTGCCGGCGGGCGGCGCCGTGCGGATCGATTGGCAGGACACGGGCGAGGGGATCGCCCTGGAAAACCTGAAGCGTGTGACCGAGCCGTTTGTGACCACGCGCAATGTCGGGGTCGGGTTGGGGTTGACGATTGTGAAGAAGATCGTGGAGCGGCACGGGGGCCGGTTGGACATTGACAGCATGCTGGGCCGGGGAACGACCATCTCGATGGTGGTGCCTGTCAAGGCCCAGCGGCATCCGGACGATACTCTTTTGAGTGAAAGTTTGAAGGCGGAAGCCTCGGGCAGTCCGCGCGCCGCCGTCGAAGCCGGTCCGGTACGCAACCGGGTTGCGGACCGGTGGGATACAGATGCCGGCCGACGGGGCGAACAGCCGTAACGACGTGTCCTGGGGAGGCGCGATCGGCGGTTGGTCACGAAGTTGAATACAGAATGGATCGAAGGAGGAAATAGACAGATGCCGAAGGCAAGGATTCTGGTCATAGACGATGAGGAAAGTCCGCGCGAGTCGTTGCGGTTTATTCTGAAGGACCGCTACGACGTAACGCTGACGGAAAACGGTCCGAGTGGGTTGGAGGCCGCCAGCCGGGCCGAACCGTTTGATATTGTCCTGCTCGACATGAAAATGCCGGGGATGGACGGGCTGGAAGTCCTTTCGAAGATCCTCCAGTTCAATCCCATGATGCCGGTGGTTATGGTGACCGCGATCACCGAAGCCAAGCCCGCCGTCCAGGCGATGAAAATGGGCGCGGCGGATTACCTGAACAAACCGTTCGACGTGGACGAGATCCGTCTGGTCGTTGATCGCATCCTCAAGGAGAAGGCGCTCGAACGCGAGGTGGGCCGGTTGCGCACGGAACTC
>JBEKBH010000063.1:0-9467 GCA_050015495.1 Verrucomicrobiia bacterium
GTCGAGCCGCACAGTCCGCCGGTGAAAATGTGGACGTCCCTGCGCATGTTCTTTTGGGATCCGCTGGTCGAGCGCAAACCGGGCGAGATCACCGAGAGTTTCCCGCGCGCGACCTCCAAGGCCGGTTGAGTCGGCAGCCTCAGACGCCCAGTTTGTCGTCGCGAGTAAAAAACGAGGCGACAAAGTGAAACATGGTGAAGTACTCGAGGGCGAACGGCAGGAAACCCAGGAAGCCGACGAGGGGCATCTGGAAGTATCTCGCATTCTGGCCGAGCGGAAAGATGTAGATCCACTTGGTGTAGGCCCACATGTTCCAAAACTCCCACAGCAGGCCGCACACAATCCCGGCCCCGAACAATTGCAGCGTCCGCGACAGATCGCCGTATTGCCAATCGCGGTAGATGCTCGGCATGCCGCGCCAATAGTTGAACGGTTCCAGCAGGAAGAACCAGCCCATCCACACGAACGCCCACAGATAACCGCGCGTATGCGGCGGCATCAGCGGCGGCACGAGGACAAACACCGCGCCGACCACAACCGAGGTGACGAGCGCGCCGCGACTCCATCGAATGTGCGGCATCCAGGCCCGCCCGAAGATGTCGTAGCTCTCGAGAAACTCACAGGTCAGAAACAACCCCGGCATGATCGTGGCAAACGCGACGGCGTATCCCAGCAGACGCACCGACAAGTCCTCTGGCAAATGGATGTATTGCCAGCCCGGCATCACGCGATTGTACGCCTCGAACAAGCACCAGAAGACGACCGACAGAATGCATTGAATGACCAGTGACTCGCGTCGGTCCGTGAGCAGCGACGTGCCTTTGCGGCGATAAATCCAGGCGTCGACGATCAAAATGTAGGCCCACCAGCAGACCGGTGTGGCCGCGGTCGTGATTTGCCACCAGGCGATTTCCGGAAAGGCGTCCGTTTGCGAACAGAAAACCGCCGTCTCCATCAACAGGAGAATAATCAGGCCGAGGGTTCCGTATTGGGGGAAGCGGTGGCGATAGCCATTCATGCGCTGTCGTCGTCGGCGTCCTCTGGATGGTCCAAATTCGAAAGCTGCCGCAACACGGCGTCCTTGCAGCTCCATGCCAGCGACAATGTCAGCGAAAATGGCAGCAACAGCACGATGATCACCAGCAGGTTGGCGCGGCCGAGGACGAACCGCACTTCGGACAGCAGGCTGCCCCTCTGCAATACGGTGCTCACCACGATGTAGGCAATGATCCCCGCGAACGGGAGGAGCAGCAGTCCGATGTTGCCCGTGCCAAACACGCGCGATTCGAGCGCCATGTCCTTGCGTCTCAGGGTCGCCGCCAACACGGCGACCACGCCGTTGAAGGCGATGATGTACAGGATGCCAGCGGCGCCGAATGCGAAGACGTTGGTCAACAGGTAGTCGCTGTCGGGAGCGCGCCGCCACAGGTAGACAAACAGGCAGAAATACACCATCAACCCCGCCAGGGCCAGCGTGGTGCGTGTTCGACGCTGCCACAGCTCTCCCAGGCTGCGCACCTGGTACAGTCGCCACGAGCCGACCGTCGTTGCCAGCACGCCCAGTCCGAGGAAGAGTTCCGCAAACGGCGGGATGTCGCTGAGGATCAACAACTGCGCCCCCATCAACACGGTCACGAGCAGTCCCCAAAAAACAAAATAAAATCCCTGCCCGAGCCGGACATAATCCCGCGCCGGAACGTGGAGGTTCATGCCCGCCCCGTCGAGGACGGCGACAGGTTCGAGCCTCGTCCTCGGCTGCGCGGCCGCGTCAATTGTGTCCGACATGTTTGTTCGGCAGTTTGCCCTGCAGCGTTTTCCAGAGTTCGAACTGGTGGACTTTCTTTTGCAGCAGGGCCACGAGTTTCTCCAGCCGTTCGTTCGTGTCCAGTATTTCCAGCATGGATTGCTTCTCGTAGTAATCGTCCAGCAACGTGTAACTGACGAGGTCGGAAAGGTAGTCCGCGTTCTTGACCGAGCGCAACGCGGAGAGGACGGATTTCGGCAGGTCCGCGCCCATGCGCGCCCGGGCCTTGGCCAGTTGCGTGACAATCTTCAGCAGCGGTGTGCGCTGGATGGCCCCGGCGTCATCGGAACCTTCCAACGGTTCCACGCGCGCCACGCGGTACGGTCGGAGTTTCACGTACTCGGTCATGCGCACCCGCGCCACGCCTTCCAGAATCACGTTGGCCGAGCCATCGGGACGCGCCACACACGTGCGAATCACGCCGATCCCGGCGATCGGGTGAGGCGTGGGATTGCGGCCCTCCTTTTCCCAGCCCTTGCGCAGCAGCGCCACCGCAAACATCCGTTCCCCATTCAGGCAATCCGCCAGCATCTGCTTGTAGCGCGGTTCGAAGATGTACAACGGGAGCAACACCCGCGGGAACAAAATCGCGTTGGGCAACGGCATGACCGCTATTTGCTTCGGCAGCCTCACCCTCACATTATACCCGTTGCGGTCGCGCCCGTCAAAGGCAGAACGGCGAAAGCGGCGAGCGGAAAGCGGAAAGAGAGGCAAGCACAAGGGCCTATTTCCCCGGGGCGGATTTGTTTTTCAAAGTGCGAATTGTCGAAACCGGCAGGCTGATGATTTCGTCAGTCTCCGCTTGCCGCTCGTCAATCACGGTGGCTGGTAGAAAGCGCCGCGACCGTTGGTACCATCCACGGGTTTCGCGTGCCGATCCGCAAGCGACGGTCAGGAAATAAACAAATTCATTCCGCGTGCCCCGCCCGTAACCTTCCTCGATATTCGCTGGAATCGAGCCGCTGCTTCGCACCAACTGGCGAACGATTTCCCGACTGCGGTAATCGCGCCCCAAAGTTTCGGAATCGTCTAGGACCTTCTCATAGAGCGTGCACGCTTTCACGTAGAATGGGTACTTGGCAAGAGGATCGACGGCACGGCCATCTCGCTTTTGATTTTCCATGCCGTTCCTTTCGGGAACTTTCCGCTTACCGCTCTCCGCTTTCGACGCTCTTCACTCCTCGATATTTTTCCGCAGCGTCGCATACAACTCCTCCAGCGCCTGCGGCACCACGTGCGTGTCGGCGAGCACGGGCATGAAGTTCGTGTCGCCGTTCCATCGCGGGACGATGTGCATGTGAAGATGGTCGAGCACGCCCGCGCCGGCGCACCGACCCAGGTTGATCCCGATGTTGAACCCGTCGGGCTTGAGCGCCTTCGCGAGCAGTTGTTTGCAGCGCCGGGTCAACGCCATGAACTCGGAAAGTTCCTGCTCGGACAGGTCGTCCAGTTCGCCCGTGTGCTTGTACGGCGCGACCATCAGATGGCCCGCGTTGTACGGATACGTGTTCAACAGCGCGAAACAGTTCCGCTCCCGAATCAGGATCAGGTTCTTCGCGTCATCGGTCTCCTGCGACTTTCGACAGAAAAAACAGCCCGCCTCCCGTTCCCCGAGTATGTACCGAATCCGCCACGGCGCCCAGAGATGTTCCATCACGCCGTTATAGAACCGCGTCGCCGACAAGTCAACGCGCCTCCATGCCCCCGCCCTGCGTCCGGATTCCGCGCTTGACGCCGTTCCTCCGCCTGGTGGAGATTCTCGTCGGCAATGCGAAAACAGCTTCTTCTCCCCATCATGGCGCTGCTCACTGCCGCGTCGGCCATGGCGCAGTCCCCCACGCAAACGCAACCCGCCCCGGACTCCGCTCCGCCCGCGCCGGCCACGCTTCACCCCGCGCTGTTCCTCGTCGGCGATTCGATCATGAAGACGGGCACCGGCACGGGCGACACCGGCCCGTGGGGCTGGGGCTCCGAGATCATCCCGCTGTTCGACCCCGCGAAAATCCACGTCTACAACGAAGGACATGGCGGACGCAGCAGCCGCTCGTTCATCGAAGAGGGACTGTGGACGAATATCCTCGACCGAATCCAGCCCGGCGATTTCGTCATCGTCCAGTTCGGTCACAACGACTCGGCCAACTCGAAGAATTACCCCGACCGCGCCACGATCACCGGCGGCGGCAATGAAACGATTCAATTCGGGATCAGCCCCTCGAACAAAGTTGTCCACGCCTACGGCTGGTACCTGCGCCAGTACGTTGCCGACGCCAAAAACAAAGGCGCGACGGTGATCATCTGCTCGCCCGTCCCCCGTAACACCTGGATCGACGGCAAAATCAAACGCGGTTTCGACGGCTACGCCCAGTGGGCCACCGATGCCGCCAAGGCCAGCGGCGCGCTCTTCATCGACCTCAATACCATCGCCGCCGACCACTACGACGCGCTCGGCCAGGAAAAAACCGCCACCTATTTCAATGACAACCAGCACACCAAGAAGATCGGCGCCCGACTCAATGCCGCGTGCGTCGTCGAAGGCCTTACCAAACTGACCGACTGCCCCCTGCGAACGTATCTCGCAGCCGTTCCTCCGGCTGCGACCCCGGCCCCTTGAACCACCCCCTCCGGAGCCAAAACGAACCCACCGATTTTTCGCACATTCTGTTTCTCTAAGTCCTTCTCGTTCAATCTGAACAGCGCTCATTTTCCAGCTTATTTCGGTGGGTTCGTTTCGCAAAAACACCCTTTTTCGCGCCTCACAGCCTTCCCGCTACATCCATCGTAATTGGTGGCGGAACCTCTTCCCCGTTTCGCCGCCGTTGCAGCCGCTCCAATTGGTTCATCGCCCGATACAACTGCCGCTCCAGCGTGGTCTCATACCGCAAAATCTTGTCTAGCACCGCCGCCTCCGGCAATACCTCCGCCGCCTGCCGCGCCTCCTCCTCCTTTTCTTCCCGCTCCTTGCGCTCCCCGCTCAGTGCCCGATACAAGCTCAGTTTCCCTTCAATCCGTCCCAGCACGGCCTGCCGATGTTCCTCTTTCAACGCCTTGGCGCTTGACCCTTCCGGATTCTTCGTCAATCGCTGCCGCAATCCCGCCAGTTCACTGGTCAGGGAGTTCTCCCGTCCGGCAAATCGGCCCCGAACACGCCCCACCATGGCCTCCGTCAATTCTCCCTCCTGCGTCACGTCCGCGCGGACCTCCTCCAACACGCGAATCAGGTACGACAAGCCGCCCGCCGATTTCTCCATCTCGGTTGCGGGATCGCGAAGATCACTGAAAAATTCCATGAAGCCGGACGCCCCGCGGCTGGACCGCTCCCAGTGCCCGCCGTCCACGCTCAACGCGATCTCCCCGGACTCCGCCGTCAACGCCCGACGGATCCGCCAGTGCGCCGTCACGATCCGGTCCACCAACATTTCTTCCACGGCCCCGACTGGCGCCAGTTCCTCCCACAACCGGTCCCGCAATTCCTGGAACGCTCCCCCCGGCTCCTGGATGTGCAACCCCCGCACCACCACTTCCTTGGACAAAATGCAGTGCTTGGCGGCGTTTATCCGCGAAATGGCCTTCCCCCGCGCCGTTCTCGGCCCGGTCGACTTGCGCGCGTTGCGCTGATTCGCCTCCAGCTTCCTCAGCGACACGTTCTCCTGTGTTCCCGCATTCTCATTCATGGCTCTTTCCTCTTTTGGAGGGCCACGCTCCGTCGTGGCCGAAATGTTGTGGCATGACCCTGCGGCGGTCTACGACCGCCGAGCCGTGCCCCGAAGCTCGCGTTTCGCGCCACCGACTGTGGCACGCTGCATCCATACAGGGGAACATACTATACGAAATAGTATTTCATGTCAACATGTAAATTACAAGTGCTCATGTGACCCGTGAGCGGCCTCCCCGGGCCCAATCAAAAACCCAAAATCATCGCCTGGCTGAATAAGAAATAGATACCCGTTAGAGAACCTCTCCGCTCTTGGTCGGACGCATCTTGACACTGCCAGTGAATTGTAGCCGCGAAACTCTTTCGCGGTGTGTTCTCGCCCCGAAGGCTTTCGGGGCTTCAAAAGTCGCCTTCCATCGGTGGCCGTGCTCAGATACGCCCCTCTTGGTCACCATAGGGCCTCACTGCTTGACGCAAATGCCTTCGCGTGATAGTATCCACGCCTGTCTGAGCGGCTTGGAGAAGAGTTGTGAAGATGTCACGGTCAATCTTACTGAGCCTGAGTCTGGGGTTCGCATGGACAATCACCGCCTTTTCCCAGACGGTTACTTGGTCCGCTGATTCCAACACGGGGTTCTCGTTGCAGGCGTATGGTTACGGGGGTAGTGGGTACATACAAGCCGCCTCGCCGTCTGGGTTGTGGTCTGTAGGTGCTGGATTCACCGTGGGGTCGGCGGGGGGTGGCTACAACAGGTACTTTCAGTATGGCAGCGGCGTTTCATATCACGCGGTAGGAAGCTGGGACGAACAGGGGTTTGGGAGTAATTTCCCCACAAACGCAACCGGATACCTCAGCTATTTTCAGTGGGACCAAACCAGTATTGTGAATGAATACATACCAATCATAGATGATTGGAACGGACCAGCAGGCGACATTTCTTGGGTTGCTCCAACGCCCCAAGTTCCCAGTGGAGAGTGGTTTATTAACCTCTATGCTTCCGGGCCAGCATTGCCAGTTCCAGAACCCAACCCTCTGCTGCTTGTAGGTCTTGGCATGTTGGGATTGGGGTTCTGTCCGTGGATAAAAACCGGGCTACTCACCGAGCGGAAAAATCCGAACCAGTAAACCGTCGACCGGGTTCCCGGGTCAAATAACTGCATGACTTGACAGCTTGCCCGGCTCCTCGCACACTGACGCCATGCCGGTAGCGGCCACAAAAACCAAGTCCATCTACCTCGTCGGAGGCGCGGACGAATTCTCCGTCAAGGAGACCGCCGCCAAACTCGGCGACAAGCTCGCGCCCAAAAAGGCGGGCGAGTTCGGCCTCGAGATCATCGACGGCTCGGCGTCGAATCAGGATGAAGCCCTCAAGGTCCTCTCGCGGTTGCGCGAGGCGTTGAACACGGTCGGCTTGTTCGGCGGCGGCGACAAACTCGTCTGGCTGAAGAACACCGACCTGCTCGCCGACACCCCGACAACGCGCGCCGAGGCTGTGAAGGAGTCGCTCGCGGAACTTGCCGACCTGCTCAAAGCCGGTCTGGGCGAGGGTGTGACGTTGCTCATCAGCGCCATCGGCTGCGACCGCCGCAAGACACTCTACAAGACACTCGAAAAAGTCGGCGAAGTGCAGTTCTTCGAGGCGCTCGAAGAAGGCAAGGGCGATTCCGACGAGGAAATCGAGGCGTTCATCCAATCCAAACTCCGCGCCGACGCCAAAACCATGAATCCCGAGGCGGTCCAGGCGTTCCGCGAACTCGTCGCGCCGAACCTGCGCGAGATCGCCAACGAATTGGAAAAGCTGTTCACCTACGTCGGCAAACGCGCCGCCGTCACGAAGGAAGACGTGCGCGCCATCTGCTCGGCGTCCCGGCAGGCGGTGATCTGGGAATTGACCGATGCCCTCGGCGCGCGCCGCACGTCGCAGGCCATGACCGCATTGGAAAACCTGCTCGACGCCGGCGAGGCGCCCATCGGCGTGTTGATGATGCTCGTCGCGCAATTCCGATTGATGCTGCTCGCGCGCGACCTGATGCAGCGCAAGCTGATCACCGTCCGCGACGGCCAGGGCGGCAACTACGAGTTCGTGAAAGCCTTCGAGCGCCTCCCCGAGCAAACGACCGCCCATTTTCCGCGGACGAAGGAGGGCGCGCTCCCCAATGCCTGGCGGTTGTACCGCTGCGCGCTCGCCGCCAGGAACTTCTCCGCGTCCGAATTGATCCGCGCCATGGATTTGCTGCTGGAAGCGAACCGTCAACTCGTCTCCACGCAGCTCGACGACAGGCTTGTCTTGGAAGAGACAATCGCTAAAATCGCCCTGAAGTGAGGTGCCGGGCTGGCATCGCCTGCCGCAATGGTTCGTCAACGCCCTGCTGTTTGACTGACGACCGGCTAGAACGGATTCAGCAATTGCGGCGGGACATCGGGGGCGCGGGCCGTCGTGGAGTTTGTCGGCGCTGCGCTCTCGTCCTTGGTCAACAAATCCAGCAACTCGGTGGGCGCAACGTATTCGACCCGACGCAACTCGCTATGCTCGCGACCGTCGGGACCGATGAACACAAGCGTCGGGACGCCCCAGATACCGAAATCCTTACGCAACTTTTCAACATCGGGCGAGCCTTCCTGCGTCAGATCGGCTTTGAAAACCGAAAAGTGTTTCGCTTCCTCCAGGACGCGCTTATCGCGGAACGTGGTCCGCTCCATCTTGCGGCACGGGCCGCACCATTCCGCCGAGAAATCAATGAACACCGGACGATGATCGGCAGCCGCCTGCTGGACTTTCGCGGCGGCATACGGTTCGAAAGCGATGCCGCCTTCCCCGGATGTGGCAAGATTGAGCCACAGCGGGCTGGTGATCCAGGCGGCAACCGCAATCAGCGCGACGCCGAACACGCGTTTCACTGACACCATCCAAGTGCCGGACTTCGGCAGACGCGTCAGCAACCCCGAAAACGTCCCCAGCACGACGTACGGCAAACCCAGTCCCAGCGCTAGCGCGAAGAACAGCCACCATCCCAGCCACGGGTTGCCGGTCTGGCCGACGAACGCCAGCAGCGCGACCACGAACGGCGCGAGGCACGGCGCGGCAATCACGCCAATCACCGCGCCGAAGAAGAACACGCCGACATAACCGGCCTTCGACGACAGGCCCGTGGCCTTCTGCATGAGAAATTGCGGCGGTTGCAATTCGTACAGCCCGAACATGCTCAAGGCCAGGGCAAGAAGCAGGAGGGCGATGCCGATGAGCAGGACGGGACTTTGCAGCGCCGAGCCGAACAGCGAGCCGGTCAGCGCCGCGATCAGTCCGAGCGTCGAGTACGTGAGCACGATTCCCATGCAGTAAATCAGCGACGAGACAAAGGCGCGCCGCGCGTTTCGCTCGCCACCCTGGCCGCCAAAATAACTGACCGTGATCGCGATCATCGGATACACGCACGGAGTCAGGTTGAGTGCCAGCCCGCCCAGGAATACCACGAGGATCGTGACAAACCATCCGCGTTCGCGCACGAGCGTGGCAATGGCGCTGTCCGCGCCCGCATTACCCGCGGTAACCAACGGCGCCAGTGGCGCACTTTCAGTTACGGTGCCGAAGATATCAGTATGAATGGGCTGCGGCTTCTGCGATTCGGACACGATCTCGGTGTCCAGAACGATGGGGATGTTCTTCGGCGCGATACAAACGCTGTCGTTGCACGCCTGGTAACGCAGCGTACCTTCGAGTTTCACCGGCCCGGTCGGGGCGTCGGCGCTCACGTGTCCTTCGGCGAAGATGATTGTCCGTCCCGTGTACAGCGCGACCGGCGCATCGTTCCACGCCACTTTGGTGGTCACGCCCTTGGGATACACGATGCGATCGATGACGATGGACGCGGGGGGCTGGATCGTGAGCGTGGTCGGGATCAGGCCTTCGGCGGTGGCGGAATTGGCGTTGATGTGCCAGTGCTCCGCAACATCGATGACCACGGCGAGCCGGAAATGCGCGTTCGGCGTAAGTTTGTCCACCGAGAGGAGGG
>JBEKBH010000064.1:0-9125 GCA_050015495.1 Verrucomicrobiia bacterium
CGAGCAGTTTCAGGAGACCGCCTTTCGCAACCGAATTGCCGCCCTGGTGGGCGCCCAGCAGGCCGCGACCCTGGAACAGATGCAGGTGGGCCGCGTCGTCCTGGAAATTACCCAGGCATCGGGGGAGAGTGGATTGCGATTGCCAGCCGAATTGACCATGTTGGGCAAGACGTTGCTGAATCTCGATCTGGTCGGTCGGACACTGGATCCGCAGTTTGATCCCAACGCTTCGATTCGACGCAACGGCGCAAAACTGCTCCAGGAGCGGATCTGGAAGGCTCTCTCACCGGGCAACCTGTTCGGCGGCATACTCGAGCTAAAAGACCTGCTCATGCGTTTGCCCGGCCGCGTGAATCAAATCCTGGATGTCGTGGCGCGCAATGACCTGAAGGTCAAGGTGGATGCCATTGACGAGATGGTCCTGATCGAGGGAATGCAAAAGGTCGCCAACCGAATCACGGTTGGGCTGATCCTGGCGGCCTTGATTGTCGGCGCAGCCTTGATGATGCGGATAGATTCTTCGTTCCATTTGTTTGGGTATCCGGGCCTGGCGATTCTCTGTTTTATGGGCGCGGGCGGCGGCGGTTTAATCCTGGTCATCAGCATTCTGATGCACGATCGATCGGCGAAGAAGTAAGCGCACGAATGCGGTCGAAAGTGGTGTCAATATGACTCGTGAATTGAACGCATGGTAACATTCTCACCCGGCTGGACACTCCATACTGAGGTAGCAACCGATCGAACTCGGAACGGGGGATGACTCTAATACTCATTTCGTTCCCTCCATTTTTGAGCGACTGATGACCCTCACTCTCCATGAGTGTTATTAAAGACAGAGCCCGTGCGGCTCGTCATCAGTGGACAATGGGGTGTTTACCCCGTGGCGGTTCCTGCGATTGGGCTTATCATCGCACTGGAGAGTCGGGGGCAATGTGCAAGTTGCCAGAATTGACAGGGATCAATCGGAAGCTCGACTCTCCTTTTCGTTAGGAAACCGAGCTGGTAGGAAAATCATGACGCAGAACCAAGAGAACAAGCCAAAGAATCCGTCTCGCATCACTCCCGCACGGGGGCTCATAGCCCTGTTTCTTCTCGTCCTTTTCGTGTCGTGGTTCTTTGGCTGGCATCTCCGCCGCCGTTGAGGTCTACCGCCAGACGAGCGAGTCGTTGTCCGCTATTTCCCCGCTGACGTGACCTCGTTTTTTCGAGCCGCTTGAGATGTTAGTCTGGGGCCGAGAGAAAGGACCCAGCATGAAAGGCAAGCGGTACGCGACCGAAGACAAGATCCGCATCCTACGGGAACCATCCCCGGCTGCGCTCCTTCTCTTGCCAACCTGCTCGGAGGTGACGCGGACCTCCGAGCGATGCCCTCCCGGGGCTGAGTGGTAAGAATTTACCACCCCCAGCATGACCTGGACGCCTTCCAGCGCGCACGGACTGCGGCGCGGGGCTGTTGCCCGATGCTGGGGCGTGCGGCTGGCATCGAGAACGCCCCTGACTGTGCTCTGTGGTTGATGCTGTGCCAGTGGATATTGACAGTGACTGAACACCTGTGTTCAACCGGCTGGACAGTCGGGTCCCGCCTCCTGAGACGCACTGGAATCGCGTCGTCTCGGAAATCGGTTGATGCGTCGAGCCTTGCGTGCGTACGGAGATTGCGCCCTCGGTATCGTCACTTGTTGGCACACCAACTGCCCTGCCGTTACACGGTGGATAGGAACTTGGATGAGGTCACAAGAATTGGAACGTCAAGAGAACTCGCTGTTCAGAGCGTGGTTGTTGCTGGGTGGCGGATTCTGGCTCGAGTTGGTTGTGTACTTGGCGTTGCATCTTCGAAGATAAATTTGACGTCCCGGCGGACTCAGTCGGCCCGCGTACCATGAGATATGTTCCGTTGCGGCAGTGAATGGTTCTTTGGCACCCACCACACACACCAAAGTAGGGTCGTACATTCACTGCCGCAGCGGCCACGCATGGAATCCGTCACCCCGCCAACGAACGGCAACTCCCACTGATCCGGCGGAGGCGATAATTCTGTTCGGACATGGACGCGGGAGTTGCCCGATGCCGTGGCGTGCGGTACGCGTTCGGCGTGGGGACCAATGGGCATTACACCCCATTGTTCCGTCGCCCGGAGGGGTTAGGGTAATGGTAATCAGAAACCTCAATCCAAAACAACCGTAAGGA
Organism: Verrucomicrobiia bacterium; assembly: GCA_050015495.1. Classification (GTDB taxonomy): domain Bacteria; phylum Verrucomicrobiota; class Verrucomicrobiia; order Palsa-1439; family Palsa-1439; genus Palsa-1439. The sequence continues at coordinate 2,188 of JBEKBH010000064.1, forward strand.
AGTGTATGAATCGACTAAACAAACTGTGGCTGTGCGCAATCGTGATCGCCGGGATCAGCGGATTCGCCGCCACCACCACCCGCGTCTCGGCAGACGCTCTGGTAATCCACATCGGAGCGAACGTAGCGCCCACTCCCACTCCGGTCGTCTACCACTACACGTATTACCCCGACCAGGAAGCGTACTACGTGCCGGAGACGCATGTCTACTGGTGGGCGGACCACGGGACATGGGTCTCGGGACCGCGCATGCCGGACGGCATCGTGCTGGGAGCCAGCGTGAATCTTGACGTGGATGCTCAGGAACCATGGCGGCATCATGACGCCATCGTCAAGCATTACCCGCATCACAAGCAGGACGACAAACACAGTCAGGACGACAAACACGATAGCGGTCACGACCATTAGATAGCCATTCCACTAACACTTGACCACGGGCCGGCAATGACGCGGTCCGTGGTGAAGGACATTGCTTATTGACAGAATACAGCGCCCGGTCGCCGACTGGATCTTGCTCGGGGGGGGCCTCCCAACACCCCCGCCGACCCGCGCACGGAATTATGGCTAGGGTGACTTCCCGGTCGAAAATAGGGAACCCTGTAATTTCGGGTTCTTCATGAATGCCGTTATCGTCTGATGTGATGAAAAACACCCAGACGATGCGCGAACAAGTCATAGAGGTTTCCACTGAGGTCTTCCGCGTGGTGCAACAGCAGGCACCGGGATACATAACGTGGGGTGAAGAGAAGCCCGGCCCGACGCAGAAGATTCTTGTGGCAGAGGATGTGTACACAGAGTTCATCGACCGGGCAATCGCACACCGACAAACGCTCGACCAGGTAATCTGCGAAGCCTGTAATACGAGGAGCAGAGACCACGATTCCTCCGTCTGAGAGCCTGGAAACCACGGCGGGAACCGCTCGCGGCGGCGTTTTCAATGAGAAACGTCCGGTGAATGCCAGGTGCGTGTAACCAAATCCGCCCGCCGCCCCGCGCACGGAATGTCCCCGGCGCTCTGACACTACCCCTCACTTCTTGTCCATCGCCTCCTCCCCCTCAGCCGCCATCCTCTTCAACTCCTCGTTCAGTACCTCCGAAATCACCGAACAGTGCACCGAGAAGGTTTACACAGACGCTGCCTCCCTGCATACTTGGTCAGCCATTGAGAAACTTCCGAGCGTTACCGATTCGCAGGCACTGTCACACCGGCTGTACCAAAGTTTAGTCGTTCACGGTCATCCTGAGTCTCTTCCCGTCACGGAAGCGAAAGAGACGATCGTTGAGAACCCCCCTGTCATCATTGATGAAAGTCGCGGTCTGTCACAGACTGACGCGACGCGGCAGGATGAGAAGTGGCGCGCCCAGCAGGAGTTGAACCTGCAACCTTTGGTTCCGTAGACCAACGCTCTATCCAATTGAGCTATGGGCGCACCCGACAACAAAAGGAGCACGAGACTATAGGCGCAGGACGCGGACTCGGCAACGAAAAATCGGTGAACCGAAGAAGTCGGCTGTCTCACCGAAAAATGGCTGGGTAGTGTTCCGTCACGGTTCATTTGACAGACTGCCCCTCACCTTAATCCTCTCCCCCGAGGGGCGAGGAGACGAAGCGCGTATCCCTCTCCCGTATCAAAGGAGAAGGCGTGCCCGCCGGCCATCGTTACGGCGCCGTCTCGAACTGTTTCCGCAACGCCCAGAGGCCGAGCGCGGGATTGCTGACGTAGAAAATCTCCTCGCCGTCCGGCATACGGTTGAGTCCGTCCTTCAGGGATTCGGGCTGATACCGCTTGACGATCGCGTCGAGGTTGCCGGCCTCGAACCCGACCGAGCGAATCACGTCGGCGCTGAGGTCGCGGCCGGGACAGTAGATGATCTTGAACCGGCCTTCGCTCGAGCCGTGGATGAAGTGCGCCGCGGCGCTGAGGTTGTTCTGCAGCTCCGCGTTGGCCTTGACCGCCGCCAGCGTGGCCGGCGTGCCCCGGTACCCGTACTTGCGAATGAGCCGGTCGATCTCGGCGTCTTCGCCAAATTCTTTCAGGCCGGGCGCCAGAATGATCAGTTCCCCGCCGTCGGCCATCGCCATCCGCGTGCGGTAAATCGCCTTGTTGCCGAGCCAGGTGCTCTTGAACTCGTGCGGATCGAGATAGACCAGCACTTTCCGCAACGGTTTGTCGAGCAGGTCGAGGTTGACCTTTTGCGACAGCCGCGCGCCAATCGTAAACGTCTCGACGTCGTCGCCGACGTACAACCCGCGCATGACCATGCCGGGGCCGGTCTTGTTTTTCTCCATCACGGTGAGCACGTACACAATCGGCAGATCGTGCAGGAACTTGTCAGCGCCGTAATTGAACAGGCGCCGGACGGGGGTGTCGATCCGGCCCATCATCCGCTCCATGCCGTAGGCGGCACCGAGAAAATGCGATTTGTTGATCGTGTCCGCGCCGCCCGCGCCGGTCAGGATGTTCTTGGTGTAATTGGCGATGCCGACGACTTCGTGCGGGACGAGTTGGCCAACGGACAGGATGAGGTCGTAGCCCGCGAATAATCGCTGGCTGACTTCGATGCGCACGTCGTAATCCACGAGGCCACCCGACCACTCCCGGATCTTCTCGCCGGGAACGTCGCCGACATGGCGGATGCCCTTGCGCCAGTCGTGCACTTTGAATCGGTCCAGCGGAATCCTGTCGCCGAACATCATGCGCAGTTGTTTCTCCGTCATCGGCGTGTGCGTGCCGAGCGCGGGCATGATGTCCACTTCGACCTTTCCCGCCAGAAGTTCGTACAGCAGGTCGGTCAACTCCCCGGCGTTGGAATTCAGCCGCGTATGGTCCGGCGGCAACACCAGCACCTTGCGCGGCGTTTTGCCGAGGACCTTGAGCGCCTGCGCCAGCGCCTCGCGCTTGTCCGCCGTGGTGATGTTGTCGTTGACCCCGCCGCGTCCAAAATATGTCGCCATGATTCGCCTCTTCTGGTACTTGTTTCAATCCGCCGCGACCATCCTCAACACCACTAGTATACACGACCGCGCCGCGCCCATCAAGAATCCGCTGCATCACCCCGAGCATTCCGTCTAGGCCGACTAACTGTGCTTTACGCCGCTGGAGAAAACCAGAAACGGGAGCGCCTCAACGTCCAAGCTCAACCAGCGCTGACCGCAGAACGGGCAGCGGTTGGCTGGCGCATAGTTGGGCGTCTTCACGTCTCCAGTCTCCTGAAGAAGTAATGCTTTGCTGCCTCCTCGCCGGCCCTGACGATGCTTACAAAGTTTGTGAGGTGTGGCGCTTTCTGCTCTACATACACCGCAATACGCTCACGAAGTTCCGGCCTCAACCGCCCGTAGCATATCAGCCGCTCACCGAGCAAATCGCCGTGGGGTCTGGATAAACCTGTATGACAGGCTTGGCACAGTACCAAAAGGTTGCCTTCATCCTTCGCCAAATGTGAGAACGTGTGGTAGTCAAGAATGTGATGGCTCTCAATCTGAGTCTCGCTTGCTTTCGCGCCGCAGTTCTCACAGATGTTCCCGCGTGCGAGACGAACCTTACGGCAGAAGCGAATCACCGATGGAGATCGCTTGTTCGGCAGCCGTACTACATCTGGTAATCCGCCATCCATAACATTTGCCGGCTAACGCCCGGCTTCAGCCGCGGCGGGTTATGATTCCACTCGCCGCCATCGGCTGCAAGCCGATGTTAAACCCACGGCTGAACTCCCCGGAGCGGATCCGGCCCCCCTTAGCGTGCGAGCCAAGGAGCTCCGAAAAGGTGCGGCGCACAGCATCGACCCGTTGAAGGTCTCGGGCTAGAAAGAGCATGGCGACGGTGCCGGATTCGTACGAGCACCACCCCGATAGACTAGCCTGTGCTGACAAGGCAGCGAGGACCGCGTTAACACGAACGTTGACCCGCTGTGCGCGAACGTGTTGGTACACCGCGACAAGGCGGCCTGCCGACTTGGCGATGAGATCTCCGATCTCCTTTGGCCGAACGTACTGAGCCAGATTCGTAACTGACCCGGTAGCAATGCCGGTGTCGGGATCTAGAAAGAGGTCCCCTGCGTGCGACAGCTCGCCGAAGTACTTCGAGCGTTCCCGTAGGCCGTGCTCATGCTGAATGATCTGATTCGGATTAACCCGAAGAAGCTTGGCAAGAAGGCTGAAATCCTGAGGCTGCCAATCCGGAAGGTCGGTGGCCATCGGATCGACCGCAAAGTCGCGTAGCACACTCGAAGCCTGAAGGCACTCGAAGAGCGAACCCTTCCAGTGGTCGAGAGCGTCACCGAGGTACTTGCGATTCAAGCCCTCCTTCCATTCGTGAGGCCTAACATTAGTATCCGTCCATACTCGTTCGCGCGGAACATGCCGGCGAAACCGTCTCGCTCACGGCTGGAGGATAGAATTGCGGAAGATCGCCGTCAATCACAGATAGGGCGACGGAGCCTAGAGATTCCTCGACAAGCTCGGAATGACAGCTTTCGGGACTACGGCTCTCCGACAATCCAACACTTCAGTACTCCAGCGCTCCGATACTCCAATTTCCTCTCTTACCGCTGGACGCGGGCGTTGCCCTTCCAGATGCTCCAGACCTGGTCTTCGTCCGCGGGCTGTGCGTAGTCGGTCAGCAGCGTTGTTGCCAGCGCGCCGCTGGCCCAGCCGAACTGGACCCACTTCTCGGGTTCCCATCCCTTGAGGATTGCGTAGAGCATGCCGCCGACGAACCCGTCGCCGCCGCCGATGCGGTCGAGGACCGTGATGTCGCGCGGCTCGACGACATGCCAGTCCTTGCCCGCGGCCATGATTGCGCCCCACAGGTGGTGGTTGGTATCCACGACTTCGCGAAGCGTGGTGGCGAACGTCGAAGCGTTCGGATACGCCTTCTTCACGCGCTGGATCATCCCCTTGAATCCGTCAATCTTTGACGTGAGGCCTTTGCCGCCCGCTTCGGGACCTTCGATGCCGAGACAGAGCTGGAAGTCTTCCTCATTGCCGACCAGAATGTCCGACACGCTGGCGATCTCGGCGAAGATGGCGGCGAGTTCCTTCTCGCGGCCCTTCCAGAACGACGCGCGGTAATTCAGGTCGAACGAAATCCGAGTGCCGTGTTTCTTCGCCGCCCGCGCGAGTTCCAGGCAGAACGTCCCCGTTTCGGGCGACAGCGCGCCGATCAGGCCCGACAGATGGACGATCTGGACGCCTTCCTTGCCGAAGATCCGATCCAGGTCGAAATCTTTCACGTTCAGCGTCCGGCCGACTTCGCCGGCGCGATCGTTCCACACGCGGGGTCCGCGCGAGCCGTAACCGCTGTCGGCGATATTGAACTGGTGCCGATAACCCCACGGGCCGCCCTGCGGGACCTCGACGCCTTCGTAGTCCATGTGGCGGCTCTTGAGGTTGTCCTTGATGACCTGCGCGATCGGGCTGCCCTTGACGAATGTCGTCAGGACCTTGACCGGCAGACCCAGGAACGACGCCACGCTGGCCACGTTCGTCTCCGCGCTGGTGGCCTGCATGATCATCAAGTTGGCGGAATGGACGGGCTGCCCGGTCGGGGGCGTAATCCGAATCCCCATGCTCGTGGGCACGACCAGCGCATACTTGCAATTCTTCTTCAGTTCAATCTTCATCTCTGTTTCCTTTCAAACCTCAATTTGTTGTGGGCCATACTTGAAGTACCAATTTGGAACATCAAGTTCATAACCCACTGGCGAGCAAGTTGATACATAGCATCGACATTCAGCCAGAGACCCTTCGACAAGCTCAGGGTGACAGGCCTGGGGACGCATTCCAAGTTGCCGCGAGTTCTCAACGTTCGCGCCCAGCTACACCGTATACGTCTGCGAGGTGGTGGTGCCGCCGTGGCCGGTCCAATTCGTGTGGAAGGCCTGGCCGCGCGGTTTGTCCACGCGCTCGTAGGTGTGCGCGCCGAAGTAATCGCGCAACCCCTGCAACAGGTTGGCCGGCAGCCGCTCGCTCCGGTAGCCGTCGAAATACGCCAGCGCCGAACCGAGACACGGCGCCGGGATGCCCAGTTGGGCCGATTTGACGATGACGCGGCGCCAGGCGGCCTGTCGGCTGCCGACGGCCTTCTTGAAGAATTTGTCGAGCAACAGGTTCACCAACTCGGGATTGCGCTTGAACGCCTTCTTGATGTCGCCGAGGAACGCCGAGCGGATGATGCAGCCGCCGCGCCACATCAGCGCGATGCCGCCGTAGTTGAGGTTCCACTTGTACGTCTTGGCGGCGGCGCGCATGAGCTGGTAGCCCTGCGCATAACTGACGATCTTCGACGCGTACAACGCGGCGCGGAGATCGTTGACGAACTTCGCCTTGTCACCCGTGAACGTCTTGACCCTGGGCTTGATCTCCAAGGAAGCCGCGACGCGCTCCTCCTTGACCGCGGACAAGCAACGGGCAAACACCGCTTCGCCAATCAGCGTCAGCGGCATCCCGTCATCAAGCGCGGCGACAACCGTCCACTTGCCGGTGCCCTTCTGGCCGGCGGCGTCGAGGATCAGGTCCACGACTTCATGGCCTTCCTCGTCCTTGTAACCCAGGACGTCGCGGGTGATCTCGATGAGGTAACTGTCGAGCTCACCCTTGTTCCATTCGGCGAAGACGTCGTGCATTTCCTGGTTGGTCATGCCGAGACCGCGCTTCATCAGGTCGTAGGTCTCACAGATCATCTGCATGTCGCCGTATTCGATGCCGTTGTGGACCATCTTGACGAAATGGCCTGCGCCGTTTTCGCCGACCCAATCGCAGCACGGTTCGCCGTCGGGTGTGCGGGCGCAGATCGACTGGAAAATGTTTTTCACCAGCGGCCACGCGGCGGGGCTGCCGCCGGGCATCAGGGACGGGCCTTTCAACGCGCCTTCCTCGCCGCCCGACACGCCCGTGCCAATGTACAGCAATCCCTTGCTCTCGACGTACTGCGTGCGGCG
>JBEKBH010000065.1:0-8599 GCA_050015495.1 Verrucomicrobiia bacterium
GATGTGAACGGGAAATTCGTGTTGCTGAGCGGGCTGGCGACGGCGATCGCGTCGGCGCTATCGATGGGCAGCGGGGCCTACCTGGCGACGAAATCCGAGCGCGAGGTGTACGAGGCGGAGATCGAGCGCGAGCGGATGGAGATCGAGACCGAGCCCGAGCAGGAACGCGAGGAGATGGAGTTGTTTTACCAGTTGAAAGGGTTCTCGGCCGACGAAGCGAAGACGTTGGCGGCGAAACTGGCGCAGCAACCCGAGCAGTTGCTAAAGACGCTGGCGCACGAGGAACTAGGGTTGTCCGAGAAGGGGTTTCCGAATCCGTGGAAGTCGGCGATGAGCGCGACGTTGAGCACGGCGGGGGGAGCGATTGTGCCGGTGATTCCGTTTATCTTTTTCTCGGGGACAACGGCGCTGGTGTGGTCGTTTGCGATCAGCACGCTGGCGCATTTTGTGGTGGGCGCGTCGAAGACGCTGGTGACGGGTCGGTCGTGGCTGAAGAGCGGGGCGGAGATGACGATTGTCGGCGTGGGCGAAGCGGTGGTGACGTATTGCATCGGGCTGTTGATCGCGCCGGTGTTGCGGTGAGATGGGGCGCGAATTGGACGAACAGCAGCTCGTCCCTACCGACGACGCGGACGCGACGGAGCGTGTCCCTCCATAAAATGGAGCCGCGCCTTGAACGGATTCGCGGCATGGGATAAGCTGGCAGTTCGATAATGGCTTTTATTCCCGGAAAGAAATCGGCAAATGAACCTGTGGAGTACGTGCCGGTCTACGAGCGGATCCAGGACTGGATTTTCCGGCTCGATGTCGGCATCGGGATCGGGCCGTTTCGGCTCGGGGTGTTCTGCCTGGTGGTGCTGCTGCTGATCCTGCTGTACACGGGGACGCAGTTCTACGGCCTGCGCGACCCGGCGGCGATGGATGCGGGTCAACTGGCTCGGAACCTCGCGCGCGGGCGCGGGTACGCGACGCAAAACATTCGTCCACTGGAAATCTGGTACCTGACGTCGATTGGCCGTCGGCCCATCGATCCCAACACGAACCTCGAACCCGAGCTGTGGACGCCGCCGATGTATCCGATGGTGCTGGCGGCGGTGTTTCACGCGTTGCCGCCGGATTTCGAGGTGGTGAACGGCGCGTGGACGCTCGAGGCGGACCGGGTGGTGATGTTGACGGGGTGGCTGTGTTACCTGGCGGGGATGTTTTTGATGTACGCGCTGGCGCGGGAGATGTTCGACCATCGGGTGGCGACGATGAGCGCGTTCATGTACCTGTTTTGCAATCCGCTGTTGCAATCGGCCATCGCCGGGCTGCCGCTGGGATTGATGTCGGTATTTTTTCTGCTGGCGGCGTATGCGGTGTTCAAGGCGGAGAAATGGCAGGCGGAAGGGCGGACGGCGTGGTGGGTGTACGGCGCGCTGGCAGTGAGCGCGGGCGCGGTGGCACTGGGGACGCTGACGCAGTACGCGTTCGCGTCGGTGCTGGCGCCGCTGCTGATTTACGTGGCCGTATCGTTTCCCCGGCAATGGCGGGTGAAATGCCTGCTGTGCATAGCGATTTTTCTGGTGGTGTTGACGCCGTGGATGATGCGGAACTGGAAGGCGTCGGAGACGTTGTTCGGGCTGAGCCGGTACCAGTTGGTGGAAGGGCTGGGCGCGGGGACGGAGAGCGAGATCCGGCCGGGACAGGCGCAACGGATGTTTGGCGGGGTGCTGCCGGAGATGCGGCTGCGGTCGCAGGCGCGGCGGGCGCTGGTCAACGCCCGGCAGTTGTACGAGGTGGCGCTGAAGGACGTGGGGGCGAACTATCTGGTGGTATTTTTTCTCGTGGGACTGCTGCACCGGTATCGACAGGAGGAAGTGTTCCGGCTGCGGCGGTTTGTGTTGTGGTCGGTGCTGATGGCGATGGTGTGGCTGAGCGTGGCGGGCCCCTCGCCGCTCGGGACAAGCCTTCCGAAGCGGAATTTTCTGACGGTGTTCGAGCCGTTGATTATTGTGTACGGTGTGGCGTTTTTCTATGTGCTGTTCGAGCGGCTGCAATTTCGGACGCGGCTGGTGCGGACGGCGTTTGTGGGCGGGTTTGCGGTGTTCAATTGCCTGCCGTTCGTGTTCACGATGTTGCCGCCGGCGACGATGTTGCCGTATCCGCCGTATCGGGCGGACGCGGTGGTGCGGCTGGGCAAAGGGTTTACGGAACAGGAATTATTGTGCAGCGACATTCCGTGGGCGGTGGCGTGGTACGCGGACCGGTCGGCGGTGTGGGCGCCGTATCGGGAGGAGGATTTTTACGCGATCAACGACAACGTGAAAGTGGTGTCGGGGATTTACCTGACGCAGGAGACGCTGCGGGGGGAGGACGCGCTGCAAATGATCACGGGGTACCAGCGGTTTTGGGTGCAGATGTTTGATTTGAACGTGTTTCCGCCGCCGAAATTTCCGTTGCCGATCGGGCGTCCGTGGACGCCGGATGGCCAGCAGGTGCTGATTACGAATCGGAAGCTGTGAGGGCGGGGGAACGGCGGCCACAGATTGGCACGAAAGCAGGGGGTAGCCACAGATTCACACGGATTTGGGCTGGGCGAGTTTCACCACGAATCCGCCTTCGCCGAGCCCGCCACGGCGGGTAAAGCTTCCACCTTCGCTGAAGTTACGGTGGACAAGTCGGCGGACAGGAGTGGGGAAGCGGCGACACGTAGTAGTACTAGGTATCATGCGTGACGGAGGATGTAGTGGCAGCGGGGGTAATTGGAGCAGGCCCAGAATTGCGAGCCGCGGTTGAATCCTTTTCACCACGAAGTCTCGAAGGTCACGAAGGTCCGCAATATAAATGATGATACCTGTCAGTAACAGGCATCATGCGTGGGCCGGGGATCCACCTTCGCTCTACGAGCTATGGCGGACGAGATGGAGGACAGGCTATGGGTCATGGCGGGGCCGAGTCCGCGAGACGCGCCGAATGTGTGCCGTCGGTGCAACAGGCATCCGGTTCTGACGGCGTTTGGGATCAACGATCGGCGGCGTGTCCGGCGGCACGTTTGGATTCCTCGGAACGGATCTGGGCCTGCCTCTTGTTCGTCAACGAAATACCAACGATAAGAGCCACGACGTAAATCGGGGTGAGGACCGTCCTGTAGAGGACCGGAAGCAGCCAGGTACCGAGCACAAACGCGGCGACAAAGACCCAACAAACCACGCTGACCTTGATCATGAAGGCTCGCTCGCGCGAACCCTTCGTATTCGTGATGCTGAAGTAGGTGCCAATGACTCCGCCGAGGAGGCCGACAACCCCGCCGATGATGCCACCGATGACTCCTGGATTCATAGTACGCCTTTCATGTGTGCGCCGTGGTGCGGACACCGGTCAAGTGTGCAAGGTCTATGGTACTCCTATTGGAGCCGCGGGCGAAGCACAAAAAAGGCAGCGCGGCCACCCACCCCCGCAGCCCCTTTGAGCATCCGAATATGACTCATCGTCCATACACATTTTCGGAGTTGGTTCTTAGACTATGAGTCATGGCGAAGAGACATCCGGTTCTGACGGCATTTGGACTCAACGTCCGCAAACAGCGTGAGGCGCACGGCCTTACCCAAGAATCCCTGGCTGAGAAGGCTGACCTTGATCAGACCTACATCAGCGGAATTAAGCGCGGGCTCCGTAATCCCGGCGTCCTCAGCATTGCCAAGATTGCCAAGGCGTTGGGGATTTCAATCTCCGACGTTTGTCGAGGGATTGATAAGCGTAAGCTCTAGTCTAGCAGGAAGGAATCCCGCAACGGGTCAAATACTCCGCCGTTGCGTTGAACCAATCGGGTGACCTCGTCGCATCACCGCGGTCACCGGTGGGCAGCCAAATAATCGCCCCTTCTCTGGCCCGCGTAAGGAGCACGCGATAGGTATTCAGCAAGTATCGGCGGTCAACCGGGTTGTGTAGATCGCCCCAATGATTTCCGCTGAAGCTGCGATACAACCAAGGGCCTGTGGTGGCACCGAAAGTGAGGTCGCCGCCCCAACAGAGTCCCACCCAATCTAGTTCGAGGCCTTGGCACTCAAATTCGGAAGCAGCTATTTCCAGTTGATTGGATGAGCGAACGTCGGTGGGCTCGTCAAGAAACCAATGTACATACATATCGCGGTTGCCTTGGCGAAACCCGGATGAAAGTTCAAGGCCGTCTGCTCGTAGGCGCATTGCACCGGAGCTAGCGACCAGACCGCAGCGGCGCAGACCGCGTGTGTGTCCGCGCAGCCACGCCTTGGCGGACACGAGGGAGCGTGTCAGTGCCAGTGGAAAATCATGGAGGTCGCTCATAATTTTCGCTGCCCTTGCCGGATCGCCTTCCAAAACTGCATCCACCCATTCCGCAAGGCGTCGGGCACGGAACGCGCGGACATTCACTCGGAGATGCAGGGCCGAGTCCTCCTCAATGATTAGGCTGCCCCGGCTGCCGTCGTCGAACAGCCGATGACCGGCACTCGTGTCACCAGTCAATGCCTCCGGTGAGACGGCAATGCGCCAGTGAGGAAAACTCTGACGGAGGCTCCGTCCCCACTCGGCTAATCCGGCCTCACCGGTATTGATCTCTTGACCGCCCCCGACCAGTGCAACAATTACTGCCCAATGGTGTCGATCCATTATGGACAACATGAGTTCGGGCTCAGACCGTTCTTGATCAGTTTTCTTGGCCGTTTGGATTGCGTCCCAAGCTCGCTGCGCTTCATCGAAGATAACAACGTTCTCGGCGGGAGGTTCGTTTTGCTTGTCTAGCGCGGCCCGAATGAAGGTGTGTACGTTTTGGACAAAGGTCCTAACCTCGCGTTCGCCTCCTGAAACTCGGGCACGTCGTTTGAAATCCCGGGCAATCGCTGCCGACACGATCCGAACCAGAGGCCCGTTACCGGATAGGAATACAGCGGGCGGGCGGCCTTCGCCACGAAGCACCGGGTTGTGTACGACATTCAACCCCGCTAATGTTTTTCCTGCTCCGGGTATGCCGGTGACGAAGCACACAACTTTTTGCGTCTGTTGTTGGGCGCGCCGGATGATTTCGATCAACTTTTCGGAAGTAACTGTGAGGTTAGCGGCACCGGCGTGGGAATGCGCAATCTCGCGAACGTTGTGCCCGGAGTAAAGGGCTTCGGCCGCCTCAATAATTGTCGGGACAGGCCGATAAGCAGAGTTGTCCCACGAGGGCGCCTCAATGGCACTTGTTGCCTTGTTGTGCTCAGACCGGAATGTTCCTGCAAGGATCGTTGCAAGATCGGTTGCATTCGCGAGTCGCACAGGGCCCACGAAGTCGGAGCGGGACTCGGCGGCCGGAGCGTCTGCGGCTGGAGCTTTGGGAGCGACGACGACGGGGACGATATACCGCCCCAAGCTCTGCTCGTGAAAATCGCGGAGATCGAGTGCGTAGTCTTCGACTTGTCGCTGTGCGTTCTTGCTATGGGCCTTGTCCTTTGTCTTGAACTCGAGACAGAAAATGACGTCTGCCGCGAGAATGACGGCGTCAATGCGCTTCTGACGGCGAATAATCGGATACTCAAGCAACAACGTCCATGTCTGACTCTCGGGAACTTCCGTTATTAAGGTCTTGCATGCGGGTGCGAGTACCTTGATTTCGACTTCCCATGCTTTGATCTGGCGGTTCTTGAGATCGACAAAGCCACTGTCGCCGCTTTTCGTCGCCAGCTCACCAAGAATTCGTTTAGGGTCGTCCGCGATGAACGAGGCTAGCGTTGCTCGGTAGAAGGCTGGCATCGTCTTCTACTTCCTTGTTGCAAGCAGCCAATCCACCGATACACCAAGTACCTTTGCCAAGGCCTTCACTTCAAAATCGAGCACGCGCCGTAGGCCGACCTCGATCTTCGAGACGCCGGCACGGTCGATGGCAACACCGAGAGCTGAGAGCCGGCCTGAAAGCTCATCCTGTGTCAGCGGGGGCGCATGTTTCAACCTAGCTTCTTTAACCCGGTCGCCGACGATGTTTTTGCTCTTGGCAGCCATAGGCAGCGAGCCCAGGCTACCAGAAAGGAAATCGACTTGTGTTCCCGATTAGAACACGTAGAATTTGGCAGGATTGGCGATGAATAGGGACGGATTTTGCATTTACATCGACACGCTATGCCAAGGGCCTGTACCCGTCGTGAGTGATGGCGAGGGGAAGTACATCGTCTTTGAAACCGAGTTGGAGGCGCAGAGGGAAATCGTCGATAACGCCGTGATCCGCCTCCGGCAGTTTCTGGAGGGTGACCGAGATTTCGATGATGCCATCACCGTAGAGGAATACGTTGTCCCCGTAACGGTGCATCCCGACGGAACGATTACGGACGAAGCCGGGAACTGTTTCGGCCCGAACGTGGAATGAGCGAACGCAAGCGGTCGGAAGTGATGTCGCGGATGCCGCAACGGATTGGAGCGGCGTCTCGTCCGACTCGGCTTCGTGGCAAGGGGAACAAGGATACGGAAATCGCGCTCGCGAAATTGTTGCGGGCGAATGGGATTACGGGGTGGAGGAGGCAGCAGCGGGTGAGGGTGGGGGGCGGAAAGACGGCATGTTCATTACGATCCCCTCACCTTAATCCTCTCCCTCAAGGGGCGAGGAGACGGAAGGCGGAAAGCAAGGAGCGGCGCTCGCGGCGCGATCGCCCTACCACGGTGCGGGTGGATTTTATTTTTCGGAGGGAGCGGGTGGTGGTGTTTGTGGACGGGTGTTTCTGGCACGGGTGTCCGGTGCATTCGAGTCCGGCGAGGTGGTTGAAGCGGAGTACGATGGGGAAAGGGCGAGCCACAGATGCACCCTTCGACCAGGCTCAGGGCAGGCACGGATGGACACGGATTTTCACCACGAAGAGCACCCTTCGACTCCGCTCAGGGCAAGCGAAGGGGGCGGGTAGGACAGGGAAGGCGTTTTGGGCGAGGAAGATGGCGGGGAATATGGCGCGGGACAGGTTTGTGACGCGCACACTTCGCAGACAGGGGTGGAAGGTCATCCGCATTTGGGAGCATGAGTTGGCCAGGTCGCCGGGCGGGTGTCTGGAGCGGATCAGGCGCGTGTTGGGCTGATGTCGCGGATTGCCGCAACGGATCGGAACGGCGCGGTCGGGAGCCCGCCAGAGGCGGGCAAGCCCGGCGCCGAACAGGGAGCGGACGCATTCGAAAAGGCAACGGCGGCAAACGGGCGGGACGCCCGTTCTACGGGGCGACGGCAGGCGCTCGCGCTACGACGGTGCGGGTGGTTGTTTTTGTGGACAGGTGTTTCTGGCACGGGTGTCCGGTTCATTCGAGTCCGGCGAGTAAGGTCTAGGCGACCAACGTGGCTTTCGGGGGCGGAAACGAATCAAGCCGCCCGATGGGGCGGCTTGGCGTGTGACATTCGAGGCTGAAAAGATGGCTAGCGGCGATTTCGACGGAAGAGTGACAGTGCGCCGAGGCCGAGGGCCACCAAAGCCCATGTGGAAGGCTCGGGAACCACTATGTAATCGTAGAGCACTGTGCCCGTGGCACTGGCGTCAGTTACCTGACTGGAGTCGGTGTTGCCGCCGGTATTGGCCAGCAGGGTCTGGGTGAATGTGCTGGCGGGGAGGCTGATGGTGCCGGGGCCGTTAAACTCCGCCAAGATGGCGGGGAGCGTGTAGGTATTGCCGCCGTCGTTGCCGCTCTTTGAGATCAAGCCACTGGTTACACTGTCCCCAGCCCCAAGGCTGTAGCCAAAAGCGGGGTTACTAATCACATCGAACGGAACATCGAGGTTGTCGCCCGCATCCTCGACCGTGACCTGCACCTCGGTCTGAGCCGTTCCAGAGGAAGCGGTGATACCAGTATTCTGAATCGTCAAGGTGGTTGTAAACGTGGCCGAAAATTCCAGTGTGACCGATTGCAGAGTGCCCAGAGAGGAATCAAACTCAGGGAATGTGAGCGAACTGCTCCAATCCGTGAGTGTGGAGGGAATCGGGGTGCTCGTGGTAAACGGCCCCGAGATCGTTGCGTAAATGCTCGAAGTGGCGCCTGCCAAGATCAACGCGGTTGCCACCAGAAAGGTAAACTTTTTCATAGTCGCCAGCTTCGTTCCTTTGAAGTTAAATGTTGGTGGGGACACTTGTGCCTCCCACACTCGCCGTCAACGTCACCTGAACGGCCCAAGGATTAACTGGGAGCGGTCGATTTGTCAACAACTTTCTTAGGATTAAATCTGCCCGGCAGAGGAGGGTGGGGTGCCGCGTGAGGTCTTGGGGGCGTGGAGCGTCTTGGAAGAACCCTCACCCTGACCCTTTGCTCCGAACTCCGATCCGGAGGTTCGGAGCGTCTCGAAGACTCGGCTCCCCTTACACAGCAAGGGAGAGGGGAGACGGCAAGCGGCGCTCGCGGCGCGGTCGGGAGCCGGCCAGAGGCGGGCAAGCCCGGCGCCGAACAGGGAGCGGGGTGATGGTTGATGGCTAATGGATGAGGGAAGGAAGAGGGAGAAGTGAACAGAGATGAGGGAGGGGGGTGATGGTATTAGGCGTAAATTGTGCTATTTAGGGCGTTGATATGAGCTGGGAAGAGATGAGGCGGTGGGTTCTATTTCATCGCGAGGGCGCTGCGCCAGAAGCAGTTCGTCGTGGGGCCG
>JBEKBH010000066.1:0-8323 GCA_050015495.1 Verrucomicrobiia bacterium
CATCCTCGGATTGGAGCGCACGTTGGCTGACCGGCCGGTCTGGCGGCGTGCCGCGCGCTTGATCTGGGGCCTGCTGCTGGGCTTCTCCGTGGCGTTTAACATGTTCGCGAGCATTGTCCGCTGCGCCGAGGCAGACAACGATCTGGGGGTCGCCTTGGCGCAGGCGGGCAAGCTGCCGGAAGCGATGAGCCATTATCAGCAGGCACTACGAATCAATCCCGATTATCTCGGCGCGCACGCCGAACTGGGGGTGGCGTTGGCGCAAACAGGAAACATCAAGGAAGCCATCAAACACTTCGAACAGGCCCTGCGGATCAACCCCGATTCCGCCGACGCGCACGCCGAACTGGGGGTGGTCTTGGCGCAAACGGGAAAAACCGAGGAAGCCATCAAACACTTCGAGCAGGCCCTGCGGATCAACCCCGATTCCGCCGACGCGCACACCGATCTGGGGGTGGCGTTGGCGCAAACAGGAAACATCGAGGAAGCCATCAAACACTTCGAGCAGGCCCTGCGGATCAACCCCGATTCCGCCGACGCGCACACCGATCTGGGGGCGGCGTTGGCGCAAACGGGAAAAATCGAGGAAGCCATCAAACACTTCGAGCAGGCCCTACGGATTAATCCCGATCTCGCCGAGGCGCACTACAGCCTCGGGAATATCTTGGCGCAGGCAGGCAGGCTGCCGGAAGCGATCACGCATTTGGAGCAGGCCCTGCGGATTAATCCCGATCTCGCCGACGCGCACTACAATCTGGGGATCGCTTTGGCGGAAACGGGGAGGATACCGGAAGCGATCGAGCATTTGCGGCAGGCGCTGCGGATCAAGCCCGAGTTCACCCAGGCACAGAACGCCCTCGCGCGACTGCAAGCCGGGCAGTAAGTGGCAACCCTCGGAAGTTCAAACCGCAAGGTTCGCAAACCGTCCATTGCGGGGAGCCAATTTCCCGCCGACGGCATTCCGCCCACGAGGCGAACACCCTGTTTTCAATGGCCGTCAGCGCCCGGCTTTCGGTGAGACGGCCGTGTGGGTCGAATGCGTCGATTGCCTGCGGAAGTGCGGTGGCAAATGGGGAACCTCTGCTGGGGGTGGGCTGTCGAGGCCTGCGAGCAAACGGTGGGTGAGTGCCAAGGTTGTCGTGTTTCTTCTCATGGTGACATGCTATTATTCACCCGATGACAGGACGGAAGCCAGTCGATGACGCTCCGCGTCAATGGACGGCGGCGTCGGCTCCTACCCCGTACGTTTGGTTCGAGCATCGACCCTGGTTCCTGGCTTTGCTGTTGGTGGTCGTGACATTCGTAGCTTATCAGCCAACATGGCACGCTGGATTCATCTGGGATGACGATTCCTACGTGACGGAGAATCTGGCTCTCCGATCCCTGGACGGTTTGGGAAACATCTGGGTCAAGCCTGGGACTACCCCGCAGTATTATCCATTGGTTTTCACTACTTTCTGGGTGGAGTATCATATCTGGAAGTTGCAGCCTCTCGGGTATCATCTGACCAATGTTGTCTTGCACGCCTTCAACGCGGTCTTGCTCTGGTTCGTTCTGAGAAGCCTAAAGATTTCAGGCTCGTGGTGTGCTGCGACCATCTTTGCGCTTCACCCGGTGAGCGTGGAGTCCGTGGCGTGGGTCACGGAGCGCAAGAATGTCCTTTCGGGATTGTTCTATTTTCTCGCTCTGCTGGCGTATCTACGGTTTCGACCGTTGACGGATCGGGACGCGGCCCGCGTGTCCGACTGGCGATACTATCCGCTGGTTCTCGTGTTGTTTCTGTGCGCCTTGCTGAGCAAGACAGTGACGTGTTCGCTACCGGCGGTGCTGATGCTCTTGGTCTGGTGGAAGACCGGCCGGGTTGAAAGGCAAGATGTTCGGGCGTTGGCTCCACTGTTTGTCCTGGGAGTTGCGTCGGGTTTCATGACGACTTGGATGGAGAAACATTCTGTGGGGGCCGGGGGGGCGGAATGGGCGTTGTCGTTTGTGCAACGTTGCCTGGTCGCCGGACGGGGGCTGTGGTTTTACGCCGGCAAACTGTTTTGGCCGCGCAACTTCACCTTCATCTATCCGCGCTGGAAAATTGATGCCGGTGTGGCGTGGCAGTACTTGTTCCCTGTAGCCGCGTTGGTTGTTCTGATCGCGTTGTGGTTGCTGCGGTCGCGGATCGGAAAAGGGCCGTTGGCGGCCGTGTTGTGCTTTGCGGGTACCCTGGTGCCCGCCTTGGGATTTATTGATGTCTTTCCATTCCGCTACACCTACGTTGCCGACCACTTTCAATACTTGGCCTCCATCGGGTTGATCTCTCTTGCGGCGAGCACGGGCACAGCGATCTGTGAACGAGCCGGTCAACGGGGCCGCAATTGGGGAACGCTCGCTGCTGCAATCGCGCTGTTAGTATTGGGCGTGTCCACATGGAGACAGGCCCACATATATCAAGACTCGGAAACACTCTGGGGCGATACCCTAGCCAAAAATCCCCAATGTTGGATGGCCCACAACAATCTGGGGGTGGCCTTTGCGTTATTGGGTCGGGCGCAAGCCGCGGAAGAGCAGTACGAACAATCGCTGCGGATTAATCCTCAGAATGCCGAGGCGCACAACAATCTGGGAGCTCTCTTCTGGCAGCAGGGTAAACTTGGGGATGCCGTCATACACTACGAGCAGGCAGTGAAGATCAATCCGGATTACGCCGAGGCGCACAAAAATCTTGGGGTCGCTTTGTACCAGAGCGGCATGCGTGAAGCCGCGGTGGAACAGTACCGACAGGCTGTCAGGAGTTGGCCCCAGTACGCCGAGGCGCACTACAGTTTGGGAATTGCCTTGGTGCAAGCGGGCAGAATTAGCGAGGCGATCGGAGAATATGAACAGGCCCTGCGGACCAAGCCGGATTACGCCGAGGCGCACTACAGTTTGGGAATTGCCCTGCGGCAGGCGGGCAGAATTAGCGAGGCGATCGGAGAAGATAAACAGGCCCTGCGGACCAAGCCGGATTACGCCGAGGCGCACTACAGTTTGGGAATTGCCTTGGTGCAAGCGGGCAGGACTGAGGAAGCGATTAGGGAATATGAACAGGCATTGCGGATCAGGCCGGATTACGCGGACGCACACAATAATCTGGGTAGTATCTTGCTGCAGGAAGGCATGCTCAGTGATGCCATTGGACATTATGAACAAGCGTTGAAGAGCCGGCCCGAATACGCCGAGGCGCACTATAATCTCGGACTCGCCTTAGCCCGGCAAGGCCGGCTGCCGGAAGCCGTGGCGCATTGGGACCACGCGCTCCGAATCAAGCCGGATTACGCCGAAGCGCACTGGGCCCTGGGGATGGCTTCGGAACAAGCCGGCAAGGCCCAAGAAGCCATCGGGCATTACGAGCAAGCGTTACGGATCAAGCCCGAGTTCACGCAAGCGCAAGCCGCGCTGGCGCGACTGCAAGCCGGGCAGTAAGTGGCAACCCTCGGAAGTTCAAACCGCAAGGTTCGCAAACCGTCCAACGCGGGAAGGCCGGTTGGAACAGTTGGGTGTGGTGGCGGTGGGTCGCAACGACTTCGCCAGCGGCAGTTCCTGGCACCCCGAGATACATGACGACCGTTCCTGCTGAACCAGTTGACCCCGCGCGTTCGGTCGGACCGCATCAACCGACTTTTCACTGGCGGCGGCGAATCCGGCCGCCGTATAAACCAGATGCTTGCAAACCATTCCCGCAGCCCAACGCTCGCAGTGCCCGAAGATGTTCGGGGCGTCGTTCCCGGCCAAAGCGGGGCTCCTTGTACTGATTACGTTCGCCGTCTACCTGCCCGTCCTGCGCGGCGGCTTTGTGTTCGACGATTATCCACTCGTCGCGGAAAACGGAATCGTCCGCGCGGACGATGGAATCCGCCGGTTCTGGACCGGGGCGGGTACGGCGGATTACTATCCGCTGACGGGCAGTTTGTGGTGGCTGGAGTGGCGGTGTTGGGGGGATCGGGCGGCGGGGTATCACGTCCTTAACGTGGTGTTGCACGCCGCCAACGCCGTCTTTCTCTGGATGATCCTGCGCCGATTGAACATCCCTGGCGCGTGGCTGGCGGCGCTCGTGTTCGCGATTCATCCTGTGAACGTAGCCACGGCCGCCTGGATCAGCGAACAGAAAAACACGTTGTCCATGCTGTTCTATACCGTGGCGATCCTCTTGTATTTGAGGTCCAACGCGGAAAACCAGTGGAGTTGGTATGGGCTCTCGTTGTGGGCGTTTCTGCTGGCGTTGTTCAGCAAGACGGCGGTGGTCATGTTGCCGCTCGCGCTGTTGGGGTGCCTGTGGTGGTTGTATGGCCGGCTGCGATGGAAGGACTGGATGCGCGTGGCACCATTCTTCGCGCTTTCCCTTTTCTTTGGGTTGGTGACCGTTCGGTTTCAGTATCATCGGGTCTTGAGAGGGACCACGTTCCGACCGGAAGGGTTTCTTTCCCAACTGGCGGCGGCGGGTTGGGTGGTTTGGTTTTACCTGGGCAAGGTCCTGTGGCCGGTCAACCTGTCGGCCATCTATCCGAAGTGGAACATCGATCCGGCGCGGGGGACGTCTTGGCTCCCGGTGTTGTTTCTGGCTGGATGCCTGGCGCTGTTTTGGTCGAAGCGAAAGATGTGGGGGAAACCGTTGTTGTTCGGTATCGGGTATTTTGTAGTGACGCTGTTCCCCGTGTTGGGATTTTTTGACCAGGGATTTTATGACTACTCGCTGGTAGCCGATCACTGGCAGTACTGTTCGATCATCGGAGTCATCGCCCTCGCAGTTGCGGCAGGGATTGCGATCTGCCGTCGAGTCGGCGACCGGCGCAAAACCTTGGTCATGGCGGCGAGTGCGATGATACTGGTGGTCCTGGGAGTTGGCACGTGGGTGCGGGCCGGGGTTTACGCCACCAGTGAAACTCTGTGGCTGGATACCGTGACCAAGAACCCCGAGGCGTGGATGGCGCAATACAACCTGGGGCTCGCGCTGGGGAAGGCGGGGAGGATCGATGGGGCGATCGAGCATTTCCAGCGGGCGGTGCAGCTCAAGCCTGGTTTTGCGGAGGCACACAACTATCTGGGTACGGCCTTGCTACAAGACGGGAAGGTGACGGAGGCGATCGAGCAGTACCGGCAGGCCCTGCGTATCAAGCCCGATTATGTGGAGGCGCAGGTCAATCTGGACCGGGCATTATCCCGTGAATCTTCCGGCGATAATTAAAACCTCCCAAACGTGACCGGCAGCGACGCCGGAGATGCGAGTCAGAAGTCAGGAGGCGGGGAGCGATAGTTCTCGAAAATTGGTGAGGCGGATCCCGGACTCGTTGATGAGTTGACGCAGATGCGGACTGCAGAGGGCTTGCAATTCGGCGGCGTGCTCGTAGCCGCGCTGTATGCGGAGCAGGGGTTCGGCGGGGCGGTCGGCGGGGTGGAAGAAGATTTCCGTGAGCCCATCCGGCAATTCCGGGAGATACGACGCGAGGAACGGCTCGGTCAGATGGCCGGGGTCGAGCACGCCGACGGCGCGATCAACCGTGCGAAAGCCCTGACGCCGCAGTTGTCGCTTCGCCCACGAACCGAGCGTGGCGAATATCGTCCAGCGGGCGAGTTTCCGCGTCAGCCGCTGACGGCTGGAGCGGATCGTCGGCCACAGCGGCTCGACCGGGGCCCGGATGAAGGCGATGCCATGCTCGCGCGCGAGACGGGTGACAACACTCAACACGCGCGGATGCAGGTGCGTATGCTGGTGCGTGTCGAAGTGGGTCGGGCGCAGGCCGGTGGCCATGAACTGGCTGATTTGCGCCCGGAGCTCGATCTCGATGTCTGTATCCAATTTCTTGTTGGACGACAATCGAGCGCTGAGAACGAACGGACTCAGGGGCAATTCCCCCGTCTCGGTTGCCAGCGAGGGGATTTTATCCGGGAGCGCGGCGGAGCGACCTTCCACCAGGCAAAGATGAAGGCCGACGCCGAGTTTCGGGTGGGACCTAGCGAACTCGACCGCCTCGGTCGCATGCGGCGCGGCGATCAACAAACTGGCACTGGTCAACAGGCCGTCGGTGTGGGCTTTTGTGATGGCCGCGTTGACCGCCGGGTCGAGCCCGAAATCGTCGGCGTTGACGACCAGGAGCTTCACGAACAATTTAGGTGCGGGGGGCGACGCGCTGCCCCAGCCGGCGCGACAACGTCAGGCGCAGTTTCGCCATGTCGAGCATGGTGGCGGCGATGACATCCAGTCGGCGGATGTGGGACGCTCCCAACTGCCGTTGCACAAAGGGCACGGGGATTTCCTTCACGCGGTAGCCGAGGTGCTGGGCTTGCACGAACAACTCCGCGTCGACGAACGGACTGCGGGAACGCAGTTGCAGTTTTTCCCAGACCGACCGCCGCACCGCCTTGAACCCGAAATTGATGTCACGCAGCCGCAACCCGAACAACGCGCGCACCATCGAATTGTAGCCGAGGGAGATGACCCTCGATTTCCAATTGGCGTACTTGGCGCCCGCATCGGAATAGCCGGTCAACACATCGGCGTCCGAAAACGCTTCCAGCAGGCGCGGCAGGCTATCCAACCGGATCGGCAGATCGAAATCGGTGTACACGAGAAAATCCTTGGAGGCGGCCTGGAAACCGGCGCACAGCGCACCCCCAAATCGTTGGTTGTGCGGGAGACGCACCAGTCGGATTCGCGGGTCGTTGCGGGTCCACTGTTCCACCTTCTCGGCGCACCTGTCGGTGCTGGCGTCATCGGCCACAACAATTTCAAAATCCGCGAACTTGCGTTCGAGACCTTCGACGGCGTGTTTCAGCGTGACGTCGACGACCGGACCTTCATTGAACATCGGCAGGACCAGCGAAATGGGTGTGGAAACGAGGGAACCGAACCATTGTGAATTGGTTCCGCTCTCGCGGCTGTCGTCGTGTACCATCGTTTCGTCAGCAAACGGCATGGTGATCTGACTCTGGCTTCCATCCCTTACCGGATACATAAACCTCCTTGGTGTTTCCCGTCTGAATCCGCTTGCGCGTCACTGACCCGCCACGCGGGTCATTCCTCACCGCCCATTCGTGCCTGACGAACCACAACCGTCAACAGCACGCCCCACAACCCGATCATTGCCCAACAGAGCAGCCCGATTTGCTGCAGCAGCACAAACCCCACCGTCAACAGGCCTGCCAGGGCAAACACGGCCAACGTCGCGCGCACCAGCCGGCGGGTCGCCCCGTCCGGCTCATGGGCCGCCACAAACACCATTGCCATCATTGGGAGCAATAAGACAAGGAAATAATGAAACTCCGAAAGTGGCGCGGCCAGGACCATCCAGACCAATATGGCTGACACGATCAGGGATTCACTCTGGGGTTGCGACCGCCATCCGACAAGCCCGATAATCAACAGCATGGCGATGGCGGCCGTCACGGCGATCTCGCGCGTGTGCCGGGCGCCTGTCAGCCGCCAGCAAACGGCTTCCAACGTCTGGCTTCGCACCTTGTATGGGCTGAGCAACTGGTTGTCCACGGGACTTCCGCGACGCTGCTGCTCGTTGCCCAGCGAGGGTCCCCCGACCACGGCGACCCATTCGCGCCAGTATGTCAAGGTTCTGTTCCAGCCGAATACCATGGCGGGTGGCACGAGGGCGCCGATGACGACCAGCACGAGCGTGGCGACAACAAACCGCCACTTCTTCCGACACATGAAATATCCGAGCAACACTGCCGGGAACACTTTTACCAGAATTGCGCCGGCCAGACAGGCTGCTCCGAGGACGGGACAATTCTTCGTCTGCCAATATAACGCCGCCACCACCAGCCACGACATCAACAATGTTGCCTGGCCTTCCGCCGTCCCCTGGATGAACCACGGCAGTACCAGCGCCGCCGCCAGGACCGCGACCCAGAATGTATCGCCGTCAAAGTGCCGTTCCGCTCGCACCATGATGGCGCACATCCGCAGCGACCAGAACGTGAGCACCACCGAGAGGGTGTACCACGCGAGCGATCCCAAAGATACTGGCAGCACGGAGAATGGAACCATGAGGATGGCAAACGGCGGCGGATACACGTAGGATAGCCCACGGGGGTTCTGCGCCTTGTAGAGGTCCGCGCCGGCGAGAGCGGCATCGCCGGCGGCGGTATACACGGTGAAATCAGACCGGTGATCGGGCGAGTAGGCGGCACGATAGACCGTCACCCAGCCCAGCCCGATGACCAACAGGACGGCCATGAAAACCACGGATGATCTGGCCCACCCGCGGAACGCGCTGTGCCGCGGCGATGGCGCCTCGCGCATCGTCATGAGTCTGGTATTGCTGATTGTCTTCGCCCCTTCATCCGC
>JBEKBH010000067.1:0-7952 GCA_050015495.1 Verrucomicrobiia bacterium
ACCGGGTGCAGCGCGAAGATGGCGCCGGCCAGCCACGCCCCGGGCGTTTCCAGCCGCCGCAGCAGTTGCCAGAACAGCACGGCTGATGCAGCATGCAGCAGCACATTTTCGACGTGATAGGGTAGCGTCCGAAAACCCCAGAGATGGTAGTCGAGCCAGAACGTGGTACCGGAGAGCGGATAATATTGTTGCAGGGCGGTGGACTGGCACCACATCAACCGCAGGCCGGAAACGTCGCGCAACAGCACCGAAATGCGGGTCGTCCAGAAATCATCGTCCCAGATAAATCCCCCATGCATCACCGGCAGGTACGCCACCACCGTCAGCAAAATAATGAGGATCGAGCCAACAACCGGCGATTTCCATGTGGTTTTCATCAGTCGGGCATTGAATCACCAATCGGATGGCAGCATGGTGGGAAGCGTGACCCGGTACGGTTGCTCGGCGCGGTAGCGGGCCAACTGATTTTGGAACTGATCGCGCACGGAATTGTTTCCCGAATTGCCGAGCAACGCCAGAGCCGATTCGACGGCGGCAACTGCGTTTGAGAATTGCCCCGCCGACGCGCAGGCGGCGGAGAGCGTGGCGAGGCTCGAGGGGTTCCTGTTTCCCGTGAGACGACAAAGCTCGGTCGCCAGCCCCAGGGCGCGAGTGGCATCCGGGGCGCTGATCGGATCATGCGTGGCCAGCAACCAGGCAGCGTCGGCGAGAGCGGTCGGGTATTCGGGATTGAGACGCAGGGCACGATCGAAGCAGTTGGTGGCGCTATCGAATTTGCCGAGCCTGACCCACGCCACGGCCAGTTTGTAGTACGCGGGCGCAAGGTCCGGTTGGGAAGCCACGATCTGCTGGAAATGTTCCACGGATTCACGCGCGTTGCCGGTCGCCAGGAGGACGCTGGCCAGATTGAACCGGGCGGCCAGGAGATCCGGTTTGAGTTGCAGCGCGAGTTGGTATTGGGCGATGGCCGCGTTGGTGTCGCCGGCTCGCACCAGCGTGTTGGCGAGGTTGTAGTGGGCGTCGGCATAATCCGGCTTGAGCTGCAGCGTCCGCTGATAGCACGCCAGCGCGCCGGCCAGATTGCCCTGCCGCTCGAGGATGTCGGCGAGAGCAAACCAGGCGTCAACGTCGTCCGGGCGCAAACGTGTCACCACCTGGTAGTGTGGCAGCGCCTCCGCCGGGCGGTTCAGATGCACGAGCGTGTTGGCGAGATTGTAATGGGCATCGGCGTAATCGGGGTCGGAGCGGATGGCGTCCCGGTATTCGGCCTCGGCCTCGTGGAGTTGCTTCAATTCCGACAGCGCGTTGCCGAGATTGTAATGGGCCTCCGGGTAATCGGGTTGCAGCCGTGTCGATTCCCGGTACTGGCTGATGGCATCGGCCAATCTTCCCTGGCGGAAGAAGGCGGTGCCGAGGTTATTGTGCACGCCGGCGTCATTGGGCCGGAATTGCAGGCCACGCTGCAGATTGTCGATGGCATCGTCCAGTCTTCCCTGCCCGAGCAGGATGGCGCCCAGGTTGTTGTACGCCATCCAGCAACGCGGATTACGGGCAACCGTCGAACGGAACAGCGCTTCGCTGCTGGCGTAGGATTGACTTTGGCGGTACGACAGAACCACCAAGACCGCCAGCACGACCGCACCGGCCCCGCGATTCGCGGCCACCCATCGAGGCGCCCCTTTTTCCACGAGGCGCGCCGCCGCCGCGGCCAGAAGGGCGATGATCGCCGCGCTGGCCAGGTATTGAAAATGGTCCGCCACAAACGAGTAGCGGAAGAAGTAGACGTCGAAAAACCCGAGCACGGGCAACAACGCGACGACAAAACACCCGAGGCCGAAGATCGCGCCGCGCGCCCACCAGCGGGCGCGGAACCGCCACCCTGTTGCGGCTACCAATATCCATCCGGCCAACGGGACCCAGGCGGCGAGAGAAGCGGTGTTCAATTCCCAGCGCGGGTAGATGAAGCACACATGGAAAGGCCAGAGGACCTTGCCAGCGTAAAACCATGGTGCGCGCGTGGCCAACGCCAGCCGTTGGGCCACGGTGAACGTCCACTCGGTTGTGCCCTGGCCGGTGATGTGGTGGCGTTGCTCGATCACCGTCAGCAGCGACATGCCGGCGGCGAATGCGACGAGCGGGGCGACGCGCCGGAAATCCCGGAGAGTCCAATGACCGCGCCGCCACCAGACGCACAGGAGAATCACGGCCGGCAGAACGACGGCGGATGGTTTGCTTGCCATCGCCGCCGCGCCACCGATCATCGCGAGCACGTAATCGCGCGGGCGCCACTGGTCTTCCAATCGCAGGAAGAGCAGGAGGGCCAGAAGCAAGAAGAATCCCGACTGCGTATTCTTCATTTCCGTTACCCAGACAACCGTCTCCACGTTGATGGGATGCACCGCCCACAGGGCAGCCGCCATCCACGCGCCGGGCACTCGCAGACGGCGCAGCAGGGCCCAGAGCAGCAGGGCATTGGCCGCTTGCAACGCGATATTGACCGCGTGATAGGGCAGGGGACGCAGACCCCAGAGTTGGTGCTCCACCCAAAACGACGTGAGGGTGAGCGGATAATAGCGCGAGTATTCCAAGGACGACCAGATTTGCTTCCATCCGTTGGCCGATAGCACGGCCACGTTCTTGGTCAGGTGATCGTCATCATCCCAGATGAAGCCGGCACGCAACGCCGGGGCATAGGCCGCGACCGTGAGCAGAACGATGAGGGCCGCGCCGACAACCGGCGATTTCCACGCGTTCTTTGGTTGTTGGGGGACGTCATCGATGGGCTTCGCGCTTGTCATCGAGCCGATGATAGCATGTCACCATTACGAAAAAACAGAACAGCCTTTCCTCATCACCGGCCAGCCTGGAGTCGGGCGAGCGCGTTTTGCGCCTGGGTGAGATCGGGCCTGATCCGCAGCGCCTGCTCATAGTGTAGAACCGCCTCCGGCACCCGGCCCACTTTCGCCAGAGCTTGCCCCAGATTGTAGTGCACTTCGGCAAGATCGGGATTGATCCGCAGGGCCTGCTGGTAATGCGCGATCGCTTCCTCGATCCTACCCGTTTGCGCCAAAGCGGCCCCCAAATTGGAGTGCGCCTCGGCAGAATCAGGCTTGATCCGTAGCACCTGCTCGTAGTGCGCGATGGCCTCGGGCGTGCGGCCCAGTTTCTCCAGAGCATTTCCCAGGTTGTAGTGCGCCTCCGCATCATCGGGGTTGATCCGTAGCGCCTGTTCGTAGTGCACAATCGCCTCCGGCACCCGGCCCATCTGCGCCAGAGCATTTCCCAGGCTGTAGTGCGCCTCCGCATCATCGGGGTTGATTCGTAGCGCCTGCTCGAAATGCTCGATTGCTTCTGGGACCCTGCCCGACAGCGTCAAGGCATTTCCGAGGGTGATGTGCGCCTCGGCGTAATCCGGGTTGATTCGTAGCGCCTGCTCGAAATGCTCGATCGCTTCCTGCCCCTTGCCCGCCTGCCCCAAGGCGATTCCCAGATTGAGGTGCCCCTCCGCGTAATCGGGCACGATCTGGAGAAAATTCTCGAGGACTCGGATGGCTTCCGGCACCCGGCCCGCTGCCGCCAGCGTCGTCCCCAGCGAACAGCCCGCATACGCGTAGTTCTCGCCGCTCACCAACACGTTAAAGACCACTGAGAAGCCCAAAAGCAGGCTCCAACCCCAGCGCACCAGACGCCACCGGACCGGTTGGCGAGCCATCCCCGCGCCGGGTGCGGCCACCGCGCGCTCTAATCCAAGGATGCCAACCACGGCCAGAAGAACCAATGCAGGCAGGAAATCCACCTCGAAGCGCCCGGCCGCGTAACAGTAAAACCCAAGTGTCAACGCGCACATCCCCACCAGCAGGCACACGGCCGTCACAAACCAGCGCAAAGCGCCCCGTTCCTGATCCGCGCGCTCTCGCCATGCCAGCGGCACGGCCAGCGCCAGCCACGCCAGTGGAATGTTCGCCAGGACACCGAAGGGCTCTTGCACCCCCACATAGCCCGACGGCAAGGGCGGCACGGCGGCTTTATGCACGAAGGGGAAACGAGCGCTCCAGCGCGCCGGCTCGAGAAAATAGACCCGGAAATTGAACCATAGATAACGCAGACTGAACTGTTGTGCTGCCATCGGCGAGTCTCCGGACAACTGGTAGCGCCAGCCGAACTCGAATGGATTATCGAATCGCAACGCATTGTAGAGCATCAGCCCGAGCCCGATGAGCATGATTGGACCGGTCGCCGCCATCAGCGGAGCCCAAATCTTCCGGCGCTCACGCCACGCTTGGGCCACCGGCACCAGCAGGATTCCCGCGCCGAACAGCAACGATGGTCGCGCGCCAACTGCCAGCCCGTATGCCACACTGGCCGTCATCAACCATCGACACCTCTGTTCCGTGTCGTGCAGCGCGCACCAGACCGCCCCCAGTGCCAGCATCGTCAGCATATACCCGCAACTGATCGCAACCTGGTAAATGCCGGACGGCGGTAACAGCACCGGCACGCCCGTCGCCAAGCCGAGCGCCAGCGCACAGGCCGCCACCACCCAGACGCTCACCTCCGTGAAATAGCGCTGCCAGAGCGCGCGCAACAGACCCAGGCTAACGGTAACGCCCACGGCGCAAAAAATCGTCACGGCCAGACGGTCAAACAGGTAGTGGCCGGTCAGGGCAACGAACGGCCAGAATAAAATCAAAGCCGGTGTAATCCCGAAGTACAAGTACAGCCGGCCCTTGTAGTAGCTCAAGTCCATCAGCTCGTATCGCAGATTCCGGTAGCTACGATTTGCGGCCGGATCGTAGGAGGGGTCGGCGAGGTGTGCGAACCCGGTCGGCACCTCTTTTTTCAGGCTCAAGTGGCCGTCGCGAAACCCCTGCACCAGTAAATTGTAGTAGGTGTCAGCGGGATTCGAACTCAACGATTCCAATTTGCTCAACGGGGCGGTGTACGCGTACATCACGATGACCAGCACGCACACCGCCGCCAGTGATCTCCACGCGCTTTTCACTGTGCCACACCGACGAGCCCCGGGTAACGTTGTCGCAAAAACGTCATCTTACCGATGACATTTTATACACTTCTCCAGTCGAACACACGCACTTTGTCGAGCAAGGAACCGTAAGGGCTTGTCCGCCGTCCACACACGCGGGACGCGCGGCACTGCCGGACAGCCCACCGCTTGGAACGCCCTGGGCCTCAACAGACCACACCCTGAGCAGAGGCTCCCCGCTTTGAACGATTTGCGAACGTAGCGCTTCGAACTTTCGGGGGCTGCCGTTGCGCCATCGGCAAATCTGTGGCGTGTTTGCCGCACACGACTGCGGCGTCTGGTCCGACTCGGCTCCAGTGCGACCCTCATGCTTCGGCTTCGTCGCTGGCCACATGCGGACCGACTGCGCCAGTGGATTAGGGGTTGCCCGGGCTCGTCACTGCCGTGGACTGACTGTACGCCCGTCCGCTCCGATACAACTCGAGCCGGACCTCGATTTCTTTCACCAAGTTGGTTTGCCCAGCGGAGCGGGCCAGATCGATGGCCTTCTGGGCGGTGGCCACGGCGGCATCGAATCGGCCGGCGGCGGCATAGGCGGCGGCGAGAGTGTCGAGATATGGGAACGCGCTGTTGCCGGTCAGGGCGCAGGCCCGCTCGGCCAGGGTGACCGCGCGAACCGGGTCGCCGCCTGCGGATGGCGCGTGGGTCGCCAATAACCAGGCAAGATTGTTCTGGACTTCAGGGTCGCCCGGCTTGCTCCGCAGGGCCTGCTCGAAGTGGGCGATGGCTTCCCCGATCCTACCCGTTTGCGCCAAAGCCACCCCCAGATTGTAGTGCGCTGCGGCGTAATCGGGGTTGATCCGCAGCGCTTGTTCATACTGCCCGATGGCATCGCTGAGCCTGCGTTCCTGTAAGAAGGCCTTCCCCAGATTGTAGTGGGCTTCGGCGGAATCCGGCTCGATCTGGATCGCCTGTTCGTACTCCTGAATCGCCTCCGGCAGCCGGCCCGCTTGCGCCAACGCGATCCCCAAATTGTTGTGCGCATCGCCGTAATCCGGCTTGATCCGCAACGCCTGCTCATACTGGCTCATCGCTTCCGGCAGCCGGCCCGCCTGCCCAAAGGCGAGCCCCAGATTATAGTGCGCCACGGGGTAATTTGGCTTGATCCGTAGCGCTTGCTCGTACTGGGCAATCGCCTCCGGCACGCGGCCCGATGATGCCAAGGCCAACCCAAAATTGTTGTGCGCCGCGGCCTCATCGGGGTCGAGCCGTAGCGCCTGCTCGTACCGGGCAATCCCCTCCGGCACCCGGCCCCCGGACACCAAGGTTACCCCCAGATCGTTGTCTACCTCGGCGTAACGGACACTGCTCGCGAACATGTTAAACGCCACGGAGAAGCCCAGCAGCAGGCCCCAGATCAAGCGCGCGGCACGCCGCCAGACCCGCCGGTCAGCCAACGTGCGCTCCAATCCGAAGATGCCGACCACGGCCAGCAGCACCAGCCAAGGAAGGAATTCCATTTCATAGCGGATGCATGCGGCCCAAAAAAGGCTCATGGCCAGCGTGCCAATCCCGAAAAGCAGGGCTACCGCCGCCAGGAATCCGCACAAAGTGGAACGCACGTCTGCGGAACGACCGCGCCACGCCAGCGGCACAGCCAGCGCCAGCCATACCAGCGGGATGTTGGTCAAAAGGCCAAAGGGATGCTGAACCCACTCCTGGCCCACAGGCAAGGGTGGCAAGGTGATGTCATGTACGAAGGGAAACCGACTGCCCCAGCGCGCCGGTTCCAGAAAATAGACCCGGAAATTGAACCAGAGAAAACGCAGACTGAACTGTTGAGCCGTGATCTGCCGGCTTGCGTTCAACTGGTAGCGCCAGCCGAACTCGAATGGATTATCGAATCGCAGGGCGTTGTACAGCATCAGTCCCAACCCGATGAGTATGATCGGACCGGTCGCCGCCATCAGCGCCGCCCAAATCGGCCGGCGCTCACGCCACGCCTGGGCCACCGGCACCAGCAAGATCACCGCCCCGAACAGCAACGAAGGCCGCGCCCCCAACGCCAGCCCGTAGGCCACACTTGCCGCTGCCAGCCACCAGCCCTTCTTCCGCTCCGGCTCGTGCAACGCCTTCCAAATCGCCGCCAAGGCCAGCATCGTCAACGCATACCCACAACTGACGGCTACCTCGTAAACCTCCGACCCGGGCAACATCACCGGCACGACAATCCCCAAGCCGAGCGCCAGTGTGCCTGCAACCACCACCCAGACGCTCACTTCCGCAAAGTATCTACGCCACAACGCAAACAACAACGCCCCGCCGGCGAGAAAGCCAATGGCGCAAAAAATTGCCGCCGCCTGTCCGTCAAAAAGGTAGTGGCCGGTCAACGCGACGAACGGCCAGAGTAATATCAACGCGGGCGTAACCCCAAAGTACAGGTAGAGCCTGCCCTTGTAATAGCTCAGATCGACCAAATGGTCGGGCCCGATACAAAAGCGGGCATTGGCCGCTGAATCGTAGGGATCGGCGAGCTGGATGAGTCCGGGCGGCACGACTTTTTTCAAGTTGAGTTGGCCGGCGCGAAAACCCCGCACCAACAAATTGTAGTAACTGTCAGCCGCATTCGGGCTCAAGGATTCCCAAGCAGCCGAGCGGGCCAGGCACGCGTAAACCGCGATGACCAGTGCGCACACGGCGGCCAGTGATCCCCACGCGCTCTTCATTGTGCCAGCGATCCTTTCATCACGTCAGTGGCTTCGCGATACGCGTGCGCGCTGCGGTACAGTTCCAACCGGGGCGCGATCTCGTTCGCCGCCTGCGTCTGTCCAGCAGCGTGTGCCAGGTCGATGGCCTTCTGGGCGGTGGCGACAGCTTCCTGGAATCGGCCGGCGGCAGCATACGCGGCGGCGAGGGTGTCGAGATATGGGAACGCGCTGTTGCCGGTCTGGGCGCAGGCACGCTCGGC
>JBEKBH010000068.1:0-7941 GCA_050015495.1 Verrucomicrobiia bacterium
CCCGAAGCCGTTGCATTCGGTGGCAACGATGAACGCCCGCCCTTTTACCGAGAGAAGAAGTTCCGGCGGCCGGCCCTCGACCAGCCCGAGTTTTACGGGCACTCCGAATGCCGCCAACAACGAACCCGCGTAGCGCCCGGCCATCGCGCGCAACGGCCAGTCCAACCTCGGTACCAGTCCCACCAACACGCCAAAAACGAAGAAGGCGCTCAACGCCGGCAGAAACTGCCTCGCACCCGCCTGGCCGAGCACCAGCGACACGATCCCCGCGAACGCCAGGCACGCCGACAACAGCAGGAACGGCAGCGACATCGAATGCCATTTCCCGGCCACACCGAGGCTCAGGAACGCGAGCGCAATCAAACCGATCCCTTGCGGGCTGACCTGCGGGTCAAACCGCAGCCTATCCACCGCGTCCTGAACGCAAATCACCAGCGCGAAGAATACCAGGAACGCGCCGTTCACCAACTGTTGCGTATGCAGTGTCTCCCACCCCAGCCAGTGCAACAGCGGCACGTACAGCAACCCGACCAGCACGCTGATCGCCAGCACCGAGACCATGCCCAGCGGATCGAGGCGCGGCGGCGGCGTGTCATTGGCGGTCATCGGTCTTTCGGACACAAGTTCCATATGCTGCATTAGACGGCTGGCAGCCGTTTCTGCTCAACCATCGGCTGGATCGCCGACCGATGGCATTCACAGTGCGCGTTCGAGGACCTCGCGTAATTCGTCGTCCTCCAACACCGCGGGGTTGCCCTTCATGCTGTTGGATGCCTTCGCCTTCTCGATGATCTCGGGGAAGTTTTCGCGCATCACGCCGTAGGCCCGCAGCGACGGAATCTTCAACGCCTGGACAAGTTCGCCGAGATCGCCCATCGCCCTGCGAATTTGTTCGAACCGTGGAATCACGGGGCTTCCCACGAGCCGCTCTTTCGCCGCCCGCTCGTTGACCTCCACCACATACGGCAATACCGCCGCGCACAACGCGCCGTGCGGCGCCTCGAATATCCCCCCCAACGGCCCCGACAAACCGTGCGCCGCGCCCAGCGCCGCGTTGGCCAGCGCCATCCCGCTCAGCATCCCCGCCACGCACATGTCCTCGCGAGCGGTCACGATGGCCTGCCAGTTCTCCCGCCACGGCGGACTGTCCCCCAGCTCGAACGCGCGCCGCAGCGACCGCGCCACCCGATGCATTCCTTCCCGGCAAATCGCGTCCGTCATCGGATTGGCCTTCACCGACACAAACGCCTCGATCAACTGCGTCAACGCGTCCAAGCCCGTGGCTGCCGTGACGTCCGCGGGCAAATTGTAGGTGAGTTCGGGGTCGACCAGCGCCACGCGCGGCAGCATGTGCGGACTTCGCAGGCTGACTTTCACGCGATGTTCCGGCGATCCCAGCACGGCGTTGCGCGTGACTTCCGATCCCGTGCCCGCCGTGGTCGGGACCGCAATGTAGGGCGCGGATGGCTTCGCCAGTGGTTCGCCCTTGCCGATTACCTCGATGTAATCCAGCGGGTCCCCTGCGTTCGTGAGCAGCGCGGCGATGGCCTTGCCCGTATCCAACGCGCTACCGCCGCCGAAACCGATCACCAAATCGCACTGCTCGTCCCGCGCCTGTTTCGTCCCCAGCCGCACCTCGTCGATGGTCGGTTCGCCCTGCGTCGCAAACGCTGAGTAGGCCACGCCCGCGTTGGTCAACGCACTGAACAACGGCTGGACGCGTTCCACGGCCCGCACGGAACTGCCGCAGACCACCAGCGCCCGCTTTCCCAGCTCCGGCGCAATCGTGCGGATCTCCTTCATTCTGCCAGGACCAAACAGGATGCGCGGGACCGTGGTGAATTCGAAATTCATACGTGTAGTAGAACCGGCGCCCCGCCCGTTTGTCCAGCGGAATGAACGGCACCACTAGAAGTCGCGCTACTGGTGGTGGTGATGGTGTACGACCACGACGAGCACGATCGCCCAGAAGATGAGTATGGGCATCACCCAAACCCATCGATTCGTAGCGCGGTTTTGTTGAAGCTGTCTCATATATCACCCTGCTGTTTGCTGTCAGGCTATACCCTCGTGCGGCAACGAGATAACTTACTTCAAAGGCTAAAGGCTATTGTCCCGTCCAAAACACTTCGCCGTACTCCACCCTGGTGCGCGGCTTCGTTGCGACATCGGCACCGCCATCGTGGTGTGCGGTCAAGTAGGTATCAGGTGACTTTCGATTCCCGCTTCCAAATTCGAGCCGACGCCTATAACCTCGCTGAGAGATCTCCCCATCCCTTCATATATAGCGCGTTCCAGACAAACGAGAGGGCGATGTCTTTCCGCCCTCCGATTTCCAATGATGCTTGCATCCACTGAATGCACGAACTGCCGATTGCCGAATTCGCCGCTCGATGGTTCAGCAACTCAAGCAGTGGTTGAACAGCGCAGCGATCCCACTTTTGCTTTACGGCTATCATCTCTGCATGGGACATACTGTGATTGAGAATGGGTCTCGCTGCATGTGGGGCGTAGCCAATTAAAACTCTCAAGCCTTTGCGTTTTGTGGCGGCTTCTGCCAACAAGTAGGCGTCGGGCAATGGGGCCTGGACTATAATCGCACCGGACATGCGTTTCAGAACGCCCCTATCAATGATAACTTCCTCGCCTCTTCCCAAGAAACCCTTTTTGGATCCACACGCGGCGACGTATCCTACCACAACATTATAACCCTGACGCCTTAACGATTTCGAAAACGCGCGGAGTCGCTGTTTCGTCGCATCCGCGTCGTAAAAGACGAAGGTTGGCACATAGGTGGTTCTTAATGCCCTTTCGGCTTTTCGAGCACTGGCTAAACACCAAGCTGTGTTTGAAGTGTGTGCGGGGGCTGCAACAAATGCAACTGGTTCGGGCATTATGAACCTACCTCAGATCCGCCTGCCAATTGGCTCATTAATAGTGCCCCCCACGCCCTGACCGCCAGCGTTCCCAGTTTGGTCTTGCGGCTCATTTCCCAGTACAACTCGTATAGGCTGTATTTCTTGGCCCCTATAAGGATGATCGGGTTCTTTGCATCGGTAGATTTCTGCCGTATGTATTGACGCATGTCCGACAGAATCTGGTCTTCCTCATAGTCGCGGCAACATTCGTCTGCAAGTTTGGCCAGGCGATCAATCCCGTCCTTTTTCGGGAGGTATTTGTCTATCAATCCTGATCTGTTCTGCAAATCAACGACGTCTGACAAACGTGTGGTGTCGCTAAATAGGATAATCCTCGTCCGAGGGAACTTTGTGCGGATTCCCTTCGCGAACGAATGTCGAGGTGGAAATACCCCGACATGATCGGTCACTACGAGATAGGGGTCAACATCAGATCGGTCAATCTGCGCCCAAGCGTCCTGCTCTGTACTGAAATGCTCAACCTTTGTGTCCTTGGATAATTTCTTCCGAAGTCTACCCGTTATCATCTTCGCGCTGTCCAGATCCCGTTCAAGCACTGCGACAAATGGACGAAGTGTGCCTGCTCGCTTCATAGTTCTTCCTCCCTGGTTATACTTGGCATCAGAAGTCTAAACTTCGTTGGATCTTTCCGGCGTACAAGCGCAAGCTTCCATCCATTCAACTTGGCAAGTTCCATTGCGTAACTCAAGCCAAGACCGCGACCCACTGTTCGGTATTGAAGCGCCTTGAGGTTTCCCGTGCGCAGTTTGTCGGCGACATCCTTGTCTATGCCCGCCCCGCCATTTGAAACCAGAAGGCTGTGTCGATGCCTCCCGCGGCTGAAGATAACGCGAATTCTCCCGCTGTTGTTTCTTCGATTGTCGCCACGATTGAGCGAATCCGATGCATTCTCAAGCAAAACCAGGAGTATCAGGCAGAGCGGTCGATAACCCCTTCGCACCAAAACATCGCCCCCGGCTACCAATTCATCCACCACGTGGCCTGCCTGGGACAAACTGATCGCTCGCTCAATCTCCTTGGAGACCGTTATGAAAGATGGCCGGTCACGGGATACTCTCTTCTGATCTTCGCGATCAAATTCCCGCTCCCTCTGGATTTGGACTTGACGAAAGAAGGTCGCGATTTCCGTGGCATGCCTGACTTGGCTATACACTATGCCCATGAACTTGGATACGGGACGAGGCAGCGATTTTCGTCTCATTTCTTTGTCAACGTCTTCCTTTGCTTCGCCAATGTTCCAGATGGCCCTATTCATTGCGTGGCGCATCACACCGGTGCACGTGCCGATAATCGCATCTCGCAGGAGGCTTTCCGTCTGGGCTATCCGGCCCGCGCCA
Organism: Verrucomicrobiia bacterium; assembly: GCA_050015495.1. GTDB lineage: Bacteria > Verrucomicrobiota > Verrucomicrobiia > Palsa-1439 > Palsa-1439 > Palsa-1439. The sequence continues at coordinate 4,277 of JBEKBH010000068.1, forward strand.
AGAGAGGTGAGCCGACCAAGCTGGGCTATCACGCGAAGTTCTCTGAGAGAAAAGGTCTTTTCATGAACGCCACGAATTGTTGATTGTTTGTCAAACACGGCCTTCGCAACAAGTTCTCCATCGAGGAATAACGGCAACTCCACCCACTCTGGCAGGCCTTCCTTGCTCAAAGCGCGCTCTTTGGGGACCGGCCAAACGCGGATTATTGGGAATTCACCACGGTGGGTCGGATCATTCGCGCCCGCCTTTCCTGCACACACCAAAATGGCTCGTCTCTCTCTTTTTAAGGCATCCAGTTCAATGCCAGATTCGGATGGCAATGGGAAACCACCGAATTCCTTGATCTTGCTCAATGGCGGACCTGCCGAGTATAGTCCCGCCTGAGAGTTACCGTCGATCTTGTAGATCCTGCACCGTGTGCACAGCTTCCGAACAGCAAACTCCGCCAATTCTCGAAATGCATCATTCTGTCGCACAAACCCTTGGTTAAGTATCGCCGACCATCGAAGCGCAATATCAGCGACGCGGCGTTCGTCTGCCTGCCTTTCCAACCGCGCATCGGCACTCATTGCCGCGTGACACATCTGGGATAGCGTAGGCAAATCTGATTTTCCAATTGGCGCCGTGTCTTCACGTTCGACATGCAAGACCCAAACGATATCCGCTTGTGGGTCATAGTGCGGAATCATTGCGATCGCCCCTAATCGTGCAATGTGCACATCGTCGTCACGCGATGGCCGAGCATTGGGAGCGACATTGAGGATTTGCGGATATCGCCTCTTCGCAAGGGCGATGTGACCGATATTCCCGTTATGTCGAAAATACTGCGCTACACATCCACATAACTCCTTCATTTCACGGCTACCCCATGAATCACGGCAAACGACCTTTCCACCCTGAAACCGCACTTCACAGATTAGCCCACGACGATAATGAACCCGCTTAAGGCAATTGATGAGGGTTTTCCTGATCTGCTCCCGATTTGCACATTCATCAAACGCTCCAACCATTCGACCTACTGTTTCCAGATCCTCGGCCCGCACCTCTGCCAGTTCATGGTCAACAGCTCGTAAAATTGCGCGCGACGCGTGCGCCGCCAGCAACGCCAGCGCATGGACGTGAAGTGCCTCATACCTGTTTCTTTCGCCGGTTTCGAGAGATAGGACACCCAGACAATGGCTCTTGCCCGACACAACCGGCGCTGACATGTGTGATTTTGAATTGTGAAGCAGGCCTAGTGTGTCGCGTGTCCGCAACTGATCAAAGTGACCGCGCTCGGACGTACCGTAGGGCGACTCCTTCTTGAATACCTGCGCAATGATACTCGACCTCCCATCGGCTGGGCGCCGTGTGTCGTGCCGAGCCGTGGCTTGCTCCCTACTAGCCGTTGAAAAGAATCGCGCGAGCCGCAGCTCGGTCCCGTTACCTGTCACGAGCCAAAACGCGCTGCGAACTGCCCTCATGCTTTTCCGAGGTGTCGCGGCCTCTGGGTGCATGACAGCCACAGCCTTTTCAAGATATGCACTCAAAATAAAGTCCACGCGAGAAGCGTCAGAAATAGCTGTTCTCTGGTCAAGGAAATCCACGTGCAAACACTTAAGAACATTGTACGCAGCTCCATCGTGAAGGCCTGCGGCTGCAAGGACGCCCACGGAATCCAGAAGTCGTGCATCATTGCGTGTAAACGGATCACCCGCGTTTCGAAAAACATAGATGCGCCCAATTCGCCTTCCATGATAGCTCAAGGTCGTGCGGATAACAGGATGCCCCCTGAACACCACCCCGCGCCGATTGAATCTGTTTCCCCTTTGATACCTGCGATCTATGGCGGTCAATCTCCTCATTTCCTCGCAGTGGTCAAGCCCCGGCGAGAGCTTCCCTGTACTAAAATTCCACAACACAGGTTCGCGTTTTGGATGCTCAAGTAGGACTACGTGTCCGGCGAAAGCCACGATATCGTTCGCGACCTGAAGCGCTAGGGACATAACCTCGTCCGGATCGATCGTGGGTGAAGACAACGACGATTCGGGCTTCGCGCGACTCAGCGCCTCACAAGTCTGAAGAGTGGAGCCAAACCTCAGTACGTTGCGCCAACCGTCGGAGGAATGAGCCAACTTGTTCTTAACTAATGTACTGTTTGCGGACACTCCAAAAACCCCTTGTGGTCTCGGTACTGGCACCCGCGCACCGTTGCCTCAATCCGTTCACGACTGCGTTTATTCGTTGTTTGAACCATGACCCACAGTTATTGCAAGCGTTGAACGTGCGTTATGGATCCCGGTATGTGACAAGTGTATCAGCTAATCTATATCATCATGAAGATGTACTGCCAGTATGATTCCGCTATGTTCGCCGACTCCTCACCGCTTCTCCAGAAGCACCTATCCCTTCGTATCATCATCCAGATCGTTGACAGCCAGTCAACTACAAAAACAACGCCTGCGATATCTAGTGTGCTAAATTAGAAACTCGTTGAACAATAGTGTTCCATTATCCCATCCAAAACACTTCGCCGTATTCCACCCTGGTGCGCGGCTCGGCCATCATTGGGGCGACGGCATCACGCCATTTCGCGTAGTGCGGGGTCTCCCTGTGTTTGGCGGGCGCGTCGGCCGTGCGATAGACCTCGACCAGCACGAATCGCGTCGGGTCATCCGTTTGCTGGGCCACATCGAACCGGGCGATACCCGGTTCCTTCACGCTCGCCCGCGCATTTTCGACGGTGATCTGCTTAAACGCCTCGATGCACTCGGCCTTCACATGCACGTCGATGTGGACAATCAGCATCTATTGATGCCCTCTTCTCATCGGTCATGCAGCTTGCCGGTGAAATACGCCTCGTACGACGCGAGGTCGAGCAGTCCGTGGCCCGACAGGTTGAACAGGATCACGCGTTTCTTGCCTTCATCGCGCGCCTGGATCGCCTCGTCGATCGCCGCGCGAATGGCGTGCGCCGACTCGGGCGCCGGCACGATGCCCTCGCTCTGGGCGAACATCACCGCCGCCTCGAATACCTTCGATTGCTCGTACGCGACCGCGTCGATCAGGCCCAGCTTGCGCAGGTGGCTGACCGTTGGCGCCATGCCGTGATAACGCAGTCCGCCCGCGTGGATTTGCGGCGGAATGAAGTCGTGGCCGAGCGTGTACATCCAGAGCAACGGCGTGGTCATCGCCGTGTCGCCGAAATCGTAGCGCAGTTCGCCCTTGGTCAACGAGGCGCACACAGACGGTTCGACCGCCACGATGCGCGTTTTCTTCTTGTCGACGATCTTGCCGCGCACGAACGGGAACGCGATCCCGGAAAAATTGCTGCCGCCGCCGACGCAACCGATCACCACGTCCGGTTCCTCGCCGGCGAGCGCCATTTGCTTGATCGCTTCCTGGCCAATGACGGTCTGGTGCATGCAAACGTGGTTGAGCACGCTGCCGAGCGAATACTTCGTGCCGGGATGTTTGACGGTGTCCTCGATGGCCTCGCTGATGGCGATGCCGAGGCTGCCCGGACATTCGGGATCGTCCTTGAGCAACTTCTTGCCGTACTCGGTGTAACCGCTCGGGCTGGCGTGAACGGTCGCTCCCCACGTATGCATCAGCAGCCGGCGATACGGTTTCTGGTGATAGCTGACCTTGACCATGTACACGCGGCATTCCATCCCGAACAACTT
>JBEKBH010000069.1:0-7878 GCA_050015495.1 Verrucomicrobiia bacterium
TGACTTGTCGCATTTCGACCCGTCACCACGACATTCGAGCCTGTCGTCCCGCTGAGTGAAACCAAATCGGATTTGCTTGACCAGATTACGGTTTGGTCGGCGCGCGTCGGCGTGACCTTCGCGCCGATGGTGGCGCCGGGTCCGCCCGTGCGAATCGACGCCGAACCGCCTGTTAACGCGATGCGAAATGGCAGACTCCCCTCCCCCGCCGCCTCGTACTTGCTCCTCGCGCCCGCCGGGTCCCAGTCGTCGGCCACCGCATTCGTCGCCGCCCGCAGCAAATTCCACGGGTTGAACGCCAAGCGTTCCCGATCGGACAACTCCCTTGAATACGTGAACGCGGGCGCGCCGACCGTGCTATCGTAGATGACCGCGGGATGGCCTTCGGCATCCTTATTGTGATAGGTGAGCGAAAGCTGATTCGGCCTGGGCGCGGCGATGCCCCGGACCCAGGCGACGTGAGCCTGCGGCAAATCGACCGGCACCACGCAATCGATCAGTACATTCGGCCGCTCGGCGCCGCGAAACTCGACCTTATAGAATCGCATGCCGCTGGTCGCTTCAAACCGGCAATTGAAGAAAACGATCCCCGAGGCCGACATCACCCCGGACCCCGTCGGATAGACCAGCGTGCAATCTTCCCAGACACTGATCTGGCCGCCCCCCATCCAGTCGTCCGTGCCTTCGATGTACACGTTCCTGAAATACGACCGCGTGGTGCGCAGGAACATCGTGTCCAGTCGCCCGAGCAGCGCCACGTTCTCGTACACATGCTTGTCCCCCGACGCCTGGAGCGCCACGGCCTGCGTGATGACGTCGGAACGTTTCACGAGATTCTTGCCGGGATCGCCGGGATACTCGTAGTCCGTGTTGCAATAATTGATGATCGTCAGGTTCTTCGCGGTGAATCCGGTGGCGTTGACATCGATGATGTACCCGTCGTCCTCGGCGCCTTGCATCAGGCCGCGATTGTCCGCCAACACCACCGCCCGCCGGTTATTGGTCAATCCCAGCAGTGTGATGTAGTTTTTCTTGATGCTCAGGCTCGGCCCGCGCGGCGCCTGGCCCGGCAACTGGTACACATTCGGCCTGATCCCGATCACCGTCGGTTTCGCTTCCGTTCCCTCGGGCGCGGCCTCATACGCGGCCTGCAACGTCTTGAATTTCCTCGCCGCCGGGTCGTCCTGGGGAAGGGTGCCATCGACCAGGTAATCATACGTCAACTTGGCCGGATCGATCGAGCTCACGACCGGCTCGGAACCGCCCCTGACGTTGTCTTGCGCCCGCGCGGCCCGTGCACTCAGCGACAAAATGATCAGGAAAACAAACGTGGCTTTGAAGCTTTTCATGAGTTAATCCCGGGTCCATTCATTCTGAGTGCTCGTCACCTTGTCCCGTCGCCACTGCGGCAGGATTATGCCCGATTTCATTGGCGAACCAAGCAGAATCGGTTTCCGCCCATGCCGCCCAACTCCGCTCACGCGGTCAGAAAAATCGTTTCCATTGCGTCGTCTTGCCAAGGCCATAGCATTCTTGGTACACTCAAACTTACTGTCTGAAAGAGGACCCCCTATGCCACGAACAACGAAAGCAACGCCCCGCCAGATAGAGGCAATGTACGACTCGGGTGACAACAGAGTCACACAAGAGAGAAACGACTTTCTTTTGCCCCAAATCCGTTATTTGGTGAAGGAGGAGAAATGGGTCAACCTCCGGCCTGAGTACCAAAGACGACTGGTCTGGAGCAGGAAGAAAAAATCGCTCTTCATCGAATCGCTGCTGATGAACATTCCCATACCCCCCATCTTTCTATATGAGACTGACCTGAATCGTTACGAGGTCATGGATGGGCAGCAGCGGCTGAATGCAATTCTGGAGTTTTATGGTGGCGACCTTGTTCTTACGGGTCTCGAGACCTGGTCCGTTCTGAACGGCCTGAGGTACAATCAATGTCCCCCTCGAATCCAGCGGGGGCTAGATCGCCGTCGAATATCTGCGAATGTTTTGGTGGCGGAGAACATCGATCCCCGCCAAGCTGATTTCATCCGCAGGACGGTCTTCGAGAGATTGAATACAGGCGGTATGCAGTTGAATGCGCAGGAGTTAAGAAACTCCCTTTACACCGGCTCGTTCAACGACCTGCTCATTGAATTGGCCGGAACCCGCCTCTTTGACGAAATATGGGGAATTCCTCCTTATGAAGACCATTACCGAAAAAATGAAGGCTTTATAAGTGCAGACCTCGCAGATAATGACTTATTCAGCAGGATGTCCGACTGCGAAATTGTTCTCAGGTTTTTTGCCTTCCGAGATCATCGACGCATCAAGGGCTCTGTTCGCCGAATTCTCGACGATTACATGCGTGATCATCGGAGCCTGCCGAAGTCGCAAATAGATGGGCTCAGAGCAGCATTCTTGTCACGTCTCGAAACCGCTCACGAAATATTCGGCAACAAAACTTTTCAAGTTCGCGACGCCAAAGGGAAGTGGCGAATGTCTCGGCCATTATTTGACGCCGTGATGGTCTCAATCGATAAGCTACAAGACCACAAACGATCCATGATTGCGAGCAAGAAGCGAATTAATGAAGCACTCATAAAGAAATTGAGGAGGGGGAGTGTCTACGAAATTATCGTCGGCAAACCAAACACGGCAAAAGCGATCAAAAAGCGTATCAATATTGTATATAAACTCCTACGGCAATATTGCTAACGGCCGGCAAGATGCCCGCTGATGCAGTCAAAGAATTTGATCTAGCTCTGGACGAACTCAGGAGCAATCTTCACTTCGTCCAGACTGCAGCGCGTCTTCGCCCTAGGTTGGGCGCCATGCTCCATTGGCAGAACATGGACGCAGAGGCGCGGTCTCTGGTCAAGGCCTTCATGAAGCAACAAGGCGTGCAAGAGTCGCTTTTGTATCAGGGTATGGTGGTGGTGCTGGCGGGGGCTTTTGAAGAATTCGTACGACGATTATTGCACGACAGTGTCGTCGCTCTAGCCAGTAGCACACCCAACTACGACGAGTTGGACGCCGCGCTGAAGGCACAAAACGTCTATCGCACAGGCATCGCACTGACCACCGTATTTGAACCCCCGGATCATCTAGACATTAATTACGAGGTTCTCTGCAGAAATATAGGAACCTGCACCAAGGGCTCTTCACAGCATTTGTTGAACGCCCAAGCATTCACAATTTTTCTGGCTACCATATCCCCAAAGAACCTGACTGACGCCTTGAAACGAATAGGACTCAAATTGAATTGGGACGACATTGGAAGGGCTGCCGGAATGCAGACTGTCCTGCAAACAACCAAGACGCGCGAAACTTCAGAAGCGACTCAACATTTCCTTGCAGAGTTCGCTAAGAAGCGCAACAAGATCGCCCACGGCGGGGGTGGCACGATTGTTATCGTGGCCGAGGATGTTGAGCAGTTCTTGGATGTCTTTCGGGCGTTTGCGCGAACACTGGAAGGTGTTGTCGGATCATTTCTGCAGAAGCAGACGCGCCCAAGAAAGTAGGCTCGCGTCGGGCCGCACACATGCAACGGCAACAGTCCTTCCAGCCCTGACGCTATTGGGCTTCACCAGCCCATCCCCGTCAGCAGAGGTTGAATAATTGCTTTTACATCGTAGGATCACAATATATGAAACTGGCGAAGCGGCAGGAAACCAAGCCAACGATTCGCTTCAGTGCCAGGTTGTTTCGGCCCAAGGCAACCGAACAGATTGGATCGTGGACCATTCTCGCTCTGCCCAAGAACGCGAGTGCGAAGCTTCCATCACGAGGGATGACGATGGTGGAGGGAGCGATCAATGCCTTTCCTTTTCGAGCCGCTCTCGAACCAGACGGCAAAGGAAGTCACTGGCTCAGGGTCAACAAAGCCATGCACGATGCGGCCGGCGCTGACGCTGGAGACACGGTAACGGTGGAGATTACGCGGGCCGGAGAGGAACCGGAGATCCGGGTGCCCATGGATCTGCGCCGGGCCCTTGCCGCCGTCCCGCGGGCGCAGGCATCGTGGGCGGATATCACACCCATGGCGCGCCGGGATTGGATCTTCTCGATATGCTCAGCCAGGCAATCGGAAACGCGCCGGCGACGGATTGAGAAAGCGTGCGATATGCTGGCATCGGGAAAGCGACGATTATGTTGTTTTCCCGGTATCAAGTGGCTTATGAAAGAAAACGCAAAATCATGGGGAATGTGGCTTCCATTGCCGAACGCAAAAAATCGCTTTTCGCCGGGATCGACAACGTAGAAAACCGCGAAGATAATGTTGGGCTGTGACGACCACACTCTCATTTCTGGCTGCGGCGGCTTGTGGATACCTCTTGGGCAGCGCGAACACATCGCTGATAGTCTCGAGGTTTTGCGACACGGACGTTCGTGCCCACGGTAGCGGGAACGCCGGCGCGACGAACACGTTACGCGTTCTCGGCAAGACGGCGGCTGTGATCACCACCGTTGGAGACATAGCCAAAGGCGTCGTGGCGTTCCTGGTCGGTCGGTTCCTCTTACGGGACAGTCCATCACTGGCGGCCCTCGGCGGACTTGCTGCTGGATTCGGAGCAATCGTTGGACACAACTGGCCTCTTTATTTCCAGTTTCGCGGAGGCAAGGGGATATGGACGTCGTTTGCCGTGGCGCTTTCATTCGACTGGCGGATAGGCTTGGCACTCCTGTCGGCATTTGCCGTTGTCTTCGCTTTGTCGCGAATGGTTTCTTTGGCGGCCATCGTCGCAGCCGTGTTGTCACCGGTGATTGTTTGGCTCAGCGGCGGTGGACCAGTCGCCACCGGCGTCTTCTTCGTGCTAGCGGTGCTGGCGGTCGTGCGCCACCGTTCTAACATCAGGCGAATACTGGAAGGGCGCGAATCTCAGATTGGTGAGAAGAAAACCTAACAGGCCAGATGCAGCGAATCCGCCTCAGGCGGGCCTCGTTGCGGACATCATGACGTGAAAACTGGCGGAGGGGGAGGGATTCGAATCCGCCAAAGGCGGACAAGCCCTCTTAGGGCGCAGCTTTACCCGCCACAGGTGGGTTTACCCGCCTCGGGCGGGCCTCGTTGGGGATATTTACGGCGCAGCCACGCACGACCTTGACCGGATTTGAGAAATTTCTCTCGGACCCTCGCGGTGGCATGGTCAGGAAAGTCCTCCACGTGGAGGAGTGTGAATGCACCAATGACCTGCGAGCCTTTTGTTCGACGGCTCTCATGCTCAGCAAGCCTTCGCTGAAGGTCGTTGGTGATCCCCACATACCTCTTGCCGGTGCTTGTCCCCAGGAGAACGTAAACAGTAATCATGACGTGAAAAGTGGCGGAGGGGGAGGGATTCGAACCCTCGATGGACCGTAGGCCCATACTGGTTTTCGAGACCAGCCCGATCAACCGCTCTGGCACCCCTCCGAAAGCTCCGCGACGGATCGAGCAGAACCCGACCAGCCTAGCTCACTGCTGGCGCTGGCGCAAGCCGTCACTGAGCAGGTTGAAGGCCAGCACGGTCCATGTGATGGCCAGTCCGGGCGCGATGCACAGCCACGGGGCGAGACGGAACGTGCCTTGTTCCTCGCGGAGCATCATGCCCCATTCGGGAATATCGGGCTGGCCCGACAACCCGAGAAACGCCAGCCCCGCGGCTTCGAGCACGGCCCCGCCCAGCGTCAGCGTCGTCAGCACGAGAATCAGTCCCGCGCAATTCGGCAGGATCTCCAGCGCGGCGATTCGCCACGGCCCCGCGCCCGTGGCCCGCGCGGCCAGCACGTATTCCTTGGCGCTCTCCGTCACGAACGCCGCCCGCACTTGGCGCACCACGGTGGGCAGACTCGAAATGCCGACCGCAATCGCCACGCTGGCGGGGGACGGTGTCAGGATCGTCAGCGCGACCAACCCCAACAAGATCGATGGGAATGCCAGAAGGAAATCGGTCACGTGACTCACGATGACGTCGAGCCAGCCGCGCCGCGTGCCGGCGGCGGCTCCCAGCGCGGCTCCCCCGAGGACCGCAATCGCGGTCGCCCCGAGCGCAATGCCCAGCGTCGCCCGCGCGCCGTAGAGAATCCGGGTCAACACGTCCCGCCCGACGCCATCGACACCGATCCAATGTGCCCACGACGGCGGGGCGAGCGCCAGATCGCGATACAGTTGTTCCGTCGGCCCGTGCGGCGAGACCGTGCCCGCCAACACGGCCGCCACAAAGACCACGGCGAGCATCGAGGAGCCGGTCCCAAACAATAGGTTCCGCTGTTTCATTGTCGAAGTTTCGGGTCGAGTGCGTGATGGGCGATGTCCACCGCGAAATTCACGACCATCACCATGGCCACAAGCACGAGCAACGCCCCCTGGATCGCCGGATAATCTCGCGCGAGCACGGCGGTGGCGACGTATCGTCCGATGCCCGGCCACGCGAATACCGTCTCGGTCAACACGGCGCCGCCGAGCAGGTACGCGAACTCGACGCCGATCATCGTCACGATGGGGACCAGCGCTACGCGCAGGGCGTGACGGTAAAGAACGGCGCGCTCGGTCGCGCCCTTGGCCCGGGCGGTGCGGATGAAATCCTGGCCGAGCGTTTCCAGCACGGCGGTCCGCGTCACGCGCGCCACGAACGCCGCGGGAATCGTGGCCAGCACGAGCGCGGGCAGTATAAGGTGATCGAGCCCGCCGCGTTCACCCGCGGGCAGCCAGCCGAGTTCCAGCGAGAACAGCAGCATCGCGAGCAGTCCCAGCCAGAATACCGGCACGCTGAGCCCGATGAGGCTCACGGTCGTTCCCAGCGCGTCCTTCCACGTCCCCGCGTGGCGCGCGCAGAAAATTCCCAGCCACACACCCGCGAAAGTGGCGACAACCAGCGCGACGATGGCCAACTCGAAGGTTGCCGGCCATGTCCGCGCCAGATCCTCCTTCACATCCCGCCCCGTGACAATCGACTCGCCGAAACTTCCACGTCCCAACACGTTTTCGAGCCAGCGCCAATACTGGACGGGGAGCGGTCGGTCGAGGCCCAGCCGGGCGCGGATCGCCGCGATGCGTTCCGGCGTCGGGTTTTTCAGGAGCAACCGCGCCGGGTCACCCGGTACGGCGCGCACGAGGAGGAACACCGCGACACTGGCCACAAACAGCGCCACGACCAGCGAACCGATTCGCCGCAGCAGGAATGCGCGCATGGCCGGGAGTGTACCCGCTCGGTATTGTAGCCGCGAAACTTTTTCGCGGTTCACGGATTTTGGCGTAAATCTCTGCCACGGATGTTTTGACGCGGACTGTCCTGTTGGTGTACGCTGTAGCACCCGTTTGTACTGGAGAGGTGGATATTGTGAGTACGCCGACACGATTTACGCTGGGTCAATCTGACATCCCGACGCACTGGTACAACGTTCTGGCTGATGTACCCGAGCCGTTGCCCCCGCCCTTGCATCCGGGCACGAAACAACCCGTCACGCTGCAGGACATGACGGCGATCTTTCCCGAGAACCTCGTCGCCCAGGAAATGACGAGCGAGCGCTACGTCGAGATTCCCGAACCCGTCCGCGAGATTTACGCGTTGTGGCGGCCGACGGCGTTGCTGCGCGCCGTGCGGCTGGAGAAGGTGCTGCAAACGCCCGCGCACATTTATTTCAAGTACGAGGGCGACAACCCCTGCGGGAGCCACAAACCGAACACGGCGGTTGCGCAGGCGTACTACAACAAGATCGCGGGTACGAAACGGCTCGCCACCGAGACGGGCGCGGGGCAGTGGGGTTCGTCGCTGGCGATGGCCTGCAAGTTGTTCGGGATGGAATGCCGCGTGTACATGGTGAAGGTCAGCTACCACCAGAAGCCGTATCGTCGGCTGCTGATGCACACGTGGGGCGCGACCGTTCATGCCAGCCCCAGCGGTT
>JBEKBH010000070.1:0-7706 GCA_050015495.1 Verrucomicrobiia bacterium
AACAAACGTGCGGTCGTAGAGCATCACCATCAGCGGGGCCGACACCATCACCTCTTTGCTGGCCATCCCCAGCGCGCAGGCGCCGATGCAGAGCCCGTGCCACAGGCGGGGCAGGGGGGATGCCGTCCCGCGGATGAAGCCGTACAGCGTGAGCAGGTAGAACAACCCCATCATCGATTCGGCCCGTTGGATGATGTAGGTCACCGACTCAGTCTGCAGAGGATGCACTGTCCAGATCAGCGCCACGGCCAGTGCCAATTCATCGGCCACCGCGCCGAAGCGCTCGCGCAGCCTCGGCTGCAACAACGTCCGGCGCACGATGCCAAACAGGGTCAAGCCGGCCAGGATGTGAATGGCCAGGTTCAGGGCGTGATACCCCCGCACGTTTGTGCCACCGATGGCGTAGTTCACCGCCAGCGAAAGATTGATGAGCGGCCGGCCTTCCACTGTGATGCCACCTGCGTGCGGCGGCGAAAGTGGTTGCCAGATCGGCCAGAGATGACGGATGGTCGGATTTTTCTGGATCGATAGCCAGTCATCATAGATGAATGGACCCGTGAGACTGTTGTGGTAGGCCCAGAGGCCCGTGAGTACGAGCAACAACGGGAACAGTCTTCGCGCGTTCACGAGGGCAAAGACTAGGCGATGGTCACGCGGATGGCGACCCCAAATTTGGCAGCGCGTTGATCGAAGGCAACGGCGCAGTGCGAGCGTACCGTCTTCGGTGGTTGATGTCCTCGTCCATTGGAGATCGGGCTTACGCTTCTTCCTGTCGTCAGGGGTTGCCCGGGCTCGTCACACCCGTGGACGGACTGTACGCCCGTCCGTTCCGGTACAACTCCAGCCGCGCCGCGATTTCCTGTGCCAACTCAGCCTGTCCGACAGCGCGGGCCAGATCGATGGCCTTCTGGGCGGTGGCGACGGCGGCATCGAATCGACCGACGGCGGCATAGGCGACGGCCAATGTATCCAGATCACCCGGCACACGATTACCGGAGAGCTCGCAGGCACGTTGCGCCAAACCCACAGCCCGAACGGGGTCACCTCCTTGCGCTGGCGGGGCGGTTGCCAACACCCAGGCCAGATTGTTGTGCGCCTCGGCGTAATCCGGCTTGAGCCGCAGTACCTGTTCATACTGCCCGATGGCATCGCTGAACCTGCCTTCCTGCAAGAAGGCTCTTCCCAAATTATAGTGCGCCCCGGCGGAATCGGGGTTGATCCGTAGCGCTTGTTCATACTGCCCGATGGCATCGCTGAGCCTGCCTTCCTGCAAGAAGGCTTTTCCCAGATTGTAGTGGGCCTCGGCGGAATCCGGCTCGATCCGGATCGCCTGTTCGTACTCCTGAATCGCTCCCGGCAGCTGGCCCGCCTGCGCCAACGCGATCCCCAGATTGTTGTGTGCGTCGGCGTAATCCGGCTTGAGCCGTAGCGCCTGCTCGTACTGGCTTGTCGCTTCCGGCAGCCGGCCCGCCTGCCCCAAGGCGGTCCCCAGATTATAGTGCGTGTCGGCGTCGTCGGGCTTGAGCCGTAGCGCCTGCTCGTAGTGTGTGATGGCTTCGTCGATCTTGCCCATTTGCTGCAAGGCGAGTCCCAGGTCGTTGTGCGCTTCTGCGTAATTCGGCTTGAGCCGCACCACCTTTTCGTACTCCGCAATGGCCTCCGGCATCTTTCCGGTGCGCTGCAAGATGTGCGCCAAACTGGCGTGCGCCTCGGTGAACTCGGGCCTGAGCCGTAGTACTTCCTCGTAGATTTGGATGGCTTCGGACGCCCGGCCCTCTTGGGCCAATGCGAACCCAAGCGTCCACCGCCCATACGTATAGCACTGAACGCTCGCCAAGAGGTTAAACGCCGTCGAGAAGCCCAACAGCACGCCCCAACACCAGCGCACGACACGTCGGCGGACCGGCTGACCAACCAACGTATGCTCCAATCCGAGGATGCCGACAACAGCCAGCAGTACCAGCGGCGGCAGGAAGTCCACCTCATAGCGGATGACCGCGCTACGGTAAAATCCAACACTCAATGCGCAAATCCCAAAAAGCAGGGCTGCGGCCGTTACAAACCACCGCAAAATCGAGGCCGCCTGCCCCGAGCGGTTCCGCCATGCCAGCGGCACGGCCAGCGCTAGCCATACCAGCGGAATGTTCGTCAGGACGCCGAAGGGATTCTCAACATCCCAATAGTCCTCCGGTAAGGGCGGCACGGCGATTCCATGCACAAAAGGGAAACGAGCGCTCCAGCGCGCCGGCTCCAGAAAATAGACCCGAAAATTGAACCATAGGTACTGCAGCCTCAAAAGCCGCTGCGCAACCTGCCGCCGTTCGACCAACTGGTAGCTCTGCCCGAATTCGAACGGGCTACCGAATCGCCGGGCGTTGTAGAGCATCAGCCCCAGTCCGATCAGTGTGATCGGGACGAAGGCCGCTACCAGCAGAGTCCAGACGCGCTGCCGCTCGCGCGACGCATGAACCACCGGCACCAACAGGATCACTGCGCCAAACAACAACGATGGCCGCGCTCCCACCGCCAGCCCGTAGGCCACACTCGCCGCCGCCAGCCACTGGCATCGTCGCTCCGTCTCGTGCAATGCACGCCAAATCGCTGCCAGGGCCAGCATCGTCAGCATGTACCCGCAACAGATGGCCACTTCGTTATAGACAGATTGCGGCAAGATCACCGGCACACCTGTCGTCAAGCCGAGCGCCAGCGCGCAGGCCGCTACCACCCAGACGTTCACCTCGGCAAAGTAGCGCCGCCACAGCCCGCGCAACATACCGATGCTGGCCAGAAACCCCATGGCGCTAAAGATCACCGCGGCTTCTCTATGAGAAAGGTAGTGGCCGGTCAGCCCGACAAACGGCCAGAACAATATCAAGGCGGGCGTGACCCCGAAGTATAAGTAGAGCCTGCCCTTGTAGTAGCTCAGGTCGTACGTCCGGTATGGGGAAACCCGGTAGACTGCATTGGCGGCTGGATCGTAGGGGTCAGCGAGGCGCGCCAGCCCGGGGGGCACCTCTTTTTTCAGGCTGAGTTGGCCGGCGCGAAAACCGTCCACTAACAGGTTGTAATAAAGATCAGCCGCCTTCGGGCTCAATGATTCCCAAGCAGCCGAGCGAGCCATGCACGCATAAACGGCGATGACCAGCGCACACACGGCGGCCAGTGATCCCCACGCGCTCTTCATTGTGCCAGCGATCCTTTCATCACGTCAGTGGCTTCGCGATACGCATGGGCGTTGCGGTACAGTTCCAACCGCGGCATGATCTCGTTGGCCGCCTGCGTCTGTCCGGCGGCGCGTGCCAGGTCGATGGCCTTCTGGGCGGTGGCGACGGCTTCCTGGAATCGACCGGCGGCGGCATACGCGGCGGCGAGAGTGTCGAGATACGGGAACGCGCTGTTGCCGGTCTGGGCGCAGGCACGCTCGGCCAGGGTGACCGCGCGAACCGGGTCCCCGCCTTCGGATGGCCCGCGCGTCGCCAATAACCAGGCGAGATCGTTCTGAACGTCGGCGTAATCGGGCTTGATCCGCAGGGCCTGCTCGAAGTGGGCGATGGCTTCCTCGATCTTACCCGTTCGCGCCAAAGCGTTCCCGAGATTGTAGTGCGCCGCGGCGTAATCGGGCTTGATCCGGATCGTCTGTTCGAGGTGAACGATGGCTTCGCGGAGCCTACCTTCCTGCAAGAAGGCTTTTCCCAGATTGTAGTGCGCCTCGGCGGAATCCGGCTTGATCCGCAGGGCCTGCTCGAAGTGGGCGATGGCTTCCTTGGTCTTACCCGTTCGCGCCAAAACGACCCCCAGATTGTAGTGCGCCTCGGCATCATCGGGATTGATCCGCAGGGCCTGCTCGTAGTGCACGATGGCCTCCTCGATCTTACCCGTTTGCGCCAAAGCCACCCCCAGATTGTAGTGCGCCTGGGCGTAATCGGGGTTAACCCGCAGGGCCTGCTCGAAGTGGGCGATGGCTTCCTCGATCTTACCCGTTTGCGCCAAAGCCACCCCCAGATCGTAGTGCGCGTCGGCGTAATCGGGATTAATCCACAGGGCCTGCTCGTAGTACGTGATGGCTTCCGGAAGTCGGCCCAACCGACAGAGCACAAGCCCTAATACCACGTGCCCGTCGCACACTTGCGGCGCGATTTCGACGCTTCGTTGCGCGTATACGAGCGCCTCGCTGGCCCTCCCTTGATCCAGCAATTCGGCAGCCAGTTCCCGATTCACCTGTTGGGAGTCCGGGAATTCCGCCAATGCGGCCCGATGCTTGGCTTCCTCGTCGTGCCAGTCCGGTATCAGACGACGAGTGCCGGCGGCGAAGGCGAATAATTCACACGCCAGCAAGCCGACCAGCGCGCCCCGTCCCGCCCTCGCCGAACGCCGCCACACCCACACCCCCGCCGCGCCGGCCACCAGCAGCACCGGCAGCATTGCCACGTAGGCATACCGCGTCGCCAACGCTTGTCGGCCCCTCGGCAAGATTGCGGACATGGGAAGAAGCAGCATCACATAGGCGCCCCACGCCGCCGCCAGCATTGGCCGGCGTCGTCTTTCCCTGACGGCCACCGCCGTGATCATGAGAACGGCGAACACCGACGGTAAATCCGTCCACGGGCCGAGCGGGAGGTCCGCAACGTAGGTGGGGGACAAATGCGCTGGCCAGACCAGTTTCACCAAATAAAACGTCAGACTCTCGAACACACGCAACACACGTACCGACAGCGGGGCGACGAACACCGGAGCTATCGGACCGACCCCCCGGTCTGTGATTGTCGTCGCCACCCCCACCAGCCCTGCGACAGCAATCATCGCGGCCTTCTCCCACACCAATCGTCCCCAGCCGAGCCGCTCGTGTCGCCGCAGGGGAAAGTAATCGATCGCCAGCATCACGAAGGGCAGCGATACCGCCATCGGTTTGCACAACAGTGCCGCCAGATACAACCCCCACACCACCGGCCATCGCCCGCCAGCAACGTAAGCCCAGATACTGCCGATGCAGAACATCGTGCACAGTAGTTGCGACCGCACCGACATCCACGCCACCGATTCCGCTTGCAACGGATGAATTGCGAATACCACCGTCACCCACAAGGCTACCGACAGTCGCTCGCCCGTGGTCAAGGATGTCGCGCCCAAGAGCGTCCACAGGAAGCCAAACACGAGCGCCGCATTGAGTGCGTGCAGGAACACACTGGTTGCGTGGTGACCTGCCGCATTCGTTCCCCAGATCTGGTAGCTCAGAGCATAGAACAAGCGAGGCAACGGGTGATAGTACATAGGCGTGGTCGTAAACGCCGTTTTCACTGCGTTCCACGTCAGGCCGTTCCACCGCACCGACTGCCGCAAATACTCCAGATCGTCCACCCTCAGAAACCCGCCGTGGTTGCACGGCCAATACAGCCAGACGGTGGCTGCAACAATCACCAGCGCCACTCCCACCAATTTGATGCGGCTGATAATCATGTAAATCAGAAGCAACTGGCTTCCCCACGAATCCAATCACACGTCCCGCTCACTGGCGAGCCTGGAGTCGCGCGAGCGCGTTCTGCGCCTCGGCGAAATCGGGTTTGAGCCGCAGGGCCTGCTCGTACTGTACGACCGCCTCCGGCACCCGGTCCGCCTGCGCCAATGCGTTCCCCAGATTGTAGTGCGTCTCGGCGGAATCGGGCTGGGTCCGTAGCGCTTGTTCATACTGCCCGATGGCATCGCTGAGCCTACCTTCCTGCAAGAAGGCTTTTCCCAGACCGTAGTGCGCCTTGGGGTCGTCGGGCTTGATCCGTAGCGCTTGTTCATACTGCCCGATGGCATCGCCCAGCCTGCCTTCCTGCAAGAAGGCTTTTCCCAGATTGCAGTGGGCCTCGGGGTCATCGGGCTCGATCCGCAGCGCCTGTTCGAAATGCTCGATCGCCTCCGGCACCCGGCCCGTTTGCGCCAAGACGATCCCCAGATTGCAGTGCGCCTCGGCGAGATCGGGTTTGAGCCGTAGCGCCTCCTCCAAATGCTCCATTGCCTCCTGGGGCTTGCCCACTCGCGCCAAGGCGAGCCCCAGATCGCTGTGCGCGGCAGCGTAATCGGGCTTGATCCGTAGCGCCTGTTCATAATGCCCGATCGCTTCCCTAACCCTGCCCGCCTGCTCTAGGGCGAGCCCCAGATTACTGTGCTGGACAGCGTCGTCGGGCTTGAGGCGCTGCGCCTGCTCCAAGTGCCCTATGGCCTCTTCGATTTTGCCTTGTTGAATCAGGATGTCGCTCAGGTTGTTGTGCGCCATCCAGGCGGCCGGATTCTTGGCCAGAGTATCGCGCCAGAGTGTTTCCATGTTTTGATAAATGCGTGCCTGCCTCCATGTGGACATTCCCAATATCAACAGCACGATGACGGCGGCGAGCGTTCCCAAACTGCGGCCCCATTGACCGGCTCGTGCACAGATCCCCGTGCCGGTGCTCACGGCAAGAGAAATCAGCCCGAGGCATGCCAGATATTGAAAGTGGTCGGCGACAAATGAGTACTGGAAGTAGTATACATCGAAGAATCCAAGCACCGGTAATAGCGCCACCACAAAGAAACCGATTCCCAACAAGACGGCCCGACACCAAGCACGGCTCCGGCACCACCAGAGCGTCGCACCGAGCGCCACCACGGCGACCGTCGGCACCCACGACCACAACGACAACGCGTCAATCTCCCATCGTGGATACACAAACGTCAAGCGCACGGGCCACAGAATCTTGGCCGCATAGAACCAAATGGCTTTCCCGGCAATAACCAACCGCTGGGCAGGCCCCAACCGCCATTCGGTCGTGCCGGCCCTGAGGATGTGACCGCGTTGCTCGATGATCGTCAGCGCGGACATCCCGACCGCCAAAATGAAGAACGGGGCGATTCGCGCAATGTCCGCTCGCCGCCAGCGACCGCGCTGCCACCACGCGTACAGTAGCAGCACAACGGGCAACACCACCGTCGATGGTTTGCTGAGCATGGCCGCAAGCCCACACGCGATGGCCAGGGCATACCAGCCGGGTCTGTGGTCTGCGTCGAACCGTAAAAGGCACAGGATCGACAAAAAAAAGAACAAACCTGACTGGGTGTTTTTCAGCTCGGTGATCCACGCCACAGACTCCACGTTGACCGGATGCAGCACCCACAGCGTGGCCGCCAGCCATGCCGACGGCACCCGCAGCCGACGCAGCACCAAGAATACGAGGATACCATTGACCGCATGAAGCGCGATATTGACCAGATGATAGGGCGCGGGGTTCAGTCCCCATAATCGTCGTTGAACCCAAAAGGCCGTTAGTGTCAACGGGTAGTACCGCGAGACCGCCAGTGACGACCAAATCATCTGCAATCCGTTCGAAGCGGCCACCGCTGGGTTGGCGGTCAGGTGATCGTTGTCGTCCCAGATGAAGCCGGCGTGCCAGACTGGCTGGTAAGCCACGAATGTGACGACCGCCAAGACCAAAGCCAGGAACCAGGGCCGGTGGGCGAAGTAGGTTTTCGTTGCACAGGACGACGGTGCCGCCGTCTGTTGATGCAGCGCGTCATCGATGGGCTTCCATCTTGTCATCGAGCCGATAATAGCATGGCAGCATTACAAAAAAACAGATTGCATCACGGGTTGGGGGGACTGGTCGTAGCGCTGACGGGAAGATGGTACGCCCGTCCGCTCCGGTACAACTCCAGCCGGGCCTGGATTTCCTTCACCAGTTCGGCTTGCC
>JBEKBH010000071.1:0-7427 GCA_050015495.1 Verrucomicrobiia bacterium
GCGGTGAAGATTATTTTACGTCCGGCGAGGAACACGCCGAGGAAAGAAGTTTTCTGACCGGAGGATTTCGCGTGAAAGAGACGAGGCTCCCGAGAAGCGTTGGTTTGATCCTGCTGGGGTTATTGATGGCGGGCTGTCCCAACACCAAGCAAGAAGCCAATTCCGCGACGAAGACGGGAGACGGAGCGAAGGTTGTGATCCGGGGGTCCAACA
This sequence comes from Verrucomicrobiia bacterium, assembly GCA_050015495.1. Taxonomy (GTDB): domain Bacteria; phylum Verrucomicrobiota; class Verrucomicrobiia; order Palsa-1439; family Palsa-1439; genus Palsa-1439. The sequence continues at coordinate 214 of JBEKBH010000071.1, forward strand.
CGATCGGGGAGGAGTTGGGGCCGCGCCTCATTGACGAATACAAGAAGGATCATCCCACCGCCGATTTCGACCTAGCACCCAAGGCGACCGGGTATGGCATTGCGGCGTTGATTGCGGGCCAATGTGACATTGCCGGGGCATCTCGACTGCTGATCTCCGAGGAGCAGCAGTTGGCCAGCATGCGCGGCGTCCAACTGGCGGATTACATCATCGGCGCGTACGGCGTGGCGGTGGTGGAAAACGCCAGCAACCCGGTGGGGAACCTGACGACGAATCAGGTTCGGGACATCTTCACGGGGGTCATTCAGAATTGGAAGGACGTGGGTGGGTCCGATGCCCCGATCCATTTGTACGTTCGCGATCCAATTTCCGGCACGTATCTGGGCTTTCGCGAGCTGGCCATGGGAAACAATCCGTACGGTCGCCCGCAAATGCTATTTACCAACTACGCGGGCATCATGAAGGCTGTTGGTGACGATCCGAACGGGATTGGTTATTCAAGCGTGGGCCTTGCCAAGAACGGCGGGGTCAAAGCGGTGTCCATTGGCGGAGTGGAGCCGAGCTTCGGCACCGTGAACAAACACGAGTATCCGTATGCGCGCACCCTGCATTTGTACACCAACAAAAATCAAGAGGCGCTCACGACGCACGATTTCATCCTGTTTGTCGTCTCACCCCGCGGCCAGGAAATCCTCCAGCAAACGGGTTTCGTGCCGCGTTCCTGACGCGTCCCGGCGCAGCGATCCGCCTGTTAATCGGACTTACGCCGTCGTCAACACGGCGGCGATACAATCACGGGCACCGCAGCCCGGCCAACATTTTGTTACGCTGCGGGAGCGTCAGGCGCCTGCCAGACCACGCCCATGAAGTATTTCAACGGAATGAACGTGGCGCCGGGCAAGGCTGCGGCATAGACCTCGCGAAATCGGGCCCGGGAAAGTATATGGTCACTCATTACATGATCGAGCCAGTGGCGCGACGTGTAGAATCGGAAAAGCCGCCAGGCGGAACGATGGCCGTAGCGGAACAGGTTCGGCGCGAATTTCAGACAGGCTTTCGCGGTGAACGTGCCGGCATTGCGAGGAATCACGGGCCAGCGGTGGACGTTGTCGATCAGGATGAGTCGGCCACGTGGTTCGAGGCAGGCTTTCAGCGCGCGCAGGGTCTGCGAAACATCCTCGAGATGGTGGAAGGTGGTGTGGCTGACAATGCAGTCGAACGTTTGATTCCGAGCGAGGTGATCTGCGTCTTCCCGCCGATAGTCAATGTTTGGGGCGGCCCGTTGGGCGCGGGCAATGGCGAGCATCGGCTCCGAGATGTCGATGGCCACGACGGAGCCGAAATGACGGGAAAGCTCGTGCGCTAGGATGCCGGTTCCACAACCAACATCAAGGACCCGTCGGCGATGCTCGGGAAGATACTTCAGAAAAAACGCGGACCTTCCCTCGCATGTGGCGACGAAGTCGTATTCGTCGGCGAGATGGTCGAAGGAGCGCGGGTTGCAGGTTTTCGGGATGACGGTCTGGCCAGAGGCTGATGTATGGGCTGGGGGTTGTGCGAGCATGATCCTTGGGGGATAATAAGATGGAGGATGGTTGGACGCGACAGAAAACGCGGGCGCGGCGCGGCCCGCGGCTTGACCCGAGCGACGCCGGGCACTAGTGTTAGCGCGATTCGCGACGGGATCCCCGACAGGATCGGGGTGAGCGTCGCTCCCATTTTGGCGACGGAGAGGTGGCAGAGTGGTCTAATGCGGCGGTCTTGAAAACCGTTAGATGCGCAAGCGTCTCGGGGGTTCGAATCCCTCCCTCTCCGCCAGTGTTTGCCGGCAGCTACTCATCTCTCCGTCCCGGTTTATTCTCCCAGGCCGTGTTCTCGGTTGCGTGCGGGCGGCGCGTGTGATTGGATTCGCGGGAAGCGGCCCGAGATTTCGGATTTGCGTGAAGATCAGGCGGACAACATTGGTGGGCGTGGCGCTGGCGATTGTTGCCGGCACGATCTGGTTGTATTGGCCGAGCGTCCACGGCGGGTTTCTCACTCGCATGGACGATGATGAGTATTTGCGGCAGTCGGCGCAACGCAACGGGCTGACGTGGAACGCGGTGACGTGGGCGTTTACGGCCGCCCAACCGTATTATCATCCGTTGCCGCGACTGTCGCATGTCCTCGACTACCAGATGTGGGGGAAGAACGCGGCGGGACACCATGCGACGAGCGTCGTCGTGCATGCGCTGAATGCGGCACTCGTGTTCGGTTTCCTGTGGACATTGCTGGGGGCGGTGTCGTTGACGACCGGCGAACGACTGGCGCTGGCCGTGGGAGTCGCGGCGGTGTTCGCGATGCATCCGTTCCAGGTAGAGTCGGTGGCCTGGATGTCGGGACGAACGCAATTGTTGTGCACGACGTTCGGAATCGGCTGCCTGTGGGCGTACGTCGGCGGCGCGCGCCGATGGGTGGTGTGGGGACTATTCGTCGCCGCGCTGTTGTGCAAACCGATGGCGGTATCGCTGCCATTCGTGATGCTGGCGATCGATTACTTTCCGTTGCGGCGGCACGAGCAATTGGGTTGGGGCCGGTTGTTGCGGGAGAAGGCGGGAGCGATGGCGCTGGCTGGCGCGGCGGCGGTGGCCACGATGATCAGTGAGACACGCGCGGGCGGATTGATCGTTTCCGTGGAGACACTTCCGTTATCGCAACGCGTGTGGTTGATGTTCCACAGCCTGGCGTTTTACCCGTGGCGCCTGGTGTGCCCGGTGCATTTATCGCCGTTCTATCCGTTACCGATCGGGCATCCGGTGGATCGCTGGCCGGCCATGTTATCGGCGTTGGGCGTCGGGATTGTGACCGGATTGGTCGTGTGGGAGCGGCGAGGCACGCCAGCGGCGGCGGCAGGCTGGGCGGCTTACGTGATGCTGGTTCTTCCCGTCTCCGGATTGACGCAAACGGGTTTGTCGGCGGTGGCGCAACGGTACGCGTACCTGGCGATGGTGCCACTGCTGCTGTTGGCGGGGGGAGCGGTTGTGTGGTTGTGGCGGCGTTCGGCAATGATGGTCCATCTGGGGCTGGCCGGTCTGCTGGCCTGCGAGATGTGCGTGTTCGGAGCGCGGACCCGCAGCCTGATCCCGGTGTGGCGGGACGATGAGACGTTGTGGCGAACCGTGCTGGCGGAATACCCCGACTCGGTTGTGGCCAATAACGCCATGGTGCTGGTTTTGTTCGGCCATGAAAAGATGACGGAGGCGCTGGAGTACGCGCAACGGTATGTCGAACTGATGCCGCAATTGGGCGAGTCCCATAACAATCTCGGGTTTATACTGGCGGCGATGGGCCGGATACCGGAGGCGATGGGGGAGTATGAGCGGGCGATACAACTCAAGCCCGATTATGCCGAAGCACACAACAATTACGCCAACACCCTGATGCAGGTGGGGCAGGTGGAGGATGCGAAGCGACATTACGAGCGGGCATTGCAGATCAAGCCGCGCTATGTGGATGCGCATCTTGGCATGGGGTGGGCGCTGGTCCGTCTGGGCCGACGCGCGGAAGCGATCGGACATTACGAGCAGGCATTGGAATTCGCCCCGGATTCGGCCATCGCCAGCAACATGCTGGCGCGGTTGCGAGGCAGTCAATAGACGGGCGGCAGGGCTGCGACTGGATCATCGTAACCGTGCGGCGTAATGGTACGTCATTAGAAACTGAGGGGGCGGCCATGTCGTCACTCGGTGAAAGGAATAGTCGTGACTGTCGAGGGCGGCGCTGGCAAAGTCCCCCTGTAGCGTGTCAAACGATCGAGGATGGCGGATACGGAGGCTGATGGGTTTATGAGAATTTCGCAAGTTCTGCTGGCAATCATTCTGGTGACGTGGCTGGGGCAACCGGGCCGGGCGACCGCAGACACGATCAAGACCTTGCACACGTTTACCGGCGGGTCTGGCGGGTCACAACCGTACGGCGGGCTGATCCAGGGCAGCGACGGCAATTTTTACGGGACGACGTACTCGGGAGGAGGAAGCGACTCGGGCACGGTATTCTCGATCACCGCGGCGGGCACATTATCGACGATCTACAATTTTGGTGGGGGCAGCGACGGGGCGAACCCGGAAGCCGGGCTCATCCAGGGCAGCGATGGGTTTTTATACGGGACGACGTCCAGGGGCGGCACGGGCAAAGCAGGCACGGTGTTCAAGGTTGGCACGACGGGCACGCTGACGACGCTGCATTATTTCACGGGCGGCTCGGATGGCGGCAATCCGCAGGCCGGGATTGTTCAGGGCAGCGACGGCAATTACTACGGGACGACATATAGCGGGGGCACGAGCAGCACGGGCACAATATTCGCGATTTCGTCGGGTGACTTCATCACGTCCTATGATTTCACGGGCGGCGCGAACGGTGGTAATCCGAAAGCCGGGTTGGTCGAGGGCAGCGACGGCTTTTTGTACGGGACGACGTACAGCGGGGGCGTGAGCAACGCCGGCACCGTGTTCCGCTACAGCTTGGGCAGTGGGTTGATCCCCCTGTACAATTTCACGGGCGGGGAAGACGGCGCGAATCCGCAGGGCGCGTTGGTCGAGGGTAGCGACAGCAACTTCTATGGGACGACGTTTGGCGGGGCGAACGGCTTTGGCACGGTATTTCGGATCCGCACGGCGGGCAACTTGACCGTGCTGTGGATTTTCGGTGATGGATCGGATGGCGGCAATCCCGAGGGCGGGCTGATCCTGGGCCAGGACGGTAATTTCTACGGGACGACCTCGACCGGGGGAAACGGCGGCTTCGGCACGGTATTCAAGATCACGAAGGGTGGCGCGCTGACGACGCTGTATAATTTCACCGGCGGTAATGACGGAGCCACGCCACTGGCGGGTTTGCTCCAGGCCTCCGCGACCAATTTCCTCGGGACAACCTCCGCAGCCGGGAGCGATTCGCTGGGAACGGTCTTCAGCCTGATCCAGCCGTGCACATTCTCGCTCTCGCCATCGCGCGTGACGCTCACCGCGATTGCCCCGGGCGGCACGTTCGCTGTCACCAGCAGCGGGACGGGTTGCGTATGGACAGCGACGAGCAACGTGGATTGGATTTCGGTCACCTCGAGCAACAGCGGTATCGGCGATGGGACGGTGGCGTATTCGATGACGATCAACACCAACAGCAAATCGCGCGTCGGCACGATCACTGTCGATGGAAAAAACTTCACCGTCACGCAACAGGGGGAAGCGCTTGGGTCATTTATTCCGGGAAGCTACGACGGTCTGGTCATGGTAACGAACGCGCCCGCGCAGGCCAGTTCCGGATTGATCACTTTGGTTCTTGGCAACACGGGATCGTTTGCGGCGGACCTGACCGTGGACGGCGTGCGGTCGGCGTTCAAGGGGCAATTTGACAGCAAGGGCAACTCGACGACCACGATAACGAACAGGAATTCGAATCCGTTGACCGTGATACTCGAAGCGGCAGCGGTGAGCAACGCGACGGACGAAATTGTGGGGACGGTGTCCAATGGCACGTTTACGGCGCAGTTGGTGGCCAATCTGGCGGTGTTCAGCGCGGCGAACCCGAGTCCGTGGGTGGGCGCGTTCACGTTGGTGCTGGCCCCGGCGGACAGCAGCGAGACGAACGCGCCGCAGGGATACGGGTACGGGACATTGACCGTGACGAGCCTCGGCAGCGGATCACTGAAAGGGGTGCTGGGTGATGGAACGAAGATCAGCGGCAAATTCCCGGTGTCAGGCTACGGCACGTGGCCGCTGTATAATTCGCTCTACAAGAACAACGGTGCGTGCATCGGTTGGGTGACGTTCAACGAGGACAATACACTTGGCGGGACCGTGTACTGGTTCAAGGAACCCGGCTCAGCCGGCCCGTTTTATTCGGGTGGGTTCTCGACGGCGTTGTCGCTGAGCGGAGACATTTACGTCGGCGGCTCGTCGGTCGCCGCGACCGGGCAGTTGACGCTGGGCGGCGGCAACCTAGCGAGCAATATTGTCATTGGCGTGTCCATTGATGCGAGAGGGACCGGCACGGCATCGCCTGTCGGCAGCAACGACCTGAAGCTGAAGGTGGCGCCGGCAACGGGGGCGTTGAGCGGCAGCTTCTTGGATCCGACCATCAACAAGGCGGTCAAGTTCAACGGTCTGCTGTTGCAGAGCAGTGGCGCCGCGTCGGGCTACTTCCTGGGCACGAATGAGAGCGGTTTCGTCACGTTTGTGCCGGACACGGAGTGAGGGGGGTTACCACTCTCTACCGCCGGCAGGAGCGGGCGTTGGGCTTGCCAGAGAGGTCTTGACAGCAGGGCAAGGGTTTGATAGAAGATGAGGCGTACGACGTTGAGACTGTGTTATTTGTACGTGCTGTTGTGAGAGAATCTGGAGGAATGCAGTCAGATGTGACCGTGCGCGCCCGAGTTGGGTAGGCACGGTCTTTTTATTTCTCCTGCCACAAATAAGATTGTCCATCATGCAATGTCCTCAAATGTCCTTACGTGATTCCTGAGGAGGTGAGCAAGATATGGCACGCGGAACAGTGAAGTGGTTCAATGAGAAGAAGGGCTTCGGGTTTATCCAGCAGGAGGGCGGGCCGGACGTGTTTGTGCATTTCTCGGCCATCCAAGGTGAGGGGTTCAAGACGCTGGCGGAAGGGCAGGCGGTGGAGTTTGAGATCATCCAGGACGCGAAAGGCGCCAAGGCCCAGAATGTGACGCGGGTGTAGGGGGGTTAGGTGCGGGATGATGCGCACCGTGAGGGGTGCGCAGACTTTTGGGCACTTGGCAATAAGGGCCTTACACAACCCATTTCCACGCCGTTGGATGTGCAAACACGCCTCGCCAGTGGAGCCGACGTCGGGGAGGATGTCAGGCGGCGGCAGCTCCACTGGTACTTGTTTTAGTCTGACTTGGCGGCGGTATTCGGCGTTGATGTGATGATCATCGGAGGCTGGGAAGCGAACACCCCGTTTTCAACTTCTGCTCCATGGCGTTCAACCCGGCCTCCGAGCTACGGCAACAACACGCGCACACGGTAGTACCGCGATGGGATATTCGTCGCCCCGCTATAATCGATCATGTTGGTCACCACGCCGAGACCGTTCCCGCCGCTAAGGATATTCGTCTGGCCGGTACTCGTGAAGTTGATGTTGGAGTAGCTGCCGTTGGCCGTGCCGGTGGTGTAATCCAAGATGTTGGTGTAGGTCAGGCTGCCCAGCGGCGACGTGCT
>JBEKBH010000072.1:0-7243 GCA_050015495.1 Verrucomicrobiia bacterium
TGGTCCATCCGACCAGCAAAGATTTTATGGGGGGCCGTGCTCGGCACGCAAATCGTGGCGACGCTGATCGCGGTTTACGGGCTGTTTATGACGCCGCTCGGCTGGGGTTGGGCACTGTTTGTCTGGGGCTATGCACTGGTGTGGTTCCTCTTGAATGACCGGGTGAAACTGCTCGCCTATCGGGTTTTTGATCCAGTCAAAGTTGCGGCCAATATCGAGCCCAAGAACGAAGTCAAAGCCAAAGCTCAAACAGAGGCGAAGCCTAACATCGCAACCAAAACCGGAGCCAAACCTGAAGTGAAATCCTCACATGACACCACAGACAAGGCGGCATCCGATTTGACGCCCCAGATCGCTGCACGGGCCTATGAACTATACGAGCACCAGGGTCATCGGGACGGTCAATCGGTTCAGAACTGGGACAAGGCGGAGCGGGAGATTCAGACAAATCAAGCCAAGGCTGAACCTAAGCGTGAGGTCAAAGCTGAGGCCAAGCCCGAAAACAAGGTTCTGGCGAAAGCTGAAACCAGAGCCGTGTCTGAAGCAGAACCGAAGGCCGAGCCGCAGCCCGAATCCAAAACTGTAGAGCCTAAACCTGAAGGCGAGGTTGAGCCGAAGCCGACAGCGAACGTTGAACCAACACCTGAAGCCAAGGTCGATCCCAAAACTCAGGCCAAACCCGATCCAAAACCAAAAGCTGAAGGTGAAACCAAGCCCACAGTCGAGCCTCAACCTGAATCAAAGGTTGAGCCGCACCCAGCCAATGCCAAAGCTGAACCGAAACCAGTACCGAAGGTCAAGCGGCCTTCCGACGTGTCGCCGGAGCTCGTCAAGCGAGTCCATGCACTCTACGAGGAACCGGGGCGTGAGGACGTTCGAGCCGTTGAGGAATTGGAGAAGGCAGAACAGGAGATTCAAGAAGAGGAACCTCATAAATAAGCCGACGCGAACAGCGCGGCTGACATGGCTGAAAGAATGAAGATGAAAATCAATTCAAAGGATTTCCGTGTGCGGCCCGGAGAAAAGGTCAAACTCGGAAAGTGGCCTACGAGGGTGAAGCCCTTTTGCACATCGAAGAAACGGTATCAAAAGCTCCTGGGCGAACACGTTGAGGCGTTGAGTGCCTTGCAACACCTTCACTACGCGTCTCATCGCTACGCATTGCTACTGATTTTTCAAGGGATGGACGCCGGCGGTAAGGATGGCGCGATCCGGCACGTCATGTCCGGGGTCAATCCGCAAGGCTGCGAGGTTTTCAGCTTCAAGCAACCGAGCGCCGAGGAGCTGGAACACGATTTTCTCTGGCGCACGACCCGTCATCTGCCGGAACGCGGGCGGATCGGCATCTTCAATCGTTCCTACTACGAGGAGGTGCTCGTCGTGCGCGTTCATCCTGAGATTCTCCACAGCCAAGGGCTTCCAGATGAGTTGCTCGACGAGAAGACCATTTGGAAGGAACGGTATCGTTCCATCGTGGACTTGGAAGAGCATCTCCACTGTAATGGCACTCGGATCATCAAGTTCTTCCTGCATCTGTCGAAGAACGAACAACGGAAGCGCTTCCTTGCGCGCATTGATGAGCCGGACAAGAACTGGAAATTCAGCCTCGCGGACATTCACGAGCGGAAATACTGGAAGCATTACATGAAGGCATATGAGGATTGCCTAAACGAGACCAGCACGCATGAAGCGCCTTGGTTCGTGGTTCCCGCCGATGACAAGGATAATGCGCGGTTGATTGTTTCCCGGATTGTCCTGGATGCGCTCCATGGCCTGAAGATGGCCTACCCCAAAACCACCGCGAAACGTCAGCTGGAATTGAAATCCATCCGCAAACACCTCTGAAGGCAAAACTATGACCAACAATCGAACACAACAACAGTGCGCAATCGGCATGGTCGGCCTGGGTGTCATGGGGCGTAATCTCGTCCTGAACATGGCCGACCACGGCTTTTCGGTGGCGGGCTATGACAAGGACACGAGCCAGGTCGAAGCACTGAGGAACGAATCCACCGATCAGAGCATCGGCGTCGCGGCGAACATTCCAGAGTTCATCACATTACTTCGCAAACCGCGCGCGGTGATGATACTTGTGCCGGCTGGCGCCCCGGTGGATTCGGTCATCAAGGATTTGTTGCCGCAGCTGGACAAGGGCGATCTCATCATCGACGCCGGCAACTCCTACTTCAAAGACACGGATGTGCGCGCCCGCAACCTGGCAGCGAAAGGCATCCAATTCCTCGGCGTGGGCGTCTCCGGCGGTGAAGAAGGTGCGCGTCACGGACCGAGCATCATGCCCGGCGGGCCGAACGAGGCCTATGAGCGGGTTCGTCCTGTCTTGGAAGCGGCGGCGGCGAAAGTCGACGGCGAACCGTGCGTGACCTGGCTCGGTCCGGGGTCATCCGGACATTTTGTGAAGATGGTCCACAACGGTATCGAGTACGCGATCATGCAGCTCATTGCGGAGACCTACGATCTGATGAAGCGCGGTCTTGGATTAACGGATGACGAACTGGAGGATGTCTATCGCGTGTGGAACGATGGTGAATTGAACGGGTACCTGATGGAGATCACCAGCCGCATCTTTGCGAGGAAGGACGCCAATACGGATCAGCGATTGATCGACGAGATCCTGCCTGTAGCTGCGCAGAACGGCACTGGGTTATGGACCTCGCAAAGCGCGATGGAACTGCAAGTGCCGACCCCGACCATCGACCTGGCGGTCGCGATGCGGGACTTGTCCGTGTTCTCGCAGCAGCGCGAGCAGGCCAGTGCCATTTATCAACGCCCCATCCGTGGTCTCGCGGGCGACCGCGTCGTGTTCCTCGGTCAACTTGGTCGCGCCATGGTGGCCAGCATGATCATTGTCTACACCCAGGGCCTGGCTCTGTTGGCGGTGGCTTCGGACAAGTATAAATACGCCCTGGATCTCGAAGCCGTCGCGCGAATCTGGCGGGGCGGCTGCATCATCCGGTCCGGGTTGTTGGACGACATCGGTGCGGCGTTTCATGCGCGACGCGACCTCCCGAATTTGCTGCTCGATCCCGCCTTGTCGCACAAGGTAATTGAGCATCAGGAATGTCTACGTCAGGTGGTGAGCCAGGCCAGCGAGATGGGAGTGCCTTGCCCGGGGCTAATGGTCTCACTGGGTTATTTCGACGCCTATCGTAGCGCCTCGCAGCCGGCGAATCTCATCCAGGCCCAGCGTGACTATTTCGGAGCCCACACCTATGAGCGCATCGATGCCAAAGGCGCGTTTCACACCCAATGGGAGTCAGAGTGAGCCGATATGGAAATATCCCCGACCATTATTATGATTTTTGGCGGCGCCGGTGATTTGACTTGGCGCAAGTTAATACCGTCCTTGTTCGATCTGCATCGGGACGGACGGATGCCCCACGAATTTGCGATTATTGCCGTGGATCGTATCCCGTTGCGTGATGCGGCGTTGCACAAGCACTTCCTCGACGGCGTGAAGCGGTTCTCGCGGAGGGGAAGGGTCAAAAGCACCGATTGGAACGAATTTGCCAAGCACATCACCTATCATCGGGGAGACTTCAAAGCGCCGGCAACATACTCGAACTTGGAGGAGAAGTGTGCACAACTGGATCAAGAGTGGAAAGTGAAAGCTGGTCACATTTTTCACATGGCCACTCCGCCGGTAATGATTGGGGTGATTCCCAAAATGTTGGCCGATGCAGGACTGAATCGGAATCGAATCCGTGACCGCATTGTCGTGGAAAAGCCGATCGGTCATGATCTGGATTCGGCACGGGAGATGAATCGCACACTCACGGCCAGTTTCCACGAATCGCAGATTTTTCGCATCGACCATTACCTGGGCAAGGAGACGGTGCAGAATATCTTGGCGTTCCGCTTCGCCAATCCACTCTTCGAGCCGATTTGGAACCGGCGGTACGTGGACTATGTGACGATCACCGTGGCGGAAGCGGTGGGTGTGGGGCACCGCGGTGGTTATTACGACCAAGCGGGCGCTCTGCGTGATATGGTGCAGAATCACCTGATGCAACTCCTCTGTCTCGTGGCCATGGAACCGATGGTCTCTTTCAATGCCGATGAGATTCGCAACAAGAAGGTGGACGTACTTCATGCGGTCCGCCCAATTCGGCGTGGCACAGTCCAGGAATGCACCGTGCGCGGGCAGTACGGCCGGGGGAAAGTTCTCGGCAAGAAAGTGTACGGGTATCGGCATGAAGATGACGTATCCATTCATTCGCCTACGGAGACATTCGCGGCCCTGAAGTTGTTTGTGGATAACTGGCGCTGGCAGGGAGTACCGTTCTATCTTCGCACGGGCAAATGCCTGTCCCGGCAGTTTTCAGAAGTGGCCATCCAATTTCGCACCGTGCCGCATCGATCCTTCCCGCGTGAATCGAGCCAAGATTGGCACCCATCTCGTCTTGTCCTGTCGATCCAGCCCGAGGAAGGCATCGTCCTGGGTTTTCAGGCCAAGTACCCCGGACCTAAAATGGTATTGCGGCCAGTTGAGATGCGGTTCGGTTATCAGGAGAGCTTTGCGGTCCCCTCACCGGACGCGTACGAGACCTTGCTCTGGGACGTGATGAACAACGATCCCACCTTGTTCATGCGCGCCGATCAGGTCGAGGCGGCGTGGCAGATTCTGATGCCCGTGCTGGAGATATGGGCAAGTATCCGTCCTCGCAATTTCCCCAATTACGCGGCCGGCAGTTGGGGGCCGAGGGCCGCCGACGAGTTGCTCACCCGTGATGGACACGAATGGAGGCCAATCGCGTGAAGATCCTGGTGATAGACATCGGTGGCGCGCATGTGAAGTTGCTGGCGACCGGCTACAAACAGCGTGTTGAATTTCCCTCCGGTCCGAAAATGACGCCCAAGAAGATGGTTGTCGCGACGCGAGAGGCCACAGCCGACTGGAAATATGATGCCGTCTCGATCGGCTATCCCGGGCCTGTCGTTCACGGTCGTCCCGTCAGTGAACCTGTCCACCTCGAACCCGGGTGGGTTGGATTTGACTTTAAGAAGGCGTTACGCCGGCCGGTAAGAATCGTCAATGATGCGGCCATGCAAGCCTTGGGCAGTTATCAAGGCGGTCGGATGCTCTTTCTCGGCTTGGGTACGGGTCTTGGCTCCGCGTTGATCGTGGACGATGTGCTGGAGCCGATGGAGCTGGGCCATTTGCCTTACAAGAATGGCCGTACCTACGAAGATTACGTGGGGCAGGTCGGTTTGGACCGGCAGGGGAAAAAGAAATGGCGGCGTCAAGTAAACGAGGTTGTCCAGTATCTTAAGAGCGCATTGCAGGCTGACTATGTCATGCTCGGGGGAGGCAATGCCAGATTGCTCAAGAAGCTTCCGCCCGGCGCACGCTTGGGTGCCAATTCCAACGCATTCCAAGGCGGATATCGCCTTTGGGCCAAACGTTACAGCGGCTCAACTCATAAGCGGTTCTTGCAGTAACCCACGAAGAATGGGGGGGGCCAAACGTTTGGTTCCGACCAAGGGCGTTTTCGCGCCGGCCTTGAGTTGCTCAATGCCCCTTACTTGGTTTTCTGCCCGCCAGCAGTCTCGTCCGTCTGCTCTTCAGCCTTTTGCCAACTGGAATTAGGGTTGTATTCCTTCATGGTTTTGGCGAGAGCATCGGTCCTCTTGCCGAGATCCTTCTGGTACACCACTCCATCCTCGTTCACGATGAAGGTCATCACGCCGGACGACTTGTACTCCGCCGGATAGGCCACGAAAGCGAACCCCTCGGTCATTTTGCCGTTTACGATGTAACTTTTCGCGCCGCCTGGGCCGTTTTCCCCCTGACGTGTTAGCATCTGGTAATAGTAACCGCGGTAAGGACTCGGAGCGCCGTCTCCACTTTTGGCATAGCCCTCAAAGGCCGCTGCCACCAGTGGCCCGATGGGGCTCTGCGGTCCGCCATCGGCAGCCTTCCAATACAGGCCATTATGCTGCCCTTCATCACTGAAGATTGTCTGGGCGTACTCGTTGTGCTGTGTGGGGTAGTATTCCTTTTCCGCCGCCACAAGCTCCTGGCAAACGCGGATAGTCGATATTTCATTCCGGCCAATTCGCCTGTACAATATTTCCCTCTTGCCCGCCTCGGTGTCGAAATACCAGGAGTTACCCTGGTTCACGAGCGGTATGGGCGTGGGCCAATTCTTCGCCCCGATATATAAAGTTGTGGTACCATCCGGTTCTTCCACCAAACGGTGCATTTCCTGATATCGCTGCACGAAATTAGCCCGGCTCTGGGCGTCCTCGGCTTCGTCTCCCGACGAGACGATTTGCCTTCCGTCTGGTCCGAGGATTTCGAGCATCGCCGTTTCGTCGTTACTCTGTACAGCCGTGACGAGTGCGTTGACTGCCTCTTCCGCGGATGAAAACGTTTTCTGGCCCGGTTGCTGGGCCATGGGACTGGGACGGGTGGCACAGCACCCCGTCAACAGGACGGCAACCGCTGCTACCATAGAAAGATTGGCGCAATGAAATTTGTTGAAGTTTAATTTGGTTCGCCGCATATGACTTCTCTCCATTTCTGAATTTCACAATCTACCGGAAACATAACGAAATTGTCGATTACCGATGCCCGCCACCGCCCTCATGAGAACCTCCGCCTCCCCCGCCATGAAACCCTCCGCCATCGCTCCCATGGGACCCTCCACCGCCACCCAAACTGGCGCCTCCGCGTGACGAAAAGCTCCTTTCCTGTCCGCCGTGGTCGTAGCCGCTGAAGGCACTCGAGCGGACGCCGGTCTGACCGTGTGGTTCAGCATATCCTCGGGCGGCCCGGGTATCTCCGTTGAAGGGCTGGGTGGTTCCGCCCGGGCGGTTGTAAACAGCAGCGCCGCCGCGAGACCCTCTGCCGCGCACGATGGAAGCAACGCCACGCTCGCCTCCTCCTCGATAGTAATTGCTTCGGTTGTAAAACGTATTGCTCCGGGAGTAGTACCGGTTGTGGCCATAAGTTGCGTAACGATTATGCCAATCGAATCCCCAATTCCCCCAGCCCCACCCAAAACCTCCCCCCCAACCGATTCCGAAGCCGACACCGAACGAGAGGTACGGGCCGCCAAACCAGATGCCGGGATACGGGTACCATCCCGGCCACTCCACGATGGGGTCCCCGTAAACCGCCCAGGGATCGTACGCGGGGACGTAAACGACATCGGGGCTGGCAGGCTCAACGCTGATCGATGAGCCTTGCGTGGTTACGGTTTGCTGCGGCGTGCTCTTC
>JBEKBH010000073.1:0-5877 GCA_050015495.1 Verrucomicrobiia bacterium
AGGAAGACAACGGCGCTCCCGCGCGACGTTGGGGCGCGTACGGGCTGGCGGTGCTGCTGTGCCTGGGCGCGCTGTTGGCGAAAACGACGGCATTCTCCCTGCCGGCGGTCATTGTGCTGATCAGGTGGTGGAAGCGCGGACGGGTTCGGTGGCGGGAAGACGTTGTACCGACGCTGCCCATGTTTGCGATGGCGATCAGCTTTTGCCTGATGACGGCCTGGCTGGAGAAAACGCACGTCGGCGCGCAGGGGCCGGACTTTGCCCTGACGTTCCCGGAACGTTGCCTGATCGCCGGGCGAGTGCCATGGTTCTACATCGGCAAACTGCTTTGGCCGGTCAATCTCTGTTTTGTGTATCCCCGGTGGCGGCCCGACGCCGGGTCATGGCGACAATGGCTGTATCCGGCGGCTGCCGTCGGCGTGCTCGTCGCGCTGTGGCTGGCGCGGCGCCGGATGGGACGCGGGCCGGCGGCGGCGGCGTTCTTTTTCGTGGGCACACTTTTTCCCTTGCTGGGATTCTTCAACGCGTATGGGATGCGCTACTCGTTGGTGTGGGACCACTGGGTCTATCTCCCCAGCCTAGGCCTGATTGCGCTGGCCGTCGCGGCAGTGGGGCGTGTGCTGCGACAACCATCCGCGCAATTCCTGGCCGGCGCCGTGGCTATCACGGTACTGGGTGTCCTCAGTTGGCAGCACGGCAAAGTGTTTCATGATGAAGAAACCTTGTGGCGCGACGTGATTACACGGAATCCCGGTTGCGCGATTGCGCATGTCAACCTCGCGACGGTGTTGATTGGACGCGGCAACTACGCGGAGGCACTCGAGCAATGCGAGGAAGCCTTGCGCATCGAGCCGGATAACGCCCCGGCGCACGACAACTGGGGGAGCATCCTTCTCCAGACGGGCAAGCCCCAAGAGGCGATCGAGCAGTACGAGCGCGCGGTGCAGATCAGGCCCGACGATGCCGAGGCGCAGTACAATTACGGCAACGCCCTGTTCCAGGTCGGCCGGGTGCCGGAGGCGATCGGGCACTACGAGCAGGCCGTGCGGATCAACCCGAACGTGGCCGCGGCGCAGTATAACCTGGGCAACGCGCTGCTGCATGTTGGCCGGGTCGAGGAGGCGATCGGGCATTACGAGCAGGCGGTGCAGGTGTCGCCCGACAACGCCGGGGCATACGCCAAGTTGGGGACAGCGCTGGCGCTCGTCGGCCGGGTCCGCGAGGCGATCCCGGAATTCGAGCAGGCGTTGCGGCTCAAACCTGACGACCCCGAAGCGCAGAACAATCTCGCCTGGCTTCTGGCAACCGTGCCGCCGGGGCAGGGGGGCGACCCGGGTCGCGCGGTGGCGCTTGCCGAACGGGCGTGTGGCCTGACCGGGCGCGGCAGGGCCGCCCCGCTCGACACGTTGGCGGTCGCGTACGGGGCGGCGGGGCGGTTTGACGAGGCGATCCACACCGCCGAGGAATGCCTGACACTCGCGCGGTCGGCCGGGCCGACGCAGTTGGTCACCGATGTCCAGGCCCAGATCGATCTATTCCGCGCGGGACAGCCTTACCGCGGGCGGGCGGATTCCCGGTAATTCAAATTGTTAGAATGTTTAGAAGTGACCGAATTCGGGACAATTCACCATTTCATTCTTCGCTGGCGGGCGGATGGAGATGAGAAGACCTGCTGGCGGCCTCACGGCAGATCTCGTAGTAACGGGTGAAGCGCTTGAGCGGATCGTGAATTGTGCGGCACGCAAGCATGGCCCGGATACGGATGAGCAGGTCGGTTAGATCGAGGGGCTTGGGCACAAGGTCATCCGCGCCGAAGATCCTCGCTTCCTCGAGGTGCGAAGGCGAGAGAACCCCCGTAACCACGATGATAGGGATGTGCTGCGTTTTTGGGTTGGCACGAAGCACCCGGCAAACGGTAACACCGTCTCGATCAGGCATGCGAAGATCGAGCAGGATCAAATCGGGCCGGTGGATGATGGCTAGGTTGATACCGTCCTGACTGGACGTAGTTGTGGAGACAGTGAAACCCTCGGCGGCCAGGCACTGCGTGAGGAAATCAAGCATTGCCGGATCGTCGTCAATAACCAGTATGGTCTCTGCCATGGCATTGCCTCCTCAGGTCCGTCGAGGACCCACGTTGTTTGTTTCGTTCCTTCGCGGAAATCAGAGTGCTCCGGCTCGGGTTCTCTCGGTTGATCTTCTTTGACCATCGGCTCGTTACATTCCCGTGGCCGGCGGTTTGAACAGCATCCAGGAGAGATTCAGTTGCAGTGTAACCTGGCAGAACCGATGAAAGTCCACGGGTTTCACGATGCAAGCATTGGCGCCAAGAAGGCGACATTCCGGCATGTCCCGGTGGTGTTCGGAAACCGTCAATACGATCACCGGAGTCATGCTTGTGCGCTCGTCGCTCTTGATGCGGCGCAACACTTCCATGCCATCCACTTTTGGCAGGTCCAGATCCAGCAGCACGACGTTCGGTCGGTTTTCCAGGCGGCGGTTGGCATACGCACCGGTGCAGAATACAAATGCCAATGCCTCAGCCCCGTCACGCACCCAATGCACGCGATTGCCAAGATGCGCGCGTTTGAATGCGCTGACCACCAGCTCCGCGTCGTTGAGATCGTCCTCAACCAGCAAGATGTCCACCAGTTCATTGCCCTCGCCGTGAGGCGCGTGAGGGACGTGTGTCGCGCCGGGGCCGCTGGCCGGCGAAAACAGGGCGGCAATGGAAAGCTGAAGTGCTTTGGCGATTGTTTCAATGCTCTTAAGAGAGGGGTTACGCGCTCCACGCTCAATGTCGGTGATGTAGGTGCGGTGCAAACCCGCACGTTCCGCAAGTTCCTCTTGTGAAATCCTCAGGTAGTTTCGCCGCTCCCTTACGACTGAGCCGAAATATCCAGTCAAATCCCTGCTATTCATCAACGTTATTAATCGATAACTACCATGCGAACGAGAAACCCAACAACAGACTATGAGTGACAAGTCCGCGACACAGAGCATTGCGGTACCCATCTGGGAAGGTTAGAGGTGGCTCCGTAATCATGTAGTCGTCTCCCTTCACTGTCGAGTGAGGAGGTAACCGCCGCCCATACGCAGAGCATTCACAATACCAGCGCTCCTTTGCTGAGTTTCTTGCAGCCGGTTCTCGAGCCGCGGCGGCGGAATTTTCGCAACACACTGATACAAAGAGCGTTGTGATGTTTCCTGTGGGTCGATGCCTCTTGCTCGATGAGACTGGTCTGTCCCGATCAAACACGATGCGTGCACGCCGCCAGTGGGAGCAAATCGATATATAACTAGAAAGATAACGAAGGGGCGTGTGATGACTGGCTGGCCCGTGTGCCGATACCCAATGAAGCGCCGGGCTGGTTGCACATCTGCGCCAGCCAGATCGGCGGAGCGGTCGTCAACGAGCACGCCATCGAGGGGATTCCGCGGCTCAAGGCGCAACTCGAATCAAATTGCGCGGAACACGGAACGACTTGCGGGTCGTCGCGGTGGTGCTAGGTTGAATTGGATGCGGGGTTTTCGATTGAGTGATCGTCAGACGGAACGGGATGTCGGGGAGAGCGGAAAAGACCTGGCAGAGTAGAGGCATGATGAGGAAGCACAAGTTATTGAACAATGGCGGGAAAGTCCACGTGTCGCTCGTGGTCAACATCCTGGTGCTGATGCTGATTGTGCTATTGTTTCTGAGCAGGGACTTCCGGCGATTCTGCCTGGTATTTGTAGTGGGCGAAAAACCCTCCGAGCGGCCCACAGTCGAACCGGCCGCACAGCCGATCCTGCCGAAGAGTCCCGCCACTCCCGGTACACCAACCGGCGGGGACAAAACCAACGCGGTTCATCGGACGTTGAGGGACGAAGCCACGTCGAGAGGTCTTGCGGTGTTTAACGAGTCCTGGGCGCAGGTTGGCGATAGTTGGTACACCCATGGCAGGAACATCGCGACATCACGGGATTACTATAAGCAGGAGAAGGGGGTTGATTATGACCTCGTGGAACGCGACGTAAACGAGGCCGACAGACTGGATGGCTCGATTTTCGAGGGAATATTATACTTCCACTCGAAGGCCGAGCGGGTCGGCATTCTTCCGTTTGCCGGTTGGACAGCATGGAGTTCCCCCACCGGGGCAATTTTTACGGTGAAGATCCAGGGACGAAAGGACGGGTGGATTGCGTATGCAGATGAATCCGGGGGAGGTTCAGCGGGCAGCGACAAGGCCAGGTTGCCTGGGCCGAATCCCGAGCAGAGACCTCCGCCGACCCAGCCGGGTGTCGCCGTTGGCCCGCAGACCCCAAAGGATTTTGTCAAGCGTGGCAATGTCAAGTATGCCCGGCGCGATCTGGATGGCGCGATTGCGGACTACTCGAAAGCCATCGAACTCGACCCGAATTTCGCCGAGGCTTACAACAACCGTGGCCAGATCGAGAAACAAAGAGGGGATCAGGCGAGAGCGGATGCGGATTTCGCTCAAGCCGCCAAACTCGTGGGCCGCTGATACGGCTGGTGCGTCCACACGCCAAGCTGGTGAGGGCCGGATTGTTGGTCTGGCCGTGAGCGTGCGAAGCCGACAGGTTATCCTGACGTTACGCGCGGTGGCGTTTGAGGAACGCGGAGAGGGCCATCGCGCCGCGTGAGGTCACACTACGGACCAACGCGGTCACGTGGCAAGGCCACTTTGTGGAAGAAGGCGAGCAAGGAAAGACCGAGGCCGAGGAGGAGAAACGTGGACGGTTCGGGAATATCGTCAATGGCGATACCTACGGCATTGCCTAAACCGGAAGCAAATACGGACCCGATACCGCTTGAATTGAATTTCAGAATGTCCGCGGCGCCATGGTTCGCCACGTAAAGATCGCCGTCGTCGTCGAAGGCGAGGTTAATGGGATTCGAAGGCAGGTTTGTCGATGTGAACATTGATCCTTGGCCGCTTGAATTGAACTTCTCTATCGTGTTGTTGCTGTAATTCGCCACGAGGAGATTTCCACCGCTGTCAAACGCCAAGCCCTGAGGGTTATCCAATCCAGAAGCGGTGGTGGCAAATACGGAACCGGTCCCGCTCGAATTAATTTCTAGAATCGTGCCGTTACCGTTTCCCTGGTTCGATACAAAAAGATTGCCGCTGCCATCGAATGCCAAGCTCTCCGGTTCATTTAGACCATCAACGGCGCTGGCGAAGACCGTTCCTGTCCCACCCGCAGTGAATTTCACGATAGTACTGTTTCCGTAATTGGCCACATATAAATTGCCGCTACTATCGAAAGCAAGGCCAACGGGCTCGTTCAAGCCCGAGGCCCCAGTGGCTATTATCGACCCGGTTCCACTCGTATTGAATTCCTCAATGGTGTTGTTGCCGCCATTGGCCGCGAAGAGATTACCGCTGCTGTCAACGGCAAGACCCGCCGGACCGCTTAGGCCAGAACTAGCTGTCGCAAAGGTAGAATAATTTCCGGAGGAATCGAATTTCAGGATCGTATTGTCATTAAAGGTGGATAAATAAATCGTGTCTGCGTAGACCCTGAATACGTTGGGAAATGCAATGACGCAAAAGAACAATGCTCTAAGAATTCCCTTCATACGCACCCGACTTCTAGTCAGGACTTTACAACGGCTTGGTGGCTTTTGGCAAGCACGATCTGCGTCGAGGTGCATCGGTTGTAAACTCATTGGAATGCTTCCTTTCTCTCATTGCTGATAAGCCCCCTGGGCCCAAGCTCCGCTGTGTGGGCGCAGGTTACCGCCAAGGATGGTCGATTAGGGTCAGGTCTATTTATTATGCAATTCATCATTGATCCGCTGGAGGAAAGCGGCCAGCGTGCGATCCCGTGATTGACGCAAGGCCACTCGGCGAACGGCGCTCGCGGCGCTCG
>JBEKBH010000074.1:0-5273 GCA_050015495.1 Verrucomicrobiia bacterium
CCGATCTGTATTCACTCACCGTTGAACAACTTGCCGGCCTCGAACGCATGGGGGAGAAGTCCGCCGCCAACGTCGTCAACGCCATCGCCGAGAGCAAGAACCGCGAACTCTGGCGGCTCATTCACGGCCTCGGCATCCTCCACGTCGGGGAAGGCGCGGCGCGCAAACTCGCCGATCATTTTCACGATCTCGATGCCCTCGCCAGCGCGAGCCTAGACGAGCTGCAGCGGGCTGAAGACGTTGGCCCGGTGATGGCCCAAAGCATTCGCGATTTCTTCGACAACCCGCGCAATCAAGCCGTCATCGAAAAACTGCGCGATGCCCGCGTGAAGATGAAAGAGAAAGCTGTCCCGAAAACAACAGTGACGGGGCCGTTCGCGAGCAAGACTGTCGTTGTTACGGGCACGCTCAGCAAACTCTCCCGAGATGAAGCGAAGGAGGCATTGCGTAAAGCGGGTGCCACCGTCACCGACAGTGTCAGCAAGAAAACCGACTATCTCATCGTCGGCGAAGACGCCGGCTCCAAGCTCGACAAGGCCAACAAACTCGGCGTGAAGACGCTTAACGAGCAGGAATTTCTGAAGATGTTGAAATGAAGCCGCAGATTCACACAGATGAGCATTGATAAATCCGTGGCAATCCGTGCGAATCTGTGGCTAGAATCGCGTCATGTCTGACTGGCGATTGACTCCGCAAAATTCGGCGCTCGTGGTCATCGACGTGCAGGAGAAACTCATGAACGTCATGCCCCGGCGCGCCGAGACGCTGGCGTCGATCCAGAAACTTATCGGTGCGGCGCGCGTGTTGAAATTGCCAACCCTGGTGACCGCGCAATACATCAAAGGCCTCGGACCGGTCTGCGCGGAGATCGTCGAGGCGACGCCGGGCATCACGCCAATTGAGAAGATGGCATTCTCGTGCTGTGGTTCCGAGGAATTTACGCGCGCGGTGAAAGGCCTGGGGCGTCAACGAATCATTCTCTGCGGCATCGAGGCGCACGTGTGCGTCCAGCAAACCGCCATCGACTTGATGAAAGATTACTTCATGTACGTCGCCACCGACGCGATCGGCTCGCGGCACCGGCACGATCACAAGGTCGCCGTCGAACGGATGCGCGATTGCGGC
Organism: Verrucomicrobiia bacterium; assembly: GCA_050015495.1. Taxonomy (GTDB): domain Bacteria; phylum Verrucomicrobiota; class Verrucomicrobiia; order Palsa-1439; family Palsa-1439; genus Palsa-1439. The sequence goes on from JBEKBH010000074.1 coordinate 1,126, forward strand.
GCGGTCATCACCACCGTCGAATCCGCCGTCTTCGAACTCCTCCGCGACTCCGGCGCCGAGCCATTCAAACAAATCCTGCCGTTATTCAAATGAGGGAGGGCGAGGCTCCTGCCGAGCCGAACCGTCGCACCATCCAGAATGGCTCGCCGGGAGGCTCGCCCTCCCACCCGTCCTAGTGATGATGTTTGCCGCCGGCGCAACCGCAGCCGCCGGGACGCCCGCAGCTCTGGGGAGCAGGCGCGGATGCCGTTGAACCGCCACCCTGCGCGGCAAACACCGACAGCTTCTTCGTCAGTTTCTTCGATCCGCAATGCGGACACGCAACCGAGCCCTCCCAGTTGCTCGAACGCACGAGTGACTCGAAATCCTTCTCGCACTTGGCGCAGACAAATTCATACAGCGGCATATGTGTTCTCCTGAAACCTATTGCGGCGCGGCATCCAACAACTGTTGCATCTCCGGGCTGGTCTGTTTGCGCGGGGCTTGCGTCTGCCGAATGCCGGCCTGTGTGACGTTCTCATGACAGGGAATACCCAGGATGCGCTGGACGTAATCCACCTTGATGGTCACGAGTTTGTTGACGAAATCCACGCCGATCTTCTTGCCAACCAGGTTTTGCGCGACCGTCTGCTGTTCTGTGTCTTCGTACGTGATATGGATGTCGTTGGTCGTGATATCGATCCCCAGGCTCTTCGCGTCGGCAATCAGACTCTGTTTCACGGTGTCCATCGAGTTCGGGTCGACAAGATTGACCTGAGCGCCCACACGCCCGGCGAAATCGGTGTTCGCCTTGAATATCTCCATCCACTGGATGGCCCCGTATGCAATCGCCACGACGATCACGGTGATAATAAAACCCTTCATTTCGGCGCTCCTTCCAACACTTTCTGTGACGTGCGAAAATGCATCTTGGCCACCTTCCCCAACGCGTCGCGCCCATGTTTCGCGACCAGTTGCGCCGCCGCTTCCTCAACGGCCGTGGACGCGCCCTTGGGCAGTTCCACCCCGTATTCCTTGCCGAGACGCCGCAGCCGCATCACGAATTCATTCCGCGCGATGATCGACGCCGCGGCCACCGCCAGATCGCTCTCGGCCTTGTGCCGTTGGACCAGCTCGATCTTCCGTCCGCGCTCCATCAATGCCTTCTCAATGATCCGCTTGTTGCCAAACTGGTCCGAGATCGCCTTCGGGCTGTCCACCCGACCCAGCAGGTTTTCGATCACCCGCGCATGGCCCCAGCCCAAAATGTTATTCACGTTTCCGGTCCGGGCGTGCAGTTCATTGTACTTCTCCGGGCCGATGGCGACAACATCCGTTACGCATCCTTCCGTCAGGCGAATTTCCTTCGCGATCTCCGCAATGCGCCGGTCGCTCTTGATCATCTTGCTGTCGCGCACGCCGATTTCCATCATGTTCTGCGCGGCGGCCTCGTTGAGAAACGCGCCCGCGATCACCAACGGCCCGAAGAAATCGCCCTTGCCGCTTTCGTCCACCCCGATGCGTGGTTCCAGCATCGTTGGATCGAGAATATGTTCGTACCCGAGCTTGGCCTCGCCCAGCAGTTGCGGTTCGAGATAGAACTGCACGAAATCGGTCGTCCCCTTCCCCTGCACGACCAGTTTGCCGCTCTCGTACATGGCGACATTGACCTTTTCGCCGCGATGTTCGGCCCCGAAGTGCGCGTACGGCACGTCCCGGAACATGAAACCCCGCGCCTCCAAATCGTGTTTCAGACGCGGAATCTTGCTTGCATCCAGTTGGCACGTGTAGGATGTGCGCTCGGCCATGGCAACACGATTCCACACACCTGCCGTGCGGGTCAACACCGGAGTGCGTCGGGCGTTCCAGCGCGACCTCCCGCGCTGGTACCGCCGTCATCATCGCCAACTCCCCTGGCGAACCACGCGCGATCCCTACCGCATCTGGGTCAGCGAAATCATGCTCCAACAAACCCGGGTCGAAACCGTGCGCCCGTATTACGCCCGCTGGTTGCGCGCCTTCCCGACCATCCAGGCGCTGGCGCGCGCCACGGACGACCGCGTGCTGAAATTGTGGGAAGGGCTGGGCTACTACTCGCGCGCGCGGAACCTACACCGGGCCGCGCAAATAGTCGTCCGTGAACGTAACGGCCAACTGCCCGACACCGCCGAAGATTGGCGCACGCTGCCGGGAATCGGCCGCTACACGGCGGGCGCCGTCGCCAGCATCGCTTTCGGCGAGCGCGTGCCGCTCGTGGACGGTAACGTGGCCCGTGTGCTTGCGCGGATTTTTGCGATCCGCGCCAACGTGAAGTCCCCGCGCACATTGCAATCGCTCTGGAAACTCTCCGAAAACCTGCTTCCCGAGACCGACTCGGGGAATTTCAACCAGGCGCTCATGGAACTCGGCGCGCTGGTATGCACGCCCGCCGCTCCGCATTGCGACACGTGTCCGATGCGCCGGGTCTGCGCGGCGCGGGCGCGTGGCTTGGTCGGGCAACTCCCGAATCGCGGCGAGAAACCGCGCACCGTGCACCTCGTGGCCAAAGCCGCGTTTGTGAAGAGCGGGAACCGGATTCTCCTCAAGCGGAGACCTCGCCAGGGTCTGCTGGCGAACTTCTGGGAACTGCCGCCGGCCGATGCGCGACGGTTCCGCGTGGGGCATCGAATCCACGAATTGCGCCACACGATCACGCATCGACGAATCGCCTTTCAGGTGTACGAGTGCGTCCCGACCGTGAGCTTCCGGTCAAACGGCCGGTGGCGATGGGCTACCCCGGCGCAGCTGAAGGCGCTGGCCATCCCCGCGGCGCACCGGCGCGCCATCGAGAGCGTCCTCTCAGCGAAGAAGTAGCACGGGACTGTCGGTCGCGCCCAAAAGCTTGACGAGCACGTCGTTCACCAACCGATTCGAAAATTTCGACCGCGTGCTCGGGGCCATCACGATGAGATCGATGGGCGTTTTCTTCACGAAATCCAGCAGGTTGCGCAAGCGTTGGTCGGGGTTGGCGAACAACAGGATATTGGTCCGCGCGGGATGGATTCGCGCCACCTCGCGCAGGGGATTGTGTTCGGGGGAATGGCCCGTGCGACCCGTCACCAGCGGGAACACGTGGAGCATGCTGTCAAACTTGTGCACCAGCGGCAGAATCTTCAGGAACGTTTCCGCGCCGGCCGACCCCAGTTCCGTCAGCGAGAGCACGTGCTTGAACCGTGGCCGTTTCCAGTCCCTGTCCTTGATCGGGCGCCCGCGAATGCAGAGCACATGGCACGGCGTGCCGGCGATGATCGATTCGATGATGCTCCCGACCGACCACCAAGCCAGGTTCACGCCGTCTTTGTTGGAGGCCATGCAGATGAGATCGACTTTCTTGCTCGCGGCCGATTCCGCAATCGCTCCCGCGCGGTCTTTCTTGTACAGGTACATCTTCGCGACTGTCACGCTCTTCTTCAGCGGCGGCAAATCGGGGGCGTTCACGTCCAGCGCGAGCATCCTGGTCAGCCTTGGAAAATCCAGGAGGTTTTCCGGTCCCTTCAGCGAGGCGGGATCCATCACATGCAGCAGGTATAACTTGCTGTGGAACGCCTGCGCCAGCGTCACCGCGTACGGGATGACGGAATTCGATTCGTCGGATAGATCGCTCGGTACGAGTATTTTCTCCAGCATCGTCGGCTGTGGCATCCTCCGGTTGCCCCTCACGAGGGATTTTACAGGTGTCGCCTGCCCGACGTAATGCATTTTCCGTGCTCGCCAACCCTCCCCGGCGACAACAAATCGACCGCCGGCCCCCCCGAGCGAACCCAAAATACCCCCAAACGAACCCAACGGTTTTTTCCAAAACTCATCTCCCTAACCCACTGTAGCTCAAGCCGATCAACGCGCAACTTCGCGCCAAAAACGGTGGGTTCGTTTCGCAAAAACACCCTTTTTTGCGCCCCCTACCCTGGGCCTGTCAAAGAACTGCAGCGAGTATAACGCCCCGGGAACCTTGAGTCGAGAAGAAAATTCCCGCGTCACCCCAAATCCGTCCGCGCCAAATCTGATTGATACACCGGGGTCAGGTCTCATCATAAAACAATTGACGCCGAGGGGCGGGGGCGGTAGTGTGGCCGGGCATGGCCAGACCGATACGCATTGAGGTGGCGGGAGGGTGGTATCATGTGACCGCG
>JBEKBH010000075.1:0-5128 GCA_050015495.1 Verrucomicrobiia bacterium
ATTGGACTCCGTGCTGGCGGTGATGAAGGTGGACGCGGGGGCCGTGTACATCTGGCAGGATATCGACCTGGCCCTTCATCTGTTCGCCTGGCGTGGCCTGAGCGAGACATTTGTCCCCAAGGTCGCGGTATTGCGACGAGGCAACGAGGTCATCGATGCCGTGCTCAACGGGGAGGCCCGTGTCATCGAGGATTTCATGGTAAACGCGGGCGGCGAGGTCTCAGAAGCGACACGAGCGGGATTTCAATCCGCGGTGCTGGTTCCCATTCGGGCCCACGGGTATGTCGTCGGCGCACTGGGTCTGGGCACGCGCCAGAAGCGCACATTCGATGAACCCGACGTTGATCTTATCGAGGCCGTCAGCAACCAGGTTGGCAACGCGATGGTACACGCCCAGTTGCAGACGGAGCTGCGGGCGAGCGAGGAACAGTACCGGGCGTTGGTGGAGAACTCGGACGACGCGATTTATATCGCCGATTCATCAGGGCGGTTGCGGTTCGCCAACAGCGCATTCCCCCGGGTGTCCGGGTACCGGCTGTCCGAGGTGACACTGGCGGACCTATTGACGCACGTGCACGTGGAGGACGTCGGCATGGTCCGGCGAGCGGTTGACGGCTTGCTGGGCGGAGAGCCCATTCACAGTCTGGAGTACCGCTTCCGCCGCAAGGACGGGGTGTGGATCGATCTGCAATGCAGCGGCAGCGTGTTTTCTCGTGAGGGAAAACACGTGACCGAAGTACAGTTTGTCGTTCGTGATATTACGCAGGCGCGGCTGCGCCAACAACAGTTGCTTCGGCGGAATCAGCAACTGGGCGCGCTGACCACGTTGGCCGAAGTGGCCAACTCATCCCTGAACATTGACGAGATTGCCCGTAACACTCTCCAAGTCGCCATGGAAAGCACGGGAATGAGTGGCGGCGCGATACACTTGGCGGACGCGACGCAGCAGTTTCTTCACCTGTACGTGCAGTCCGGATTACCGGATGAATTGATCGCTGACCTTCGTACACTCAAGTGGGGTGAGCTTGTGCCGGGTTTCGTTGCCGCGTCGGGGCAAGCCGCGGTGGTGAATGATCTCAGCATTCGGACACCCGCTCCACCATCCTCTGCCGCACGGCACGGCTTCCGGTCGACGATTGTGGTGCCGGTCAAAACGAAAGGGGAAATACTCGGCACGCTCGGCCTGTTGAACCGGCACGAGCTTGAATTCACGAGCGAGGTGGTGGAAATGGTCGCGGCCATGGGAAACCAACTAGGGATTGCGCTCGCCAACGCACGGCTGTATGAAAAGCAGCTTCGGGAAAACGAGAAACTGGCGGCGCTGGTGGACATCAGCAGCGGCAGCGCGCAACAGCTCGAACTGGAACTGTTACTGCAACGGATCCTGCGGCGGGCGGCGGCGTTGCTTCGAGCGGATGCCGCGTACATTTCCCACTACATGGAGCCGTCGGAACAGGCGGAGATTGTGGCGGCCAGCGCCAATTTTACTCGACTCATTGGCATGCTGTATCCAGCGACCCAAGGGCTCTTTGGGCAGATTCGCCCGACCCGGCAGGGGAGGATTTTTACTCGTGAAGAAGTCAAGGCGTATGGGTACAGCCCGGTGCTCCGTGAGTCGGACGTTCGGTCCGCGTTGGTCGTTCCGCTGATCTCTCGCAACGAGCTCATCGGCGCCCTCAGCCTGACGCGACACGGAGAGAGCGCGACGGAATTCACGGCGGCCAACCTGGAACTGATGGAAGCATTTGCCAGCCGTGCGGCGGTGGCGATCGACAACGCGCAGTTGTTGAAAGACCTCGAGCGCAAGAACAAGCTTCTGCAGTTGCTGATTGAGGAAGCCCATCACCGGATCAAGAACAATCTGCAGATGGTGTCGGGTCTTCTGCAATTGGAGGCCGAATCCGCCCAGACGGATTCGTCGCGGAGGTTTCTCCAGACGGCGATCACGCGGATCCAGGCGATTGCCCAGGTTCACAACTTGTTGAGCGAAGAGATGCCGGAAAAGGTGGACGTCAACGCGTTGATAACGACGATTGTGCAAATGCTGGTGAATTCGGCGGTGGGAACACACGGGACGCCGGACGTCACGGTGGACGTCGACCACGTGTGGCTGGGGGCCGAGCAAGCCGTTCCACTCGCGTTGATCGTGAATGAGCTGGTCTCCAATACTTTTGTGCACGGTCGATCTTCCCAAGGGCAGCCATTGCGTGCTCGAATTCAGTGCCGACAACAGGACGGCCATATCGAACTGGTGGTCGCCGACAACGGAGGTGGGTTCACAGACGGCAAAGACTGGCGGGAGCGTCAGGGGCAGGGGATGAGCATTGTGGCGCAATTGGCGCAGGTCAATCTGCGTGGCCATTTGCAGATCGATTCTCGCGACGGAGGTGTTTGCGCGGAGTTGCGGTTTGAGATCGTTCCACGGGGGACGGGGCCGGGCGCGCGGGTTCCGTCGGCCCTGACCGGCACGTGAGCTTGACTTTGCGCATGGCCGTTCTAAGCTCACAGTCAGGAAGCGCCCGAAGATGTTTGGAGGCAGATGAAAGCCCTTCGAGTCCTCATTGCTGATGACGATGGCCTGACACTGATGGTGTTGCGGAAGATACTCGTGGCCATGGGGCACAACGTTGTTGGCGAGGCGGGGGATGGTCAGGAAGCCGTGACACTGGCTCGCGAGGCGAGTCCGGACCTGATCATACTGGATATCCGCATGCCCAAGATGGACGGGTTGGAAGCCGCCCGTCAGATCCGCGACCGGTGTCCCGCGCCGATTATTGTTCTTAGCGCCCACTCGGAGGCGGGCTTGGGGAGTGAGGCGGTCGGGGCCGGGGTCAATGCGTATCTCGTCAAGCCATTCACCGCCGAGCAACTCAAGCCGGCGATTGAACTGGCACTGGCCAGTTCGGAGAAATCCCGGGAGATGGCTGCCGAAATTCGGCAAATGAAGGAGGCCTTGGAGTCGCGGAAGATCGTCGAGCGCGCCAAAGGCATTCTCATGCGGCAGGCCCGAATGGACGAGGAAGCAGCCTACCTCAAGCTTCAAAAGACCGCCCGCAATGAAAACCGCAAGCTGGTTGAAGTCGCTCGGGCCATTATCATGGCGGATCAGGTCCAGCGCGACGGCGCCAAGACGGCGCCCCCGCAGGGGCATGGACGCCCCTGATTCGCGGGTCTTGCCGAAGGGGTTCGGCCTTGACCGTTCCCGAAACTTCCCGCTAGTCTGGCGCATCCTATGGTGGAGAACGGAAAATCGCACATGGAAAACGTCGTTATTATCGGTTCTGGCTGCGCTGGTTGGACTGCGGCGCTGTACACTGCGCGGGCGAGTCTGAAGCCGCTGTTGCTGACGGGTGAACGTCCCGGAGGGTTGCTGACGAGCACGAGTGTTGTGGAGAATTATCCCGGCTTTCCCGAGGGAATCGACGGGACCGATCTCATGATGCGGATGCAAAAGCAGGCAGAGCGCTTCGGTACACAGACCCGATACGGCGTGACCGTTACGAAGGTGGATTTCAGCCGGGCGCCGTTCCGGTTGTGGTTGCACGAGGAGATCGTCGAGACCCGGGGCGTCATTATCGCGACGGGCGCTTCGCATCGGCACCTGGGGATCAAGAGCGAGGAACTGCTGGAACGCAAAGGGGTGACCTATTGCGCGACGTGCGACGGGGCATTACCCATGTTTCGCAACAAGGAGTTGGTGGTTGTCGGCGGAGGTGACTCGGCCTGCGAAGAGGCGACCTATCTCACTCATTTCGCATCGAAGGTTTATTTGGTGCATCGGCGCGACCAACTTCGCGCCTCGAAGATCATGGCCGAGCGGGCGTTGTCCAATCCCAAGATTCAGCCGGTGTGGGATTCCGTGGTCACGGATGTGTACGACGTCAGCAAGGACATGGTCACGGGGGTCCAACTCAAGAACCTCAAGACCGGCGCGACTTCGGACCTCTCCTGCGCCGGGGTGTTTGTGGCGATTGGTCACGAACCATCGACAGAGCTGTTCCGCGGTCAGATCGACATGGATGCCCAGGGATACATCGTTTGCCGGAAGGGGATGTCCACGAACGTGCCGGGCGTGTTCGCCGCCGGAGATTGTGTGGATCGCGTGTATCGTCAGGCCATCACGGCGGCGGGGACAGGATGCGCGGCGGCGATTGATGCCGAGCGGTATCTGGCGGCGCAGCAGGGGTAAGCCGCACCATTGACGGTCGCAACTTACGATTCAGCAACTTCGAAGATCTTGATAAACGCGGCGACGTCGGTCGCCTCGAGCAGCCGCTGGCGAAGTTCGTCCTGACGGAGGAGGCGCGCGAGCGTGCCCACGACACGAAGATAGTCCGTGACCATTTGTTTGGGTGTGCCAATCAAGAAGATCAGTCGCACGGGTTGACCATCTTTCGCCTCAAAATCGACACCCTCGCGGCTACGTCCAACGGCGATCAGGATGTCCGAGCACTGGTCGGTACGGGCATGAGGAATGGCGACGTCATGGCCCAATGCGGTGTTGCTGACGCGCTCCCGCTGGAGGATTTCGTTGAAGAAGGCTTCGAAATTGCCGACACACTTGCTTTGGGCCAACAGCTCGGCCACCTCACGTAATGCGGGAGTCTTCTCCCGGCTCTGCAGCTCCAGTCGGATCGCATTGGCACTCAACAAAGACGCGATTTTCGATGGAGAAACTTTGGGTCCGTCAGACATTGGCTCCACTCCATTTCAGTTTCTCTCGCAATACTTCAAAATACGAATGATCCTTTGGCGTGACCAGTTGCACGGTTCGCGGGGACCGATGAACTTCCACTTCATCGCCCACTTCCATCCGCAATTGCACTTGTCCGTCGACGGTCAGCAGCAACTCAGCCGCCGCATCCGCCACCTGGCAACGAATGACCGAGTTCTCTCCCGCAATGACGGAGCGATTGCTCAACGCATGCGGACAGATGGGCGTGATAATCAGTGCGCGCGACGTTGGCACCAAAATTGGCCCGCCCGCGCTCAATGAATACGCCGTTGAGCCCGTTGCCGTCGCGAATATCATGCCGTCGCACACATATTCTGTCAACAACTCGCTGTCGACAAATAACCGCAACCGGACAATGCGGGACAGCGCCCCGCGGGAAACCACGACGTCATT
>JBEKBH010000076.1:0-4541 GCA_050015495.1 Verrucomicrobiia bacterium
CTGGTGGCTGGCGGCGGCGAGCCTGGCGTACGGGCTGGCGGTGGGGGCGCGGCCCTCGTTGCTGTTCGGTGCGGTCATCCTGCTGGCACCGGTGATCCAAGCGTGGTGTGAGCGCCGGAAGACTTGGGTTCTGCTGATGGCGGCGACCGGTCCGATCATACTCATCGGGGTGGGGTTGATGCTCTACAACGAACTGCGATTCGACAATCCGTTCGAATTCGGGATACATTACCAGTTGGCCGGGGAGCGGCAGGACATGGGGCAACACTTCAGTCCCCGTTATCTCTGGTTTAATTTCCGTGTCTATTTTCTCGAGCCAGCCCACTGGAGCAGTCGGTTTCCCTTCGTACACGACATCACCGTGCCGCCCTTGCCTGTGGGCCATGGGTTGTTGGTCGAGCATCCGTTTGGCGTCTTAACCAACATCCCGCTGGTGTGGCTGGCGCTGGCTGTGCCGTTGGCGTGGCGCGGTCGTTCCGCAGACGCGCGTTCCACGTTGTGCGGATTCTTGGCGGTGGTAGCCGTGCTTTTCGGCATTGCCACGCTGACTATGAGCCTCTTTTGGGGTGTGTGCATCCGCTATGAAGTGGAATTCCTTCCCACGCTCGTGCTGCTGGCAGTAATCGGCATCTTGAGTTTGGAGCGCGCACTAACCCCGACCTCGGAGTCGGGAATGGCTGACCAGCCGGTTCGACGGCATGTGGCACGCTGGGGCTGGTGTCTCCTGCTGGGCTTCTCGGTGGCGTTTAGCCTGCTGGCGAGCCTTGAATATTGCGCCGAGTCGCGCTACAACCTGGGGCACGCTCTGGCGCAGGCGGGCCGTGTTACGGAGGCGATTCCACGGTACGAGCAGGCGCTACGGATCAACCCCGATTACGCCGAGGCGCACCTGAGTCTTGGAAGCGCTCTGGTGACGCAGGGCAGGGTGCAAGACGCGATCATCCACTACGGGGAAGCGTTGCGGATCAAGCCCGATTATCCCGACGCACACGAGAGCTTGGGGAATGTCTTGATGCAGCGCGGCAGGCTGCGGGAGGCAATTGGGCACTACGAGCGGGCCCTGCGGATTAACCCCGATCTTGCTGAGGCTCACAACAACCTCGGGACCGCTTTAGCACACACGGGCAAGATCGAGGAAGCCATCGCCCACTTCGAACAGGCTCTGCGGATCAATCCCGATTTCGCCGAGGCGCACAACAATCTGGGGATTGTTTTGGCGCACACGGGTAAGATCGAGGAAGCCATCGCCCACTTCGGGCTGGCTCTGCGGAGCAAAACCGATTATGCCGAGGCACACTACAATCTGGGGAACGCTCTCGCGCAGGTGGGCCGGGTGACGGAGGCGATTGCACAGTACGAGCAGGCCTTACGGATCCAGCCCGATTTCACCCAAGCACAGAAAGCGCTCGCGCGACTACAAGCTGGCCGGTAAGCCGAGTCCGACGAGACGCGCCGAAGGTTTGGCGTCGGCGCAACGGCGACTTTCGGGAATTCAACCCGCAAGGTTTGCAAATGGTTCAAACCGGGGAGGCGGTCTGAGTAGTTCGGTGTGGTGCTTGTCGGCCAGGGGCGCGCAGTTGGTCGGCAGGGGGGAAATCGCGGGGCGTAATCCTACAGCCCGAGACCCGACGTGAACAAGAGCATCAGCACGAAGCCGAGCATGAATCCCCACGCATTCTCCGATTTCGAGCAGTTGGCGGCGCTTACCGGCATCAATTCGGCGGCAACGAGAAAGATCATCGCGCCGCCGGCGAATCCGAGACCGAACGGCAGCAACGGGTGAAACACCGACACCAGCAGGAACGCCGGCACGGCAAACAGCGGCTGCGGGATGCTGGTGAAGATCGCCCACGCCGCGCACGTCAGCGCCGAAACGCCTTTCGTCCGCAATGGCACGGAGACGGCGATGCCCTCCGGAATGTTGTGCACGGCAATCGCGATCGCCAGGAGCAATCCAAAGCGCAGATCGCCCGTTGCATACCCCACCCCAATGGCGATCCCCTCGGGAATGCTGTGCACAAACATCGCCGTGACGATCAGGACGCCCTGTTTCGAATCCTGTGTGCTGAGGTCGGCAATATGCCACTCGTTGCCCGCCAGAAGCTGCGCCGTGACCCAGAAGAACGCCGCGCCCGCCAACATACCAAGCACAATTTCCCAAACGCTGCCCTGACGCAACCCTTGTTCTGCGAGGCTGAATACGGACGCCGAGATCATCATGCCGCCCGCCACGGCGCACGAGATACCTTCCCATCGCCTCGACAATTCGCGGGTGAATGCAAACGGCACTGCTCCCAGACCGGTTGCGAAGTCCGTGAGCAGCGCAATGACAAACACTTGCCAGACCAAAGATATGCCCATCAGCCGTCTTCCATATTACAGGTGCTGGTTTTCACCCAGCTACGCGCGTGCCGAGAAGGATGAGGTTTTGCTAAGTGGTTACGCGACAGGCACGTATACGAGTCAGCGATCCGCAGGTAAACACGAGTCGGATGACAATATGGCAAATATATTCACCAAGGCCCCGGATCCGTCAATAGTCCTCATCGCTCATTGTGCCACTACTGCAACACCTTAGGGAGGCTTTCTGTCGCCAGCATGATTTGGTATTGGCTGTGCTACACGACGGAGCCTGTGGAAGCTGTGTGCCGGAAGATGGCGGATCAAGATTACGAACACCTCGTCGCTATGTATGAGGAGTTCGATCCAAAGGGCGAGTTCCAAGGGCTGCCACCGCGCTCGACCTCGCAGATCAGGAAATGGCTCGCACAACTCTCCCAGCTTGGCTTCTTTCAATTCGTCGTGGAAATGGATGGGCGCATCGTCGGCCATTCCATGTTGTGCCCCTCCCAACGAAAAACGGAAGCGGAACTGGCGATATTCCTTCATCAAGACTACCGCAGACGTGGATTGGGAAAAAAACTCCTGCTGGGAACACTCCACTTTGGCTGCAAAACCTTGGAGCTTCACCGCGTGTGGCTGTTCGTGATGGGTTCCAATCCGATTGCGCTGCGCCTGTTTGAAAACGTGGGCTTTCGGCCCGGGCGTGATGGCGATCCGCTGGCGTGGGAAATCGAAATGGAGCGCCCCTCCCACTGCGCCAAGTGTCGGGGCCAGAAGTGCGCCATTTTCGGCGAGGGTTTCCCCATGATGGTTGACGCGCCGCCCCGTCGGGATCGAACGCGTTGAGCGAAACCGCGTGGCGCCCGATGCAGTTACCATCGTGGCGTGACAATGTGTCGGGATTCCCCCTGCGGGTTGACAGTTTGTCCTCCAAACGATCCGCTGCACTCTTTGATTTGTGAATTCTTTCACACCATAAAGACCGTATTATCAATTTGTTGCGCGATGTGTCTTGGCGACCTCGGAAACTGGCAAGGCCGTTGCTAGGTCAGCGGTCAGGCAATGACGCAAACCATACAGGATATAGTTGTGCCATCGAAACAAACGGTAGCAAAAGTCTCGAACGGCAGCCGCCTCCAAGCTGTTTTCCGTCCGAACTCCGTGGCCGTCATCGGTGCATCGAATCGCGTGGGTACGGTCGGGCATGACCTGTTTCGGAACATTCTGCTCAGCGGTTACGCCGGCACGTTGTATCCGGTCAATCCAAAGGCGGCGTCGATTGCCGGTGTGCATGCCTATACGAACGTCGGCGAAATTCCCGACGATATCGATCTCGCGCTCATCATGGTTCCGTCCGCCGCGGTGCCGCAGGTCCTGGAAGAGTGCGGCAACAAGGGTGTCCATGGCGCCGTCATCGTCACGGCGGGATTCAAGGAAATTGGTCCGGAAGGCGCCGCGCTCGAGCGACAGGCCGTCGACGTGGCCCGTCGTCATGGCATCGCGTTGATCGGCCCGAACTGTCTGGGCGTGATCAACACCGACGCCGACATCCTGCTTAACGCCAGTTTTGCGCGGTGCATGCCCAAGCACGGAAACATCGCCTTCCTGTCCCAAAGCGGCGCTCTGTGCGCGGGCATCCTCGACTACGCCCGTGGCCGCGACATCGGGTTCTCAAAATTTATCAGCGTCGGCAACAAGGCCGATGTGACCGAAATCGATCTGCTGCGTTATCTGGCCAATGACGACAGTACCGATGTCATTTTGATGTACCTGGAAACTTTGGTTGACGGCCGCGCCTTCATCGAACTGGCTCGCGAGATCACGGGCGAACTCGCACACCGCAAACCGATACTGGCCATCAAATCCGGGCGGACCACGCAGGGCGCGGCCGCCGCCCGTTCTCACACCGGCGCTCTTGCCGGGAGTGACGCCGTCTACGACGCCATTTTCGCGCAGGCTGGCATCCTGCGCGTCGATACTGTGGAAGAACTCTTCGACTTCGCGGTCGGGTTCTCACGCCAGCCGTTGCCCAAAGGCAACCGCTTCGCCATCGTCACCAACGCAGGTGGACCCGGCATCATGGCCACCGATGCCTCCATCCGTCATGGGCTCGAGCTCGCCAAACTGCGACCCGAGACACTCGAGTCCCTCAAGGCGAAGCTGCCACCGACCGCGAACTTTTCCAACCCCGTCGACGT
>JBEKBH010000077.1:0-3818 GCA_050015495.1 Verrucomicrobiia bacterium
GGCACATCAACGAAGTACGGTGCCGCACCGACAGGCGGCTTTTTGTGGACACAGTGAAGCATGATGACCGTGCGTGCGATCTGGCAACCTATGTTGCGATATTGGTATGGGCGGCCAAACTGCTGCGCATGAACCCCACAATTATTGCAGAGTTCGAGAAGTACGTGAGACTAACAGCAAAAGGTATGCCCGTACCTGCCAAAATAGTAGACTACGAAGCACCAGCGCTTGAGTGGTTCTTGTTAGGAGTTGTCGAGCTTCCACCCTGCGGAGTGCGAGACGTGGGGGCCGCATCATCCCTGGTTGAAGGTGTCGCGTGATGACCAGTTTTGACGAATCCACCGTCGAAGAAGCCGCCCTGTCCTGGTTCGAGGAACTGGGATATGGGATCGCTCACGGTCCAAACATCGCCCCCGGCGAGCCGGGGGCGATGCGAACCTCCTTCGACCAAGTGGTTCTTGTTGAACGTCTCCGCGAGGCCATCGACCGGATCAACCTCCACATTCCTACCGAAGCCCGCGAAGAAGCCTTCCGCAAGGTGCTCCGCCCCGACTCGCCTTCGCTCGTCGGGGCTAACCGGACTTTCCACCAAATGCTGAGAGACGGGGTGGAAGTCGAGTACCGTCGGAAGGACGGATCGATTGCCGGGGATCGGATTCAACTAATCGACTACGACGATCCAGTGAACAACGACTGGCTAGTCGTCAATCAGTTCACCGTGATTGAGGGTCAGTCCAACCGTCGTCCCGACATCGTGATGTTCGTCAATGGGCTACCGCTGGGGGTGATCGAACTCAAGAATGCCGCCGATGAGGATGCCACGATCTGGGACGCCTGGAATCAACTGCAAACCTACAAGCAGGAAATCCCGTCCCTCTTCCATTTCAACGAGGTGCTGGTCATCTCGGACGGACTCCAAGCCAGGATTGGATCGCTCACGGCCAACCAGGAATGGTTCAAGGTGTGGCGTACCATTACGGGTGAAGAGACAGCCCCGCCGTCCATTCTTGAACTCGAAGTTCTCGTCCGTGGCGTCTTTGACCGAGAGCGATTTCTCAAGCTGCTACAGCATTTCATCGTCTTCGAGGAAGACACCGACAGCGACGAACTCCACAAGATTTTGGCTGGCTATCACCAGTTTCACGCCGTTCAGAAGGCGATGGAGGCAATTGTTGAAGCCTCCCGCCCGACCGGAGATCGGCGTTGCGGTGTGGTTTGGCATACGCAGGGTTCTGGTAAGAGCCTCACTATGCTGTTCTGTGCGGGCCAGGTCATCCTGCATCCGGCAATGGACAATCCGACGATTGTCGCCCTGACCGACCGCAACGATCTGGACGACCAACTTTTCGGTCAATTCCAGCGATGCCACGAACTCTTACGCCAAGAGCCGGTGCAGGCCGAGTCGGTCGCCCACCTCCGCGAGCTTCTCCGTGTGGCCTCCGGCGGCGTGGTCTTCACCACCATCCAAAAGTTCCTGCCCGACGAAAAGGGGGACAGGGTGCCGGTTCTGTCCGAGCGGCGGAACATCATTGTCTTTGCCGACGAGGCCCATCGCAGCCAGTATGACCTGATCGACGGACTTGCACGGAATCTGCGGGATGCCCTGCCCAACGCCTCGTTCATCGGCTTCACCGGCACCCCATTGAGAAACACGATGCCAATACGCGGGCCGTGTTTGGCGATTATATCTCCATCTACGACATCCAGAGGGCGGTAGAAGACAAGGCGACGGTGCCGATCTACTACGAAAGCCGGATTGCCAAGCTGGGATTGAATGAGGCCGAACTTCCGCATCTCGATGCCGAGTTTGAGGAAATCACCGAGGGGGAAGAAGTCGAGAGGAAGGAAAAACTCAAAACCAAGTGGGCAGCGTTAGAGGCACTGGTTGGTGACGAAAAGCGGATTCGGTTGATTGCCGCTGACCTCGTGGACCACTTCGAGCGGCGGTTGGAGGCAATGGACGGCAAGGCAATGATCGTCTGCATGAGCCGCCGCATCTGCGTCGAACTCTACAACGAGATCATCAAGCTCCGGCCACGCTGGCATAACAAGGACGACAAGAAGGGCACGATCAAGATCGTGATGACGGGCAGTGCCTCCGATCCCCTCGAATGGCAGCAGCACATCCGCAACAAACCCCGTCGCAAGAAACTGGCCAAGCGATTCAAGAGTGCCAAAGACCCGTTCAAGGTCGTCATCGTCCGCGATATGTGGCTTACCGGCTTCGATGTGCCCTGCCTGCACACGATGTATTTGGACAAACCAATGCGCGGTCACGGGCTAATGCAAGCCATTGCCCGCGTGAATCGGGTTTTCCGTGATAAGCCCGGAGGACTGGTCGTAGATTACCTGGGGCTGGCCGACCAGTTGAAGCAGGCATTGGCCACCTACACCGAGAGTGGCGGACAGGGCAAGCCCAGCATCGACACCGAGGAGGCGGTGGCGGCAATGTTGGAGAAATACGAAGTCTGCTGTGCCATGCTGCATGGCTTCAACTGGGCCAAGTGGACCACCGGCACACCCGTAGAGCGTTTGGGCCTGTTACCGACGGCACAAGAGCATATCTTGCAGCAGGAGGACGGCAAGTCCCGATTCACCAGCGTCGTGACCGATCTGTCGCGTGCCTTTGCCCTTTGTGCCGCCCACGATGAGGCGATCCGTATTCGTGACGACATCGCCTTCTTTCAGGCTGTGCGTGCCGCCCTGGTGAAGCCATCTGGTGAGAGAAAATGTCAGGAAGACCTCGACCAGGCCGTGCGGCAGTTGGTCTCGAAGGCCATCACCGCACCCGATGAAGTAATTGACGTGTTCTCGGCGGCGGGATTGAAGAAGCCCGATATTTCCATCCTGTCCGATGAGTTCCTGGCCGAGGTTCGAGGACTGAAACATAAGAACGTGGCCGCCGAATTGTTGGCGAAGCTGCTGAAAAACGAAATCAAGGGACGCACGCGGCGGAATCTCGTGCAATCACGGGCCTTCTCGGAAATGCTCAAGAAGGCGCTGAACGCCTACCACAACCGAGCCATCGCCACGCAGGAGGTCATCGAGGAACTGATCCGGTTGGCGAAGGAGATGCGAGAAGCCGTCAACCGAGGTGAAGACCTGGGATTGAACGATGATGAAATCGCCTTCTATGACGCCCTTGCCATGAACGAAAGCGCCGTTCAGGTAATGGGCGTGGATGAACTGAAGGTGATTGCCACCGAATTGGTGACGAACGTGCGAAAGACAGTGACGATTGACTGGACGGTACGGGAATCGGCCAGGGCGAAGATTCGGGTGATGGTCCGCCGCATCCTCAAGAAGCACGGGTATCCGCCCGATCTTCGTGAAGAAGCTACCCGAACCGTCCTGGAACAGGCGGAATTGTTGTGTGCGGATTGGGCGGCGTGAGAGCGAGGGGTGTATCATGAAACGAAAACCCACGAACTTTCAGAAGGCACGCAAATACGCTAATGCTCCCGCCGATCTGACCGGGATGCGATTTGGGAAATGGCTTGTGCTGAAAGATGCTGGGATGAGAGTTTTTTACTCGGCTGGACGAGAATATTCCCGGCACATGTGGTTGTGCCGCTGTGATTGTGGAACGCAGAAGGAAGTGTATCGTGGCAATCTCACCGGGGGACGTTCCGCCGGATGCAGACGATGTAGTGAGGTCACGCACGGCATGTCCAACACAAAACTATACTACGCATGGACAACCATGAGACACAAAGAACAATTGCCAAAGGCATGGCGGGATTTTAACGTTTTCAGAAAGGTTGTGGGTGATCCTCCCAGCAAGGAGGCAAACTTGAGACGATATGATCCCACCAAGC
>JBEKBH010000078.1:0-3595 GCA_050015495.1 Verrucomicrobiia bacterium
CCAAGGACGGATGGGAACGCCGTGAGCGCCTTGACGCTTGGGTCCCAAGGTTGTTTGTCCACAGCTTGGCCCAACGCGTCGCCCTTCAAATCAGGATTTGCTTGTACCCATCGATCAGCCTCGACGACTTGCTCGGGGAACGTGGATGCCGCCAGGATCTGCGCCACCAGCGAATCCGGATACAGTGCAATCGGGGCTACCACCCGCTGCAACTGCTCGGGAGTCTGTTGCGCGTGTGGGGGTGCCTGCGCCGGGGCTTGCGCGACTGGATCGGCCCACAGGTTCTGAGGCCAAGTAGTGAGCAACAGAGCTAACGACAACAGGTAAAACAATCTCCGCTCACCCATTCGAGCCCTTGAGAACCCTGCGGCACATCCGCAAATGTTCATATTCATAAATCTCCGTGTAAATATTCTTTTGGACGTTGTGACAAAAGTATACCCGTCCGGCGGAAGGCGCGGTATGGGGTGTTCACCCCATTTGTGAATCGCGAGTGGAACGTTCTGCGTCGACGCGCGGGAACGGCCACACACAGTCGCAGCAAACTCCGGCTACGCGCCCTCGGAAACAACTATGACTCGTCCAGACAATTCCTTGCCGTTGAGTTGCTCAATGGCTTTTTGTGCCTCCTGCACCGTCGCCATCTCCACAAATCCGATGGCCTTCGACATTCGCGTGGTCCCATCCGTGACCACGTCGCAGTTGACGACTCGCCCCACACCCTCGAACAGTCTCTGCAACTCAGCGTCCGTTGTGCTGACGGGCAACCGGTGCACATGTAGTTTCGTTGTCATATTGGTCCTCCTTCATTCCGGGGACAATGCCGAATCGGGTGATTCTTCGCTATGGGGTGTTCACCCCAACCGGTGGACGGGAGCAACGCTTCACAGTTGGGGTAGGGGATCAGAAGCGTCCAATCAAGTGCGGTCTGCCTGGCGTGGTGTTCAATGAATGGCCGCAGTCGTTCCCGACGGAACATCCCAGCCGCCACCCAACGCTTTGATCAACTGGACGTTCGCCGTCATCTGTTGCATCCGCAGGTTCATCGCCGTCTCCTGATTGTTCAACAGGGTGGTTTGCGCGGTGATCACGTTAAGGTAACTGTCCAAGCCGGATTGGTAGCGGGCCCTCTCGAGCGTCAGGTCATGCTGCGACGATTCGACGGCGCCATTCTGTTGCTGAAGTTCCTGCGACAGGATTCGCAGCGTCGATAGGTTGTCTTCGACTTCTTGAAAAGCGGTGAGTACGGTCTGACGGTAGTTCGCAACCGTGCCCCGGTAGATCGCCCGCGCCTGCTCGGTGACGGCCTGGCGCTTTCCGCCGTCAAAAAGTGTTTGCGCCAGTGTCGCGCCCACGGCCCAGGCCAGGCTTGGCCCCGACACCAGATTCCCCAGCGACGTGCTCTGATATCCCACCGCGCCGCTCAGGGTAATCGTGGGAAAATACGCCGTGCGCGCCACGCCGATTTGCGCGTTCGCCTCGGCGACACGGCGCTCGGCGGCGGCGATGTCGGGACGCCGTTCGAGCAGTTGCGACGGAACGCCCGAGGGAATCGCGACGGGTTCCACTGCCAGCGGATTTGTCGCGATGGAAAATACCGAAGCCGATTTCCCGAGGAGCGTGGCGATGGCGTGTTCGAGTTGCGCGCGCTGGATGCCGAGGTCGGTGGCCTGAGCGCGCGCGATGCCGAGTTGCGTTTCGGCTTGCGCGACGTCCTGGCCGGAAGCAAGGCCCGCCCGATGCTGGACCTGCGTCAGCCTGAGCGACCCCTCATCAGCGACCGCCGCCGCATCCAACACCTGCCTCTGCGCGTCGAGCACGCGAACCTGAAAATAATCCGCCGCCACTTCCGCCTGAATGGTCAGCCGCACGTTTTCGAGATCGGCGAACGTGGCTTGCGCTTCCAGCGAACTGGCCTTCACGGTGTTGCGGATCCGGCCCCAGAAATCCAACTCCCACGAGGCATCAAACGGCAGCGCGTATTCGGTGACGGTAAACGGAGTCGGCGACGAGCCCGATTGAGCGAGCAGTGATGATTGTCGTGATCTCGTGACCGAAGGACTGGCGGTGACGGTGGGGAAATACTGCGACCGGCTTTGTTTCACCACGGCTCGCGCCGCAAGGAAATTGGCGAGCGCCGCGGCGACGGTCTGGTTGGATACAACCACCTGGTCTTCGAGCGCGTTCAATTCCGGCTGGTGGAACATCTCCCACCACTTTCCGCGAAGCATGTTGTCCTTTGGCTCCGCCGCCTTCCAGCCGCCGGCTTCCTGGAATTGCTCCGGAGGCAGCTCTTTGAAAGCTGCGGGCGTTTGGACAACCGGTGTGGCATACTTCGGCGCGAAGCTGCATCCGCCGAACAGGACCAGGCACGCCAGGGCGACCAACGTCTTTTCTGTTTCCGTGTTGAGCTGGGAGATTATAGTTTTCGTTGGACGGCTCATGGCTACCCCCTGAAGATGTCGAAGGGTTCGATCTTGAGGACCTTGCGGACCCCGATGTAACTTGATATTCCGGCGATCAGTACGACCATGCCGAAGGCCAGTCCCAAGTTCCAGTAGGTGATCGTGGCCGCGTAGTTGGGCAGCCGGGATCGGGCGATCATGATCATCAGCGTCACGAAACCGACGCCCAGGCCATAGCCGGTCAGCGCCGTAAAGGTCGCCATGAACAGGATCATGTAGATCAGCTCGCGCCCCTTGGCGCCGATGGCCTTCAGCGCGCCAAATTTCTCCAGGTTTTCAAGGATGAACGTGTAAAAGGTCTGGCCGGAGATGGACAGCCCAACGATAAAAGCGATAACGACCATCAAGAGGATGTTGGTGCCAACACCCGTTTTGTAGGTGTAGTAGTCGGCAATACTTTTATTGAATTCATTCTTGGTCAGGGCCACATAGCCGAGCTTCGCAACTTTCTGCTTGATGCCGGCCACGGCCGCCGCGTTCTTGGGCTGCACCAGCACGTAGGACAAGGTGAACCGCGTCGACGGAATGTATTCGATCGCTCGGTTGTAGGTGGTATAGAGCGTCGGCACGCCGTTCAGTCCGTTGACGGCGACCCTGGCAATGCCCACAATCGTACAGCGGTGATCATTGAGTTCGAATGAGGTGCCGATCTTCGCGTTCTCCAGCTTGGGGAATTCAGCGTCATCGACTGCCAAGACCGTGTTGTCGGCATAGATATTCAGAATACTGCCCTGTTCGAGGTCGGGACGGCCAAAAAGGCTGTTATCGTCCAGACCGACGACCGTGGCCGATTGAAAATTACCACTTTGGAGCTTGATCAGGGCGCCCCCGATAAAGAGCGGCACCGCGTAGTTGACCTCGTCCATGCTGCGCACCGCGTCCAGCACGTAATTGGGCATTGGGATCGGACCGGTGGGGGTATTGACCGACGGGTCCATGACCCACATGTCGGCCCCGATGTTGGTGACCGTCGAATAAGAGTGGTTGAGGATGCCGGCGAACATTGCGGTCATCATCATCATCAGGAACACGGAGAAGGTAATCCCGATCAACAGCGCGGTGAACTTGGGCTTGTCATTGACCAGCAGCTTGAAGCCGATCCGCAGGATGCCACCGTACTTCATGGCGCC
>JBEKBH010000079.1:0-3384 GCA_050015495.1 Verrucomicrobiia bacterium
CGAATGCCTCCTTGCGGTTATGCCGGTTTGGTACTGGGCTTGTTTCTGTGGACGGGCGTTCGTTCTCGGGTCTCGGCCGTGGTATTCGCTACTCCCCCGATGGTAGCATCGTCCCCACAATTGGGACGCATGGCTGTTGCGTCAGCAGGAATCCTCGCCCGGTGCTGCGCGGTCGGCAGACCTTCTCGGTTTGCAATTCCGCTGGACCTGTTTCTGACCTGACGGAGCTTGATAATGGTACGAAATCAAGCGAACTGGCCGAGCCAGATTATCACGGGATGAATGCCGACCAATGCGTAGACCCGGATGTGCAGCCGGCCAATACGGACCTTCGGTTGGCTTACCTTGGCATCGGTCCTGGCAAACGCCGTTCCATGAAGCTAACGATGCTCGACCAGTCATATGCCAACTGATGTAACGTCGGCGTTCGGGACTTCTCGGCAGTGCTACCGGGCCGACATCAAGGCGACGCGCGGGTCGCTCTATAGGGGATGGAGTGTACCGTAGTTTGAGAGTGTATCCTGAAGAATAGAGGGACTGGGTAGATGGACGTCAGACACGAGATTGAGAAGCGAGTCGAAGCATTACCTCCGGAAATGCAGGAGCAGGTACTCCGGTTTGTGACCTCTTTGGCCGGATCGGCGCCGCGGGGCGAGCCCGGCGTAGCGTTGCGCCAGTTCTCGTCCTCGCTTCGACACCATTTCGGCCCGCCAGATGACGCAGGCGATTGAAGAAGAGTGTGAGCGGGTTGATGCCGGCGAGTGGTAGGTTTGGGCGATGACGCGGTGGTGGCCCATCCGGACCAACCGCCTGTTCTTTGGAGCGGCGAAATCTGGCCGGCCGTCTGAGAATGCAGAAAGGGTGGAGCGATTCGCGGTCGGCAGGTCCATTAAAACGGACGCCTGAAGCAACGCCCAAGGCAGAGGAGGCGGCCACTTCCCGAGAACGATGTCCGGATTGCCGCCACCGCGACTTTCAGGAAGTTGAGGATTTGGATGGGGGCGGCCTCAGAGGCCGCCGCAGGCCGCGCGCCTGCCCCACATTGGGGCAAGGCCAGCCTTCCGAGCCGTGAAGGGGCCGCCCAGTGTGCCCGCGCGGCCCGCTTGACGGGTGCTAAAATGAAACCGTACAATTGATTCACGAGAAGGCCCTGTTCCGGGAAGAGGTGCGTATGGTCCTAAAATGCGGTTTATTGCCCTGTATTTCCCTCGGTTTGATGCTGGCCGGGAGCGCGATTTGCCAGGATCAGACACCGGCTCCAAAGGACGATCAGAAGAAGGCGGATACCGATGCCGCTGCGGCGCGTGAAACCATCGCCAAGCCTCTGACCGACAAACAGAAGAAAAAGCAAGCCGAAAAGCTGCGCAAAGAGCTGGAAACTCCCTATAAAAAATGGCTGAACGAGGATGTGGTCTACATCATCACCGATGAGGAAAAGACCGCCTTCAAGCGACTGGCGACGGACGAAGAGCGCGAACAGTTCATCGAGCAGTTCTGGCTGCGGCGCGACCCCACCCCGGACACCGAGGAGAACGAGTTCAAGGAAGAGCACTACCGGCGCATTGCGTACTCTAACGACCATTACGCTTCGGGGATTCCCGGCTGGAAGACGGATCGCGGAAGAATTTACATCATTTACGGTCCGGCGGATGAAATCGAGTCGCATCCCTCGGGCGGCACCTATGAGCGCCCCATGGAAGAGGGCGGCGGTGAAACGTCCACGTACCCGTTTGAGCAATGGCGCTACCGCTACCTGGAAGGCATCGGAACCAACATCATCATCGAGTTCGTGGACCCCACCATGTCGGGCGAATATCACATGACCATGGATCCGTCCGAAAAGGACGCCTTGACCTATGTTCCCGGCGCCGGTCTCACTCTGATGGAGCAAATGGGGCTCTCCAGCAAAACTCAGCGCTTCCAGAATACCGATGGCACGCACTTGGGCCAGGCTTTCGGCGGTTCGTCGGAAAGCATGATGGAGTTCAACCGTCTGGAGCAGTTCGCGAAACTGCAAAAGCCGCCGGCCGTGAAGTTCAAAGATCTGGAAGATGCCGTCACCAGCAAGATTACCTTCAATATCCTGCCGATGAAGGTGCGCGCGGATTTCTTTCCGTTGACGGAAGCTTCCGTTCTCACCTACGTCACGCTGCAATTCGAAAACAAAGACATGCAGTTCCAGGCCAAAGACGGAGTGCAGAAGGCAGCCGTCAACATCTTTGGGCGCATCACCACCATGACTCGTCGCATCGTGCAGACTTTCGAGGATACGGTGACCGTGGAAAGTCCCAACGAGATGTTGCAGGACTACGCGAAGCGTTCCTCGATCTACCAGAAAGCGATTCCGCTGCCGCCGGGTACCTACCGCCTGAATGTGGTGGTGAAGGACATCGTGGGCGGCAACATGAACAATTACGAGACGGCCCTGAACGTGCCGCATGTGGACAACGAAAAGTTGATGTCCAGCACCATCGTGCTGGCGGACCTGATCGAGAAGGTCCCCACCAAAAGCATCGGCATGGGCCAATTCGTGATCGGAACTACCAAGGTGCGGCCGCGTGTTACGGAGAGCTTCCGGCGCGACGAGAAGATGGGCATTTACCTGAAGCTGTACAATTTCGGGCCGGACGAGAAGACTCAGAAGCCCAACGGACAAATCGAATACGAGGTTTTGAAGAACGGCAGCAACGAGAAAATCTTCGAATTCACCGAAGATATTGCCAGCCTGCCAGGCGCTTCGGCCTCCCAGGTGACAATTGAAAAACTGCTGCCTTTGACGAAAATGCAGCCTGGGCAATACACGCTGAAGTTGAAGATTACGGACAGGAACCGGAAACAGACCCTGACGCCCACGGCCCAGTTTACGGTAACCTAAGAAGATGGCGCACGTCCCCCCTTTGGGGGTACCTGCGTAATAAGTAAGCTAGGCGTCACCGGATCATGAGTACGAGGACGCACATCTCGCTATCGGGGTTGATTCTCGGATTGGTTTGCCTGACGGCGACCGGCCCGGTTTCCGGCGCTGTGTCCGTCAGGCTATCCGGAGCGATTGCCGGTTCTGTCACTAATGGCGACGGCGTCCCGCAGATGGGCGCCGTGGTCATGCTGTTTAACAAACAGGACGGCCTTTCCCAGAAGGTTTTTACCGACGAGAAAGGCAAATTTGCATTTCCCGCTCTGCTTCCCGATATCTATTCCATCCGCGTGACGCTGGCCAGTTTCGTACCGGCCATCAAGAACAACATTTTGGTCCAGCCCGGCATGCGTAGCGTGCTCAACGTAAGCCTTGCCGCGCTTTTCAGTTCGATACATCTGGTTTACCCTCCCGAGCATCCGGCGTTCATGAGCGACGACTGGAAATGGGTATTGCGCACCGCCGGTTCC
>JBEKBH010000080.1:0-3363 GCA_050015495.1 Verrucomicrobiia bacterium
GGCCCCAGATCAAGCGCGCGGCACGCCGCCAGACCGGCCGGTCAGCCAACGTGCGCTCCAATCCGAGGATGCCGACCACGGCCAGCAGCACCAGCGTGGGAAGGAATTCCACTTCATAGCGGTTGCACGCAACAAAAAAGAGGCTCAAGATCAGCGTGCCAATCCCGAAAAGCAGGGCGACCGCCCCCAAGAATCCGCACAAGGTGGAACGCTTGTCCGCGGAACGACCACGCCACGCCAGCGGCGCAGCTAGCGCCAGCCACACCAGCGGGATGTTGGTCAAGACGCCAAAGGGATGCTCAACCCACCCCTGGCCCACAGGCAAGGGTGGCACGGTGATGTCATGTACAAAGGGAAACCGACTGCTCCAGTGCGCCGGTGCCAGAAAATAGACCCGGAAATTGAACCAGAAATAACGCAAGCGGAAGTATTGCGATTCAACCCGCCGGCTTGCGTTCAACTGGTAGCGCCAGCCGAACTCGAATGGATTATCGAAGCGCAGGGCGTTGTACAGCATCAGACCCAAGCCGATGAGTAGGATCGGACCGGTCGCCGCCGCCAGCACAGGCCAAACGCGCTGCCGCTCGCGCCACGCCTGGACCACCGGCACCAACAGGATCACCGCACCGAACAGCAAGGAGGGCCGCGCCCCCACCGCCAGCCCGTAGGCCACACTCGCCGTTGCCAGCCACCAGCCCCTCCGCTCCGGCTCGTGCAACGCCTGCCAAATCGCCACCAGGGCCAGCATCGTCAGCATATACCCGCAACTGACCGCCACCTCGTAAACCCCGCACCGGGGCAGTATGATCGGCACGACTGTCCCCAAGCCGAGCGCCAGCGTGCCTGCGGCCACCACCCAGACGCTCACCTCGGCGAAATAGCGCCGCCACAGCCCGTGCAACACACCGACGCTGGCCAGAAACCCGATGGCGCAGAAGATAGCGACCGCCTGTCCGTCAAAAAGGTGGTGGCCGGTCAACGCGACGAACGGCCAGAGTACTATCAAGGCGGGCGTAACCCCAAAGTACAGGTAGAGCTTACCCTTGTAATAGCTCAGATCGACCAAATGGTCGGACCCAGAACAAAAGCGGGCATTGGCCGCTGGATCGTAGGGATCGGCGAGCTGGATGAGTCCGGGCGGCACAACTTTCTTCAAGTTGAGCTGGCCGGCGCGGAAACCGTCCACCAGCAGGTTGTAATAAAGTTCAGCCGCATTCGGCCTCAATGATTCCCATGGGCCCGACCGCGCGAGGCACGCGTAAATCGCCATGACCAGCGCGCACACGGCGGCCAGTGATCCCCACGCGTTCTTCATTGTGCCAGCGATCCTTTCATCACGTCAGTGGCTTCGCGATACGCGTGTGCGCTGCGGTACAGTTCCAACCGGGGCGCGATCTCGTTCGCCTCCTGCGTGTGTCCGTCGGCGCGCGCCAGGTCGATGGCCTTCTGGGCGGTGGCGACGGCTTCCTGGAATCGACCGGCGGCGGCATACGCGGCGGCGAGAGTGTCGAGATACGGGAACGCGCTGTTGCCGGTCTGGGCGCAGGCCCGCTCGGCGAGGGTGACCGCGCGAACCGGGTCGCCGCCTTCGGACGGCGCGTGCGTCGCCAATACCCAGGCGAGATCGTTCTGGACTTCGGGGTCGCCCGGCTGGGTCCGCAGGGCCTGCTCGAAGTGGGCGATGGCTTCCTCGATCTTACCCGTTCGCGCCAAAGCGTTCCCCAGATTGTAGTGCGCCGCGGCGTAATCGGGCTTGATCCGCAGCGCCTGTTCGAGGTGAACGATGGCTTCTGGAATCTTGTTGGTTCGCGCCAGCGCCAGGCCCAGGTTGTAGTGCGCGTCCACCATCTGGGGATTGGTCCGCAGCGCCAACTCCCACTGTTCCATCGCTTCCGGCATCCGGCCGGCCTGCGCCAGGGTGGCCCCCAGATTGCAGTGCGCCTCGGCGGAATCCGGCTCGATCCGCAACACCTGCTCATACTGGCTGATCGCTTCCGGCAGCCGGCCCAGTCGGGTAAGGGCGATCCCGAAATTGATGTGCGCCTCGGCGTAATCGGGCTTGATCCGCAGCGCCTGTTCGTACTGCTGAATCGCTTCCGATATCCTGCCCGAGACAAACAACGCGACCCCCAAATCATAGTGCGCCTCCGCGGAACCGGGATCGACCCGCACCGCCTCCTCGTACTGCTCCTTCGCCTCCGTCAGCTTTCCCAGTTTCTGTAGCACGACGCCCAGATTGCAGTGGCCCTCGGGATGATCTGGTTCGAGCCGCACCGCCTGTTCGAAGTGCGCTCTCGCCTCCGCAAGCTTGCCGGCCTGCGCCAAGGCGGTCCCCAGACTGTTGTGCGCGTTGGTGTAATCCGGCTCGATCCGCAACGCTTGTTCAAACTGCTCGATGGCATCGCTGAGCCTGCCTTCCTGCAAGAAGGCTTTTCCCAGATTGTAGTGCGCCTCGGCGTAGTCGGGCTTGACCCGCAGCGTTTGTTCAAAATGCTCGATTGCCTCTGGCACCCGGCCCGTTTGCGCCAGGGCGGCCCCCAGATTGTTGTGCGCCTCGGCGTGACCCGGGTTGAGCCGGAGGGCTTGCTCATACTGGCTCATCGCTTCCGGCAGCTTGCCCGCGCGCGCCAGGGTGGCCCCCAGGTTGTTGTGCGCTCGAGGGTTGTTCGGACGCTTCTCGACAGTGTCCTGCCAAATGGTTAGTTCCGAGTTGTAATCCCGGTTGCGTTGGATGGTAAGAACGGCCAGCGGCACCACCACGCACCCACAGGCCACCCATCCGAGAACGATGCCTGATGGGTTGTGGAGAAGCCGTTTCCCCAGCACAAACGCGACGACCACCGCCCCCGTCACGACTGCCGCCAGCGGCAGGTACATGCGATGTTCCACGATCCGGTCTCCCAGCGGGATGAGGCTGGAGGTTGGAGCCAGAACCAGGAAGAACCAGGCGCCCAAAAATCCCCAGGCGGAGTTTGTTTTGCACTTCCAGGCAGTCGCTCCCAGCAGAATCGCCATCACCAACGTGGGCAGCAGAATACTCTGCCCGGCACCGGCGAGGGGCCACCCGCAGTAGTCAAAACATAATGGGTACGGCCACATGGCCAGTCGCAGGTAATGGAGGATCACCCCAGGCTCGGTCAGCAGGTACTCCCACCGGGTGACAACCCCCGCCTGCTGCGCAGTTGCCGATATGCTGGCGAAGGTGCCGGCCGAAACCACCACAAAACCTTGGAGGATCCATGTGGCTGACAGCCCGAGATACAGCGGCCAACGCCGTCGCCACGCCTCCCGGAACGATCCCGAAACAAACGTGCGGTCGTAGAGCATCACCATCAGCGGGGCCGACACCATCACCTCTTTGCT
>JBEKBH010000081.1:0-3355 GCA_050015495.1 Verrucomicrobiia bacterium
TGAGCTTGGTGACGCCATCCACGCAGCGGGCCACTTCCTCGCCGAAGCCTTTGCGGATCTCGTCGGGCGTCATGCGAGTGTCTTCGACAAGGTCGTGCAGCAGGCCGGTTTCGATGGTCACCAGGTCCATGCGCATGCCGGCCAGGATGTGGGCCACCATGAGCGGGTGCACCATGTAGGGCTCGCCGGACTGGCGCAACTGGCCTTTGTGCAGCTCGGATGCGATGCGGAAAGCCTTCTCGACCGATGCGATGTCGTCGCGCGGGCGATACTCGCGGATCTTGTCTTCCAGTTCGTGAAACAATTGTTCGATGCGATCGGGAGGCGGAGATACGGATGGAACTTCGGTGGCGGTGGATACCTCTGGGAACACTAGTTTCATTGTAGCTGAGACGGGAGGGTGGGGCGGATGGTACGATGACGAGAGGCCCACCTTTGGAATGCCCCAGGCAGACATCGCCGCCCTCCGCCAAGCCGTGCGGGACGACCGCTATCTGATCAGCCGGCATGCCCAAGAACGCATGGGGTTGCGGAAAATCACTCACACCGGCCTCAAGTATGTGGTGGCGACTGGCGATGTCATAGAAGAGCATCCCGACAACCAGCCTGATCCGAAGGTCTTGTTCATGGCGCACGTCCAAGGCGAACCGCTGTACGTCTCTTGCGCCTTTGATGGCAACTGTGTTTACATCGTAACCGTCCATCGCTATGATGCCGCCAAATGGCGCGATCCCTGGACCCGAAGGAGGGAATAGCCCTATGTTCAAGCCAACCAAATGCGCCCGTTGCGGGGGCTCCCTGGAGAGCAAAACCATCACCCATCAGCAGCCGTGGGGAGGTGAACTTTATGAATTTGAGAGCGTGCCAGCCCTGGTCTGCAGCCAGTGCGGCGAAGTCTGGCTGGAGGCCGAAGTGGGGCAGTTGATTGACAAGATCATCCAGCAGCACCCTCAACCGAAGCGGTACCATCAAGTGCCGGTTTTCTCGTTGGCGGATTTCAGTTTGTCCGAACAATAAATCGGAGCCTGTATTTCGCCCTCGCTTTGGTGGCGGCTGGACAACAGCGGCCTTCTGGCGACACCCCGTTGATCGTAGCTGGGACGGGAGGGGGCACCCCGAAAATGGGGCGCGCACCGGCGCAGACTTGTCCACAATTGTAATAGAAAATGGACAGATTTCGGTTGGTCTCGACTATGGGTTATCAACGCCGAGGCTCCTCGTTTTGCACAATGCTTTTGTGGACAGATGCAAAAGCGTTCGGCGGCGCTCAAACTGGATCGCAAGGCCGATGAGAACAAAGCCGAGGATAGAGGCGGCTATCGCAATTGGCCGAAATAGCTCTTTGTCAAGTTCATTGCTCACGAGCCAGTCTTTGGTGGCAAACCAATAGCCGATGACGATGACTTCTCCCGAAGGCAAAGGCCGCTGCCCTGTCCTCGAAATGGCTACCTGAAGTTCAGTTCCAGACGCGGCCCGGAATCTCAAGCTACTCCCGTTGCAATATGCCGAATAGCCATAAGGCGGAATGGAGATTTCAGTTTGGATCGGTTTTCCGTGCAGGTAGATTTCAATTCCCATCTTCAAATCTGCAAGACAGTAGGCGATTTGCCGGTTCGATGAGACTGCCGAAATGGTGAATTCTGGCGTGCCCCATTTCCGCCTGATCCGCTGCCATTGGGCGTTGTCGGGAATAACAACCTTCATCACTGTCAAGGGCTGTTTTCCAACCGAATCCAATGGAACGGAGGCGAACGGAGTCAAGGCCCTCCCCACGTCCGCTGACTTCAAATCAAGCAGCGTGTAGGTTAGCAAGGCTGCTCCAGGAAGAAAGACTAGGAGTCCGGCTACACCAGCCGCAGTTGAAACGACGCGGCTCATTGATTTCCTTGGGCCGGCACATGGCACGCCATCCATCCTAACGCCTTTCAACATAACCGGACAGAACAGCCCGAAATGCCTCGAAATGCCTGCTGTGGATGTGAAATAGCGCTCCTCTGAATCGCACCAGGGCCGTTGTATCTGCGTGGCCATGGCTGCGTTGGCTAGTAGGGCGGCGGTTCAGACAGGCGATTTCCATGCTCGTGGGTAACCAAATGGCATGGTTGGACGAGGCCCGCTGTCGTATCGTACAGCCAGGAGGTCCGTGGTTCGAATCCGCGACCGCTGCATTCCACCGGGCAGCCTGCGGCCGTCGGCAACATAAATCAGCGGGTCGCGATGAGGCGCCCGGAAGAGAGTAAATGCAATGAGGCGGGGCCGTATTTGCGGTGTGCGGACGGCGCCCGGCCTCGCGGGAAGCGTGCGGAGTGCCAGATCTCAGCGCGGGTACCGGCCAACAGCCATCAGGAGCCGCCGTTCAACGACGCGCTTGTCGAGGTTGAGCCTCAGTAGCCGTGCGGTTGCCTGTCCCTCAGGTGTCAGCGGTTCGATTACAGCGCCTCGAAGCAGGAAGTGGTCATCCCAGCGCTGGCGCCGAGGGTGGAAGAAACTGACGAGCGCGCCACTCCGGGGATCGACCGTGCCAATGTCGCTCCCCTTCCACGCATTGCATCGGATGCAGGCATACGCGAGGTTGCCGGAATCCGACGATCCGCCGTGCTTACGACTGACGATGTGGTCGATTTGATGCGGCGAATACGAATCGTCTTCGTGAAGAAGGCAATACTCACAGCGATACGCGGCGCGTTCTGCGACGAATCGGCGCAGTGACTCGTTTACGTCAGTTGGCAAGCCGTGTGTGTTGTCGTGCCCGCGCTTTGGCCATGATCATGATGTGCTCAAGCTGCAGGTAGTCTTCAAGTTCGGATTGCTCTTCGGCCGAGACGCTGCCGTTGTGGGAGCGTTCGACCAACTCCGCCACGCGTTGCTGCACGCTATCGGACGGGCGGAACGCTGCCACAGTCTCCGGGGTTGTGCCTGCGGCGATGAAATCGATAATTTCCTCGTAAGATTTGGTCGCGCTCATCGTTTTCCCTTACCTCTGGCTTTCTGTTGGACAGCGTCGCCCTCAACTCTTCAAGCATACCGCCAAATCCGACGCCGGGGGCGCGATCCAGGTCTGGGAGTCCGCGTTGAAGGCTGCACCGCGCGGGAATGCCTTCACGGCGCAACTCGCTTTCCACGGGCGTGCGGATCTCGTTCAGGAATTCTTCGTTGGAGTGGCGCTTCGATTCGATGGTTTGCGCGATCTCTTCGAAGGCTTCCGGATCGAGATGGCGGAAGGCCAGATCTTCAAACTCGCCGCGCACCTTGCCCATGCCGAGGCGGTGCGCGATGGGGGCGTAGATTTCGATGGTCTCGGTGGCCACATGCGCGCCGATCGGCGCTCAGGTACCCGAGCGTGCGCATGTTGTGG
>JBEKBH010000082.1:0-2830 GCA_050015495.1 Verrucomicrobiia bacterium
CGAAGAGTTGTGACCCCGCCCGCGCGGACACCCACCACCCGACCGGCAGCTCGGGTTGCTCTATCGAATCCGGACTCGCGGCCCCACTCTCTTTTTCCTGAAACCAGTTCGGCTTTCCCGACCCTCCGCGCCTGTGTGACTCGCTGGGCCTCCCTCGCAACTCTGGTGGCCGCTCTTCCACCGCCTCTGAACATTCGCGCTGTGGCCCACGCTGGTCCCGCCAAAATGGCCTCTTCGTCCGCCGCCATTAACAGCTCCCCCCGGGGGGTTCCTGACCGCCAGTGCGGCAACCAATGCCTCCGGAGTGGCCACCTCCCCGGCGTTTACGGCTAACGCCATCGCGGGCGCCTACCAGGTGAGCGCCCAAGTCACTGGCTTACACCTGGTCAACTTCAGCCTGACCAACACGGAGTCTCTGTCGATTTCGGCGATCCACGCCAGCCCGATCTTCCAGGGCGGGCCGGGCGTCATCACGCTGACCGTCACCACCAGTGGCGCCACCACCGCTGTCGCCACGGTTTCCGATACCATCGATTCCAACTTCACCATCAACAGCGCCTCGGCGGGATGCTCGATCAGCTCCCAGACCGTAACGTGCACCATGCCCGCGGGCAGCACTTCCACCAACATTCACCATTTACGTGACCGTCGCGACGAACGCCCCAGGGTCGCTTTCGAACACGGCCACCCTGACCGATACTGGGGCCGACGACAGCGTTGCCACCGTTTCGTCCACCGATTCGATCACGATCAGCCCGCAAGCGCCGCAGGTGGATTCCAGCCTGAAACAACTGGTGTTGAGCGGGTCCACGGACAGCCCGCCGTGTGCCCCGGGCGGCACGTTGACCGCCACCGATCTGCTCATGAATACCAGCGGGTCTACGCTGACCAACCGTACGCCGAGATTGACACGCTCACCCAAGGCAACATGCTGCTCTCGGATTCGGCCAGTTCCACCAGCGTGGCGTCAAATACGAACGTGACGTTCACCTTCCATATCCAACTGGCGAGTTGCGATACGTTCCAGTTGTTCTTTGACGTCTACAGCAATTAGCGGGGAGTTTCGCGCAGGGGAGGAATCGACGCACCCAGCGGCAGGGGTATGTAGCTGCCCAGATCGGGTAGATGCCCGGTCACAATCTGGCCTTCGCTCAGCACCCAGGCGTGTGCGGAGAAGCCCGCATCGTCAGCTTTTCGTACGCCGATCAGCAAGCGGTGCGGAAGGCCCGCGAGCCGCAGTAGAATGGCGGCGGCGAAGCCTCTGGTCAGGCAGGTCGTTCCTGGGACTCGCGCGCTCGCCCGGTCAATCGCCCGGCGGACTCTCCCGATCTCACCCGATGCCGGCCGATGCGGCGAGCGGCCAGCCGAACTACCCGCCAGCTTCCAGACCCATCGGAGCGGAATCATCCGCCAGACCAGCTTGCTCGAAATCAACACCATCCAAGCCCCGATGAACAGGAGCCTCTCGTGCCAGGACAGGGCAAACCATTTAGACAGCGAGGATGCCAAGCGCAGCTCCTTGGTACAGGATAGCAGCTTGTTGTGAAAGTTCGTTCAAGCACGCGGATCGCTCCCAGCTATATACCATCCGCTTGGTGCACCACTTCGATTACTTGTTTCCAACTGGACCCGTTTGCCATGTCCTGCTGGCTATGAGCTAAAGCTAAAAAGGTCCCTCAGGCAACCGGGCGTACCCTTGGACAACAACATCGTGGAAAGGGCGCTGAAGAAGGCCATTCGGCATAGCAAGAACTCGCTGTTTTACAGGACCCGGAAGGGAGCGCAGATGGGGGACCTGTTCATGAGCCTGATCCACACCTGCGAGCTCAACGACGTCAATGCATTCGATTACCTCACGGAGCTGCTGCGGCACGTCGAGGAGTTGAAACAGAACCCGTCGGCGTGGATGCCCTGGAACTACCGCGATATACTGGCTCGGTTGGCGACGGGCCGTTGCCGCGTAATATGATGAATCCTGCCTGGCCGGAAAGGATACCCAAGGTGGATGAGGCCAAAGGCGGCGACGTTTTAGTTACCAAAGCGATGTATGCGCCGCGATTGGTGAGCGTGCTGGTGGTGGACGTTAGCGGTTATACCAAGCTCGCCCAGACGATCGATCACGCGCTGCTCTGCCAGTTGATCGGCTCCTGGTTCCGCGAGGCAGAACATATCATGGAAGGGCACGGCGCCTGTGAGTTGAAGTACATCGGGGACGCCGTGATGGCCGTGTGGCTGCATGATCGTCCCGCGGAGAAGCAGAAGTGCCATTTTACTCTTTCCTCCGCTGGACCTGCTCCACCGTGATGCGCCTCGGTCTGTTTTGATTATGCAGATGCGGGGCCTGATCCTGTCGATCTTCAGTAGACGCACAAGTGTCACAAAATCAACGATCTGAGACGCTCTTACGACACTCAACGAGCGTTTTTCAATGGTTTTTCAATGGTATTGCAGGGAATTGGGTAGCGACGGGCACCTGCCGTAGCGGTTCTGTCTGCCCGTCGCCAGGACCCGCGCGACTTACCCCGCGCCTCAACCTGCACTGGCGATTGCGGCTGCTGAACGGTGCCACGACGCAGGCAGCGTTATGGCCATCTAATTTGAAGTAATCTGTGTGGCGCACGCCCTTTTTTAAGGCCCGACACAATCAACGGAGGCAGGGGCAGGCGCTTCCGCCTGCCAATCGCCGCGCAAAGCGCGCGCGAAACGCCCCTGCAACACGATCTGGGCTCGCTGGACCAAACGGGCGGCCAGGGTTCGGCTGCGCGCGAAGCGCTCAAAGTCGTCCTGCTGTTCAGTGCTTAACCATACCTTGGAGGCTCTCGGCATGCCG
>JBEKBH010000083.1:0-2800 GCA_050015495.1 Verrucomicrobiia bacterium
CGCAGTCGTAGCTGCCATACGCCAGATTCGGGCTGCCGCACTGGGGGCAGGCGTTGCCCGTTTCCGGGTCGCAGCAGACGCACTCGGTCGGGTAGCCCAATAGGGCGTCGGCGATTTGGCGCGGCAGATCGCAGCCTTGGATGCCCTGATTGCAATGGGGGCAGAGCATGACGATGGCGTCGTAGTCCGGCCAGACGATCTCGATCACCGGAACAGCCAAACCAGCGTGGGCCAAAACCCTGCCGGGGGTTCCACCGCTAGGCGGTCATGGACGAGAAGGTGTACCATATCCGTGCGGGTAGAATGATCCCGCCGGCTGGCCTATACGGTTGCACCTGGGCCGCCCGTTAATCCGGCGGACGGACCTGGACAGTCTATAAACAGCCAGGTTCGTAGAAATGAGAATCATCACCTACAGCGATCTGCATCTTGAATTCGGCTCCGGCTGGACGCTACCGCCGGAAGCCGACGGGGATGTCATGATCCTGGCTCGGCAACCTCGGCGGCACGGGACATGGGGCAGGAATTGTCGCTCTCAACCTCAATAACAAAGGTCAGGCAGTTGGTACCTCGGACCTGCCCGGCGACGCAAACTTTCATGGCTTCCTGTGGACCGGGGAGAACGGTATGCGGGACCTCGGCACCCTTGCCGGGGACGTCAACAGCGCCGCCCTCAGCATCAACGACACAGGCGACGTAGTTGGCGTGTCGTTAGACGCGAACTTCGACCTGCACCCCTACATTTGGCAGAACGGCGTGATGACCAACCTCAACAGCCTGATTCCTACCAACTCCCCCTTGTCTTTATTGCTGGCGTGTTCCATCAATTCCAGCGGGGAGATTGCAGGCTTGGCTGTGACCAGCAGCGGCGAGCTGCATGCCTATCTGGCGACACCGATCGGCAAGTGAGCCGCCTCCAAAACCGTGGTCAGCGCCTTCACCCCATCGCGCGTTCGCATGATGTTCTGCGGCTTCACGTCGCGATGGGGGGGGCCGGTGCGATGGGCCCGCTGAAGTGCGTCGGCAATCGGCGTTGCGAGTTTCTTGGACCCGGGTGTTGGGTATCCTGATGCCGCTGTCCCTCTTTCCGCCCGTCGCCATCGACCGCGATGATGTGAATAACGAGCGGCTCTTCAAGGACCGGCAGCAGGCTCTCTTCGAGCCGTTCCAACCGCCGCGCGAGATTCTTGCTGATCATTGTCGCGCTCCGGCCTCCTCCGCAGCCCAGCGCTCGCGTAGCCGCTGCACGCCGACCCGTATCATGTCGCCGATGGACATGCCGGGCCGATACACCGGTTCCGGATCGTCATCTGGCGCGGGCAGGCCAAGCCTCTCTGCATGCCTACGCTGCATATCTAGAACAGCCTCAAGGATGCGGCGCGACTCTTCCGATTCCACCGGCCGAAGCAGCCCCACTTCGAAACTACTGTTAGGGGGCGTCGCCGAAGGGATTGTCCAGCCACGGCGTCGTGAAAATGCCGGCCCCGGTGGTCGTCGAGCAGCCTATGTTGCCCGGGCCGCCCGCACACCCCCAGAAGTTTTCGCTCGCATCGACCGTCCCGCCACAAGGGGCCGAGTCCAGTGTGCAAACGTTCGCGACACCCACATTGCCCCCCATCAGGTTATTGAGGTGCACCTCGACGTGTGTGGGCGTGCTCACCGCGACGTCCACCTGCTCGTCGCGGATCTCGTTCTGCGAAATGATCGTGCCGTACACCGGCGATCCGCCGCCCCCGCTATTGATGTTGATTCCCGTGGGGCCGGGCGTAGCCGTGTCGCCAAAGTCGGCGCCGTTGCCCGCGATGAAATTTCCGATAATCATGTTTCCGCCCATGTCATCCGCCGGCAAGCCAAAAGCCGGGCCCACGTGAGTGTGCAGGGCCACTCCCGGAAGGCCGTTCCCCGTCAGTGTGTTGTGGATGATCACGTTTCCCGAGACGCGGCCTTGGCCATTGCCATCGGAAAAAAGGCCGACTCCGGCGCCGCCGACTTTCACGCCGTTCTTCGAGGAGAGATTCTCGGCCACGGTATTGTTCGTGATTCCAAAGTGGGCGGCGAAAGGCGGGGCCGTGTGGCCTACCGGCGGATGGGAGGCGATCACGATACCGCAATCCAGCGGGTTGCCGACGACGATGTTGCGCAGAATCATATTGTCGTGGCTCTCCGCGGTCTCGTCGCTGATGAGGATGCCGTCCGCGTTGCCCACCGTTATATTGCCCGACACGGTGGACCGCGAGGTCCCTATCAGGTGAATGGCGCCGCCACAGTCGCCCGTCTCATCGGTCTCGAAAGCGGGTTGACCCGGACATCCGGTGGTGGCCCCGGTGAATACCGGACCGGCCTTGTCATTGTTCAGGACCGTATTGCCGCGAATGCTGACGTCTGAAGCGCTGACCACCAGAATGCCTTCCCATTGGGCGTTCTTCACCGTGAATCCGGATATCGTCACATGCTGGAGCCCGGGATTGTCGTAGCCGTCCACGAAGAACCCATTCGAAAGGCCCGTGGCGTCAATGACCGTCGGCGTCGGGCCGGCGAGCAGGGAAAGCGGTTTCCCGATGACCACATCCTCTTTATAGACCCCGCTCGCAACGGTGATGACGTCTTTATTGGAGGCGGCATCTACCGCTGCCTGGATCTTGGCGTAGCAAGCCGCCACATTAGGGTTGACGCAAAGAGTATTGGCCGCGGCAACTTGGGAAAGCACAATTGACGAGACGGCGCAGAAAACGAACGGCGACAGGCGAAATCGAAGCGGGCTCATGATTTTTCTCTTTTCTCTGTGACGCGCAGCTCTCGT
>JBEKBH010000084.1:0-3255 GCA_050015495.1 Verrucomicrobiia bacterium
CCTTCCCGGCAGAAGGAAGACGGTCGGCCCAAGCAGCCGCTCGGCATCCATCAGCCCAAGGCTCACCTGCTTGCCGCCCGGATCGCCGAAGACAATCGGCGTTTTGGCTCCGTCGAACTCGGGCATTCTGGGAGCCAGTTCCAGCCCGGTCAGCGCTTTCAACTGGCTACCGACCTTGTCCCAATTCCCTGCGGTGACCACGCCGCCGATGACGACCTTCCACAGCTCGTGGAATGCGCTATGAACGGGATCCGGCGAACCGAACCCTGCCTCCACGGCAGCAGCGCGAGCGATGATGTGCCCCTCCGGGACCTTGAGAACAATAAGACATGGGCCAGAACTGGAGGCATCCTGCGCCAGTTCCCGAAAAAGATGAGCCGCGATCGCGCGGGCGTCGGGATGATCCTCATCCACAAAAACGTATGCCTCAGTGCGGGTTCGAAATCGAGTTGCCGCCTCCCAGGACGCATACCCAACAAAGTCATCCGAGGAACTCAACCGAACCTCCATCCTCCGCCGCGGCAACGGCTGGGCGCCCGGGGAGAGCGCGTGAACGATGATCGACTCAGGCACCTTAAGGCTTTCTAGGAAAGAACGAGCGCCAGCCCGATGCTCCTCAAGGAGCTCCGAGATTGCCAGATCATCCCCGCCTGTGCCCGCCCTAAGATCCTCGGCCGATTTGTAGTCGGCAGGCGCCGCCATGGCTGAAAACTCCACCGTCCCGACCACATCGATTCCGAAGTTCTGTCGCAGGTCGGGTGCGTGCTTCAATATGGCCTTCTCCCCCGTTACAAAACCGCTGATGCCATGGTGGATAGCTGTCGCTATGTGTGTGAGGTCGGAAATATCACGCTACGACAGCGCATCGCGCCCAGCCCGACCGGGAAAGACGATTGGCCCGAGAGCGGTGATCGTGGGTTCAATAACCGTTTTTGGGACCAACGGCAGTCGCGGCAGCGCAGACGCAAAGTCAACAACGGGATCTCGCCTCGACGGGTCCGCTGCCCGCCGCAGTTCCTCAACGAACTCCTCCGATACGAATACATCAACCGCCCTTGTCCACGACGCAGATATCAGTCGGCGCACTTCCTCCGCGTTGACCCTTTCCTTCATCAAATCCAGGAACACATTCACGTCGATGATGTAAGATGGCACCGCTGGGAACGCGGCCGACGGAATGCCAGCAAAGCTCAGGGTTGCGCTGTCGGGGCGCGATTCGAACAACCTCGGCGTGTCCAACTCCCTTACCCGTATGTTCAATGTCCGGGCACGAGACGAACCCCCTGGCTTGCTCCCCATGACAATAAAGCCCTCATGCTCATAGAACGAGTTAGCGGGAACAAGGTCTGTCGCGACTCTGGCGCTGACGCTGAGGTAGCCCTTGTCCTCTGCGTCCCTAATCAAGTACTGTACGAGAAGTGAAGCGACCTTCTTCCGTCGGTGCTGTGGTGCAACGTAAACCTGGAAAACCCGAACGTGGGGGTACGTTCCGCCGAACAGGATGTGCCCCGCAAACTGCCGCCCCGTAGAAGACTCTGACACCGCTACTAACAGCTTGCCTGAGGCTGCAGCTTGCGGGTAGGCCGATGCTGGGATGAAGCCGAGGGCGTATTTCTCGGAGTCTGCAGACGCCTGTACCCTTTCAATGTACGGCGTGACTGCACGCTCCCCCGTCAAGACGGTAAACTTCACTTAGAACAATTATATGCAAGTATCTGAGACATTGCAGCAACCACCTGGATTCAGAACCACCGAGGGGTTGAATGCGCTGCTTATTCTGTAAGGAAGACGCAAGCTCGTCCAGCAGCCGAGAGCACATTATCCCAGAGTCCCTCGGAAACACGAAGCACACCCTTCCTGCGGGAGTCGTGTGTGATCGGTGCAACAACTACTTCTCACGGGAGGTAAGGAGGTAGAAAGGCCCTTTCTGGAGTCGGCGGCAATCACCTTGCTCCGGTTTCATCAGGCCGTGCCGAGCAAACGCGGTGTCGTTCCGCGCGTCATGGGCATGCTGCTGCCCCAGTTTCCCGCCGAATGCTGGAAGGAGCCAAAAGACTTTTTTGCGTGCCACGTAATGCTCGGTCCGGACGGTGTTCGGCACCTCCTTACGTCCACCTCTGCGCAGATCGCCCTCCCGACGAGAGGACCCGCCCCCAGCGACCGTGTCGTTTCCCGTTTTCTGGCGAAGGTCGGGCTGGAGGCAATGGCTGAAAAGCTTGTTGCTCACCCTGACGGGCTGGAATATTTGGCAACTGAGCCACAGCTAGACATGGTCCGAGACCACGCCCGTCGTGGGACAACGCCAGACTGGCCGTTCAGTCTTCGGCGGATTTACGACGTGGATCGGAAATGGATCGACGAGGCCGGAACAGCGGTGCAAGTGGTCCATGAATTCGACCTCCTCCAAACGGAGGCGGGCGAGTGGTACTTCGTCCTGGCGATCTTCGGGCTGGAACTCGCACTGAACATGGGCGGCCCCGAGATCGACGGGTATAGCCAGTGGCTGAAGTGCAACGCGGTGCCCACCAGACCTCTGCGACCGGTTTCCATGAGCCGCCGCGCACGCGCCGTAATCGCCAACGCAGAAGCACCAAAAGCACCCTCCGCCGGCACCGCCGTCCTTTGAACGCCGAGGCTCCTCCACGCGTCTAAGACCGACCGCCCCCAACGACGGCGGTGACACATCTCGGCACCTCCCCACCGCCCTGAAAACAAACGCCCAACGCCAATCTGTCCCCCGAATCCCAGCCGCCCCCGTGCTATCCTCACGTCGGGCAGGAATCGTCCTCCCGCTCGCCGATTTATGCACATCCCCGCACCAACCCGGGCCGAACCTGATTCCGCAACCCCATCCCCGCACCCCGCCACCGCCCCCGGCCATCGCCATTTCGCGCGTCCAACACCGGACCCTCGCCTCCCCACAATCCCGCATGGAACCGCCGCCAAATGGGTTCGAGGCTTTTTTGAACCAAATGATTCTAAAGCCTTTATTGGCTTCGTTCGTCCAAAAAAGGGCCTCGCGCCCATCCGAATCCCACGCACAAAAAAGCCCAACTTCGCACAACCCAGCACCCAACACCCTGAACCCAGCACCGGCGCGCGAAAGCGCGCCCCGCGGCTACAATCAAAAGCATGGACAAGCTCCAGGAACTCCGCCGCCGCCATATCGCTGCCGAGCAGGGCGGCGGCGAAGATCGCCGCAACCGCCAGCACAAAGAGGGCAAGCTCTCCGCCCGCGAGCGCATCGAATTGCTC
>JBEKBH010000085.1:0-2587 GCA_050015495.1 Verrucomicrobiia bacterium
GCCTCCAAGCGTTTGATCAGGTGCGTCACGCCGCTGCCATCCCGATAGCCGTGGTCGCGCGCCACATCCACGCGCCGCTCGCCTCCGACCCGCACGCGCGCCCAAATCCGCACCCGTCGGTCGGGTTCATCCGACAGCTTCTGACGCAGGCGCTCCCGCTGCTCCCGTCCGTCTTCCCGCTGCTGCCAACGCCGCTCGTCCTGTCCGTTCTTGCCCGACAAGATTCGTTTCACGCGCCGCCAGAGTTCTTCGGAGCCCAGCACCAGGCCGCTGCGCAACGCGTCCCACGGATTGTCCGCAGGTTTTCCAAACGCCTGCGCGATCTGGCGGCGGTACGCCGTGTGCGCCTCCGGGCCTCGACCCCAATAGGCCAGCCACTGCCCACTGAGCCACTGCGGCCGCCGCGCCCAACCGGCGTAGACGCGATGACTGCTCCAGCGATAGCGACTTAATTCGACCGCCCGCTCCGCCGCCAACGCCGCCGTCTTGCGGCGCGGACGCACCGGATTCAGATGCACGTACAGCACCAATCCCTGAGCGTACGAGTCGGCTTCCACCACCTGCGCCTTGTACCGCCCCTGAAACAGGTGCCCACTGCGCCGATGCTGCCGGTTGAACCGCACCGTATAGGCCACCTGCAGCCAGCCCATCGCCCGGCTCAGATTGCCGCGGGGCGTCTCGACGACGAGATGATAGTGATTGGGCATCAGACAATACGCATGCACCCGCACCCCAAATTGCTCGACCATTTCCGCGAGGGTCTCCAAAAATCGACGGCGGTCCTGATCGTCAAAGAATATCGCCCGCCGCTCATTTCCCCGGGCCATCACGTGATACACCGCCCCGACAAACTCAATGCGAATCGGTCGTGCCATGCCCCCATCCTGCCGCACCCCGCCCTCGTTTGTCAAGTGTCAAGAGTTGACCCCTTCCCTCGTTTGTCAAGTGTCAAGAGTTGACCCCTTTGACCCCTCGCCAAGATGGCCGTCCTCGAAGTCGACGTCTAGCCGTGGCAACGGATCACAGCCGCAATCGTGGTGACATTGGGCATGGCGGTCACGTCCGCCTACGTCTGAGGAATACGATAAGTGACACGCCGCCGAGGGCGGTCAGCAGCAGCGACGACGGCTCAGGGATGGACTCCATGGAAAACGTGATCGCATCAAGGAGGTTTAGATCATTCCCATCAGCATCAGTGATCGTGAATCTGAGCTCTTCAGTCAAGCCCTCGAACGCAGAAACATCACAGCCGAACGAGCCAGAGCCGAGTGGAACGACCGGTGTACTCTGGCCGCCGATCGTGACAACCAAGTCGTTCGTGTAGCCCAGGAAGGCTAGAAACTGCATGGATTTCGCCCATGCGGGGATTAAACCTGTCTGCGCGATACTCGCCGGCAGTCCTTGGCCATCGAAAGCTCCGGGCTGAAGAATAGCGGTGTAAGCACCCTGAAGTGGCTGAGTGTCGAAAGGATACTGAGGTCCCAATATGCCGACATTGGCAGCACCAAGAGTAATGGCGTTATGACCGACCTGTGAGAGTTGGTTCGTACCGATATAGGCTGACCAACCGGGAAGCCCGTTTGTAACCGACACGAATTCGAACTGACCGGACGGCAAATTACTCACGTTTGCCGACTCGAAATCGAGGTTCTGAAACACTTGGGCACAAAGGGTGGTGGCACAACTCAGATAGAGCAGCAGAGAACATAAGAGACCCTTTCTCACCCATGACCTCGTGAAGTAGCATACTCTTTGCCCGCCCATTTTACAAGGCGAAATGGGCCAAGTGTCGGCATTCCTGAAACCCCGAAACAGGAACAGCCCGCGCTTCGTAGAAGCGCGGCTTGTATCTTGCCATGCAATGTTGCCTGCGGTAGCCCCGTAGGGGAACGAACCATGATGGTGGACAGACCGGGGAAAGGTGAATCTGTGAGCGCGGCCAGGCCGTTGAGCCTGAGTTGTAGATCCGATCCCTTTCCCCGTGGTCGATTCAGGCCGGACGGTATCGTAGGTCTCCCGTTCGGGATGAACCTGTATGCACAAGCTCGGCCCGTCAACCTGTCGTTCCACCGTCGCCACTCAACCACACGGAGGCTGCCATGACAAGTCCTGCCTATCTGGGTCTGGACATCGCCAAACGCAAATTCGATGCCGCACTGTTGCACCAGCAAGGCCGCTACGTCCATCAGCAATTCCCCAACAGTGCGGACGGCTTTGCTCAATTGGCCCTCTGGCTGCAACGCCACGCCCCTGGCCCACGGCAGGCCTGCCTGGAAGCCACCGGCAGCTATGGCGATGCTGTGGCGTTGTTCCTGCACCAGCGCGGCCATCGGGTTAGCATTGTCAATCCGGCCCGCATCAAGGCCTTTGGCAAAAGCGAACTGTCCCGCACGAAAACCGACAAAGCCGACGCCGCGCTGATCGCCCGCTTTGCCGCGGCGACCACGCCGCGCCCTTGGACGCCCCTGCCGCCCGAGCAGCGCCAGCTGCAGGCCTTGGTCCGCCGCTGGGAGGCGATCCAACGCTTGCGCCAACAGGAACGAAATCGTCTGGATCTGGAAGCCACTGACAGTCTCGTGGCCGAATC